>NZ_PDJD01000001.1:2614972-3268715 GCF_002563925.1 Serinibacter salmoneus | reverse complement strand
GCGTGCGGCGCGGACGGTATCCGATCGCCTCACGCGGCTTCGGGTGCTGGACCCTCGGGCTGTGCCAGGCGAACGCGGCCCTCGGCGTCACCGCCACCCTCGCCGTCGCGCCCCGACCCGTGGCCCTCACCGGCCTGCCCCGCAGCCTGTCCGGTTCCGCGGAGGCCCGCGGTGCGCAGCCGGGTGGCGCCAGCGGCGCGCCGCAGGCCACCCTGCGGCCCTACGTCAGCGGCGACGACCCCCGGCTGATCAACTGGCGTGCTCCGCCCGGCAGGAGGAGGGGCTGTTGGTGCGCACACGGAGGCGGTGCAGGCGGACTCCGCCGCGGTGATCCTGGACTGCCGCAGCGGTGGCGAGGGTGAGAGGGCGGCCCGCAGCGCGTGGCCGAGGAGGGCCTGGAGCGGTGCGTCACCATGGCCGCCTCGTGCTCGTCCAACTCCTGGATCGCGGAGTGCTCACCGCGCTGGTGGACCAGGCCGGCACCGTGCTGGCCACCCCCGAGACCCCCGCCGAGGCCTGGCAGCGCTGGTGGACCTCACCGGTTCAGCCGCCGCGCCCCTCTCGCCCGAGGTGCCGGGACGGCCGGACCTGATCATCGCCGTGGCCGCCGTCCACACGGACGCCGACGCCATGGACTGGCGAACGCCGCCGGCAGGGCGCCACCTGCCTCGCCTTCCTGGCGCGGAGGGGCCGCCGCCGCGAGTGCTGAGCGCGCACGCGCCGTGCTCGCCTCCCACGGCTGGCACGTGACCGACCTCGGCGCCGACCCCGCCCTCGATTGGAACGCGGCGCGCCGCCGCGTGCCGGCCCTGTAGGCAGTCGGCATGTCCCGGACCGAGATGAGCGAGGCCACGGACTCGGCGCTGAGCGCCGCGGCCCGCGAGGCCATGCGCGGCGGTGCGCCGGGGGACCCCGGAGCGCTGATCGGGGGCCGCGCGGCAGCGCCGGCGGCCCGGCGGCTGGGGGGAGCGGCGCGGCGCCCGTCTCGCGATCGCCGTGGCGATCCACCTGCTCGCCGCCTCGCGTTGCTCGCCGCCGCGACCCTCCTGGAACCGGGCCTGGCGAACACCTCCTGGCTGCCGCCCTGGTCACCGCCGTCGCGATCATCCTCACCCTGGGGCTGACGGGCGTGATCGCCGCGTCGCTGCGCGGCGGGTCACGACCCTCGGGCGGTCGATCACTGGTCTCCCCGGGCGCGTGGCTGGGTCTCGGCCTGGTGCAGGTGGCAGCGCTCCTCGTCGTCGCCGGCCTCACCTCGGGTATCTGGGACCTGGCCGGGCGCGCGAGGCGTTCGTGGTGGCGTGGAACCAGATCGTCACCGGCCGTATCCCCGTGGAGCCCTCCCGCGAGCTGACCTGGCTGCTCGTGCTCGCGATCGGGAGCCTCGCCGTGCTCGCGGACCGGCTCGCCGACCGGGCGCCGCCCTGATCGCACTGCCGCTGCTGGTCCTGTTCATCGTGGCCGCCGTGCTCCTGGTCGAGCCGGTGGTGCTCAGCCGGTTCGCGGTGGCTGCCGCCGCGTACATCGCACTGCTCGGGCTCAGCGCCTCGCGAACGGCTCCGCCAGACGCGGGGCGGTGGCCGCCGTGGCGGGGGTGGGGGGCTGGCCATCGCGCGGCGGTGCTCACGGTCCCGCTCACCCCCGTCGGCACGCAGGGCCGCTACGACGCCTTCGCGCCACACCATCGGCGTCTCACCCTTCACGCAACTCGCGGGGCAACCTGCGCAGCGGGCGACTCCCAGTTGCTCCTGCAGATCGAGGGGCAGGAGACCCCGACTACGTGCGGGTGGCCGTGCTGGAGGAGTGGGTGGACGATGTCGGCTGGCGCCTGGGCGACCTGGCCGAGGGATCCGGCCCCGGTCATGGACGTGCCCCGTACCGTCACGCCCGGCGACTCCAACGGAGAGGTGACCCTGCTGCGGTTGACCGCGACCGACCACTCACCCCGCACCTGCCGGTCCCGGACAGCACGCAGGCCCTGGCGACCGAGGTCGAGGGCTGGGCCCACGACGAGAGCCTGCGATGTGGCACGCGAGCGACCCCCTCGATCCCGGGGCCTACCGGCTGGTGGTCACCGGCGAGCGCCCCTCGGCCGCGGCGCTCGCCGCGGACACCACGAGCCCCGACGAGGAGAACACCCGCCTGGATGCGGTGCACCCGCAGGTGGTGGCGCTCGCCGAACAGGTCACCGCGGGCGCGGAGACCGACTTCGCTCGCGCCCTGGCCCTGCCAGCAGTGGTTCACCGATACCGGCGGATTCACCTACAGCCTGTCCGTGGCCGATGGCTCCACCGGCAACCGCCTGTTGGACTTCCTGGAGCGCAAGGTGGGGTACTGCGAGCAGTACGCCAGCGCGATGGCGGTGATGCTCCGCAGCCTCGGGATCCCCGCCCGCGTGGTGGTGGGCTACTCCGCCGGGACCACGAACGCCGACGGCGTCACCGAGATCTACTCCACGAACGCGCACGCGTGGGTCGAGGTCGAGTTCGATGACGCGGGGTGGTCCGCTTCGACCCGACGCCCGCTGACGGCTCGAACCTGCGGCAACAGGGCTTCGGGCCCCGGGAGACCGTGCTGGGCCAGGGCCGGACCTCGGCCCCGGGAGCAACCCGGGGGAAGAGGGCCAGGAGGTACCCGACGTCGAGACCTCGGCGCCGGGAGACCGGCGCACCGGAACCGACCACGGATGCGAGTTCTGCGGCGCCGGACGAGCAGGCGGGGTCCGCAGCGCAGGATGAGCAGCAGGGGTCGGGCGAGCCTGCTGCCGTTGGTCGCCGCCATGCTGGGCGCGGCAATCCTGGCGCTCGCGCCCAATGCCGCGCGCGAGATGGTGCGTCGCCGCCGGCTGGTGCGCATGCGGGAGGCTGGGCCGGCCGCCGCGATGCGCAGGCGTGGGCGGAGATCGAGGCGCTCGCCTGGACCACGGGCTCGACCTGCCGGTGAACGGTTCCGTGCCGCAGATCGCCCACGAGGTCGCGACGGCGGCCCTGGCGGACCGGTGGACCCGGGCGAGCCTGGACGCCCCTCGTGGAGAGGCTGGAACGCGCCTGGTACGCCCCGGCCCCCGCCGGTGGGGCGCACGGGCAGGACGTGCGAGCGGCGGGCCCGGGAGCAGCCCGGAGCGGGAGGGAGGCGCTCCGGCGGCACCCGAGCGGTTCGCCGTCCTGCACCAGCACGCCCATGACGGCCCCGCAGGCAGCGAGAACGCCGAGCTCGTGGAGCGGCTGCGGGAGGGCCTGGTCGTGCACGCCCCGATCCGGCCCGCCGACCGGTGGTTCCCGCGCTCGATCCGGCCGCTCGCCTGGCGGTGAGCGGCCGGATGCTCAGCTCTGCTGCGTCACGGTGTAGGTGACGCTGGTTCCCTCGGAATCGGGCGCGTCGGCCGTCATGAGCGACACGGTGTAGCCGTTGCCCTCCATGACGGTCGCGGAGGCGTCCTCGGCCTGCCAACTGGAGATCTCCTCGAACCCGGCGGAGTCCATCTCGCCGCGCAGCGCCTCGGTGACCGTGACCGGGTCACCCGGCACCAGGTAGGTCAGCGACCAGTTGTCGCCACTGTCCACGGTGACGCTCGAGGAGAACTGCAACTCGCCGTCGGGCAGCGGATGTCGCTGGGGAAGTCCTCGGGCACCTCGGTGCCACCACCCCCGGACATGATGTTGTTGCCGTCCCCATCGGTGATGGCGAAGGAGTCGTCGTCGGTCTCGATATCGATGTTCTGCTCGTTGCCGTCCTCGTCGGTGACGGTGAGTGAACCGCCGTCACCGTCGAGGTCGAGGTTGACCTGGCCGCCGTCACCGGTGGGCAGGGAGATGCCGCTGCACGCGCTGAGCGTGAGGGCTGCGGCGAGGCCCGCGCCGGCGAGGCCGAGGCGGGCGCGCGAGGCGCGATGCGGGTGGGCGATGGAACTACGCCCGGTGGGGTCGTCGGTGTCCATGGCCAACAGGGTGGGGGATGGTGGCCGAGGCCGCACCTGGAGGGGTGGCAAAGCGGCGTCACGGGCGCGAGACGGCGCGAAACCGCCGGGAGGCCCCGGCCGTCACGGCCATGCGCGATCACGATTCGGGCTCAGGTCTTGACACACCGCTCTGGACTGCGCGAACATCAGGTCAATCGATTGACCCGGCGGACTTGACCGCCTCGGACCATCACGACGAAGTGAGGTGGGAGTGGACATGCGCGCCAAGTTGTCTGACGTCGCCGCGGCGGCGGGGGTCTCCACCTCGACCGTCTCCCTTGTCCTGAACGACCGCGCTCGCCGAATTCCCGCGGCCACCCGGGAGAAGGTGCGCCGGCCGCGGCCGAGGTCGGATACTCCCCGAACGCCCTGGCCCGCAGCCTGCGCACGCGGCGCACCCGGACCGTCGGCCTCCTCTCCGACCGGATCGCTACCACGCCGTACGCAGGTCGGCTGCTCTCTGGCGCCCAGGATGTCGCGCTGAGCAACGACCACCTGGTGGTCCTGGTCAACACGGACGGCGATCGGGAGATCGAGGTCGACGCCGTCGCCACCCTGGCCAGCCACCAGGTCGACGCCATGATCTATGCCGCGATGTGGCACCGGCTCGTCCCTGTTCCCGAAGGCTTGCCGCCGGGCACGGTGTTCCTCGACTGCCGACCCGAGGGCGGTGGCTTTCCCGCCGTGGTCCCGGACGATGAGCGCGGGGGTCGCGCCGCCACCGAGGTGCTGCTCGCCTCCGGTCACCGACGCATCGCCTATATCGACGCCGACGAGGAGGACCTTCCGATCGCGTCGGGGCTGCGGTTGGCGGGCTACCGCGCGGCGCTGCTGGAGGCCGGCATCACCCCCGACCCGGCGCTGCACGTGCGGGCGGAGGTGAACGCGGCCGGTGGCCGATCCGCTCTGGGACGTCTGATAGCGCTCCCGCCGCGGCAGCGCCCCACCGGCATCTTCTGCTTCAACGACCGCATCGCGAGCGGTGTCTACTCCGCGGCGCACCGTGCGGGACTGGAGATTCCGCGAGACCTGTCCGTCGTCGGATACGACGACCAACAGCTCATCGCGGCCGAACTCGATCCACCCCTGACCACCGTTGCCCTGCCTCACGAGGCGATGGGGCGATGGGCCACCGAGGTGGCGCTGGGGATCAGGGAGATCGAGAAGGACGGCGAGATCCACCGGATGGAGTGTCCGGTGGTGCTTCGCTCATCTGTGGGTCCACCGCTGACCTCCATCACGCCAGCCAGCGATGGACCCACCGCCACACCCAGCGGTCGCACAGGAGCGACCACCGAGGCAGTTCCCGGGTGGCAGCCCGGGAGCGAGGAAGGAACACCATGAGGAGAAACTCCCTCACCCTGATCGTATCCGGCGCACTCGCCACGACCCTGGGCCTGACCGCATGCGGTCAAGCCGGTCAAGGCGGATCCGAGGGCGACGAGGCGGCCGGAGGTGACGGTGGAGCCACCACGGTCACCATGTGGACCCACTCGGCGGGCAACCCGGCCGAACTCGAGGTCTACGAGCGCATCATCTCTGAGTTCAACGCCTCGCAGGACCAGTACGAGGTGGTGCAGGAGGCGTTCCCGCAGGGCGCCTACAACGACGCGGTGGTGGCCGCTGCCGCAGCCGGGGACCTGCCGTGCCTCATCGACATGGACGGCCCGATCGTCCCGAACTGGGCGTGGGCGGGCTACCTCCAGCCCCTGGACCTGCCGACGGAGATCACCGACGCCCTGCTGCCCTCCGCGGTCGGGGAGTACCAGGGCGAGATCTACAGCGCCGGGTACTGGGACGCCGCACTGTCCGTCTTTGCCCGCCAGTCCGTGCTGGAGGCCAACGACATCCGGATCCCCACCGTGCAGGATCCTTGGACGATCGAGGAGTTCACCTCGGCGCTGGAGACGCTGAAGGCCGCTGGCTATGAGACCCCGCTGGACATCGGGGCCGAGGACACGGGCGAGTGGTGGCCCTACGCCTACTCACCCTTCCTGCAGAGCGCCGGGGGCGACCTCATCGACCGGGACTCCATGCTCACGGCGGACGGAGCACTGAACTCCGAGGGCTCGGTAGCCGCCATGACCTGGTTCCAGGAGGCGTTCGAGAACGGACTCACCTCGGCCAACGGCACGATCGGAAACCAGGAATTCAACGACGACGCCGTCGCGCTGAGCTACACCGGCGTATGGAACGCCATGGACTCCCTCGAGGCCGTGGGTGAGGATCTGCTGATCCTTCCCCCGCCCGACTTCGGGAACGGGCCGGCGATCGGTGGCGGCTCCTGGCAGTGGGTATCAGCGCCGACTGCCCCGCTGCAGACGGCGCGCGGGCCTACCTGGAGTTCTCCTTCGCCGACGAGTACATCACCGAGTTCGCCGACAACCAGGTGGTCATCCCCGCAACGGCCACGGCGGCCGAGGCCTCGCAGCTGTTCGGCCCCGACGGTGACCTGCGGCCGTTCGTGGAACTGTCCGAGAACTTCGCGATCGTTCGTCCGGAGACACCGGCCTATCCCGTGATCTCCTCCTCCTTCGAGAAGGCCGCGAAGGACATCATGAACGGTGCCGACGTCAACGACGCGCTCGACGGCGCCGTCACGGAGATTGACGCCAACATCTCCTCCAACGACGGGTACGGCTTCTAGAAGACCTTGCGCAGGTGGGCGGGCCGATCGGCCCGCCCACCTCGTGAGGCATGCCCGGGAGGTATGTATGACAACTCAGAAGACACCGGTGGTCGATGGCCGGGCCAGGGGTAGACGAATCAAGGGTCGGGCCAGCGGGCGCAGGTACGAAGCGCGATGGGGCGCGGGGATGGCCACCCCGGCGGTGGTGCTCCTGGTGCTGTTCCTGATCGTTCCGGTGGTGTTGGCGTTCGTGCTCTCGTTCACGAACGCGCGGCTGGTCTCCCCGAACCCGCCGCGGTTCGTGGGACTGGACAACTTCATCCGAGCCTTCACCCAGGACCCGGTGTTCACCCGATCTGCACTCAACACCGCGATCTTCGCGGCCGTGGTCGTGCCCGTGCAGGCAGGGTTCGCGCTGTTCCTGGCGATCCTGGTCAACCAGAAGATCCGTGGAGTCGTGGCCTTCCGCGTGATCTTCTTCATCCCGGTCGTGACCTCCATCGTGGTGGTCTCGATCCTGTGGAAGTTCATGTACCAGGACGACGGCCTCATCAACAACGCGATCGACACCCTGACGTTCGGCGCGTGGAGCGGGACGGCGTGGTTGCAGAATCCGTCCACCGCGCTCGGCGCGATCATCGTGCTGTCGATCTGGCAGGCCGTCGGCTTCCACATGCTGATCTGGCTCTCGGGGTTGCAGACCATCCCCGAGGAGCTCTACGAGGCCGCCCGGATGGACGGTGCGGGCACCTGGCAACAGTTCGGTGCAATCGTCAACGAGGCCTCCGGCCACGGATGAACACCCATGGCGTGTGAACCGACCGCCGATGGGGGGGCGCCGGGGGCGCGGAGGGGGGGGGTGTGATCGATCCTCGTGGGGCACCAGGTCGCAGGCCCGGCCAGGTGACGTTGACGAACTGTTGCCAGGTGCCCGCACCGTCCATCCGGGCGGCCTCGTAGAGCTCCTCGGGGATGGTCTGCAACCCCGAGAGCCAGATCAGCATGTGGAAGCCGACGGCCTGCCAGATCGACAGCACGATGATCGCGCCGAGCGCGGTGGACGGATTCTGCAACCACGCCGTCCCGCTCCACGCGCCGAACGTCAGGGTGTCGATCGCGTTGTTGATGAGGCCGTCGTCCTGGTACATGAACTTCCACAGGATCGAGACCACCACGATGGAGGTCACGACCGGGATGAAGAAGATCACGCGGAAGGCCACGACTCCACGGATCTTCTGGTTGACCAGGATCGCCAGGAACAGCGCGAACCCTGCCTGCACGGGCACGACCACGGCCGCGAAGATCGCGGTGTTGAGTGCAGATCGGGTGAACACCGGGTCCTGGGTGAAGGCTCGGATGAAGTTGTCCAGTCCCACGAACCGCGGCGGGTTCGGGAGACCAGCCGCGCGTTCGTGAACGAGAGCACGAACGCCAACACCACCGGAACGATCAGGAACAGCACCAGGAGCACCACCGCCGGGGTGGCCATCCCCGCGCCCCATCGCGCTTCGTACCTGCGCCCGCTGGCCCGACCCTTGATTCGTCTACCCCTGGCCCGGCCATCGACCACCGGTGTCTTCTGAGTTGTCATACATACCTCCCGGGCATGCCTCACGAGGTGGGCGGGCCGATCGGCCCGCCCACCTGCGCAAGGTCTTCTAGAAGCCGTACCCGTCGTTGGAGGAGATGTTGGCGTCAATCTCCGTGACGGCGCCGTCGAGCGCGTCGTTGACGTCGGCACCGTTCATGATGTCCTTCGCGGCCTTCTCGAAGGAGGAGGAGATCACGGGATAGGCCGGTGTCTCCGGACGAACGATCGCGAAGTTCTCGGACAGTTCCACGAACGGCCGCAGGTCACCGTCGGGGCCGAACAGCTGCGAGGCCTCGGCCGCCGTGGCCGTTGCGGGGATGACCACCTGGTTGTCGGCGAACTCGGTGATGTACTCGTCGGCGAAGGAGAACTCCAGGTAGGCCCGCGCGCCGTCTGCAGCGGGGCAGTCGGCGCTGATACCCCACTGCCAGGAGCCGCCACCGATCGCCGGCCCGTTCCCGAAGTCGGGCGGGGAAGGATCAGCAGATCCTCACCCACGGCCTCGAGGGAGTCCATGGCGTTCCATACGCCGGTGTAGCTCAGCGCGACGGCGTCGTCGTTGAATTCCTGGTTTCCGATCGTGCCGTTGGCCGAGGTGAGTCCGTTCTCGAACGCCTCCTGGAACCAGGTCATGGCGGCTACCGAGCCCTCGGAGTTCAGTGCTCCGTCCGCCGTGAGCATGGAGTCCCGGTCGATGAGGTCGCCCCCGGCGCTCTGCAGGAAGGGTGAGTAGGCGTAGGGCCACCACTCGCCCGTGTCCTCGGCCCCGATGTCCAGCGGGGTCTCATAGCCAGCGGCCTTCAGCGTCTCCAGCGCCGAGGTGAACTCCTCGATCGTCCAAGGATCCTGCACGGTGGGGATCCGGATGTCGTTGGCCTCCAGCACGGACTGGCGGGCAAAGACGGACAGTGCGGCGTCCCAGTACCCGGCGCTGTAGATCTCGCCCTGGTACTCCCCGACCGCGGAGGGCAGCAGGGCGTCGGTGATCTCCGTCGGCAGGTCCAGGGGCTGGAGGTAGCCCGCCCACGCCCAGTTCGGGACGATCGGGCCGTCCATGTCGATGAGGCACGGCAGGTCCCCGGCTGCGGCAGCGGCCACCACCGCGTCGTTGTAGGCGCCCTGCGGGAACGCCTCCTGCACCACCTCGTACTGGTCCTGCGAGGCGTTGAACTCAGAGATGATGCGCTCGTAGACCTCGAGTTCGGCCGGGTTGCCCGCCGAGTGGGTCCACATGGTGACCGTGGTGGCTCCACCGTCACCTCCGGCCGCCTCGTCGCCCTCGGATCCGCCTTGACCGGCTTGACCGCATGCGGTCAGGCCCAGGGTCGTGGCGAGTGCGCCGGATACGATCAGGGTGAGGGAGTTTCTCCTCATGGTGTTCCTTCCTCGCTCCCGGGCTGCCACCCGGGAACTGCCTCGGTGGTCGCTCCTGTGCGACCGCTGGGTGTGGCGGTGGGTCCATCGCTGGCTGGCGTGATGGAGGTCAGCGGTGGACCCACAGATGAGCGAAGCACCACCGGACACTCCATCCGGTGGATCTCGCCGTCCTTCTCGATCTCCCTGATCCCCAGCGCCACCTCGGTGGCCCATCGCCCCATCGCCTCGTGAGGCAGGGCAACGGTGGTCAGGGGTGGATCGAGTTCGGCCGCGATGAGCTGTTGGTCGTCGTATCCGACGACGGACAGGTCTCGCGGAATCTCCAGTCCCGCACGGTGCGCCGCGGAGTAGACACCGCTCGCGATGCGGTCGTTGAAGCAGAAGATGCCGGTGGGGCGCTGCCGCGGCGGGAGCGCTATCAGACGTCCCAGAGCGGATCGGCCACCGGCCGCGTTCACCTCCGCCCGCACGTGCAGCGCCGGGTCGGGGGTGATGCCGGCCTCCAGCAGCGCCGCGCGGTAGCCCGCCAACCGCAGCCCCGACGCGATCGGAAGGTCCTCCTCGTCGGCGTCGATATAGGCGATGCGTCGGTGACCGGAGGCGAGCAGCACCTCGGTGGCGGCGCGACCCCCGCGCTCATCGTCCGGGACCACGGCGGGAAAGCCACCGCCCTCGGGTCGGCAGTCGAGGAACACCGTGCCCGGCGGCAAGCCTTCGGGAACAGGGACGAGCCGGTGCCACATCGCGGCATAGATCATGGCGTCGACCTGGTGGCTGGCCAGGGTGGCGACGGCGTCGACCTCGATCTCCCGATCGCCGTCCGTGTTGACCAGGACCACCAGGTGGTCGTTGCTCAGCGCGACATCCTGGGCGCCAGAGAGCAGCCGACCTGCGTACGGCGTGGTAGCGATCCGGTCGGAGAGGAGGCCGACGGTCCGGGTGCGCCGCGTGCGCAGGCTGCGGGCCAGGGCGTTCGGGGAGTATCCGACCTCGGCCGCGGCCCGGCGCACCTTCTCCCGGGTGGCCGCGGGAATTCGGCGAGCGCGGTCGTTCAGGACAAGGGAGACGGTCGAGGTGGAGACCCCCGCCGCCGCGGCGACGTCAGACAACTTGGCGCGCATGTCCACTCCCACCTCACTTCGTCGTGATGGTCCGAGGCGGTCAAGTCCGCCGGGTCAATCGATTGACCTGATGTTCGCGCAGTCCAGAGCGGTGTGTCAAGACCTGAGCCCGAATCGTGATCGCGCATGGCCGTGACGGCCGGGGCCTCCCGGCGGTTTCGCGCCGTCTCGCGCCCGTGACGCCGCTTTGCCACCCCTCCAGGTGCGGCCTCGGCCACCATCCCCCACCCTGTTGGCCATGGACACCGACGACCCCACCGGGCGTAGTTCCATCGCCCACCCGCATCGCGCCTCGCGCGCCCGCCTCGGCCTCGCCGGCGCGGGCCTCGCCGCAGCCCTCACGCTCAGCGCGTGCAGCGGCATCTCCCTGCCCACCGGTGACGGCGGCCAGGTCAACCTCGACCTCGACGGTGACGGCGGTTCACTCACCGTCACCGACGAGGACGGCAACGAGCAGAACATCGATATCGAGACCGACGACGACTCCTTCGCCATCACCGATGGGGACGGCAACAACATCATGTCCGGGGGTGGTGGCACCGAGGTGCCCGAGGACTTCCCCAGCGACATCCCGCTGCCCGACGGCGAGTTGCAGTTCTCCTCGAGCGTCACCGTGGACAGTGGCGACAACTGGTCGCTGACCTACCTGGTGCCGGGTGACCCGGTCACGGTCACCGAGGCGCTGCGCGGCGAGATGGACTCCGCCGGGTTCGAGGAGATCTCCAGTTGGCAGGCCGAGGACGCCTCCGCGACCGTCATGGAGGGCAACGGCTACACCGTGTCGCTCATGACGGCCGACGCGCCCGATTCCGAGGGAACCAGCGTCACCTACACCGTGACGCAGCAGAGCTGAGCATCCGGCCGCTCACCGCCAGGCGAGCGGCCGGATCGAGCGCGGGAACCACCGGTCGGCGGGCCGGATCGGGGCGTGCACGACCAGGCCCTCCCGCAGCCGCTCCACGAGCTCGGCGTTCTCGCTGCCTGCGGGGCCGTCATGGGCGTGCTGGTGCAGGACGGCGAACCGCTCGGGTGCCGCCGGAGCGCCTCCCTCCCGCTCCCGGGCTGCTCCCGGGCCCGCCGCTCGCACGTCCTGCCCGTGCGCCCCACCGGCGGGGGCCGGGGCGTACCAGGCGCGTTCCAGCCTCTCCACGAGGGCGTCCAGGCTCGCCCGGGTCCACCGGTCCGCCAGGGCCGCCGTCGCGACCTCGTGGGCGATCTGCGGCACGGAACCGTTCACCGGCAGGTCGAGCCCGTGGTCCAGGGCGAGCGCCTCGATCTCCGCCCACGCCTGCGCATCGGCGGCGGCCGGCCCAGCCTCCCGCATGCGCACCAGCCGGCGGCGACGCACCATCTCGCGCGCGGCATTGGGCGCGAGCGCCAGGATTGCCGCGCCCAGCATGGCGGCGACCAACGGCAGCAGGCTCGCCCGACCCTGCTGCTCATCCTGCGCTGCGGACCCCGCCTGCTCGTCCGGCGCCGCAGAACTCGCATCCGTGGTCGGTTCCGGTGCGCCGGTCTCCGGCGCCGAGGTCTCGACGTCGGGTACCTCCTGGCCCTCTTCCCCCGGGTTGCTCCCGGGGCCGAGGTCCGGCCCCTGGCCCAGCACGGTCTCCCGGGGCCCGAAGCCCTGTTGCCGCAGGTTCGAGCCGTCAGCGGGCGTCGGGTCGAAGCGGACCCACCCCGCGTCATCGAACTCGACCTCGACCCACGCGTGCGCGTTCGTGGAGTAGATCTCGGTGACGCCGTCGGCGTTCGTGGTCCCGGCGGAGTAGCCCACCACCACGCGGGCGGGGATCCCGAGGCTGCGGAGCATCACCGCCATCGCGCTGGCGTACTGCTCGCAGTACCCCACCTTGCGCTCCAGGAAGTCCAACAGGCGGTTGCCGGTGGAGCCATCGGCCACGGACAGGCTGTAGGTGAATCCGCCGGTATCGGTGAACCACTGCTGCAGGGCCAGGGCGCGAGCGAAGTCGGTCTCCGCGCCCGCGGTGACCTGTTCGGCGAGCGCCACCACCTGCGGGTGCACCGCATCCAGGCGGGTGTTCTCCTCGTCGGGGCTCGTGGTGTCCGCGGCGAGCGCCGCGGCCGAGGGGCGCTCGCCGGTGACCACCAGCCGGTAGGCCCCGGGATCGAGGGGGTCGCTCGCGTGCCACATCCGCAGGCTCTCGTCGTGGGCCCAGCCCTCGACCTCGGTCGCCAGGGCCTGCGTGCTGTCCGGGACCGGCAGGTGCGGGGTGAGGTGGTCGGTCGCGGTCAACCGCAGCAGGGTCACCTCTCCGTTGGAGTCGCCGGGCGTGACGGTACGGGGCACGTCCATGACCGGGGCCGGATCCTCGGCCAGGTCGCCCAGGCGCCAGCCGACATCGTCCACCCACTCCTCCAGCACGGCCACCCGCACGTAGTCGGGGGTCTCCTGCCCCTCGATCTGCAGGAGCAACTGGGAGTCGCCGCTGCGCAGGTTGCCCGCGAGTTGCGTGAAGGGTGAGACGCCGATGGTGTCGGCGCCGAAGGCGTCGTAGCGGCCCTGCGTGCCGACGGGGGTGAGCGGGACCGTGAGCACCGCCGCGCCGATGGCCAGCGCCCCCACCCCCGCCACGGCGGCCACCGCCCCGCGTCTGGCGGAGCCGTTCCGCGAGGCGCTGAGCCCGAGCAGTGCGATGTACGCGGCGGCAGCCACCGCGAACCGGCTGAGCACCACCGGCTCGACCAGGAGCACGGCGGCCACGATGAACAGGACCAGCAGCGGCAGTGCGATCAGGGCGGGCGCCCGGTCGGCGAGCCGGTCCGCGAGCACGGCGAGGCTCCCGATCGCGAGCACGAGCAGCCAGGTCAGCTCGCGGGAGGGCTCCACGGGGATACGGCCGGTGACGATCTGGTTCCACGCCACCACGAACGCCTCGCGCGCCCCGGCCAGGTCCCAGATACCCGAGGTGAGGCCGGCGACGACGAGGAGCGCTGCCACCTGCACCAGGCCGAGACCCAGCCACGCGCCCGGGGAGACCAGTGATCGACCGCCCGAGGGTCGTGACCCGCCGCGCAGCGACGCGGCGATCACGCCCGTCAGCCCCAGGGTGAGGATGATCGCGACGGCGGTGACCAGGGGCGGCAGCCAGGAGGTGTTCGCCAGGCCCGGTTCCAGGAGGGTCGCGGCGGCGAGCAACGCGAGGGCGGCGAGCAGGTGGATCGCCACGGCGATCGCGAGACGGGCGCCGCGCCGCTCCCCCCAGCCGCCGGGGCCGCCGGCGCTGCCGCGCGGCCCCCGATCAGCGCTCCGGGGTCCCCCGGGCGCACCGCCGCGCATGGCCTCGCGGGCCGCGGCGCTCAGCGCCGAGTCCGTGGCCTCGCTCATCTCGGTCCGGGACATGCCGACTGCCTACAGGGCCGGCACG
Organism: Serinibacter salmoneus; assembly: GCF_002563925.1. NCBI lineage: Bacteria > Bacillati > Actinomycetota > Actinomycetes > Micrococcales > Beutenbergiaceae > Serinibacter > Serinibacter salmoneus. The sequence continues at coordinate 3,254,650 of NZ_PDJD01000001.1, read as the reverse complement.
CGGCGGCGCGCCGCGTTCCAATCGAGGGCGGGGTCGGCGCCGAGGTCGGTCACGTGCCAGCCGTGGGAGGCGAGCACGGCGCGTGCGCGCTCAGCACTCGCGGCGGCGGCCGCCTCCGCGCCCAGGAAGGCGAGGCAGGTGGCGCCCTGCCGGCGGGCGTTCGCCAGTCCCATGGCGTCGGCGTCCGTGTGGACGGCGGCCACGGCGATGATCAGGTCCGGCCGTCCCGGCACCTCGGGCGAGAGGGGCGCGGCGGCTGAACCGGTGAGGTCCACCAGCGCTGCCAGGGCCTCGGCGGGGGTCTCGGGGGTGGCCAGCACGGTGCCGGCCTGGTCCACCAGCGCGGTGAGCACTCCGCGATCCAGGAGTTGGACGAGCACCGAGGCGGCCATGGTGACGCACCGCTCCAGGCCCTCCTCGGCCACGCCGCTGCGGGCCGCCCTCTCACCCTCGCCACCGCTGCGGCAGTCCAGGATCACCGCGGCGGAGTCCGCCTGCACCGCCTCCGGTGTGCGCACCAACAGCCCCTCCTCCTGCCGGGCGGAGGCACGCCAGTTGATCAGCCGGGGGTCGTCGCCGCTGACGTAGGGCCGCAGGGTGGCCTGCGGCGCGCCGCTGGCGCCACCCGGCTGCGCACCGCGGGCCTCCGCGGAACCGGACAGGCTGCGGGGCAGGCCGGTGAGGGCCACGGGTCGGGGCGCGACGGCGAGGGTGGCGGTGACGCCGAGGGCCGCGTTCGCCTGGCACAGCCCGAGCGGGTCCAGCACCCGAAGCCGCGGTGAGGCGATCGGATACCGTCCGCGCCGCACGCCCTGAAGGGGGATGGTGATCACCTCGGCACGCCCGGGGACCAGGGATCCGCGCGCGTGGCGGCTCGCCCGCGTGATCCCGGGAACCGCGGGCAGCACCACGTCCAGGGTGCCGCTGCGCCGTCGGGCCGTGTTGCGCAGGTCGAGGTGCAGCAGCCCACGCTCCCCCGCCTGGAGCACCTCGGGTTCGAGGCGGTAGGCGGCGGCGAAGGAGGGGCGGGAGGTGAAGGTGGCGAGCCACGCCAGCGGTGGCAGCAGCAGGGCGACCACCGCGGGCAGCAGCAGGTCACGTTCGTCGAAGAGGAGGCCGAGGGCCGCCAGGCCGCACCCGACGGCGAGCATCACCCAGCCACGCGCCGTGAACGTGCGCCGCACCCGTCGCCGGGCCGCCTGACTCGAGGGCGCGGTGGCGGCTGCGCGCACCGGGTCGCGCACCGGGGCCGGCGCCGTGGTCACCGCGGCGCACCCCGCGGGATGGCAACGTGCGCGAGGATCTCCGAGATCACGTCCTGGCTGGTGGCGCCGGCACCGAGCGACCCGGTGTGACCGGCGGGGGTCAGCACCAGTCGGTGGGCCAGCACGGGAGCCGCCAGGGCGACCACGTCGCTCGGGGTGACGTGATCGCGGCCGTGCAGCGCCGCGCGGGCACGCGCGGCGCGGGAGAGGTGCAGGGCGGCGCGCGGTGAGGCCCCGAGCCGCACACCGGGGGCGGTCCGGGTGGAGCGCACCACCGCGACCAGGTAGTCGCGCACCAGGGGGGCGAGGTGGACGCGGCGGACGGCGGCGATGACCTCGCGCACCGTGGCGGCATCGGTCACGGGGCGCAGGTCGCGCAGCGGGTCGCTGGCCTCGCGGTCCAGCAGCATCGCCGACTCGGCGGCCGCATCGGGGTAGCCGATGGCGGTGCGCGCGAGGAAACGGTCACGCTGCGCCTCCGGAAGCGGGTAGGTGCCCTCCATCTCGACCGGGTTCTGGGTCGCCAGCACCAGGAAGGGCTCGGCCAGCGGGTGGGTGGCACCGTCCACGGAGACCTGCTGCTCCTCCATCGCCTCCAGGAGAGCCGACTGGGTCTTCGGTGAGGCCCGGTTGATCTCGTCCGCCACCACGATGGAGGCGAACACGGGCCCGGGGCGGAACTCGAACGCGCCGGTGGCGCGGTTGTAGATGCTCACCCCGGTCACATCGCTCGGCATGAGGTCCGGGGTGAACTGGATCCGGGAGGTCGCCACCCCGAGCGCACGCGCAAGGGCCTTCGCGAGGCTGGTCTTCCCGGTGCCGGGGAGGTCCTCGATGAGCAGGTGCCCCTCGCTGAGCAGGCAGACCAGCGCGAGGTCGATCACCTCGTCCTTGCCCACCAACACCGTGCCCACGGCCTGCGCGATCGCGTCACCGACCTCGCGCACGGCCTGCGGCGGGTATCCGGTGGCTCCCTCGACGCCGGAGGTGTTCCTCATGCCACGAGTCTGTCACAGCGCGGGCCCGCCACTCGGTGGAATCGAGAGGTGGCGGGCTCGCGTGCGCAGGGTGTGCGTGGGCGTTGCCGGCGTGGGCGTTGCCGGCGTGGCGCCGTTCAGACCGCGGTCGGGGCCGGGCAGACGCCGCTGGTGGTGGTCGGTAGCAGTCCCGGCCAGTAGTACCGCTCGAATCCGCCACTGGTCGGGGTGACGAGCCGGGTGGCCAGGGACTGCGTACCGTAGCCCGACGCGGTGGCCATGAGCGTCAGCCACTCCGGCTTCACCTCGTCCCCGATGCGCAGGTAGCCCCAGGTGCCGTGGTAGCCCATGAGCTGCCCACCACACGTGGTGTTCGCGCCGTTCGCGCCCCCGTCCAGGGCGATCGTCCCGTTGACGTCCGTCACCAGAGTGATCGAGTAGTCGCTCCCGGAGCCTTGCATCGCCGACCACGCCGCCGCGGCCGAGAGGCAGGGGTTACGCACGAAGCTCATGTTCTTCTTGCCACGGTCGCTCCCGGTGATCGAGAACGTCACGGCGACGCCCGCCTGCGGCACGCCCGAGGGATCAGCAACCGTGACGCGGAACCCGTCCGCGATCCATCCGAGGTACTGCTTCTGGTCGCCCTGCTGGGCCCCGGGGGTCGCACAGCTCCCCGAGAGGGTCGGCGCGGTGGAAGCCATGGCCGCGGGTGCCACCGCGCTCGTGACGGCGACCACAGGCACCGACCATACCGCACCTCGAAGCAGGCCACGGCGCACTATCGCACTGCTGTTCGACTTGTTGGCGGGCGTGCTTGAACCCTGGACGTTGCTCATGATGAGCCCCCACTCGCTCGATACGGAGCCGGACCGCGTGCCCGGCCGATGAAGCGTGAACCAACGCTTCACAGCCCGTCAAAGGGCGCGGCAAAATCAGTTCGCTCGGATGCGGGTGAATCGTGCCACACCACGCACACCCCGCCCCTCGGCGGTGCGGCGCTCGCCGTTCGCGAGGCGGAACAGACCACAGATCCCTAACCTGGTGAGAGACCTACTCATGCCCACCCGGGCCGGCGCCCCTGCGCAGGCCCGTCGAGACCAGCAAGGACGACCATGCCGCGACGCACCTGGAGCAAGGTCCTCCCGCCGGAGGCCGCCGAGCGGGAGGCCGCCGGGCTGCGCTGGCTGGCCGCCGCCCAGGGCAGCGGCGGAGCCGCGGTGGTCACCGTGGTTGCGCTGGAGGGTCCGCGTCTGGTGCTCGAGCGCCTCACCCGCGCCCACCCGCAGCCCCTTCATGCCCGCGAGTTCGGACGCGCTCTGGCCCGCACCCATGCGGCGGGTGCCCTCACCTGGGGGATGGCACCCCCGGGCACCCGTGGGGACGGCGTGATCGGTGCCGCGCGCCTGGCCACGCCGACCCATCCGGAGGCGCCTGACGCGCCCCGACACTGGGGCGAGTTCTACGCCACCTACCGTCTGCTGCCGCATCTGCGCAACGCCGTCGGCCGCGACAGCGTCAGCCCGCAGGGGGCGCGAGCGGTGGAGGAAGTCTGCGCCCTGCTCGTGGACGGGGCGATGAACCATCCGCAGCCACAACTCCTCGAGCCCGACACCCCGGCACGAGTGCACGGCGACCTGTGGTCGGGGAACGTGATGTGGACCGAGACCGGGTGCGTGCTCATCGACCCGGCCGCGCACGGTGGCCACGCCGAGACGGACCTGGCGATGCTCGCACTGTTCGGCCTGCCCTACCTGCAGGACGTGCTCGCCGGGTACCAGGAGGTCTCCCCCCTGGCCCCGGGGTGGCAGGACCGGGTGCACCTGCATCAACTGCATCCCCTGCTCGTGCACGCTGAGCTCTTCGGCGGTTGGTACGGGGACCAGGCAGTCGCTGCCGCACGAGCCTGCACCTGAGCACGCCCCCCGAGACGCGAGGATCGGATGGTGGCCGTATCGTGGCCAGCGTGGGAGAACCGAGCCGGTCCGCACCGTTCGACGCGATCGCGGCCGAACTGCGCGGGATGCGACTTGCGGCCGGGGACCCCTCGTTCGGAGAGATCACGGCGCGCATCGCTCGGCTGCGGGGCGAGCGCGGCTCCTCGGCCTGGGGTGCCCGGCCCGGCCGTGTCACGGTGTACGACGCCTTCCGCGACGGCAGGCGGCGCGTGGACCCCGAACTGGTGGCCGACATCACGCTCGCGCTGGGGTTTCCCGAGCGCGAGCAGGACCTGCGGTCGATGTGTGTGGCGGCAGCGGGCGGGCGTGCACGCAGCACCGCTCGGCCCGACATCACCCTCCTGGAGCCTGCCGAGGTCCCCGAACCGCTGATCGGACGCGCCGCCGACCTCGACCACGCCCGCGACCTGCTCACCCGCACGGCAGGGCCGCGCCGACTCCTGATCACCGGGATGCCCGGCGTGGGCAAGTCGGCCTTCGCGCTCCGCCTCGCCGAGGAGACGGCGCGCGAGGCAGGCGCCCAGGTGGTCCGGGTGTCGCTGCGCACCGCCTCCGGAGACGAGGGCACGGAGGCGACCGATCCCGCTGTCCTGCTGCGCCAACTGCGCGACCACGTGGCGGACATGCCACGTGACCGTGGCCTGGTGGTGGTGCTGGACGACGCGACCGACCGCGCGGGACTCGCCCGATTCGCGATGGGCCTGAAGCCGACCACCACCCTCATCGCCACTTCCCGGCGCCGTCTGGCCGATGCGATGACCACGATGGACCTCCCACCGCTGACCACGCAGGCCGCGTGCGAGCTCCTGGCACGACAGATCGACGCCGCCGGCTCCCCCGTGCAGCGCGACCCGGGGATCGTGGAGGCGATCGCGGCGCACTGCGGAGGGCTCCCGCTGGCTGTGGCTGTGGTGGCCGGGCAGATCGCCGCGCGGCCCGGGTGGCTCCTGTCGGATCACCTGCGGCGGCTGGAGGCGATCGACGGGGGCCTGGCACCCGCCCTGGAGGAGGTCCTCGACTCACTCGAGCATGCCCCCGAGCACGTCCTGAGCCTGCTCGCGATCCACCCGGGACCGCTGACAGCCGGGGAGGTGGCGGTCTCGCTGCGCCGAGACCTCACGCCGGAGCAGGTCGATGCCGCGCTCGGCGTCCTGCGCCTGGAGAACCTCGTGCACCAGGAGGACTCCGGCACGCTGGTGCTGCACGACGTCGTGCGCGCCGTGGCCGCCGACCGTGCGGTTGATCGCTTCCCCGCCTCCCAGCGCACCCGGGAGGCCCAGGCCCTCGCCAGCAGCCTCGCGCAGCGCCTGATCACAGCCATCGGGCGGGCGGAGTTGACCAGCCCGCCGGATCCGGTCCTGGAGGCGCTGTTCCCGCCCACGGCGCCGGAGGGCTCCTGGGAGGCGCAGGCCGTACCCCCCGACCCTCAGGGGTGCCGCACCTGGCTGGCGGAGCACATCGCCCTGGCGGTCACCACCGCACAGGTCGCCGCCGACGAGGGCCTGGAACAGGAGGTCACGGCGCTGGCGGCGAGCGGGATGCGGTACCTGCTGTGGCGGCGTGAACCCGTGGACGCCTACCGCATCGCGCGCACCGCCATGCACCATGGCGCGCCGCAGTCGCGGATGTACTTCACCCTCGAGACCAGCGGGATCGCCGCAGCCCTGAACCTGCTGGACGAGGCGGACGCGATGCTGGCCACCGTGGCCGCGGAGGGTGACCTCGCGATGCGGATCGAGGCCACGGCCCAGCGCGCCCTCAACGAGATGTGGAAGCGCCACCTGCCCACCGGCATCGAGTTCGCGCGGACCGCACTGGCCGAGGCGCAGACGGCGGGCCTGACGGTGATCAGGCAGTCGATCGCCAGCCACCTCATGCGCGCCCTGGTGCTGTCGGGGGATCCACGTGCGGCGCTCGCGGTGCACGAGGAGGTGTTCGGGTCCATCGACGCGCCCGGCGGCTACCACGGGGTGGTGTCCACCATCGCGCTCGCCGAGGCGCACGTCGAGTTGGCCGAGACCGAGCTCGCTCTGGCTGCGCTCGACGCCGCACAGGCCATGGGGGACGGCGGGGCCTTCCCGGCCGAGAGCGCCGCGACGCTGCGGCACCGCCTGCGTGCGTTGCAGGGTCAGGACAGCTCGCGTGAGCTGGAGGCATTCGGGCAGGGCGCGGCGAACGAGTCACTCGGGGTGATGGCGCAGGTCGCGCAGGCGACCACCGATCGGATCGCGGCACGCTCCGGCGCGGCGGTGGACCTCGCCCGCCGGGCGTTGGCCGCGGATCCACCCGAGAACATGAACCCGTTCCGGGTGAGTGCCAACGCGCTGGCGTTCGCCCTGGTGCTCGCCGAGGGCGGCGACCCGGCCGGCGCCCGCGCGGTGGCGCAGCAGGCCACCAGGGACGCCCGTGAGCACGGTGTGCACCTCGTGGCCGCCTACGGCGACGCCGTGCTCGGCCTGTGCGCGGCACTCGAGGGCGATCCTTGCGCACACGAGTTGCTGCGCGCCGTGCTGGACGAGGACGCCGCGAGCCCCCTGCTGCGCGGATGGGTCGCTCATCACCTCGATCCCACCTCCCCGCCCGCGGTGATGAGGGCCCTCGTCGTGCCGTGACGGGCTGACCCGCGAGCGGGTCACGTTCCCGCGCGGCGCGCGCGGCCTACGCTGGCACCATGGTCATGGCGACGCCGCCGCAGAGCCTGGACGACATCGCCCTCGCGCTGCGCACCATGCGCGCTGAGGCGGGGGACCCGTCGTTCGGGGAGATCGCCGCGCGCATCGCGCGGCTGCGCTCGGCGCGTCCCGGTGCGCGCTTCATCCGCCGACCGGGCAAGGTGACCGTCTACGACGCCTTCCGCGACGGCAGACGACGGATCGACCCCGACCTCGTCGCCGACATCGCCATCGTGCTGGGATTCCCGGAGCGTGAGCGAGACCTGCGGGAGTTGCACCGTGCGGTGCTCGGCGGCCTGGCCACCGCCACGGCGCGGCCGGAGTTCACGGCGCTGAACCCCGAGTCCCTCACGGTCATCGGACGCCGCCGGGAGCGTGACAGCGCGCGCGACCTGTTGATGCCCGAGGAAGGTGGGCCGCGGCATCTCCTCATCACCGGGATGCCCGGGGTCGGCAAGTCGGCCCTGGCCCGCGCGGTCGCAGCCGACGCGGCGCTGGCCCGCCCCCGCGCGCGGGTCCTCTCGATCGGGCTGCGCACGGCCTCCGGTGATGCCTGCATCACCGCGGCCTCCCCGAGTGCGGTGCTCACCGAGCTCACGCGCGTGATCGCCACGCGCCCGGGCCCCGGGCTGCGCGCCGAGGCCACCGACCTCGTCCTGATCGTGGAGGATGTGACCAGCCCCGAGAACATCACCGCATTCGTCTCCGGGCTCCCCCCGGGCGCCACAGTGATCACGACCTCCCGCCGGCGGATCGAGCCACCTCACGGATTCGCTCTGCTGGAGCTCGGCCCGATGATCCTCCAGGATGCCTGCGACATGCTCGCCACGCTCACGGACGGGAACTACGCCCCCACCGACCCCGCCCGTGCCCGCGCGGACCTGGCCCTGCTGGCCGAGGCCTGCGGTCGCCTCCCGCTCGCGATCACGGTGCTCGCCGGTCAGATCGCGGCACGCCCCACCTGGTACCTCAGCGACCACCTGCGCCGCCTCGAGGCCACCGAGGCCGGGCTCGTCCCTGCCCTCGAGGACGTCTACGACGCCTTGGGACCTCCAGCGCGCAGCGTCCTCAGCTTCCTCGCGCTCCATCCCGGTCCGCTCACCCCCGCGGAACTGCACATCGCCCTGACCGACACGATCGGAGCGCTGGAGGTCGACCGGTCGGTGGCCGTCCTGGTGCGTGAGAACCTCCTCACCCCGCGTCCCGACGACGTCCTCGAACTCCATGACATCGTGCGCGCCACCGTCGCCGACCGAGCCGCCGACGACATTCCCTCCTCCCGACGCCGACGTGAGATCGAGACCCTGGCGACCGTCCTCACCCAGCGGTTCGCCACCGCCACCGAACGCGCCCGCGTCCGGGTCACCGTGAACCCCACCATCGATTCCTGGGTCCCCGCACCCGACCCGGCCGAGGACGCGGTCCCACGCGGGCGGCGGGCGAGCCAGGACTGGCTCGATGCCCAGGTCCCCGTGGCCATCACGACGCTGCAGGCCGCGGCCGACGTGAACGCCCCGGATGCGGTCTCTCGGCTGGCGCTGTCGATGCTGCACTACCTGCGATGGAGTTCCCGGCGGCTGGATGCCTACCTCGCGTGTTCCACGGCGATGACCCACGGCCGCCGTGAGCTGTGGGGATACTTCGCGATGCAGACGGCGCAACTGCTCGAGGCGACCGACCGATCGGTGCAGGCCGAGGAGCTCTACGCCGAGGTGGCGGCTCGGGGCGGACCGCGGGAACGGATCGAGGCGCAGACCAATCTCGCCGTCACACACCTGTGGGAACGGGACATGAGCGAGGGACTCGACCTCACGCGCGCGGCCATCCGGGCCATCGAGTCGCTCGGCCCCGACCACGGCGACGCCAGTCGTACCGAGTACCAGAGCCTCACCATCTCCGTGATGCGGGCGCTGCTCGTGACCGGTCGTCTACCCGAAGCACTCCAGGCCCATCAGAGGATTCCCGTCTCCGAGGACCCCTGCGATCGCAGGATGACCGTGATCGCCAGGACCCGACTCGCGGAGATCCACCTCGAACTGGCCGACGCGGACCTCACGAACGCCACCCTCGACTCCGCCGCCACCCTCGGCGACGCGGGGTATGAGACCTCGGACGCGATCACGCAGAACCGGCACCGCCTGCGCGCGATCCAAGGCCTGGACGGCAGCGACCTGGTCGCCACCCTCGTGCAGGCCGATCGTGGTGATGCGCGATCGGTCCTCGGTGTCGTCACGCGTGCGACCGCGGCACGTATGGCCGGGGATCACGCCCGGGCGGTGGACCTCGCCGAGCGCGCGCTCGGAGCCCGGACGGCGACCCCGATCGGGATCTGGCGCTGGAGTGCGGCCCAGCTCAACTGCGCGCTGGTCCTCGCGGAGGCGGGCGAGGTGAGCCGCGCAGACGACCTGGCCCGGAAGGCGACCGAGGAGGTGCGGCGTTTCGGCGCCGATCTCATCGTCGCCTACGGTCGGGCCGTGCTCGGCTACCTCGGTTCGCTCGCGGGGGATGCGGACGCACCCGCGGCGATGCGGGAGGTCCTGGCCGATCCCGCGGCGAGTCCGCTGCTACGAGGCTGGGTCGCTCACCGGCTCGACCCCACCGGGCCCGAGCCGCTCATGCGTCACCTCGTGGTCCCGTAGCCCGCGCCGCGCCCGGCACCCGGCACCCGCCGGTCAGTCAGCCCTCGCCCTCGGGCCCCCGGCGTCGCATCCTCTCCCACTCCTCATCGGCGGCGGACTGCTCGCCACGCGCCTCGTCCTGCCGGGCACGTTCGGCCAGCACCTCATCGCCCGGCCCGGCGAACATCGCACGCCGGTCCTCGTCGCCGTCCTCCCCGGCGAACAGCCCCGGGCCGCGGGGGGCGTTCTCCCCCTCCCCCGGCACGGGCGCCGACCGGCGGGCAGCCTTCGCATCGCGCGCGTTGCGCTCGCTCTCGGAGGAGGTCTCGATGCGCAGGCGGGGCAGTCCGCCACGATCGAACTGCTGCAACCAGGTGACCATCCCTTCCCGGATCGTCACGCGCAGGTCCCACAGCAGGCCCGAGTCCTGCGCACTGACCAGCACCCGCACCGTCATGGAACTCCCGGTCGCCTCGGTCACGGAGAGCCCGCCCACGCGACCGTCCCACAGGTCCGTGGCCGCGAGCTGGCGGTCGAGCTCGGCGCGCATCTCGGCGATCGGCACCGAGAAGTCCACGGACAACTCGACCGTGCCCAGCAGTTCGGTCTGCCGACGGGTCCAGTTCTCGAACGGCTTGGTGGTGAAGTAGGTGGAGGGAAGCACGAGTCGGCGGTCGTCCCACACCTGCACCACCACGTAGGTCAGGGTGATCTCCTCGATCCGGCCCCACTCGCCCTCCACGACCACCACGTCGCCCACGCGGATCGCGTCGGAGAAGGCGATCTGCATGCCGGCGAACACCGCGCCGAGCGAGGTCTGCGCGGCGAGGCCCGCCACGATCGACATCACACCGGCGGAGGCGAACAGCGTCGCCCCGAGATCGGCGAAGGTCGGGAACGTCATCAGGGCCGCCGCGACGGCGAGGATCACCACGATCGCGATCGCCAGTCGGCGCAGGACCACGATCTGGGTGCGCATCCTGCGGCGGTGGCGGTCCGCCTCGGGTAGTTCGGTATCACCGCCGCCGTAGCGCTTCATGAAGCGCCGCTCGAGCACCAGGATCACCCGGATCGCCAGCCACGCGAGGGTCGCGATGAGAACGATGAGGAGCAGCTGATCGACCCAGCCCCGCCACCGTTCCTCCTCGTCCGCGGTGCGGTTGACCGCGATGAACGCGCCGATGACCATCAGCGTGGCGCGGACCGGGGCGCGGGTGAGGGAGGACAGGTCGCGGATGAGGTCGCTGCGGCCACCGATCCGCCGCACCACCCAGGACAGCACGATGCCCAGGACGTAGGCGATGGCGACGGCCCCGGCGACCCAGCCGAGGGTCACCGCGAGATTGGTGGCGGACTCGATCTCGGTCTCGAGGTCGGGTTCGTCAGACATGGTCTCTTCCTGATCGGGGGCGGGTCTCCTCGACGCTACGGCACACGGCTGGGAGATTCCGAACGAACGCGGCGTGGATCACGCACCGTGCAGGGATCCGGTGCGTGCTGCGTGGCGATGGTGTGAAGACCCGCTCTTCCGGTCGGTCCCGACGATCTGCGCACCCCCTCTTGACACGCAGAGCGTCGGGACCGACCGGGCCGGACATCGACCCCCCGGACGACGTCCGAACTGCCTCGGCGGTGATGTCCGGCGTCGAACCGAGGCCTGCTGGCGTCAACCCCCCGATTGCCACCAGCGCACTACGAGGTTCGACGCCGGACACCATCCCCGCGGGCAGCGGGTGCAAGAACTGACACTGTCCCGTTCTTGCATGACCTACTCTGACGGCAGGTGTTCGGGAAGGTCACGCTCTCCGAACAACCCCGAACACGCGTCTCACTGGGTGAGACAAACGGGTTCGCCGACTCGTCGACTACGCGAAGGGGCCGGGGGCACAGCCACTCCGCCGGACTCCGGCGAGCCGACGAACCCTTGCACCGGTCCGGTGCGGTATCCACCCTGCCGAACCGCGCGAGTTCGCGTCGATTCCTCCGAACGTTCCCGAACGCACAGGCGAGATCACGCCCGGTTCAGCGACACGACTCCCGGCTACAGACGCAACAGGTCGGCGCTCCCACCGCGGCGGAACGCCCACGCGCCCACGACCGAGGGGTGCCGGGCCACCGCGCGCGCGCCGTCCGTCACGTCCTGCGCAAGCCGCCCACCCGCAGCGGGGAACGGACCCAGCACCCGGGAGGTCGCCTGACCGTCACGACGCCGAGCCGTGACCCGCAGGAACCAGGCGTCCGGATCGGGCTCCCGACCGGCCGACGCCCCGGCGCCGAGGAAGAGGTGGGGCCGCAGCCGCGGATCCTGCGCCACGCGTGACTGCGCGTGCGCCCCGCCGTCGTCGTCGTGCATCACGCGCTCCCACAACGCGTCCAGGCCCAGCGCCTGCGCCTCGAGAGCGAGCTCACGCAGCCAGCGTGCGCTGTGCCGCTCGGCGAGTTCGCTGGCCATCTCGAACGCCTCCTCACCGCTGACCTCGTGCGCGATCCCCCGGGTCCTCACCCCGGTGGGCGCCTGCCAACGCGAGTCCAGGGTGACGCCGCGGCCGATTCCCGCGATCCCGGCGGGGACGCCGATCCCACCGCGCAGCGGGATCCGCACGGCGGCCCGCCCCGGACCCGCCAGGCCGATCGCTCCGTGCCGGGGCGCACCACGCACCTGGTAGCGACCGACCTCGAGGTCCGCGTACTCCACGCCGGCGTCGATCCGCTCGTCCCAGGTGATCCCACGCCGCTGCGGTGCGTTGATCCACGTGGAGTGGGAGTAGAAGTCCTGGACACAGTGCAGCGCGAATCCGACGACGCCTCTCACGGCGGCCACGGCGTGCTCGCCCGCCGCCTCGGCGCACCAGCGGATCGCGACACGTGTCCCTGTCAGGACCCGTTCGAAACTCGCCTCCACCAGTTCCGGCGTGGTCAGGTCGTCCATGTGCAGGGTGCGCAGGGCCGGTGCGATCTCCCGTGCCGCTCGCACCCGCGCCATGCCGCCCTCATACAGCCACGCCGGGTCCCACAGGTAGCGATCGATCACATCCGCGGCGAAGGCCAGTTCGGTGCCGGCGCCCTGAGCCCAGCCCGCCTCGGCTGCCGCCCGCCGCGTGATCCCGAAGTGGTGCCAGGCACCGGAGTCGTGGGGTTCGAGGTAGCCCTCGGTTCCGAAGGCCAGGACGAGGGGCAGCACCATGCCACCCATCCTGCCGCGCGCATCCCGATGACGCACCCCTCAGGCGGCCACTCGGGGCGCTCAGGCCGTGCGAGACTCCTGCAACAGCGCGCAGTAGGCCGCGAGCATGCCACCCGCCGTGGTGTCCCAGCCGCGCTCGCGCGCGTGAGCACGGGATGCCTGCGACATCCGCGCGCGTAGATCCTCCGAGTCCAGCACCCGTGCCAGCGCCTCGGCCCACGTCCGCGGCTCCCGGTCCGGTAGCAACAGGCCCGTCACGCCGTCGCGCACCGCCTCCCGCAGGCCGCCCACGGCGCCTGCCACCACCGGGACTCCGCTGGCGGCGGCCTCGAGCGCCACCAGGCCGTAGGTCTCGGAATGGGAGGGCACCAGCACGATGCTCGCCTCGCGCATCAACCGCGCCAACTCCTCCCGGCTCTGCGGGCCCAGGAGAGCGACGTCCTCGACCACCCCGAGCTGCGCGGCGAGCGCCTGCAACGAGTCGACGTACTCCGTGCCGTGCGTGGCTCCACCGGCCACCTGGAGTATCGGACGTGGCTGGGGCAGCCGCGCCAGGGCGCGGATCGCCAGATCGACGCCCTTGAGCGGCTCCAGCCGGGCGGCCAGGAGCACCCTCGGCCGCCCGCCCGCGGGCAGCGGTTCAGCGAGCGGATGGAACACCCGTGGGTCCACGCCCGGGTGGACCACCCACATCCGGGAGGCAGGCGCACCCAGGCGGGTGATCGCCGTCGTGGCCTCGGCATCGCTCACGGCGACGACGGCGTCACTGCGGCGGGCGAGGTGGGCCTCCCCCGCCAGCCGGCCCGGGGACTCCGGCCGCTCCCCCTCGGCGAGCGCCGTCAGGGGCGGGGCCGCGATGCTGTGGAAGGACTGGACGTGCGGCACACCCCACGCGTGGGCAACCGGCAGCGCCGCCATCCCCGAGAACCAGTGGTGGGAGTGCACCACGTCCACCGGCTCCAGGTCCTCCAAGCGCTCACGGAAGGGTGCGATGAAACCCTCGTGCTCACCCTTGGGCACCGGGTGGGGCGGTCCGGCGCTCACGCGGCGCACGCGGACGCCGTCCACCACGCAGACCTCCGGGGAATCGGGGTCCGAGCGGCGGGTGATGACCTCGATGCGGTGCCCACGGGCGGCGAGCGCCTGGCTGGTGTGCCGCACCACCACGTTCATCCCCCCGACGTCGCCGCTGCCCGGCGGCGCGAACGGGTCGGTGTGCAGGCACACCACGGCAACGGACACGGGGGACACGAGGGACCATTCTGCCCCGTCCTTGCGCCCTGCGGGCCCCCAGAGGGACCTGAGCCGGGGGACGTACCCCACACCCGCCAGGTCTCGACCAAGACTTGGTCTGCCAGCCCTCGGCATATGGTCGCGAATAGGTAAGGTATCCGCATGGCCGGCCGTCCACTGTCCCGCCGCGGGCTGCTCGGCACCGGGCTCGGGTTGGCGGCGCTGGTCACCGTGGGGGCCACCGGCACGCGCTCCTCCTCCGCCCGGTACGCGCAGGACGGCCTGCACTCCCAGACCGTCGCATGGAGCGCACCGGGCGAACGGCAGCTGATCGGCGCGGCAGATCAGGTGGTGCCGGGCACTCGCGTGATGCGCGGCGCCGCCGGGCAGGCCACGCTGATCGCGCGGGAGTCCGCCTGGATCGCCGGCTGTGCCCCGTGGACCGCCACCACACGGGCGCGCGAGGCGCTCCTGGACCTCACGGTGCTGCAGGTGGGCGACGTGGGTGTGGCCGGCTGGTCCACGCACTGGCGCTACACCTGGCCGCGGGACGCCTCCCACGTGGCGATGGCACTCATCCGCGCCGGGCGCCGCGCCGAGGCCGTGCGCATGCTGGCCCGGCTGCAGGCGTGGCAGGGGCGTGACGGCTGGTTCGAGGCCAGGTACCTGCCCGACGGCTCGGGCACACCGGACGAGCGGGAACGGCAGCTCGACGGCGTGGGCTGGGTGCTGTGGGCCACGGCCGGGCTGCTTCAGGGCCCCGACGCGCTCACGCAGGTCCGCCTCCTGCGGCCGATGATCGAGCGCAGCCTGGGGCTGGCGATGGCGGTGACCGCCGACGGGCTACCCCCGGTCTCCCCGGACTACTGGGAGGTCGGGGAGACCCGCCGCACGCTGGGCACCGCCGCGCCGCTGCTCGCCGGGCTCCAGGCCGGTGCCCGCCTGCTCGCGGCGCTCGGGGAGCCGGCGGGCGCGCGGCGTGCCCGGCGCGCGGCGGTGGACCTGGAGGCGCGCATCCATGAGGTGTTCGGGGCACGGGGCTACCCCCGCCACGAGGACGGCACGCTACGGGACACCGGTGTGGCGTTCCTGCTCCCGCCCTACACCGAGGCTGCGCATCCGGACGTGGTGGCGGCGGTGCGGGCCGCCCGCAGCGAGATGGTGCGGCCGGCCGGCGGGCTGGCGCCGGGCGCCGGCTGGCGTGAGGACGGCGTGAGCTGGACCCCCGAGACCGCCGTGTTCGCCCTGGTCGCTGCCGCACAGGGCGCCGACGCGGCGACGGAGCGCGCCTATGCACTCGACACCCTTGCCTGGCTCGGCAGGCATCGCACCGAGGCGGGTTCCTACCCCGAGAAGGTGCTCTACGACGGGCGGCCGGCCGCCGTCGCGCCGCTGGCCTGGACCGCGGCCACGGTGCTGCTGGCGGAACACGCCCTCGCCACGACGCCCACCTGACCCGCGGCGCCCACCTGACCCGCGACGCCCACCTGACCCGAATCGCCCCGCCCGGTGCGTACCGCGGGGCCGTGCCGCCCTCAGCCGCGCAGGATGCAGGTATCGAGGTGATCGTCCACGATGCCGATCGCCTGCATGGCCGCGTAGGCGGTGGTGGGTCCCACGAATCGGAAGCCGCGTCGCTTGAGTTCCTTCGCGAGTGCCGCGCTCTGCACCGTGGAGCCCGGGACCTCCTGCGCTGTGGGCGGCTGTGGGCGGGGTGCGGGACGGTGGCGCTCGAGCACGTCCGCGAGACGCTCACCAGCGGCATGCATCGCCACAAGCGCCCGGGCGTTGGCCACGGTCGCTTCGATCTTGGCCCGATTGCGCACGATCGCGGCATCGCGGAGAAGACGCTGCACGTCGTCATCCCCGAACGCCGCGATGCGCGCCGGGTCGAAGTCGTGGAATGCGGTGCGGAACGCCTCCCGCTTGCGCAGGATCGTCAGCCAGGACAGGCCCGACTGGAATGCCTCGAGACACACGCGTTCCAGGAGTTCGCGTTCGTCGTCGCTCA
The DNA here is from genome assembly GCF_002563925.1 of Serinibacter salmoneus. NCBI lineage: Bacteria > Bacillati > Actinomycetota > Actinomycetes > Micrococcales > Beutenbergiaceae > Serinibacter > Serinibacter salmoneus. Next base: position 3,238,735 of record NZ_PDJD01000001.1, on the reverse strand, counting down.
CCGGTGGCGGCACGCCCCACTCCGTGTCGTGATACGCCTCGTACAGCGGATCGCCGTCGCCGAAGCAGCGACGACGCCCCGGAGTGCCGGCCAGGGACGCGGGATCTGATGCCATGCGCCAGACCGTACCGCCGTGAGCCGACGCGGCACGGCCAGTCCCCGAGAGGCTGTGGACGGCCCCGGCGCCGGTAGGGTCGGGACATGCCAGAGCGCACGACCCAGACCACGTCCACGTCCAGCACCCCGACCCCGGCGGAGCGGTTCCCCACCGCCGAGGACTACCCCGACCGCGAGGTGCTGACCTGGGAGGGATTCGGCTACGCCGTGCGCGACCTCGCCCGGATGATCGCCGCGGCCGAGTGGGAGCCGGAGATCGTGGTGGCCATCGCGCGCGGCGGGCTCATCCCCGCGGGTTCGCTCGCCTACGCGCTGGGCGCCAAGGCCATGGGCACCCTCAACGTGGAGTTCTACAGCGGCGTCGGTGAGACCCTGCCCGAGCCGATGGTGCTGCCGCCCGCGCTGGATACCTCCGCCGTGGCCGGCATGCGGGCGCTGGTGGTCGACGACGTGGCGGACTCCGGACGCACCCTCGCCCTGGTGCTGGAGATGCTGCGCAGCCACGGCGCCGACGTGCGCTCCGCCGTCGTCTACGGCAAGCCCACCTCGATCGTGGCGCCGGACTTCGCCTGGCGCACCACGTCGTCGTGGATCATGTTCCCCTGGTCCTCGCTGCCGCCGGTCACCGGCGCCGACGGCAAGGACGCCTGACACTCAGGCCCGCGCCGGCCCCGACCGCCCCCACTACTGCGGCATCCGGGCGCGCAGGTACGCCACGACGCCCGGCACACACGCCTCCACGGTCGCGAGCGTCTCGCGGAAGTCCGCCATGTCGCCGTACCAGGGGTCCGGGGCGTCGGGCGCCGAGGCCGAGGAGGGGTCGCCGTCGGGCACCCCGTGCTCGAAGGCCCGGAACATCACCACACGCTCGGCGGGGAACCCCACCTGACGCAGCCGACGCGCGTGCTGCGCCGTCATGGCCAGCGCCACGTCCACCTGCTGCGCATCGGACGTGGTGACCTGGCGCGCTCGGTGCCGTGGCACCTCATAGCCCGCCTCGGTCAGCACCTGCTGCGCCCGGGAGTCGATGGGGTTGCCGTGCTCCTCGTCCGAGGTGCCGCTGGAGTCCAGCCGCACCCGGTCGGCGAGGCCGGCTCGCACGAGGGCATCGCGCAGCACCACCTCCGCCATCGGGGAGCGGCAGATGTTGCCGGTGCACACGGTCATCACGCGCAGCGTGGTGGGAGCAGACGTCATGCGCCCAGTGTGCCCGACCGGCCGCAACCCTCTACCGCCCGGAGTAGTACACGCCCCCGGGGGTCGTGGAGCCCCCCATGAGCTCATCCACGGTCACCAGGGTGTGCCCCTGACCCTGCAGGTAGCTGATGACGTCGTTCACGGCGTCCACCGAGGTCGCGTGGATGTCGTGCATGAGCACGATCGATCCGCGGTGCGCGTTCGCCTTGACGACCTCGAGGGTCTTGGCCGGATCGCGGTGCTTCCAGTCCAGCGTGTCCACGTCCCACAGGATCAGGCTCAGCCCCAGTTCGCCCGAGACCGACTTCACGGTCTCGTCCCACGCGCCGTAGGGCGGGCGCTGAATGCTCGGCACGATGCCGGTGGCGTCCTTGATGGCGGCCGCCGTGGCCGTGAACTGCTCCCGCACGCCGTTGGCGTCCAAGGTGGTCAGGTCGGGGTGGCGCCAGGTGTGGTTGCCGATCTGGTGGCCCGCGTCGGCCACGGCGCGCGCGATCGCCGGGTTGCTCGCGACCGACTGCCCCACCATGAAGAAGGTCGCCTTGACGTCGCGGTCCGCGAGGATGCCCAGGAGCCGGGAGGTCTGGGCGTTCGGCCCGTCGTCGAAGGTGAGGGCCACACACGACTCGACCGCGCAGTCCACGCCCCCGCCACCGCCACCCGTGGACGGCTGCGGCGCCGGCTTCGGCTTCGGGGCCGGCGGCGCCTTCCCGACCGGCGGCAGCGGGATCTCACGCACCGCGATCTCCAGGTCACCCGACTGCGCGACGAGGGAGGCCAGGTCCGCCTGGCTGCGCGCGGCCGCCCGGACCACGCGCCCCTGGTCGGTCAACCAGCCGTCGGTGGCGGCACGGGGCACGCGCAGGCTGTGGGCGCCGTCGACGACGAGCACGTCACCCTCGGCGGAGAACCGCACGTCGGGCGGCGGGCTCGCCTGGAGTGCCTCCTCGCCCTCCTCGCTCGGCTGCGCGTCCGCCGCGGCCACCTGCGTGGTGCCCTCCGTGGCCGCCAGCGCGGCAGTCAGTGCGGCCACGCCGCGCGTGGTGAACAGGTCCGCGGTGGTGATCACCTGCCCGGTGGTCAGATCGCCGTAGTAGACCGGCGGGGCGTCCCGGTAGTCCTCACCCGGCGCCGCCTCGTCGCTGTGAGGCGTGAGACCGAGGATCTGGCGGCTGGCGGTGACGATGTCGACACCCACACCATCCCCCACCGCGCCCGTGAGCGCCTCCACGAGGGCGCCGCTTCCCGGCAGCGCGGCCAGATCGGCCAGCCCGACGGCGGTGCCGGAGTTGCCCCCACCCTCGGCGTCCTGCTCCTGCGAGCCCGCCTCGATGAGGCCGAGGCTCGCGGCGTCCACGGCGGCCGGCGTGTCCACCACCTCCGCGGCCGGGGTGCTCTCACCCTCGGGGGAGGTGCAAGCGGTCAGCGCGAGGGCGGCCGCGGCGAGAGCGGCGAGCAGCCCTCGCGCACGCGGCGTGCGGGCAGTGTTCGATCCGCGGTCAACGTCCATGTCGGGGGGTCCTGCCTGGTGCGTCAGGCCTCGTCGGGTACCGACGGGGCCCGGGTTCGGGGGGGGTGTTCCCGATGGTACTGGGTGCCTCGGAAAATGCCATGACAACTCGGCTCGGTGCGGATTACATTTCCCTCACACGTGAAAGGAGGTGGTCCACGACATGACGTTCGACCGGACTCGTGAGGTGACCGCCCGCTGACAACGGGTGAGCCGGATGTGCCGTCCGCTCGCCCCTCGGCGAGTACCAGGCGGTGACCGGAGCCCGCGGGAGTCGTGCCCTCGTCCAGCACGACCGCTCGAGGATCGAGCATCCCGCGGGCTCTTCCATGCCCGGCGCCCGCCGCCCCGGGCGGTGGGGTGGCAGGCTGGGGAAATGGATCTTCGCATCTTCACCGAACCTCAACAGGGCGCCTCCTACGACGACCAGCTCCGCGTGGCCCAGCGGGCCGAGCGCCTCGGGTACGACGCGTTCTTCCGCTCCGACCACTTCGTGGCGATGGGCGGCGACGGGCTGCCCGGTCCGACCGACTCCTGGGTGACCCTCGGAGGCATCGCGCGGGAGACCTCCACGATCCGCCTCGGCACGCTGGTCACCTCCGCCACCTTCCGCCAGCCGGGTCTGCTCGCGATCCAGGTGGCGCAGGTGGATGCGATGTCCGGTGGCCGGGTGGAGCTCGGGCTCGGCGCGGGATGGTTCGAGCGCGAGCACGCCGCCTACGGGTTCCCCTTCCCCCCGAAGCGGTTCGGCCTGCTGACGGAGCAGTTCGAGATCCTCACCGGGCTGTGGGGCACGCCGGAGGGCGAGACCTTCTCCTACGACGGCGAGCACTACCAGCTCGCGCAGTCGCCCGCCCTTCCCAAGCCGGTGCAGAAGCCGCTGCCGCTGATCGTGGGCGGCAACGGCCCGCGCCGCACCCCGGCCCTGGCCGCGCGGTTCGCCGCGGAGTACAACACCAGCTTCCCCGAGATCGCCGACATCCCCACGCGTTTCGCCACCGTGCGCAGCGCCTGCGAGGAGGCCGGGCGCGATCCCGAGACCCTGACCTACAGTGCCGCACTGGTGTTGGCCGTGGGCGCCGACGAGGCGGAGTTCACCCGCCGCGCCGCCGCGATCGGGCGTGAGCCCGGGGAACTGCGCGAACACGGCATCGCGGGCACCGTGGCCGAGGCCCGCGCGCGCCTGGAGCAGCTGAAGGAGTGGGGAGCCGGCCGGGTGTACCTGCAGGTGCTGGACCTCAGCGACCTGGACCACCTGGACCTCGTGGCCACGGAGATCATGCCCGCGCTGCGCTGACCCCACCGCGAGGTGGTCCCGTCCGCACCGGCGGGACCGCCCGCGGGGGCGTGTCGCGCTCAGCGGGTGCGCCGCAGTTCCTCCAGGTCCAGCACCTCCTGGACCTGCGCGATCGCCTCGGTGGAGTAGGCGCCGAGGGAGCGCTCATCGGCGAGCGCCTCGCGTGCCGCGTCGAAGTAACGCACAGCCGCGAGTCGGATCGGGTCGACCGGCTCCCCGGTCTCCGGATCCACCTCCTGCGGACCGGCGCCCAGGGTGCGCGCCAGCAGGCCGTCCCGCTTGGCGATCCGCTCCAGACGTTCCGCGAGACCCGAGACGACCTCCTCGTCCAGATCGCCGTCCTCCCGCAGGGTCGAGACCGCCTGCCGGTGCACGTCGCGCATCACCAGCACGACCTCCCCGTGCAGCGACTGGCTCGGGTCCTGGCCGAGGCCGGTGCGCCGGATCACCCACGGCAGGGTGAGCCCGAAGCCGAGCAGGGTCATCAGGGCCACGGTGAAGGCGACGGCGATCAGGGTCGAGCGCATCGGCGTCGAGACGGGCAGCGTGAGCGCGGCAGCCACCGTCACCACGCCGCGCATCCCCGCCCAGGAGATCACCAGCCCGCCCTTGCGGGTGATCGGTGCGCGACGGTAGAACTCCCGATCGGCGCGCAGTCGGGCCAGGCGCCGCCGGGCCTTGGCCCGCTGGGGGTCGGAGTCGTCCAGCCCCTTGACCGCCGCGTCCACCGCCGCCAACCGGCGCGCCCGGTGCGGCGCACGCCACCGCGCACCCCGCATGAAGACGGCCACCGCCGCCACCCGCAGCAGCACGAGCGCGAGCACACAGGCGGCGGCGACCCCCACGACCAGCCCCACGGAGGACTGGTTGCGGGTCACGTCCAGGAACAGGTCCACCAGTTGCAGACCCATGAGCAGGAACACCGCGTTCTCCAGCAGGAACGCGATCGTGGCCCAGTTGGTGCGTTCGATCTGACGCTGCTGCGCGGACAGCCGCCGCAGGCCGAGGTGACCCGAGAGCACCCCCGCCACCACCACGGCCACCACCCCGGAGGCCCCGAGCTCCTCGGCGGGCCAGTACACCAGCCAGGGCAGCACCAGGCTGACCGAGGTGGACAGCACCGGGTCGGAGATCCGCTCCCGAACCAGCACACTGACCCAGCCGATCGCCAGCCCTAGCGCCACCGCGATCACCACGCCGTAGGCGAAGTCCCCCGTCAACTGCAGGAAGGAGAACCCGCCCGCGGCGGCGACCGTGGCGACCTTCAGCATCACCAGGGCCGAGGCGTCGTTGAACAGGCTCTCCCCCTCCAGCACCGCCATCACCCGGGGAGGCAGCCCGAGTCGCTTCCCCACCGCCGTGGCCGCCACGGCATCCGTCGGGGAGATCACCGCGCCGAGCGCCACCCCCGCGGCGAACGGGACGGAGGGGAGCAGGAGGTGCACGAGCGCCCCCACCCCGAAAGCCGAGACGATCACCAGCACGATCGAGAGCCACCCGATCATCCCGACGTTGCGCCGCAGGTCGATGACCGGCACCTGCACCGCGGAGGCGTACAGCAGCGGGGGGAGCACCCCCATGAGGATCCACTCCGGTTGCAGTTCGATATCGGGGATCGCGGGCATCAGCGAGATGATCGCGCCGATCAGCACGAGGATGAGCGGCGTGGCCACCCCGGTGCGGCGCGCGAGCGCCGTTGCCAGCAGGATGATGCCCACGGCACCGGACGCCAGGACGAGGGGGGACATACCCTCGAGATTACGACCCTCGTCTCGCCTGCGCCCGGCCGCTGCCGTAGGTTCGAGTGGGTGCCGCACACCGAGGTGCGGCCAGGACGCGAGGGAGCGACATGAGGTTCGGGCTGCACGCGGGCTACTGGGCGGGCGGGCCACCCGCCGGGATGGCGCAGGCGGTGACCTGGGCGGACGGCGCGGGCCTGGACTCGGTGTGGACCGCCGAGTCCTACGGTTCCGATGCGTTCACGCCGCTGGCGTGGTGGGGCGCCGGCACCTCCCGGATCCGCCTGGCCACGGGCATCGCGCAGATGTCCGCCCGCACCCCCACCGCCACCGCGATGGCCGCGATGACCCTGGACCACCTCTCCGGTGGCCGGTTCGCGCTCGGCATCGGCGCCTCCGGTCCGCAGGTGGTGGAGGGCTGGTACGGCGCGCCCTACGCCAAGCCGCTGGCCCGCACCCGGGAGTACATCGCGATCGTGCGGGACGTGCTGGCCCGTGAGGCCCCCGTCACCGCCCCCGGACCCCACTACCCGTTGCCGATTGCGGGGGAGGTGAGCGGCGCCGTCGGGCAGGGCAAGCCCCTCAAGGCCAACATCCACCCGCTGCGGGCCGATCTGCCGATCCTGCTGGCCGCGCAGGGCCCGAAGAACACCTCCCTGGCGGCGGAGATCGCCGACGGCTGGCTGCCGGCGTTCCTCTCCCCCGCCACCGACGCGCAGGCGCGGGAACTGCTGGCGGCCGGGTTCGCCAAGCGCGCCGCCGGCACCCGGGACGTCTCACAGTTCGAGGTGGCGGCCTCGGTGCCGCTGGCCGTGGCCGAGAGCGTGGAGGCCGCGGTGGACCTGCTGCGACCGCACCTCGCGCTGTACGCGGGCGGGATGGGGTCCTCCAGTCACAACTTCCACCGCGAGGCGATGGCGCGGCTCGGGTTCGCCGAGGAACTGCAGGAGGTGGCCGCGCACTACGCGGCCGGGGACAAGGCGCGCGCCGCGGCGGCGGTGCCCAGCGAACTGGTGCGCGAGATCGCCCTGGTGGGCACGCCGTCGGACATCGCCGCCCAGCTGCGGCGCTGGGAGGAGACCTGCGTGACCACCCTCGTGCTGCAGACCGACCCCCGGGCCCTGCCGGCGCTGGCGGGGGTGCTGACGGGCTCCTGACCCGATCGCTCCGGGCGCTCAGGGCGCCCCCTCGGTCCGTCTCGATCCGGCTCAGTCCATCGCCCGGTGGGTCCACTCCCCCGCGATGAGGGTGCCCGCCACCCGGGTGCCGGGTGGGGCGGCGAGGGGGTCGACGTCGAGGATCGCCAGATCCGCCCGGCCCCCCACCCGGGGGCGCACCCCGCGCCCGGTGGCGGCGGCGAGTGCCACCTCGCCACCCAGGCGCTGCTCGGGACCCCAGGCGGCGCGCTCGTCGCCGGTGCGGGTGACGGCCGCGGAGATCTGCAGCCACGGGTCCAGCGGTGAGACCGGCGCATCCGAGCCGAAGATCAACGGGACCCCGGCGGCCACGAGGGAGGCCAGCGGGAAGGCACGATCGCCGCGACCGGGCCAGAGCGCATCGGCGACGTCGCGGTCGTCCAGCAGGTGCGCCGGCTGCACCGAGGCGGTGATCCCGAGGGCCGCCATCCGGGGGATGTCCTCCCAGGACAGCAGCTGGGCGTGCTCGATAGACCCGGTGGCGCCGGTGGCCTCGAAGGCGCGCAGCGCCTGCTCGGCGGCGGCGTCGCCGATGGCGTGGATGCTGCAGCTGAGGTCGGCCTCCAGGGCGCGGTTCATCAGCTCCACGAGTTCGGCGAGCTGGTAGTTCAACCCACCGAACCCGCCGCCGGGGTAGGGGTCGTGGCAGTAGGCGGTGCGGGTGTTCAGGGCGCCGTCGGAGAGGACCTTGAGGGTGGCCAGCCGAGCCATCGGGTGGCCGCGGCCATCCAGCGCGTTCCCCAGGGGGCTGCGCCCGCGCAGCCCGGCGGCCAGCACGTCCTCGAGGTGATCGGGCCAGACGGCGGCGCGCACCCGCAGCGGGTAGGGCGCCCAGCCCTCGGGGCGGTCCTCGACAGCCTCGGCGGCGGTCATCCGGGTGGCCCACCGCCGCGGGTCGTCGGACTCGAAGTCCACCACGCCCACCAGGCCGCGGGTCGCGGCCTCGGCCGCGGCCTCACGCACCCAGGCGTCCCGCTGGAGGTCGCTGCCACCGTCCAGCGCACTGGCGACGGTGAGGAAGTCCTCCTCGCGCACCAGGCCGGAGGGGTCGGGCTGGCGTTCGAACGCGTGCAGCGCCGGGGTGGAGAACCAGCCGGAGTGCAGGTCCCCGGAGACGAGCACGACGGCGCGGCCCGGCGCGGCCTGATCCAGCATCTCCGTGCTCGGCTGATCGGGCCAGGTGGCGGCCCGGTACCCGAAGCCGACCAGCACGCCGTCGCGCTCGGGGTGCTGCGCGACATATCGCCGGACCAGTTCGGCCGCCTCGGCGGCGGAGGTGGCGGGGCTCACGTCGAACCGGCGCGCGACCTGCGCCCACTGCATGAGGTGCACGTGCGCGTCCCACAGGCCGGGGATGAGCCAGCGACCGGCGAGATCGAGGGTCTCCTCGCCTCGTTCGGGGCGGATGCGGGCGTCGATGCCACGGATCACGCCGCGGGAGACCCGCACGTCCCAGACGCCGTCGCGTCCCACCAGCCGCGCGCCGCGCATCAGCATCGAACCCATGCCCGCGAGTCTGCCACTCCTGCGTTGCGGTCTCGTTGCCCGCGCCGCGGGCGAGCCCTGCCCCCGCCCGGTCCCGCCGAGCGTGCCCTTGCGCACCCCCACCCCCGCCGAGCGTGCCCTTGCGCACCCCCACCCCCGCCGAGCGTGCCCTTGCGCAGCCTCCGCTCGCTCAACCTCGGCGCAACACCCCGCTCGGCGAACGGGTTGCGGCCCATGCACACGCTCGGCCAGGAGGGCACTCGGCGGTGGGGCGCTACAGTGCGCGGGTCGGCGACGACGGCGCAGCTACGCGCGGATCGGCGTTCGACCCGGCGCGGGGCGAGCGGCGCGCCCGACCCACACCGCGTTGAGTTCGCCGAGCGGCACCGTGGACACGGTGGTGAACCCCACCGCCCGCAGCAGACGCGCGCGGGCGTCGTCGATCGCGACGGCGAGCACCGGCGACTCGTCGGCGTGCACCACGGGGTGCACCACCCGGCGCGCCAGCTCGATCACCTCGCGCGGGTCCACCTCGCCGGTCGCGACCGTCAGCGACGCGAGCACAAGCCGCGGTCGGTTCGCTAGCAACTCGGCGAACACGCCAGTCGCCGTCGCCTCGACCTCTCCGCGCAGGTGGTCGCCGGGGCCGATCGCGGCGGACACGTCATCCAGATGCAGCTCGCGCGCGAGCAGGTGGGACGTGTCGGCGCTCAGCGCTCGGCCGTCCCCCGGCAGCCACACCGAGGCGGCCACCAGCCGCCCACCACGCTCGGCGACCCACAGGTCCCCGGACTCCAGCGACAGGTGGGACAGCGCGAGCCGGGCCGCCGCGGCCGCGGTCTCCTCGTCGTGCGGGCCGTCGAGGATGCCGTCACCGTTGATGTCCACCGGCGCCGCACCTGCCCGCATCAGGCGTACGACGGCGTTGACATCCACCAAGGTGCCGCGTCGCACCGTGGTCTCGGGCACCGCAGGCACCGCTGCCGCAGCGCTGGTGTGGTGGGCCGCGGTGATGGTCGGCTCGGGGGCAGGCTGTGTGCTCACACCACCAGCCTCACCCCGCTACCTGGTGGTCACCTGAGAATCGTGGCGCTCGATCACTCGTGCGCCGCGGGACCACAGCCTGCCCGGGCTCTGACGTCGTGAGGCCCGGCACCACACACGTGTGCAGTCCCGGGCCCCACGGTTGACGGGGCGGTGGGCCCCGTCGAAGAGATCAGAAGTCCCAGTCGTCGTCCTCGGTGGAGACGGCCTTGCCGATCACGTAGGAGGAGCCGGAGCCGGAGAAGAAGTCGTGGTTCTCGTCGGCGTTCGGCGCCAGGGCGGAGAGGATCGCCGGGTTCACCTCGGTCTGGTCCTTGGGGAACAGCGGGTCGTACCCGAGGTTCATCAGCGCCTTGTTGGCGTTGTAGCGCAGGAACATCTTGACGTCCTCGGTCAGCCCGACGCCGTCGTAGAGGTCCTCGGTGTACTGCTCCTCGTTCTCGTACAGCTCCATGAGCAGTTCGTAGGTGTAGGCCTGCAGCTCGTCACGCTTCTCCTGCGTCTCGGCCGCGAGTCCCTTCTGGAACTTGTAGCCGATGTAGTACCCGTGCACGGCCTCGTCGCGGATGATCAGGCGGATCACGTCCGCCGTGTTCGTCAGCTTGGCGTGCGCCGACCAGTACATCGGCAGGTAGAAGCCGGAGTAGAACAGGAAGGACTCCAGCAGGGTGGAGGCCACCTTGCGCTTCAGCGGCTCGTCACCCCGGTAGTACTTCATGACGATCTCGGCCTTGCGCTGGAGGTTCTCGTTCTCCTCCGACCAGCGGAACGCCTCGTCGATCTCCTTGGTGGAGCACAGCGTGGAGAAGATCGAGGAGTAGCTCTTGGCGTGCACCGACTCCATGAAGGCGATGTTGGTGTACACCGCCTCCTCGTGCGGGGTCAGCGCATCCGGGATCAGGCTGACGGCGCCGACCGTGCCCTGGATGGTGTCCAGGAGGGTCAGGCCCGTGAACACCCGCATCGTGAGGGTCTGTTCCTCGGCGGTCAGGGTGTGCCAGGACTGGATGTCGTTGGAGACCGGCACCTTCTCCGGCAGCCAGAAGTTGCCCACGAGGCGGTCCCACACCTCCTGGTCCTTCTCGTCCTCGATGCGGTTCCAGTTGATGGCGTGGACCCGGCTGACGAGCTTGAGCTTCTCGCTGATCATTCCTGCGTCACTTCTCTCTGTGTGTCCCTGCGCGTGTCATGTCCCTGCGAGCGGCCGGAGCCGTCACAGCGTGCAGGACACGCAGCCCTCGACCTCGGTGCCCTCCAGGGCGGCCTGCCGCAGTCGGATGTAGTACAGCGTCTTGATGCCCTTGCGCCAGGCGTAGATCTGCGCGCGGTTCACATCACGCGTGGTGGCGGTGTCCTTGAAGAACAGCGTCAGCGACAGCCCCTGGTCCACATGCTGCGTGGCGGCGGCGTAGGTGTCGATGATCTTCTCGTAGCCGATCTCGTACGCGTCCTGGTAGTACTCCATGTTCTCGTCCGTGAGGTAGGGCGCCGGGTAGTAGACCCGCCCGATCTTGCCCTCCTTGCGGATCTCGATCGGCGCCACGATGGGGTGGATCGAGCTGGTGGAGTGGTTGATGTAGGAGATCGACCCGGTGGGCGGCACCGCCTGCAGGTAGGCGTTGTAGATGCCGTGCTCGGCCACGGACGCCTTGAGGTCGAGCCAGTCGGCCTGGGTGGGCACGTGCACGCCGGCATCGGCGAAGATCTGCTTCACCCGCTCCGTGGCCGGCTCCCATGTGCGCTCGGTGTACTTGTCGAAGTAGGCACCGGAGGCATACTCCGAGTCGGCGAACCCGCGGAAGGTCTCCCCCCGCTCGATCGCGATCTTGTTGGAGGCGCGCAGCGCGTGGTAGGCGACCGTGTAGAAGTAGATGTTCGTGAAGTCGATGCCCTCCTCGCTGCCGTAGAAGACCCGCTCACGGGCGAGGTAGCCGTGCAGGTTCATCTGGCCCAGGCCGATGGCGTGCGAGGCGTCGTTCCCCTCCGCGACCGAGGGCACCGAGGTGATCGTGGTCTGGTCGGAGACCGCGGTGAGCGAGCGGATCGCCGTCTCGATCGTCAGCCCCAGGTCCGGGGAGTCCATGGCCTTGGCGATGTTCAGCGAGCCGAGGTTGCAGGAGATGTCCCGGCCGACCACGTCGTAGGACAGGTCCTCGTGGTAGGTCGAGGCGGTGGAGACCTGCAGGATCTCCGAGCACAGGTTGCTCATCGTGACCCGGCCGGCGATCGGGTTCGCGGCGTTCACGGTGTCCTCGAACACGATGTAGGGGTAGCCGGACTCGAACTGGATCTCGGCGAGGATCTGGAAGAACTCACGCGCCTTGATCTTGGTCTTGCGGATCCGGCCGTCCTCGACCATCTCGTGGTACTTCTCCGTGACGGAGATCTCCGAGAACGGCACCCCGTACACGCGCTCCACATCGTAGGGGGAGAAGAGGTACATGGCCTCGTTCTTCTTGGCCAGCTCGAAGGTGATGTCCGGGATGACCACGCCCAGGGAGAGCGTCTTGATGCGGATCTTCTCGTCCGCGTTCTCCCGCTTGGTGTCCAGGAACCGCAGGATGTCGGGGTGGTGGGCGTTGAGGTACACCGCGCCCGCACCCTGGCGTGCACCGAGCTGGTTGGCGTAGGAGAAGGAGTCCTCCAGGAGCTTCATCACGGGGATCACCCCGGAGGACTGGTTCTCGATCTTCTTGATCGGCGCTCCGTGCTCACGCACGTTCGTGAGCTGCAGCGCCACACCGCCGCCGCGCTTGGACAGCTGCAGGGCGGAGTTGATGCCGCGCGCGATCGATTCCATGTTGTCCTCGATGCGCAGCAGGAAGCAGGAGACCAACTCCCCGCGCTGCTGCTTGCCGGCGTTGAGGAAGGTGGGCGTCGCGGGCTGGAATCGACCCGAGATGACCTCCTCGACCACGGAGCGGGCCAGGGCCTCGTCACCGTCGGCCAGGGTGAGGGCCACCATCACCACGCGGTCCTCGAACCGCTCCAGGTAACGCTTCCCGTCGAAGGTCTTCAGCGTGTAGGAGGTGTAGTACTTGAACGCGCCGAGGAAGGTGGAGAAGCGGAACTTCATCGCGTAGGCCGCGTCCCACAGCTCGTGCAGGAACTCCCGGGAGTACTTCGCCAGCACCTCGGGCTCGTAGTAGCCCTCGGTGACCAGGTACTCGAGCTTCTCGTCCAGGTTGTGGAAGAAGACGGTGTTCTGGTTCACGTGCTGGAGGAAGTACTGCCGGGCCGCGGCGTGGTCGGCGTCCAGCTGGAGCCGGCCGTCGGGACCGTACAGGTTCAGCATCGCGTTCAGGGCGTGGTAGTCCAGGCCCTCCAGGCGCGAGCTCAGGCCGGGATCTGCGAGCGTTGAAGCCAAAACTGTGCCAATCCTTCGCGGACGCGCGTGACGTCCTGGTCGGTTCCGAGGAGTTCGAATCGGTAGAGCAACGGGACGTCGCACTTCGCGGCGACCACGTCTCCTGCCAGGCAGTAGCTCTCGTGGAAGTTGGTGTTGCCCGCGGCGATGACGCCGCGCAGCAGGCCACGGTTGCGGGGATCGTTGAGGAACGCGATGACCTGCTTGGGCACGGCTCCGTGACCGGTCCCGCCGCCGTAGGTCGGCAGGATCAGTACGTGCTCCTGGGTCATCACCAGAGGCTCGTCCCTCCGGCGCAGCGGGATGCGGTGCGCCGCCAGGCCGACCTTGGTCACGAAGCGGTGGGTGTTCTCCGAGACGGAGGAGAAGTAGCTGATGGTGCCCATCACGCCGATCCTCCCTCGCGAATCCCGCACGCTCTTCCTACCGCGTCGGCGCGCCACCCCGGTGGGGCCGTGCCGGGCGGCGCCACGCGGGCTGCGTGACGCCGCCGATGTCCGGGCGGACCCGGCGACGACTGCGCTCAGACGGCGGCCGCGGCGTCCCGAGCCGCGACGAGCGCCTTGATCTTGTCGGGGCGGAACCCGGCCCAGTGGTCGCCGCCTGCGAACACCACGGGCGCCTGCTGATAGCCGAGCGCCTTCACGGTGTTCAGTGCCTCGGCGTCGAGCGTGAGGTCCACGACCTCGTACTCGAGCCCCTGCTTGTCCAGGGCGCGGTAGGTCGCGTTGCACTGGACGCAGTTCGGCTTGCTGAAGACGGTGATGCTCACGGTTCTTCCCCTTGTCGACGTGACCGGGTCCCACCCCACGGGGGGTGGATCACGCCGGTGTAGTTACATGCGTGTTGTTTGCGTCCGGGTGTGCTGCTTCCCCGGAATCTCGCTCCACAGACACTACACCTAGTGGTCCCGGTCGGGTAGCACCACCAGATGTCGTGTCGGTCGCGTCGCACCCCCGCGGCGTTGTCCACCGCTGTGGGTGCCGCCGCGCGCCGGGATGTGGACGACGCGCCGCTCGCCGTGGGGCATCCCCCGCCTGACACGCGCCGATGCCGACGAACCCACATCCCCAGTTGTGGACAACCATGTGGAGAGCGTGTGGACGGCCGCGCACCACGACCTCGGCACACCCCCGGGCCACCCCGCTCGGATGCCGGCTGGCCGTCGGGCGTGTCGCGCGCACGCGGCGTGTCGCTGTCCATGCCCACACCATCCCACCGACCCCTGACATCCTGGCGGCGTGGCGCACACGGGCCGGGGCGCCTCACCCCTGCGCGGCGTGCAGCGCGGCGTAGCGCCCCCGCGCCGAGAGCAGCTCGGCGTGAGAGCCGACCTCGATCACCCGGCCCGCTTCCAGCACCACGATCCGATCAGCCGAGCGGATGGTGGAGAGCCGGTGTGCCACCACGAGCGTGGTGCGCCCCACCATGAGTCGGGCCAGCGCCTCCTTGACCAGGCCCTCGGACTCCGGGTCGAGCGCCGAGGTCGCCTCGTCCAGCAGCAGCAGCTTCGGGTCGCGCACCAACGCGCGGGCGATCGCGAGGCGCTGACGTTGCCCGCCCGAGAGGCGCGCCCCCCGCTCCCCCACCACGGTCTCCCAGCCCTCGGGCAGGCCCGCCACGAGGTCGGCGGCGTTCGCGTCCCGCAGCGCCTGCCACACCCGCTCGTCGCTGACCTCGCCGAGTCCGTACGTGACGTTGTCCCGGATCGACCCCTCGAACAGCACCGACTCCTGGGGCACCACCGAGACCCAGCGCCGGTAGGTGCGCAGGTCCAGGGTGGCGGCATCGACGCCGTCGAGCAGGATCCTGCCCTGGGTGGGGCGCAGGAAGCCCAGCGCCAGATTCAGCAGGGTCGACTTCCCCGACCCGGAGGAACCGACGAAGGCGACCGTCTCCCCGGGGGCGATCTCCAGGTCCACATCGCTGAGCGCCGAGGTGGCGGAGTCCGGGTAGCGGTACCCCGCGCCGTCGAACCTCACCCGTCCGGCCACGCGACCCACACTCGCCTTGCCGGCGTTGTCCTCCAGGTCAGGTTCCTGCAGCACCTCGGCCACCGAGCGGACCGACTCCAGTCCGCGCGCACCGACCGGGATGAGCATGAGCACCTGTGTCACGCCACCGGTGATGAGCGCGAAGTAACTGGAAAGCATCACGACCTGCCCGGCGGTGATCGGCGCCCACCCGGAGATGGCCGCCCATCCCGCCAGGATCAGGGTCCCGGCGCCGAGGAGTTGCAGACCGACCCAGGAGAGGGAGGCGAAGCGCCCGTTGAGCACGTCGAGCTCGTAGCCGGCGCTGCGCACGCCTTCGGCGCCTTCGGCCACGCGCCGCTCGGCCGTGCTCTCGATACCGTGCGCACGAGTGATCGGCATCAGCGTGGCCATCTCCCCGACCCGCGCCGAGAACACCTCCACCTGCCGGCGGAACGCCTCGTTGTAGGCACGGGATCGCCGCATCAGCATATAGCGCAGCGCGATCGCCAGCGGGATCGTGAGGGCGTAGACGGGCAGGAAGAGGGGCACCTCGATCGCGGTGGTCACGACGGCGGCGGTCACCACGACCGAGGCGCTCAGCAGCGGGTGGGTGACCTGCTGCAGCATGAGTTCGATGTTCTCCACATCGCGCACCACCTTGGTCTGCACCACGGAGGCGGAGACGCGGGTGTGGAAGCCGATCGAGAGGGTCTGCAGCCGCGCCGTCAGGGCATTGCGCAGGTCGGCGCCGACCTGCCGCACCACGGACATGAACAGCCGGGTGTACCCGAGGTGGTTGGGGTAGTTCTGCACCAGCGCCACGAACGCGGCCGCCGCCCACCACCACAGGTGGCTGAGCGGGCCACCCGCCACCACCACGTCCACCACGCCGGCCGTGATGATCGGAAGCAGCCAGACCGGGGTCTCCTTCAGCACGAAGCAGCCGACGGCGCCCGCCACCCTCACCTTGTGCATGCCCAGGAGCGCCAGGACGGAGTGCAGGGGGCGTTGCCCGTCGATGAGCGAGGTCACGCTGCGCGAGGGGGAGGTCACTCTTCCCATTGTGGGGGGCTGGCGACCTGGAAGAAAGCGCTCTCTCCCACCTCTGCCACCGTCTCGTCTCGCGCCGCGGTCTCAATAACTGGACATACCCACTACCATCGCTCGGATGTGGTGGCTGGAGGCAATCGGTTGGGCCGGCTCGGTGCTGGTGGTGTGGTCCCTCATGCAGGCGCGCGTGCTGCGCCTGCGGTGGATGAACTTGGCGGGGGCGCTGCTCGCGACCGGGTACAACCTGGTGATCGAGGTGTGGCCGATCGTGGCGATGAACGGCGCGATCGCCATCATCGACATCTACTGGCTGATCCGCCTGTACCGCGAGGCGCACGACGAGCAGATCTATGAGGTGATCGAGGTCGCCCCCGAGGACGCCTACCTCGGGCACGTGCTGCGCACCCACGCCGAAGACATCAGCGAGTTCCACCCCGATGTCCTCACGGCCGACGACGGCGAGGGCGGACCGCACGCACGTCCGTGGTGCTTCCTCGTGCTCAAGGGCGATGAGACGGTCGGCGTGGTGATCGCCCGTGCGCAGGGCGAGGCGACCGTCGCCATCGAGTTGGACTGGGTGCGCCCCTCCTACCGCGACTTCACCCCCGGCGAGTTCGTGCACCGCTCCGGACTGTTCCGCGAGCGCGGCGTCAGCCAGGTGGTGTGGGACAACCCGCCGGCGAGCTCCGAGCCGTACCTGCGCCAGATGGGCTTCACCCAGTCCGGTGTGGGGCACTGGGTGCGCACCGCCTGAGCACCTCAGCGCGCGGCGACCCCGATCGCCTCAGCCCACTCCGCGACGTCGTGCGGCAACTCCGGCTGCGCCGTGCCCGGCCCCAGGAGCTCGATCACATCCGGCGCCGCGATGCGGGCTCCAGTGCCGCGTTGGAGGAACCGGCCCGCCACCAGGCCCCGGGCGCACACCTGCTCGTCCCGCAGGAACCGCTGCTCGAGGTAGGCCATGCGCTCGTCCCATCCGACCACCTGGGTGTGGATCTCGAAGCGCTGCCCCAGGGTGAGGGAGTGGCGATAGCGCATGGTGGAGGCGGCGACGACCGGGTACCAGCGCTTCTCGGCCAGGCGCGCCATGCCGCCGATGTCGGCGAGGAAGTTCGTGCGCGCCACATCCATCATCTGCAGGTACACGCCGTTGTTCACGTGCATGTACAGGTCCAGGTCACTGGGGCGCACGCGCATCCGCGTGACGGACACCCCGAGCGGGTCCATGCCCGGCACGGCCTTGCGGGGGCGGACGGCGGCGAAGAGGAGGTGTAGTTGACGGGCCACTCACGCAGGTTAGCCCGCCCGCGGCCCGCGAGCGCGAAACCATCGCCGACGGCGCTAGCGATGGCCGGGCCGGCGAGTCAGGCCGCCGAGCCGCCGCCGAGCGGTCCGCGGGCGATCCGGTCCACGGTGCGCAGGGCCCCGACGAGCAGCCGGTTGAACGCCTCCGGGGCGTGCAGGTGGACGTCGTGGCCCGCGTTGCCGAGCACGTGGAAGCGCGAGTTGCCCATGGCGGCGCGGAACCGACGCTCGTCCAGCCGCAGCGGATCGCGGCGGCCGTTGACGAACCAGACCGGGACTGTCAGGGAGCGCAGGGTGGGCAGCGGGGAGACCGCGGAGACCTCCCGCAGCATGTCGGTGACCACGCCCCAGGTGCTGGCGCCGCCGCGGCGCAGCCTCGCCACCAGGCCGGAGGCACGGCGGTAGGAGTCCATGGCCCAGCGGCGCGGCACGGTGCTGCAGCCCGAGAGCATGAGGCCGGAGATGGAGTCCGGGTAGCGGTCGGCGTAGGCGATGGCGGAGTACCCACCCAGGGACAGGCCCACGAGCAGGGGCGGCGCGGGGGCGGCCTCGACGGCGTCGCGGATCGTGGCCACGGCGCCCGCCATGGTCAGGCGCTCGGTCAGGCGTGAGCCGTGCCCCGGCAGGTCGACGGCCTGGCAGTGCACGCCGCGCCCACGAAGGACCGCCATCTGCTCCTCCCAGATGCTCGAGGAGCTGCGGGTGCCGTGCACGAAGACCACCGGGGTCGTGGTCTCCTCCAGCACCGTGGTCTCCCCAGGCACTGCCGTCTCCTCAGGCACCGCGCGTCCTCCGCCCCGCCCGCCCGAGCGGCGGACTTATGACACTTATCGTAGCGCCGCGCCGGTCGCCGTGGGGCGCCGGGAGCCGATCTCCACACTCCGTTCACGTTGCCCGCGCGGCAAACAACCGCGAAACCGTGGGCTCTGCGCCGAGCACGTGGCCCCCGGGCACGGCCTCGGCGCTGCCGGTACGGGCTCGGCGAAGGAGAGCAGGGGCGCTCAGGCCGCGTCGCGCTCGATCGGGCAGGACATGCACCGCGGCCCACCCCGGCCGCGGCCCAGCTCCGATCCCGCCAGCGGCACCACCTCGATGCCCTGATCTGCCAGGTAGGCGTTCGTGGCGGTATTGCGCTCGTAGCCGAGTACCACCCCCGGGGAGACGGCGAGGAAGTTGTTCGCGTCGTCCCACTGCTCCCGCGCCGCCGCGAGCCGGTCCAGGGGGGCGCGCAGCACCCGCAGCCGGTCCAGCCCGAGCGCCTCGGCGACCACGGGGAAGAGCTCGGCGTTCTCCCGCACGCGGTACTCACCGCCGTCGCCCACCGGCGTGAGGGTGTAGGACCGCAACGAATCGGGCAGGTGCGGGTAGATGCTGAACGCGTCGCGGTCCACCATCGTCATCGCGGTGTCCAGGTGCATGAACGCGCGCTCGTGCGGGAGCTCCACCACGATGATCCGCTGCACCTGTCCGCTGGCGAACAGGGCCCCGCTGAGGACCTCCACACCCTGGGGGGCCGTGCGCTCACCCAGGCCGATCATCACGGTGCCGTTCCCGAGCACCAGGATGTCCCCACCCTCCACGGTGGCGGGCGCGTGGTGCAGGGAGTCGTTCCCGCGGTAGACGGGATAGGAGCCGCCGGCGAAGAGCGGGTGGTAGTTGAGGATCACGCGGGAGTTCACGGTCTCGCGCACCCGGGCGTGGCGCGCCATCGGGTTGATCGTCACCCCGCCGTAGATCCAGGCGACGTTGTCGCGCTGGTACAGGTGGTTCGGCAGCGGGCCGAGGAGCAGGTCGTCGTCGTCCAGCACCTCCAGCAGCAGGCTCGAGGCCTGCGAGAGGTGCCCCGCGACGTCGCGCTTGAGCAGGCCCCCAATGAGAAGGTCGGCGAGGTCCCCGGCGGGCATCGCCGCCACGAGATCCACCAGGTAGCGCGAGAGGCCCGGCCCGAACTGGGTCTCGGTGGTCAGGCGCTCCTGCAGGAACTCCCGGGCGCCGACCACATCCACGGCCTGCACGAGCAGGTCCCGGAAGCGCAGCACCTCCACGTCGCGCTCACGCAGCGCGCCCTGGAAGGCGCGGTGCTCCTCGCGGGCGCGCTCTGCCCACATCACGTCGTCGAACAGCAGGTCGTCCACCGTGTTGGGCGTGAGCCGGGACAGTTCGATGCCCGGCTCGTGGACCACCACGCGGCGCAGTCGGCCGACCTCAGAATGCACTCCTAGCGACATTGCGGCCTCCTGGCATCGGTTCGCTTCCGCCCCATCGTGCCCCGCCTCCGGGTCGGCCTGCCAGCCGCGCCGCAGCGATGTGGGTCAGCCCATGTTGTTCCCGAGGGTGGTCAGTACCCAATGGCCGTCCACACGCTCGAAGCCGGCTTGCACGAAGTAGGCGCCCCCACCGGTGGTGATCCGGTAGGTCGCCGTGTCCTCGCTCTCGGTGATCTCGACCTCGCCCTCGTCGAGGAGCTGCGCCTGCAACTGCTCCAGCGTCCACTGCTGGGTGACGCTCGGGGCGAGCAGGTGCTCGATCGGCGCGAGGTCACCGGCCTCCAGCGCTCGCTGGATCGTGGCCACGGTCTCCTGGACGGACACCTCCTCGGTCGGACTGGACGACGGCGCGGGCTCGGTCCCGAGGACAGCCTCGCCCTCCAGCGCGGGCCCCAGGGCGACCAGGCGGACGAACGCGCCGTGCTCGTCGCGCTCCCACAGGTAGAGCCCGGATCCACTCATCTGGACCACCTCGCCGGCGAACTCGCGGGTCCAGCCCACCTCGCCCGTGGCGGGATCACGCCAGGACAGCCGCGTCCGGTCCTCGGAGACCTCGAAGAGGGCGTCCTGCACCACGACGTCGGTGCCCGCGCTCTGCCAGGTGGCGGCGACCTCGCCGTCGAGTGTCACCGCGGTGGACGCGGTGTCCGTCTCCAGGATCAGGTACTCCTCGTCGCCGGCAACCAGCGTGCGCGGGAGGACCCCCTGTACCTCGTCGACCTCGAACAGCACCTCGCCATCGCTCAGGGCGACTCGCCACACCTCCGGTGAGGCCCCTCCGCGTGCGTCGGTGCTCACCGTCACGGGCCCGAGCGAGGTCTCCACGTCGTAGGAGAACAACACATCCTCGGTGAGCACTTCCTCGCCGGTCTCCAGGCGCACCGTGTTCATCGTGCCGTCCTCGTGCCACACCACGGCGTAGCCCAGTTCGCTGGTGACCCCGGAGACATTGGAGGGGAAGTCTCCCGTCACGGTGGACCACAGGATGCTGCCATCGCCGGCGATCCGATCGACCTGGCTGCGGTCCCCCACATTCGTGGCCACCACGAGGTCATCCCCCTCCCACATCAGATGGGGATAGGCCTGTTCGGGCAGCGAGGCGACCATCTCCCGCTCACCCGTGATCGCGTCCAGCAGGAACACCTCGGTCGCGCCGGGCGGTCCGGCGAAGAAGTTCACCTCCGCACACGCCACGGTGGCGCCGTCCGGGGCGAAGGCGCAATCGCTGAGAGACAGCGCGGTCATGTCCCACAGGACGGTGCCGGTACTCGCGTCGATGCCGGCGGCGATCTCGTAGGGCATGTCCGTGGTCGGCGGGACGCCGGCGAACGCGTCCACGATCACGACCTCCGGGGAGCTGCCTCGAGGCGACTGCCACAGTGCACCCTCCCGGAAGCCGAAGACGACCTCGCCGGGCTCGAGGACGAACTCCTCGAGATCGCTCGCGTCCAGGCTCCAGGACTCCACGATCCCGTGGGAGTAGTCGGGTTCGGGCGCTGGCGTCGTGGGCTCCTCAGCCGTGGGAGTCGGGGTCGTCTGCGCAGCACTCGACTGCTCGGCCGTGGGGGTCGGCTCGGGCTCGGCCATCAGGCGCGGCACCGCCACCGCAGCGGCGGCTCCGAGAACGACGACGCCTCCGCCCACCGCCACCCAGATGGGGATCGAGGTGGAGCCGATTCTCGCGCTCATCGCCTGACCTCACCCGGGTGGGAGCGTGAAACGGCACCAAGAATGCCCGAACTGAGGCTCACGAAGAAACTCCATTTGCGCTGGGAGGCAAGTGAAGCCAGTCAAACACGGAATATCCGACTCCGCAGGGTCAGCCCATCACGCACTGGTGGACGAAACTCATCTTCTCCAGCACCGCCGGCGGCAGCACGAAAGGGTACAGATCGGGGTGACCCATCGACCTGTTGATCATGTTCAGGCTCCAGGTCAGCGGCACCCAGAGCGCGATGATGCGCCGGAAGGCGGCGTCGCCGGGTACGTGCCGGTCGGCAACCGCGCCGGAGGGCGCCATCGCGAACGCCGCCGCGGTGTCCAGGGTGTCGCGGATGTGCAGGTAGTGCGCGAACGTCTCCGCCCAGTCCTCGGCGGGATGCATGGTGGCGTAGGAGGAGACGTGGGTGGACTCCCAGCCCTGCGGTGCGCCCTCGCTGTAGTGCCGGTCGATGGCCTCTTGGTAGTCCTCGTTCGGGTTGCCGAAGAGTTCCACGAAACGCGCCCAGCGCTGCTCGTCGTACAGCACCAGCACCGTGAAGTAGTAGTGGCCGATCTCGTGCCGGAAGTGACCCAGCAGCGTGCGGTACGGCTCGTCCATCGCCACCCGCAGTTGCTCGCGATGCACGTCGTCGCCCTCGGCGAGGTCGAGGGTGATGACCCCGTTCGCATGGCCCGTCACCACCGATTCCTCGGCGCTGGAGAGCAGGTCGAACGCCAGTCCGCTCGGGGAGCTGATGCGGTCGGTGATGGGCAGTCCGAGGGCGGTGAGCTCCACAATAAGACGGCGCTTGGCGGCTTCCGCCCTCCCGAAGGCGGGCATGGCCGGGGAGTCGTCGCGTGGCCGGGTCCGGGTCAGCGAGCACGAGCGGCACAGGCCCGACGGCGAGCCCGACCAGGAGATCCAGTTGCAGCCGGCGATGCTCCGGTTGGCGCAGACCACCGGGGCGTCGGCGGCGGGATCGACCGAGCGGAAGCCCCGCAGGTCCGGGTCGTAGGCGAGGTCCGCGCCGCAGCGCAGGCACGCGGAGTTCTCGAACGCCAACTGGTTCCCACAGGTACGGCACATCAGGTCGCGCATGGGCGGCCTCCCTTCGTCACTGCTCAGCCTAGGCACCACGGGGTGCAGGGTGGACGCGCGTGCCGCGCATCACATCCACTCGCTGCGGCCGCGGACGGTAAGAACACGGCTCATGGCAGGCTCTCGTCCGTCACGGGCACATCGGGAAGGCGGAAGTGATTGGGAAGGTCCACGGTGACCGTGTCCGTACCGGGGTCCGGCCACAACACCGTATAGACGCTGCTCCCGCCCGCGGCGATCTCGTCACCGCGATAGCGATCGGTCAGGAGTTGTCGCAGCTGATCCGGCGAGTACGGGTCCACGTAGTCCAGCGGATAGGTGCGCGACCGCGAGGTGAGCAGCGATGCAGCGTGGGCAGATCCGGCCTGCGTCAGCGTGTCGAAGGCGCGATCGGCACGGTACCCGATCCGGGAGCCTCCCAGCGGTGCAGTCCACACCACCTCGTCCCCGGCCAGGTTCGTCAGCTCGAAGCGACCCTGCAGGTATCCCTCCATACGCGTCACCTCCACGGCCACGCGCACGGGTTCTCCTCCGATCTCGTAGTCCAAGGAGCTCGACCCTGCCTCTGCGACGACACCGGAGGTCTCCTCCAGGTCGCCGTCGGCGCCCGCGAGGCCGGGATCCGCAGGATCCTCGGTTGTCGCGGGCTCGCGGTAGACGACCTCGACGCGGCGGTTGGCCGCGCGTGCGGCTGCTGAGGTGTTCGCCACCACGGGTTCCCGCTCACCGCGCCCCTCCACCGTGATCGCCACGTTCGGCAGGTCGTCGGCCAGGGCGTCGGCCACAGCCTGAGCCCGCCGTAGCGACAGGTCGTCGTTATAGTCCGCGCCCCCACGGTCGTCGGTGTGCCCGACCACTTCAAGCTCCGTGGCTCCCGCATCCTGGACCTGCGCGGCGGTGCGCGCCAGGGCCGCGGCCGCGCCGCTGGTCAACTCGGCGGAGTCGACATCGAACAGGACCTCGCTCTCGATGGCGATAGTCGCCTCCCCCTGCGAGATGCGTGTGGACGATTCCTGCGCTCGGTCGACCGAATAGGATTCGATCGGTGCGGTGGCCGCGCTGCTTCCCGCACTCAACTCCACGTCGTCAGGGATTTCCAGGGCGTCGACGTC
Source organism: Serinibacter salmoneus (assembly GCF_002563925.1). Classification (NCBI taxonomy): domain Bacteria; kingdom Bacillati; phylum Actinomycetota; class Actinomycetes; order Micrococcales; family Beutenbergiaceae; genus Serinibacter; species Serinibacter salmoneus. The sequence goes on along the minus strand of NZ_PDJD01000001.1, from coordinate 3,215,273 downwards.
CACCACAGGGATGTCGGCCACGAGCCCGACGTGCTTCAGCAAGAGGTCCACATCGTTTCCCTGCGGCGCTGCGAACACAGCGGTGATCACCTGGTCACCCGCGCTGAGGTCCAGGGCCCCCTCACTCGCCACGGGCTCGCCCTCGGCGTCCCGCGCCACCAGGAGCACCTGCTCACCGTCGATGAGCCTGAGGTCGGAGGCACCGAACGGGTTGGCGTTCACGCCCTCCACCCACTCGATGCCGAGCCGCACGGAGGGGCCTCCTTCGGCGGTCATGGTCAGGACGGCGTACTCACCGTCGGAGATGATCTCGGCTACCGAGACCTCCACCTCGTGCCCTCCCATAGACCCGACCCCGACGATCGGCTCGGCCTGCGCCGGTGCCTCCTGCGGCGTGGTTGCGCTCGGCGAGCTCGAAGGCTGCGAGGTGCCCTCCCCCGAGCCCCCCTCGTCCGGCTCGGCCGGCGAACACCCCACCAGAAGCACCACCGCCGACACTGCGGCAATCCATCTCAACGGTGCCCAGGTCATGGTTGACGCTTCCGGAGGATGCGGTCGTCGTCAGTACTGGTCATCACAATCACGGCTACCTCCCTTTGCGTACACGGAGCACTTCCAGCCCACCTCCGGGCCTCGAGGTCGGCGATTTGCGCGTTGGCGCCCAGCTCTGGAATTCCGAATCGAGCTGGTTGAGGCCTAGTCGACAACCTCGGTGACGGGGACGTCCAGGAGGCGGAAGGAACCCGGCGCCTCGAGGGTGACGGTGTCGGTGCCGGGGTCGGGCATCAGCACGGTGAAGACCGTCGAGGCACCAGGGGAGACGTCCTCGTTGCGCATCCGCTCCCCCACGATGAGCCGGACAGTCTCCTCCCCGTCGGTGAATGGATAGACGTAGTCCAGCGGGTAGTACACGGTCTGTGGCGTCAGGATCGTCAACGCGTGCGCATCCGCAGTCCGCGCCAGCAACCCGAGACCCCGCTCTTCACGCCCGGCAGCACCCCGGGACAACACGCCCAAGATCACGATCTCCTCGGTGCCTTCGTTGGTGAAGGTCAGCTGGGCCTCCAGGAACCGCTCATGGCGCATCACCTGTGCCGTGACCGTCAGGTCCTCACTCTTCTCCGTGGACACACCCTCATCCGCCGACCCCACGTAGACGCCCTCGGCAGGCTCCGGCAACTCCGTCGGCACTCCCGCCTCCACCTCGGTCGACGTCGCCGAGGCGTCCTCCCCCTCGAAGGAGACCTCCACCCGGCGATTCGCCGCCCGGGCCTCATCCGAGGTGCCCTCAGCCACCGGCTCCCGCTTACCCCGGCCCTCCACCGTCATCGCCACCTGCGGCAGCAACGGCGTCAGCGCCTGCGCCACCGCCTGCGCCCGCCGCAGCGACAAGTCATCGTTGTAGGAATCCGTGCCCACATCATCGGTATGCCCCACCACCGACACCTCCGAGGCGCCCGCCTGCTGCACCTGGGCCGCGGTGCGCTCCAACACACCCTGAGCGTCCGAGTTGAGCTCCGCCGACTCCGGCGCGAACAACACCTCACTGGCCAACGACACCGTCTCCACCGACTCCACCACCCGCGTGGAAGACGCCCCCTGCACATCCTCGGCGTAGACATCCATCGTCGTCACCTCGGCCTGCAAGGCCCCCTCTAGCTCCATCTCCTCCGGCAACACCAACGCCTCCTGACGCACCACCGGCACATCAGTCACCAGGCCCAGCTCCCGCACCAACACATCCACCGACCCCGAGTCCTCGCCCGGCGCCGGCACCAAACTCCAGAACGACGTCGTCTCCCCCGCCGGCACCCGCACGAGACCCCACGGCGCCACCACCGGAACACCCTCACCATCACGCACCAGATGCAGCACCTCACCCCCATCCAGTACCAGCGCACCCGTCGGCGAGACGTTCGCGGCGTTGTAGAGGTTGCTGAACGTGGCGCCCAGATCCACCTGCTCGCTCAGATCGTGACTGACGGCGACCTCCAGCAGCGCCAGGTCACCATCGGTCACCAACGGACCCACCTGCGCCGTCACCATCACCTCATCCACCAACCGCTCCACCACCACACCGCCCGGCAGGTCAGGCTCGGTCGAGGCAGACTCCGCCGCAGACGGCCCAGCCTCCGACTCAACAGCCTCCGCGGATCCCCCGCCCTCCGGCGCCGCCGACTCCCCCACGTCTGGGCCCGCCGCCGTGCAGCCCGCCAGGAACACCGCGGCCGCGAGCGCGCCCGACCATGACATCCGATTCATTGATCCCCCCCTACGTCAATGCGTCCTGGACCACGCTAACGGCGGGTGCGGGCAGGCGTCAGAACGGGATTCGCGGCCTCGTTCCGAGGCCACTCGGAACACCGACGCATTCGCGCGTCACGTCTCGCATCATTGCGACGCGTTTCGCGCGCGCTGGCTCGACAGACGCGAATGCCGGCCGTGCCCCGAGGGCACGACCGGCATGATGCGTTGATCGGTCAGACGGACACCTGGGATGCGATGCCCTTGAGCTTGTGACGGGCGAGCGCCAGGTTCGCGCTCTGCCGGTTCAGGGCCAGGTAGATGAACAGGCCCTGCGCGCCCTGGGTGTGCAGGACGTTGATCAGGTGGTACTGGGAGTCCAGCGTGATGAGAATGTCCTCGATCTCGTCGGCGAGACCGAGGTCGCGCATGGTCGCGAGCTTGGCACGCACCACGTTGGAGTTGCCCGCCGCCGCGACGCCGAGGTCGAAGTTCGGGTTGCCGCCCTGCGCAAGCGCCATACCGCTCGCGTAGTCCACGATCGCGGCGCCAACGGCGCCCTCGATCGCCAGGAGTTGCTGAATCGCACTGTCAAGTGATGCCATGAGAAAAATCCCCCCGGATTCGAAAACGTCGACCGCCCCCTCGGCGGCCGTTGGCATCGTAGCCCAGAGCCACGCCGCCACGAGATCAGGTAGATTCGCTCCTTGAGCGATGGGGGGACGCCTCGCCAACCCTGGCATCCCTTCGCGCTCGGCGCGTTCGGCGAGGGGAAGAGGGACATGGACACGCTCGTGCAAGTGCGAGGCGCTTCGGCGTCGTATCAGGCCCGACGAGTCCTCAAGGAACTCGACCTCACGATCGAGCACGGCGAGACCGTCGGGCTGATCGGACTCAACGGTGCCGGCAAGTCCACGCTGGTGAAAGTGCTGGCCGGTCAGCACCCACTCGACGGTGGCACGATGACGATCGCCGGCGAACGCTACGCTCCGGCGAGCCTTGAGGAGGCGCAGGCCTGCGGGGTGGGCGTCATCTCGCAGAACTCCGAGCCCCCACTGGACCTGACCGTGGCTCGCGCCCTGGTGCGCAACACCTTCCGCTGCGCGGAAGAGCACGACGCCGTGCGCGAGTGGGCCGCCGACCTGATCGCCGCCGCCGGGGTGGACCTGGACCCTGACGCCGTGGTCGGCACCCTCGACCGCGCCCGCCGAGCCCTCGTCGAGGTGGTGCGGATGATGGCCGAGGAGGCGCAGCTCGTCATCATCGACGAGGTGGCCGTCACCCTCGCCGACTACGAGATCGCGGCTCTCCACCACGTCCTGCGGCGCCTGGCGACGGAGGGCCGGGGCATCCTCTACATCACCCACCGAATGGACGAAGTCCAGTCGATCGTGGACCGTGTGGTGGTGATGGACCAGGGCACGGTCGTGGTGGACGGCTCTGTGGCAGGCCTGGGATCGGACGCCCTGGAGGGTCTGCTGTTGAAGGACATCTCCCAGCTCGAGACACGCCGCTCCGAGGGTGCACACGACGTGGAACACGCCGCCATCGCCCTGACCGGCGTGCGACTGGGCGAGCGCCTGCGCGGGGTGGACCTCGCCGTCGCCCCCGGGGAAGTCCTGGGCATCACCGGCACGTTCGATTCCGGGGTGCGCGAGCTCGTCGAGGTGCTCGTGGGTCAGCAACTACCCGATGACGGTGTCGTGTATCGCAACGGACACCCGGTGCACCTGGACTCCCCCGAGGAGGCGGAACGTCACGGCATCAGTCACCTCACTGACGCGGTCTCGACGCGGGAGAACGACCACACCCTCGTGGCCGGACTCGGCGGCGAGGACCTGGCCCTCAGTGACGAGATCGTGCGTGCGCGCCGCATGATCGAACTGGTGCGTGAGCTGCGGATCAACACCGCCAACATCAACGACTCCGTAGGCCACCTCTCCGGTGGCGACCAGCAGAAGGCCGAACTCATCCGCTCGATCGAACGCGGCGGTGACGTCCTGGTGCTCGCCCACCCCACGCAGGGGGTGGACGTCGCGGCGCGCCTGTCGGTCTTCTCCTACGTGCACCAGCTGGCCGCGACAGGCGCCGCAGTGATCTTCCTGTCCACCGACATGAGCGAACTGCTGAAGTGGAGCCACCGCATCGTGGTCCTCGCCCAGGGGACGATCACGCTGCACGGCGAGACGGCCTCGTTCAACGAGGACCAGCTCGTCACCGCCATGCTGGGCGAGCAGGAACTGCGCGCGAGCGGACGGCGGGCGCGGATCGGCTGACCGGCCCGGACTCGCGATCCCCTAGCAGCCCGGAGCCTCTCCCGACCCACGCGCCTCCCGCCACCGCTCGAGCGCCTCGGCGACATCAAGGGTGGTCACCAGCGTGGGCGGCAGGCCCGGGGTGGAGGGTCGCAGCCGTTCGAGGCGGACCCGCTCGTTGAAGTCCGCGACCGCGTCACGCACCGCGTCCTCGCTGGCCAGTTCCCCGATGCCGGCCAGCAGGTCGCGGCGCTCGCGGCGCAGTTGGATCAGCGCGGGCGCCAGGGCGGACAGGTCCCCGCCCTCCTCCCGGATCCGGCGCTTGATCCACCAGTCCGGGTCGTCCGCATCGCTGAGGTCCAGCGGGCGGCCGGCCCCCGGCAGGTTGTCGAAGGCGCCGCTCGCGATCGCCTCGCGGATACGCTCCTGCGCCAAGGAGAAGAAAGGCGACTCGCTCACCCCAGCCAGGGTACGCCGTCGGGCATCGTGGCCCCCGACCTGCGCGAGGGAGGCGGAGCGAGAAGGAGGTGGCTGGCCCGTCTGTCGCCTCGCGGCGAGTGGCCGCTCGTAGCGGCAAATGGTGAGGCCCGGGGACATGTTCCGGGCCAGCCACCCAGTACAAGGTACGGGGGCGTGGGGGTATTCCCGCAACCCCGATGCGACATGGATCACACCCGGGAGCGCGATCCGTCGCCGCCCGGCTCGGCCGCGGGCAGTTCCAGGAGCATCACGGTGCCGGAGGCGGAGGTGGACTCCACCCGGACCCGGCCGCCGAACCGCGCCGCGATGTCACGCACCAGGGCCAGCCCGAGGCCGAAGCCGCGTGCGGATCCCTCCGCCCGGACGAAGCGCTCGAACAGCCGCTCCGGGTCGGCCACGTCGATCCCGCTGCCCTGGTCCTGCACCCGAAGGTGCACGACGGCGCCGCTGCCCTGCGCTGCGAAGGTCACCGTGGCGTCGGGCGGGCTGTGGCGCACCGCGTTGTCGCCGAGCGCGAGCAGCGCCCTGGTCAGCGCGGTGGGGTCGGCCGCCACCCGCAGTCCTGGCGGCGCGGCGGCGCGCAGGTGCACCCCGCACTCCCGGGCGCGCGGTTCCAGCAGGGCCATCACATCCTCGACCGCGCCCGATACCTCGCACTCGACCCCTCCGGGGGCCGTGACGCCCGCCGTCTCCGCGGCGACCAGCAGATCGGTGAGTACGTCGTCCATCACGGTGGCATCGCGGCGCATCGCCGCCAGATCCGCCGCGAGTCGCCCCTCGGTTTCACCGCTCTCCTCGGCCTGCCGGGACAGGTGGTGCTGGGCGAGCTGGATCCGGCTGGACAGCGTGGTCAGCGGGGTGCGCAACTCGTGGCTGGCATCGGCGACGAAGTCGCGCTGGACCCGCAGCGCCTCGGAGAGCGGGCGGGTGGCGCGCCGCGCGACGAACCAGGCGACCACGGCGAGCACGAGGACGGCCGCACCGCACAGCGCGAGCACCGCCGGGAGGGCGGCATCGACGTCGATCACCCGTTCGCTCCAGGGGACGACCTGCCCGCGGTCGTCGCGACGATCGGGGTGACCCTCCGCCCGGGACCGGGTGACCAGCAACGTCACGGCGATCATCCCGATCACCGCGACCAATGCGAGGGAGGCCAGGCCGACCGCGACGCCCACCTCGAGCGCCGCGCGACGCACCCGCCGCTCGTCCGCGCTCCGCTGCGTCACGAGGGACTCCCGATCCGATACCCCCGGGCCCGGACCGTCTCGATGAGTTCCGGGGTGGACTTGCGCCGGACGTAATGCACGTAGGACTCCACGGTCCCGGCGGACTCCCCGCCGGGGAAGACCGCCGTGAGGATCTCCGCGCGCGTGAAGACGTGCTCGGGGCTGGAGGAGAGCAGCTCCAGCAGGTCGCTCTCGGTGGTGGTCAGTGCCACCCGCCCGCCCGTGGGTGCGTACAGGGCGCCGGTGGCGGGGGTGAACAGCCACGATCCGATCTCCCGGCGCCGCCCGTGCGCCTCGTACCCGCGGCGCAGCGCTCGCAGCCGCGCCAGGAGTTCCTCGAAGTCGAACGGCTTCACCAGGTAGTCGTTCGCCCCGCCGTCCAGGCCCTCGACGCGATCGCCCACGCTCCCCAGGGCGGTGAGCAGCAGGATCGGGGTGGTGATCCGCGCCGTGCGGATCGCGGCCACCAGGTCGGTGCCGGACAGGCCCGGCAGCCGGCGGTCCACCACCATGACGTCGTAGCGCTCGCGCAGGGCGAGGTCGCGCGCACGGATGCCGTCCTGCGCCAGGTCCACCCGGTAGGACTCGGCGAGCACCTCGCGCACCATCTCAGCGGTGGCGGTCTCGTCCTCGACGTACAGCAGGCGCGGCAGCGTCCCCTCGGCCGTGGTGTGCACGCCCTCAGGATGCCAGGCCTGGCGGCGTCCAGCGGTGCAGGTCCCGCCACTCATCGAGCACGACCACCTCCCGGACACCGCTCGGACGTGCCTCATCGAGCCACGCGATGCCCTCGCCCGCGGAGCCCGCGGAGCCCTCGGAGCCCGCGGAGCCCGCCACGATGGCACTGGTCGCCCAGATGTCCGCGATCGCCAGGTCGGCGGCAATCACCGTGGCGCTCACCGCGCCGCCGGCCACCCGCCCGGTGCGGGGATCACGGATGTGGTGGCCTCGCTCCCCGGTCCCGGAGGTCGCGACTGCGCCGTCACGGACCTCGATCCGGCCCAGCAGCCCGCCGCGGGGGTCGGCCAGGCCGATCCGCCAGCGCCAGTCCGAGCCCGGATCGGTCACCAGCTGCATGTCGCCCCCGGCGCTGAGACCGACGGCACGCACCCCGGGGAGGTCCACCAGGCCGGCCAGGTGACGCCGGGTGGCCTCGGCGACCGCCCAGCCCTTGACGTACCCGGTCGGATCGAAGTGTCCGCTCCAGTAGGCGCTGAACCGACCGCCGGTGGCCACCTCCGCCTCGCGGCAGCGCCGCGCCACCTCCTGCACCCGCGGATCGGCGTCCTGCAGGGGCAGACGCCCCGAGGCGATGCGCGAGACGGCGGAGTCGGCGAGGTAGGGGGAGAAGACCGCCTCGATCTCCCGCAGGTGCGCGATGGCGCGCTCGACGGCGTGGCTCAGGAGATCGGCCATCCCCGGGGTACGCGGGACGGTGGGATCGGGGATGATGTGCGTGCTGGCCACGGTCCCCATCACCTCGTGCCGCCAGGCCCAGCGGTCCGGGGTCGGGGCGTCGGGCGAGACGGTGTCGAACCCGGTGTCGGTGGCGGTGGCGGCCTCGGCCGAGGGGCCGGCCGGGGGCGGCGTCGGGGCGTTCACAGGCCCGCCTCGTCCAGGGCGGACTGCAGGGAGTCGATGTAGCCCTGGGAGGTGAAGGTCGCACCCGTCACCAGATCGATGTCGGCGCTCTGCGCCTCCAGGGTGGCCGCCTCCAGGATCGGGATCGCCTCCCCGTTTAGTTGGATGTCCCGCGGGTCGGTGTAGGGGTAGTCGATCGCCGTCGCCCGGGTGATGGCGCCGTCGACCACGGTGATCTCGACCTGAAGGGTGCCGAACGCCACCGGGATCGGATCCCCCGTGTAGGTGATCGCCTCGCTCGTGTCGGACGTGTCGGTGTCGGCGTCGCTGTCGGAGGTATCGCCGTCAGCGGCCTCGCCCGTCTCCTGGGACGGCGAGGTCGCCGATCCCGCGGAGACCTCGGACTCGGTCTGGCCGGCGGCGCTCGCCGCCACCTGGGGCGGCGCCGGGCGCACCACCTCGGTGGAGGTGCGGTAGCTGAGCAGGAGCGCGAGGGCGCTGGCGGTCGAGAGTGCGGTGAGGAGGATGCGTCGCATGAGTCGTCTCCGGTCCGGTGGGGGTCGGGGTCAGATGGGTCGCAGTCGGATGGCGGTCAGATGGAGAAGGACTCCGAGTGCAGGGCCTCGCGGGGCAGACCCGCGGCCACCAGGTCCCGGGTGAGGGAGGCCATCCAGGGGTCGGGTCCGCACAGGTACACGTCCCACTCCCCGGGCCGATCCAGGCCGGGTGCGAGGTAGCGCAGCAGGGTCGGCCCGTCCCAGGCCTCGTGGGTGCGTGGCATCCAGCCGGACTCGCCGCGCGCCCGGGGCCCCGGGAGGGGCACGTGCACCAGTCCGCGCTCCCGCTGCAGGCGGGCGATGTCCCCCAACCCCAGGGAGGCGGCGGGGTCGTGATCGCGCACCAGGAGGACCGCCTCCCCGGGCGCGTAGGGCTGCTCGCCGAGCAGCGCGATCAGCGGGGTGATCCCCGCCCCCGCGCCGATCATCAGCAGCCGGCGCCCCGTGCGCAGCTCACCCGTCATGCCGCCGTAGGGCCCCTCCAGCAGCACCCGGGTGCCGACGGGCATGTCGGCCAGCGCATGGGTTCCGTCCCCGATCCGGCGCACCGCGATCTCCATCGTGTTCCCGCCCGGCGCGCTGGCCACGGAGTAGGGATGGCCCCGGGTCCAGCCGGGGCCGGAACGGAAGCGGAACACGAAGAACTGGCCCGCGCGCACCCGCAGGGCGCGCATCCGGCGCCCCTTCATCCGCACCCGCACCCCGCCGACCCCGTCGGGTTCCACGTGGGTGACGCGGACGCGGTGCCGCCAGGAGCGCAGCAGGGGTACTGCGACGCGGAAGACCAGGACCGAGGCGAAGGCGAGGGCCCACAGGGTCCACCAGTACGCCGTCGCCACCGGAGAGAGCAGGAAGTCACCCCCGGTCCACAGCATGTGCGGCACCGCGAGGCCCACCCCGAGGTAGGCGTACAGGTGCAGCAGGTGCCAGGACTCATACCGCAACCGGCGCCGCGCGCGGCGGGCCGAGGTGATCATCACCAGGATGATCAGCGCGGTGCCGGCGGTGGCCAGCAGCATGCCGGGGTAGGTCCAGATCATGTCCCACAGCTGCACGAACGGGTTCATCCCGACCGGCAGCGCGTACCCGAGCACCAGCAGCACGATGTGCGCCATCATCAGGGTGAAGGACCACATGCCGATCAGGCGGTGGCCCCGCAGGAGCGCATCACGGCCGAACCCGCGCTCGAACAGCGGGATCCGCGCCATCAGCAGCACCTGGTAGAGCAGGAGGTTGGCCGAGACCAGCCCGGTGATCCGACCCAGCGTGCGCAGCGACTGGTTCCCGCCGACCAGGAGATCCTGCACACCGCCGCCGGCGACCCAGACGGCGACCACCCCGAGGCTGGTGACCCAGATCGTGGTGATCGCGGCCAGGTTCCACCAGGTCCGCGCACGGTTGTCCGCCGGCGGCACGGGCGGCGGGGAGAGCTGCCCCGCGGCGTCCGGGTGCGGTGGTGGTGCGAGTGAGGTGGCCATGGGGCCATCGTCGGGACCGGGTTCCAAGCAACGACCAAGGAACCCCGCGCGGCGGCGTGAGCCCGGTCACACCGCCGCGCGGACGGCGGATGGGCGCGCCCGCGCCTCAGTGCTGCGGCTGGGCGGCCTCCGCCTCCGCGAGACCCGGGTAACCGGCCAGCCGCACCGTCCAGCCGAGGATCTGCTCGGTGAGGTTGCCGCCCTCGGAGCGCAGTCCCGCGATCATCGCGCGGTACATCGCGAACGTGCGCCCGGAGTAGCTGCCGAGCTCGCCGCGCAGGTAGGTCTCGAAGGAGGTCTCGGTCGGGGTGTCCTGCGCGGTGCGCAGCACCCGCATCCCGGCGCCCAGGCGCGGGTAGCGCGCCATGAAGTCCGCGGCCCAGGCGACCTGGGTGGTCACCACTTCCTCCTGCTGCGCGATGCGCTGCTCGGGGAGCTCCTGCACCACGGGGGCGATGTCGCGCGCGTAGGCGATCGGATCGGTGTCGGCCATCATGCGGCCGTACTTCTCGCTCACGAGGTTGCGGCCCACCGAGCGGGCTCCCGCGAGGTCGCGGGAGTAGGACTCGATCAGCGCGAGCGGCCACGCCAGGAACTGGCTGATCCGCATCTGGTGGAACGTGGGCCAGTCGTCCTGGCACTGCGCGCGGCCGTCGAGGCCCTGCACCTCCTGGAACTGCTGCCACTCCTGCGCCACGACCTCCTCGGCCGCGGCCACCACGGGGTGCGTCATGCGCTCACCCCCCGCAGCCACGGGTCGGCGATCCGGGCGGCGACCTGCGCGCGCTGGGTCTCCAGGAACGGATCGGCGGTGTCGCTCAGGCCACTGCGGGAGAGCACCCGCGCCACCGCGGCGCACACCCGCTCGATGCGCTGCGTCACCTCGGCCCAGGCGGCCGCGTCGGCGCCGTTGCACGCCGCGGAGGCGAGCGCCACGATCGCCGCCAGGTCCTCCACCACCTCCGGCAGCTTCGCCCCCAGTCGCCCCGAGAGCCGCCGCAGCGCCGGGAACTGCCAGGCGTAGTAGGGCAGGTACCCCACCCGTGCCGGCTTGTTCACGAGGTACACCAGCGACGCGCTCGCCCGCACGAACTCCCCCAACGCCAGCCAGGCCGCCTCCCCCTGACCGCGCTCGAGCATCCGGGGCGCCTTCACCTGCCCCGCCTGCGCCATCATCCCCAGGCGACGCGCCATCAGCGCCAGGCGCACGTCGTCGGGCATCAACCGGAAGGAGTCACGCACCCCGCGGAACTCCCCGAGTGGGTCGCCGAACACGGCGCCGTTGGTGACGGCGGCGAGGGTGGGTTCCTCGAGCATCAGCCATTCGTGCACCGTCTCGGGAGCGCGGCGATAGCCGGTGATCCGTTCGTAGAAGTCCCCGATCTCGAACACCCCGAGGCGACGCTGCTCGCCGACCGCGCGCCCCGACTCCAGCCGAGGACCGAGACCCCCGAACGTGGTCGGGAGCGCCTCGTAGTCGGCCTGCAGCCGCTCGCCGATCTCGGCGTAGTCCTCGGCCGTGAGCCACAGGCAGAACCCGGGGCCCAGGTCGTGGTCACGGGAGTGGGCGTCGTCGAACCCGTAGCACTCGCTGCCGTGCCCCACCAGACCCGCGGCGATCCGCCCCACGTGGTGCGGGTAGCGCTCACGCAGCATCGGCAACCCGAACCGCTCCCAGTACTCCCGGTCGATCTGCAGCGCGGGGCGCACCGGGGTGCCCGCTCGGGCCGGGAGAGCGGTGCCCGACGGCGCAGACTCGCCCCGCGCCGTCGGCCCGCCCGGGGAGGTGGCCGGTGTGGCCTGGCCGGCGGCGGGGGTGGCCTGGCCGGTGAGCGCACGTTCCGCCTCGGCGAGGTTCTCCGCCGTCACGGCGTAGGCGTCGCTGGCGCGCCCGTAGCACTCCTCGATGATGTCCAGGGCGCGGCGGTAGGCGTCCACCGCCTCCGCGGGCCGACCCATCCGGAAGCACGCCTCGGCGTGACCGGCCAGCGCCGAGGCGTAGTGCGGATTGCGTTCGTGCGCGCCGCGGTAGATCGCCATCGAGGCCTCGGCGTGAGCGGCGGCCTCCTCGGCGCGGCCGAGGGTGAACAGCGCGAGGGCCAGGTTGGTGTGGGTGGTGGCGGCATCCAGCGCGGCATCGGAGTCGACGGCGTCGCTCCCGCTCGTGCCGCCACCCTCCAGGATCGCCAGGGCCGCCTCGAGTTCGCCGATGGCACCGGCCGGGTCACCGGTCTCGCTGCGCAGGATCGAGAGGTTGTTGTGCAGCGCCGCGAGGCGGCGATCACCCGCGCCGTAGGCGCGCTCGGCGACCTCCAGGGCCTGGGTGTAGCGCTCCACGGCCTCGCTGTAGCGGCCCGCGGCGCTCAGGGCGGTCGCGGCGTTGGTCAGGGTGGCGGCGTGCGCGTCACTCCCGGGGGCCAGGGCCGCGGCGATCGTGAGTGCCTCCTCGGCGCGACCGCAGGCCTGGTCGTGGGTGCCGGTGGAGCGGTAGAACCCGACCATCTCGTTGAGCACGGTGAGCCGGGCGGCGGCATCGCGGGACTGCTCGGCACGGGTGAGGGCGGCCTGCAGGTAGGGCTCAGCGCGGGTGGTGCCCTCGTGGGCGGCGAAGATCTCATCGAGGCCGGCGAGGAACGCCGCGGTGTCGAAGGGTGCGGTGTCGAAGGGTGCGGTGTCGAAGGGTGCGGTGGTGGGTGTGCTGCTGGCGGATGTGTTGGTGCTCTCGGTGGCGATGATGCGCTCCTTCCCCTGTCCGACCAGCCTGGCACCCGGGTGACGGCGGCGCGCGGGCCGAAGGTCACGGCACGGGGCTGGCGCGCCATACCTGCAGAACCACCTCGCGGTACCTGCAGAACCACCTCGCGGTACCTGCAGAACCACCTCGCGGAGGGTCAGGGGCCGGCCGTGTCCACGGCCGCCAGCGCCCAGCGGATCGTCCGCGTCGCGGCCCAGCCCGCCGCCGGGCCCAGGGTGCGGGTGACCGGGCCGCCGATCCGCAGTTCCTGCTGCGCCCAGCGCGGCAGCAACGCGACGGCGCCCGCGGCCACCAGCCGGTATCCCTGCCGGGAGCCGGGGTCCAGCGGCGGCTCGTGCAACAGGAACGCCGCGGCATCCAGGGCGGCCTCGGAGGCGGCCATCTCCCCGCGGTAGGAATCCAGTACGGCGGCGAGCTGCGCCGTCGTGCGCGGTGGCTCCAGCACGCCGAGCGCGGTGGCGACCCGGGAGGCCTGTGCCACGTAGGCGTCGGCCTCGGCCGGCGTGAGCGCGCGGCGACCGTAGCGCTGGTGGGCGCGCAGGAAGGAGTCGATCTCGGCGGCATGCACCCACGCGAGCAGGTGCGGGTCGCTCGCCCGGTAGGGCCGCCCGTCCGGCGCCTTGCCGCGCACCCGTTCGTGGACGGCGCGGATCGCATCGATCGTCTCCTGCGCCTGCTCGGCGGGACCGAACGTGGTCGTGGCCAGGAACGTGGCGGTGCGGGCCAGGCGCCCCCACGGGTCACCGCGGTACCCGGAGTGCCCCGCCACACCGGCCATCGCCAACGGGTGCAGGGACTGCAGCAGCAGGGCACGCAACCCCCCGATGAACATCGAGGAGTCCCCGTGCACCCGCTGGATCGGGCTGTCGGCCTCGAACCACCGCGGGCCGGGGGTCAGGTGGATCCTGGCGCGGGAGTCCAGGCCCTGATCGCCCGCCACCTTCGTGAACAGGGCGTGCCCGAGCCTGGTGCGGGTCTGCGTCACGGGGTGGGGCATGTCCCAGTATGGGCATCCCGGCATCGACACGGGAAACGGCCCGGCCCCCGAGCGGGGACCGGGCCGCATCGACCGGGAGTGCGGGCTACTTCACCATCGCGATCTCGCCGGACTTGACCTTCGCGCGGTACTGGGTGATCTCCTTCTTCACCACGCGGGCCAGGATGTACATCCCGATCAGGTTCGGGATCGACATGAGGAAGATCGCGGCGTCGGAGAAGCCCAGCACGGAGTCCATCGCCGTGGTGGAGCCGATCACCGCGAAGACGCAGAAGATCACCTTGTAGACGTTCTCCGCGGTGCGGCTGTCGCCGAAGAGGTAACCGGTGGCCTTCATGCCGTAGTAGCTCCAGGACAGCATCGTGGAGAACGCGAACAGCACCACGGCGACCGCGAGCACCGTCGGGAACCACGGGATCACCGACTCGAAGGCCGCCGAGGTGAGCTGCACGCCGTCGCCGTCGGCCGCCTCCGGGATCGCCCACACCCCGGTGATGACGATGGTCAGCGCCGTCATGGTGCAGATGATGATGGTGTCGATGAACGGCTCCAGGAGCGCCACGTGCCCCTCGGTGGAGGGCTGGTCCGTCTTCACCGCGGAGTGCGCGATGGAGGCCGAACCGATGCCGGCCTCGTTGGAGAAGGCCGCGCGCTGGAACCCGACGATCAGTACCCCGATGAAGCCGCCGGCGATCCCCTGCGGGTTGAAGGCCCCGGAGATGATCTCCCCGAAGGCCGTCGGCACGGCGGAGATGTTGCCGAAGATGACGATGAGGCAGGCGAGCACGTAGACCACGGCCATGAAGGGGACGACCTTCTCGGTGACCTTCGCGATGCTCTTGATGCCGCCCAGGATCACCGCGCCCACGACCACGGCGAAGACGATGCCGATGATGAGCGAGGGCGTCCCGCGGTCCTCCAGCGGCACGTTGAAGACGTTGAGGATCTGCGAGGTCGCCTGGTTGGACTGGAACATGTTCCCGCCACCGAGCGAACCCAGGATGCAGAAGATCGCGAAGAGCACCGCGAGCACCTTGCCGAGCCCGGCCATGCCGAGCTTGGCCAGGCCGTCGCGCAGGTAGTACATCGGGCCGCCGGACACGCTGCCGTCGGCGTGCGCACGGCGGTACTTCACCCCCAGCGTGCACTCCACGAGCTTGGTGCTCATGCCGAGGAACCCGGCCAGGATCATCCAGAACGTGGCACCCGGGCCACCGAGCGAGATCGCCACCGCGACACCGGCGATGTTCCCGAGCCCCACGGTGCCGGAGACGGCGGTGGCCAGCGCCTGGAAGTGGGAGACCTCCCCCTCGTCCTCGGGCTTGGAGTACTTGCCGCGGACCAGGTCGATCGCGTGCTTGAAGCCGCGGATGTTGAGGAACTTCAGGTAGAACGTGAAGAAGAACGCGGCGATGACGAGCCACACCACGATGAGCGGGAGGGCGACGCCGCCGACGTCCACGGAGTAGAAGACCGTGTCGGTGATCGCATTCAGCACTGCATCCATCAGGGCACCACCGTCACGGGTACGGACGCCATCTGCGTCAGGTGAGAGGGGAGACTGCCGAAGATCGCGCGACGGATCCGGCTGTCACCGGTGCGCCCGACGACGATCTCGGCGACGGAGAAGCTGTCGGCGAGGGCGATCATCATGTCCACGGGGTCGCCGTGGCGAACCTCAGCGGTGTGGACGGGCGCGCCGAGGGACTCGGCGAGTTCGACCATCGGCGCCATGATCTGCTCGGTGGCGGCCTCGATCTCCTTCTGCTTCACGGTGGTGCGGTGCTGCAGCTCGTCCTGCGTGGTGAAGGAGTACGGCGACCAGGGGATCACGTGGACGAGGAACACCCCCGCCTCTTCCTGCTGGGCGCGGGCGCATGCGAAGCGCACGGCTCGCGAACTCGCCTCGCTTCGGTCGACTCCGACAAGGATCAGCTCCACGGCTTCTCCCCCTCCTTGACCCTCTGCTGGGCCGTTGCTGACGCGGGTGTCCGGAACGTTAGCCAGAGGTGAACACTGAGCGCAACGGTTTCCTTCTCAGATCAGCAAACAGAAACACGACCGTGATCTGTTGGCATTGCGTTGTCAACGTGTGGTTACGGCGAGGTGGGGGTGTGGCGGTTTGCCTGCGTCCGGGCGCGTGTGCCGGCGCGTGTGCCCCCGCGATCGGCCATCCGATTCCCCCGACCCGGGCCCGGCCACCCCGTCGCACCCGCCCGCGTGTCCGGCGGCTGTCCACAGGGCCTCCGCCGCGGGCGGCCCACCAGAGCGAGTCGTTCTACTCTCTTTGAGTCGGTGTAACACTGTTTGGTACGGACCGAGCGGCGCCGACGCGAGAGGACGGCGACATGGCAACCGGATTCGTCTCCCGGGACAACGCGATCACCGCATCCGTGGGAATCCTGCAGGACGGCAAGACTCAACTGACTCAGGCGATCGCCTCGATGAACGCGCAGCTGGACTCCCTCGGCGGTGCATGGCTCGGCGCCGGGGCGAGCGCGTTCCATCAGGTCCGTTCGCGCTGGACCGGCTCGACGACGACCCTGCTGAGCTCCCTGGACGAGTTCGGTCAGATCCTGCAGTCCAGCCAGGCGGCGTACGTCGCCCAGGACGTGGAGACCACCGACGCGATGTCGCACCTCGCGGCACGCCTGAGCTGAGGAGCACGAGGATGAGCGAGAACATCACGGTGGAGTTCGGACGCGTGGCCCAGGCCGCCGGCGACATCCAGGCGGGCGTGGCCGCCCTGCGGGCACGCCTGGAGGACATGAAGGGGCAGCTCGCGGCGCACGAGGCGAACTGGACCGGCGTGGCATCGCAGGCCTACCGCGACGTGCAGTTGCGGTGGGACAACGCGCTGGTCGAGATGGAGCAGGTGCTCCAGGCGATCGGAGCGGCCACCCGCGCCAGCGGCGAGAACTTCCAGGCACGGGAGGCGGCGAACGCCGCGGCCTGGGGCTGAGGCCGGGCTATCGCGGGTACTGGTACGACGGCGACGGGCGGGACGAGCGATCGTCCCGCCCATCGTGGCGCTCGCCTGCGCGAACCAGTCAGCAGCCCTCAGCAGCCCTCAGCGGCCCTCAGCGGCTCTCACCGACCCTCACCGACTCTCAGCGGCCTGGATCGAGAGCGCCACGCCCACCGGGAGCAGGTCCGCCCAGGCTGGCGGGACGGTCACGGGCTCGACGTCCTCGCCGAGCAGGCGCCGTATCGCCTCGCCGGGGTCGGTGCCGCTTCCGCTCGCGAACGGGAAGGCGGTCCCCGTCTCGTCGAGGTAGGCGAGCATCTCGCCCGTCTCGGCGCCCACCCCCGAGCCGGTCTCCCCGCCGCCCCCCGAGCCGGTCTCCGCGGCGAACTCCACGCGCACGAGGGCGCCGGTGCCGGGCACCAGGGTCACGGCGTCCGCCCCCGTCACCTCCCCCGCCGGGGCGGCCATCAGGCGCACACCACCGCTCGCCGTCTGCAGCAGCACGCACGGGACCTCACCCTCCGCCACGGGATCCGGCAACCCCTGCGGCCATCGCGCGGGCCACAGGTCGGCGGGGTCACCATCGGGCACCTGCGCAATCTGGGCGGGCTCGGCGTCCCAGCGCCCGAGCAGCCCACCTGGACCCGCGGTGTACACCGCGTCGGCGAACGGGGTGAGCGCCACCAGGTCGCCGCCGGCGAGCGCGAGGTGGGGCTCACCCTCGACCACCACCACATCACCCGCAGCCACACCCAGGTCGCCGAGCACCCCCGCCGTGGGCCGGCCAGCACCCGCCACCTCGAACGGAGCGATCGGGTCTCCTGGCTCCAGCAACGCGAGCCACGCCGGGGAGACCTCTCGCGCGTCCGCGCGGGACAGGCCCACGGCACGTAGCACGCCGTCCACGCGATCCCCGGTGAGCTCGTGGCGACGCGAACCGACGATCAGCGCCAGGTACTCCCCCGAGGTGACCAGGGCCGCCACCTCGCGGCCGTCCTCACGCGCAGGCCAGGAATCCTCGCCGCCCCAGGCGCCCGCCCCGACCCACAGTCGCGGGTGGTTCCACGCACCGGCGGCTGCGCTCGTGGCACCGGCGACGTCCCCGGGCGAGGCGTCCTGCGAGGGAGCACACGCCAGCCAGGCGTCGCGCACGAGGGACTCGGGGGTGGCGACCCGGTCGGGTGCACCCGCGATGCCGGCCGCAGGCTCACGCGCCACACCGTGGAGCAGCGCACGGTCCAGTGTCAGGACCGGGGCGTCGGCGGAGGTAAGCAGACGCGCACTGGCCAGGTTCGGCACGGGCACCAGGGCGTCCTCCCGGCTGACGAACCGCTCCGCACTCTCGCGGACCACGATGATGCGCCCGTCGCCCCACCCCTGCGGCAACCGGGGCTCGAGCATGCCCGCGAGGCAACTCCCGCCGAGCGCCATACCCGCCACCACGAGGCTCGCCACCACACCGCGGCCCGGGCGCCAGTCCTCCTGGACGCTCCCGGTGCGGAAGGCGGCGAGGAGCCGACGACGCTCCCACCGCTGCGCCTGGAGCAGCTCCCCACGGCTGGGCACGTCAGGTGAGTCCCGCCGCGAGGACCGCGAGCGGCGGCACCAGGAGCAGGGTCGTCACCCATCCGAGGGTGCACACCCTCGAATGCCGTCGCCAGCGGGCGAGCACCACGGCGAGGAGCCCGAGACCCGCCAGCACGAGCGCGGCGACTCCGGCCGAGGCGAGCGGGATCGCCAGGCCCGCGAGCGCCAGGCACTCGCCTGCAAGGAGAGCGCCGCGCCCCCTGGCGCCGTGCCCCCGGGCCGGTGCCGGGGTCGGGGCAGGTGCTGGCGTCGGCGCCGGCGCAGGTGTTGGCACCGGCGCTGTGGTCGGGGCCAGCGCTGTGGTCGGGTCCGGAACGACCATCGGCATGGTCGGCATGGTTGGCATGGTTGGCATGGTCGGCATCGACGTGGCGACGTCGAGCGTGAGGACGGCGAACAGCGTCGCCCAGACCACGGGTGAAGCATCGGGGCCTGCCAGGCCGATGGCGCCACCCGCCACGACGGCGCAGGCCGCAGGCGCCAGCGCCATGAGCGGGACCGGGCGACCGGCGGGGGCGAGGTACCAGGCGAGGGCTGCCGCAACCATGCCGGTGGCGCCGGCCGCGACGAGCGAACCCGGAGGCGGCGCGGCAATCCCACCCCCCAGTCCCAGATATCCGGCCAACGCGGCCATCGCCGGAGCAACGCCCGCAAGAAACCCCGCCCGGCGGCTGCGTGATTCCCGCGCGCCCCCCTGCAGGCGCAGGGCGAGGAGCAGCAGCAGGCTCCCCCCACCGGCCAGGAGGACGCCGGGCCGATCCCGCCACGCCACCAGCCACCACGGTGCCGCCCCGTCAGCGGACGCCACCGCGCTCGGTGTCGCATCCGCGCGCAGCACCGTGACAGTGAGGACCGCCACCAGCAGGGTCAGGCTGGAACCGGCCACCGCGCCCAGGCGAGGGTCGTAGGCGCGATCCTCGCGAGTGGAGCGTGCCGCGGCGACGGCAATGGCCGGGTCGTGGTGGACCTCCTCGATCCCGACCTCCACCTCGTCCAGGATCAGCAGGTCGCCGTCCATCACCCCCTGACGCGCGAGCGGGAGGTCGCTGCGGATCCGGACGCCCTCCGCGGTGCTCAGCCCCAGGGCGAGCGCCCCCGACCCCGGGGATCCGGCGGCGTCGGACCCGGGGGCGGAGAACAGGCGAGTCAGACCTGGGAGGACCTCGGCCACGGCCACGGCGTGCGGCACCCTCGCCTCGCGGACCACCTCTCCCCGGGCCACGGCGATCCGCACGAAGCCGCTCACGCTGCCCTCACCCGGACCAGGCCGCAGAACCGATCGAGCGCAGCCCGGTGCGGCGTCATCAGCAACGCGAGGCCCAGCACGGACAGGGCGAGCAGCACCTGGATCGCCAACCGCTGCGTGGCGGCACCCGCGCTGGGCGCACCACCGCGCCGCCCACACAGCCGAAGGCCCGCCGCGGCATGACCCGGGGACGTTCCTGCCCGCACGGTGACCACCACCAGGACCACGAACGCCTCCACCGCCACCACGAGCGCCAGGACCACACCACCCACGTGCATCGCCGCGAGAATGAGGATCACGAGGAGCGCCAGGTCCACGAGCTCGGCGGCGACCGCTCGAGAGGCGGGCACCGGACCGCCTGCGCCGTTCGCGCTCACCGCGCTGTCATGCACTGCGCTGTCATGCACCGCGCTGGTCCCACTCACCGCGCCAGTCACCGGGTGATCCCGGCAAGCGCACCGAGCACCCCGGCCGCGCCGAGTGCGAGCGTCGGAGCCAACACCACGGTGGCCGATTCCACGCCGTCCACGAATCTCGCACGAGTGAGGGAGGGTTCGCCCCCGGGACCCCACCCACCCCTGGCGCCCCAGAGCATGGCCACCCCCGCCCCCACGAACAGCCCGAGGAGCACCGCCGCGCTCGCGAGCCCGACCCCCGGAGGCAACCACTGCGGACCGACCCAGGCCATGGCACTCGGCGGCACACCCGTCTCGGTCGATGCGCCGCGGGCCACGGCCGCGTCCGCCGCGGCACATGCGACCAGCACGCAGCACGCCGGCGCGCCCGAGGCGACCCGCAGGGCGCGGGCAGCCAGCGGGTCGACCTCACGACCCGCCTGCAGCACCAGTGAGAGCGACACCACCACCCCCAGCGCCGCCACCCCGAGCGCCGCCACCGGCTCCTCCGGTGGGCGCAGCGCGGTCACCCCGCACCCCACGACGAGCAGGGCGAGCACCACGGCGAGCGCCGCACGATGCTGACGCGTCACCGTGGCGACCAGCCCGGCCGCGGCCTGCTGGGTCAGCGCTCCGGCCACCCCGCGCCGAGCGGGCGCGCCCGAGTACGTCACGATCCGCAGGCCCGCCCGGTGACTCACGACGGGGAGCAACCGCAGCACGGCGGGGACCAGCCCGATCAGCACACACGCCGCCACCGTCATCTCTCCCCCTCCGTCCCGTTGCCCCGCGCCACTGCTGCGCGAGGGTTCGTGCCGTGACCGCCTGCGCAGTCCCGACCACCTCACCCTAGGGCTTCTTTGGCAGTGTTTGAGGCGGTTATCCACAATCCACAGGGGTGCGGGGAGGATCGAGCGCGGTGTCGGGCACACGTGCCACGATGCGCGCGAGGGAGGCGAGGGGAATGACGAGGACAGTGCCGCCGGCCACAGCACGCGATATCCCACCGGCACCGCATGCGCCGGGAGCTCCGGGTGCGCCCGGAGCACCGGCTCCACAGATGCGCGCGGCGTCACCGCCCGCGCCCCTGCCGCCGGCCCGACCCGAGGGTGTCCTGCACGTGGAGGCCCCGCCCGATCTGCTGCGGCCCGAGGGCGGGCTCTCGGGTCTGATGATGGCGATGCCCGCCATCGGTTCGGTGGGGTCCGTGGCCCTCATCGCCTTCGGCTCCCCCGGTTCGACCTCGGTGCTGCGCTACGTCTTCGCCGGGTGCGTCCTGATGGCCTCCCTCGGATTCGTCGTCGCCATGGTCACCCGGAACCGGGTGAAGCACGCCCGGGCCGTGACGGCGAGCAGGCGCGGCTATCTGACGCATCTCGACGGGCAACGCCACGCAGTGCTGAGGGCCGCCCGCGCCCAGCGAGCTCACGACCTCTGGCACCTCCCTCCTCCCTCGGCCCTGGCCGTCCTCATCGAGGCGGGCGATCGCGTCTGGGAACGCACCAGCGCGGACTCGGACCTCCTCCTGACCCGGCTCGGCACCTCGCCGCAGGACCTCGCGCTTCGTCTGGAACCCGCCGCGCCGGGGCCGATGAGCGACCCGGACCCGACCGCGAGCGCGGCGCTGCAGCGGTTCCTGGCCACCCATGCGGTGCAGCACGACCTTCCGCTCGGACTCGACCTGCGCGACCACTCCCACCTGCAGGTTCACGCGGAGGCCACCACCGCTGGGCTGGAACGCGCCCGGGGGCTGGTTCGCGCCCTGCTGTGCCATCTCGCCACCTTCACCTCGGCCCAGGAGGTCCGCATCGCCGTCGTGCGCACCGCCACCGATGGCTCGATCACCTCAGTGCCCGTGGCGCCGGGCCCGCCTTCCGACTCGGACACCGACCCGGCCCCGCGCCCGGGCGGGAGTCCGGACGCGGACCCGGATCCGCACCCGTCGTGGTCGTGGCTGCGCTGGCTGCCACACGCCTGCGACCCGGGCGACCCCGATTCGCTGCCGGCGAGTGGGACGTGGCCCACCCTGCAGACTGCCGTGCGGGCGCTCGACCTCGACGCGCGCCCTGCCTACTCACCCCTGCACGCCATGGCCGCACCACATGTGGTCCTGGTGGTGGACGGACCGATCCCACCCGGCGCCGAGGGCAGCCGGGTCCGGGACGGCGTGCAGGGCGTCACGGTGGTCAGCGTGGACCCGCGGCCGGGCGACATCCCGCCCTTCGGCGCCCTGGTGCGCCTCGTGGGCGGCAGCGTGCTGCAGCGGGGCGCCGGACCGGTGGCGCCGCTGCGACCCGACAGTCTGAGCGCCCCCGAGGCCACCGCCATCGCGCGGCGGCTCGCCGCGCCCGCGGCCGCACGGTGCCGCAGCCAGGGACAGCACGGCGCACCCTCGAGCCTGATGGAGCTCCTGGGGCTGCCACCCCGCCCGGAATCCGGCGACATCACCACGGTGCGACGCACCTGGCAGGCGCGGGCAGAGGAGGCTCGGCTCCACGTCCCGCTCGGTGTCGACGAGCAGGGCGCGCCGGTGATGCTCGACCTCAAGGAGTCCGCCGAGGGGGGACTCGGTCCCCACGGGCTGCTCATCGGCGCGACCGGGTCCGGCAAGTCCGAGGTGCTGCGCACGCTCGTCCTCGCCCTCACCCTCACCCACGACCCCGAGCAGCTGAACCTTCTCCTGGTGGACTTCAAGGGCGGAGCGACGTTCGCGCCGATCGCACCCCTGCCGCACGTCTCCGCCGTCATCACCAACCTCGGCGAGGAACTGGACCTCGTGGAACGGATGGCGCAGTCGCTGCAGGGAGAACTCACGCGGCGGCAGGAACTCCTGCGCAGGACCGGCCCCTTCGCCGGCGTCGCGGAGTACGAGCGGGCACGCCGTGGTGGCCGCGAGGACCTCGAGCCGCTGCCGACGCTGCTCATCGTGTGCGATGAGTTCTCCGAGCTCCTGGCCGCTCGGCCCGAGTTCGCCGAGACCTTCGCGGCCATCGGGCGACTGGGCCGCTCCCTGCGGGTCCACCTCCTCCTCGCCTCGCAGCGGCTGGAGGAGGGGCGGCTGCGCGGGCTGGAGTCCCACCTGTCCTACCGGATCGGGCTGCGCACGTTCTCCGCCGCGGAGTCGCGTCAGGTGCTCGGCGTACCCGACGCCCACACCCTGCCCGCCGAGCCCGGGCTGGGTCTCCTGCGGGGGGCACCCACGCAGTTGCGCGCCTTCCGCGCCTCCTACGTCTCGGGCCCTGCCCCCACGCCTGCCCTCACGCCGACCCCTGAGCCGGGTGCGCCCGACACTCTGCTCAGCGCGTGCGTGGCGGCGATGACCGACCTCGGGGCACCCGCGCACCGGATCTGGCTGCCGCCGCTGACCAGTGCGCCCGCCCTGGGCGCGCTCCTCGGCGACCTCGCCGAGGACCCGACCCTGGGCCTGCACTCCCCGACGTGGCGGGAGCATCGGGCGCTTCCCGTGGCCGTGGTGGACCTCCCCCGCGAGCAACGCCGAGAGACACTGACGGTCCCACTCGACGGCGCCGGAGGGAACATCGCCGTGGTCGGAGGCCCCAGGTCGGGCACGAGCACCGCCCTGCGAACGATCGTCGCGGCGCTCGCCCTGACACACACGCCGCTCGAGGTGCAGGTCTTCGCCCTCGACCTCTCGGGCGGGCTCGGCCCCGTGCACGCATGGCCGCAGGTGGCCGGGTACGCCCGCCGCCGCGAGAGCGACGTGGTGCGGCGCAGCGTGGCGGAGGTCGCCACGATCCTGCGACAGCGCGAGGGCTTCTTCGCCGACCACGGCATCGACTCGATCACCGACTACCGTGCGCGCCGGGCTCCCGGCTGCGACGACGGGTACGGCGAGATCTACCTCGTGATCGACGACTACGCCGCCCTGCGCGCCGACCACGAGGACCTCACCCCGGTGGTGCAGGACATCGCGGCCCGTGGCCTGGCTTTCGGCGTGCACATCATCGTCAGCGCCAAGCGCTGGCTCGACCTGCGCGCCGCGCTGAAGGACGCGCTCGGAACCCGCTTGGAGTTGCGTCTCGGCGAGACCACCGACTCCGTCCACAGCCGCCGGCTCGCGCAGTCCGTCCCCGCCGATGTGCCCGGGCGCGGCCTGACCCCGCAGGGCCACGCCATGCTCCTCGCGCTCCCGCTGGCGGACCAGTCGCGGGCATCCGACGGCGAGGCCCAGTGGGCGGCGCGCCTCACCGCGGCATGGCGTGGCCCCGCCGGACCCCGCCTGCGCCTCCTGCCCGACCGCATCAGCCGCCAGGAGATCACCAGCGGGGGGATCGTGCGAGAGGACGCGATACCCCCGGGCACACCCGATCGCCCGACTGCGCCCTCGATCATGCTGGGCCTGGAGGAGGAGAGCCTGCACCCGTTCCTGCTGGATGGCAACGAGCGCGTGCTGACGGTGTTCGGGGACGCCGGATCGGGGAAGTCCTCCCTCCTGCGGCTCCTCGCGCAGGAGGTCACGCACCACGCCCCCTCCGGCGCGGGGGATCAGGTCCTCGTCCTGGACCCGCGCCGGTCCCTGCTCTCGGACGTGGCGGAACCCGCACTGCTGGGCTACGCCGCGAGTCACGAGGCGGCGCTCGCGCAGGTGACATCCCTGGCCGAGTACCTGCGCGGGCGTCTGCCCGGAGCCGAGGTCACCCCGGCGCAACTGCGCACGAGGTCCTGGTGGCACGGCGCCGAGGTCACGGTGCTCGCGGACGACTACGACCTGCTCACCACGTCGCAGGGCAGCGCGCTCGCCCCCCTGGTGCCCCTGCTCCCCTTCGCCGCCGATATCGGCCTGCGGCTCGTGTTCACCCGCAGGACCGGGGGCGCCGCCCGCGCCTCGTTCGACCCGGTGCTGCAGGCCGCGCGGGATCTGGGCGCACCGGGGATCCTGCTCTCCGGCGACCCAGCGGAGGGAGCGTTGGTGGGCGGGGTGAAGGCGCGGCACGCACCACCCGGACGGGCACTGCTGGTGCACCGCGGGCAGACGCGGGTGCTGCAGCTCGCCTACGAGCCACCACGGGCATGAGCCTCAGTGCGTGATCAGCTTCAGCCCGAGAACTCCCCCGACGATCATCAGCAGGAACAGCACCTTCAGCACCGACACGACCTCGCCGCCGGTGGCCATGGCATAGACCACGGTCAGCACCGCGCCGATGCCGACCCACACCGCGTACGACGTGCCGACCGGCAGCTCCCGCATGGCGTAGGCGAGGCCCGCCATGCTCGCGAGCAGGGCACCGGCGAAGACCAGGGACGGCCCGAGGCGGGTGAATCCCTCCGACTTGCCCAGGGCGGTGGCCCACACGGCCTCCAGCACCCCGGAGAGAATGAGAACGAGCCACGACATGACAACCTCCCGTGGGCCGTCTTGTCGCACACCGGGTACGGCACCCCTCGTCCGGGAGACCCTGATCGGGCTCCCCGCCACCGTCTCACACCCGGGGGCCGCCGGCAACGGAAGCCGGCCCGCGACGGGTTCCGGCCCGCCACCGGCGGGCGCCTCGGCCTCAGGCGAGGCCGGCGACCCCGGCGGCGATGTGCTGCACCTGCTCCCGCGCCTGCGCCACCTCGAACCGCACCGGCGTCTGCCGCATCCGCGCCGAGAGCCCGACGATCTCACCCAGTGGCTGCAGCTGGGTGCGCATCACGCGGCACACCTCCTCGGCCGCGGCCCTCGCTTCCGCCGGTGCCTGATCCGCGGTCACGGCGGCGCGCCACCCGTCCGCGCGCACCTCGACCTTGTCGGTGCTGCGCACGGCGGCCTCGACCTGCTCGGGGATCTCCCGCAGCAGCCGCGTCACGTCCTCCACCTGCCGCTCCGCCTGCGCCAGCGCGTGCGCAAGCGCATCCGAGAGCAGCCGCAGTTCGGTTCCGCGCTCCTGCCCGGAGGCGATGACCTCGCTGGTGAACCGGCTCACGGTGTGGGTGTGCAGCACGAGCATGCTGGTGCGCAGGGCGAGGTCACGCAGCGCCCGCTGCAGGTCGTCCAGCTGGCCGGGTAGATCCTCCAGGCCCGCGATCGCCTCACCGATCCACCCGTCCATGTCCCGGGTACGCGCGGCGAGGTCGGGGTCCGCCACCGCGGCGGCGACCTCCTGCAGGAGAGAGCCGACCCGGCGCAGGTCCCCCAGCACCGGGGTCACACTCTCGCGCTCGGCCTGCACCCGGCGAGCCAGGTCCTCGAAGTCGGCCAGTCGCGTGGCGAAGGCCCCGACGTTGACCCCGAGGCTCTGCGCGGCACGCAGCACGGCGGGCAGCGGCCCGGGGCCGGCACCCATCGCGCGGGCCGGGGGGACCGCGGCGAGGAAGGCCTCGACCTCGCGCGGCAGCACCGCCCGGGTGAGGTCGGCCATCGAGGCGTACCCGAGGTCCGCCAGCTGCTCGAGCAGCACCTGGGAACCGCGCTCGGCGCGCTCGTGACGACCCACGCCGCCCTCCTGCCACTGCTGCTCGGCAGCGCGCGTGGCGTCCAGCGCGCGCAACACGCCCCGTTCGAGCTCGGCCACGCCGGGGCGCAGGCGCACCGAGAGGTAGCCGCCGTCGATCGGGCTGATGGTGGCGGCGACGTCGTAGCGCACCCCGTCACTAGCGCGGTTGGCCATGTAGAGGCAGACCGGGCGCCCCGCCTCGAGTTCGTCCCACACCAGGCGGAAGGCGCCCCCGGGCATGCCGGGGTGGCGGATGAGGTTGTGGGGCGAGCCGATCGCGGCGTCGGTCTCGAGCCGGGCCAGCCGCAGGAAGGTCTCGTTGGCGTGAGTGATGACGCCCTTGGTATCGGTGGTGGAGAAGAAGACGTCCGCGGCCTCGAAGGTGCGGCGCTCCTCCCCCGTGGTGGCGTCGGTCTCGGCGACGAGCGGTGTCAGCGTGTCCACCCCTCCACGCTAGGCAACGGCGCTGCGGCGCACCCGGGCATGAGGTCCCGGGTGCGCCGCGAGGTGGATCACCACACGCGGATGCGGGCGCTGCCTGCCGTGAGCGAGGCGATCGGGCCGGCCGCCACCGGGGTGCCGGACGCCGCGGCCTCCCCCAGCAGGTCCGTCTCCAGCCGCACGGGGCTGCCGTCCCGCTCCTCGAACTCGGCGTCGGCGAACCGGACCCGGGGGAGTTCGCCCGCGTGAGCCGCCGCGTGCCGGGCCTCGTCGAAGCCCTCGGGCATCCTCGCCTCCAGGTAGACCGCGTCGCCTTCCTCGCGCACCGCGATCCCGGCCGCACCCTCGAGCACCACCGGGGAGTCCTCGCCGTCGCGTCCCGCCGCGCCGGTCAGGTAGACGTTGCGGGCGAGGTAGGCCGGCTGCAGCTGTCCGAGGAAGCGTTGGTGATCGCCCTCGGTGTCCACGCGTTGCAGGTACTCCTCGAATGTGGCGGGGTAGGCGGCGTATCCCGCCGTGCCGTAGCCCGACAGCTCATGCCCCAGCGTGCCCTGCGGGTAGGCCGCGGCCAGGTCCCCACCGAGGAAGACGTTGCCGATCCACCGGTCGTCACCGCCCTCGATCACCGCGTATCCCGCCACCTGGGTGGTGTGCGGCAGGTGGTAGGGGGTGGCGCGGTCGCGCACCGTCTCCAGCCGCACGGCGCCACCCACCAGGTTGTGCACGTAGGCCCCGCCCTGGCTGAAGTTGTCCAGGGCGACCGGCGAGGCGAGCACGTTGTGGTCCACCACGTAGGGACCGTGACTGACCTCGATGAACAGGTCGCGGCAGTTGTCGTAGTACAGGTTGCGCGTGACGCGGGTGCCCTGGGTCTGCCAGTCCAGCCAGGTCCCCAGCGAGCAGTCGTGGATCCGGTTGCCGCGGATCTGCACGTCGATCGCGGCGTGCAGCTTGATCCCGCCGATCTCATACCCGTAGAACTCGCGCTTGGTGGCGATCGCGTGGATGTGGTTGTCCTCGATCACGGAGAACACGCAGCCGAGGTGTCCGACCACGCCGTTCTGCCCGCAGTCGTGGATGTGGTTGCGGCGCACGATGTGGGAGCCGATGTGCTCGGCATCCCACCCGCGGGAGTGGGCGATGAAGACCGACTCGAGCTGGTACTGGTAGCCGGGCTTGTCACCGCGCTCGGTGCAGTAGTTGTGTCCGGTGGATGCCTCCTTGCCCAGCGAGACCGCGGAGCACTTCGCGTCGTGGATGTCGTTGTCCTCGATGATCCAGCCCTTGGCCCAGTTCGGGCCGATCAGACCGGGCTGGTCGGCGGTCGGCGGGGTCCACGGGCAGGCGGCCTTGTCGAGCTCGAAGCCCCGCACCGTGATGTAGTCCAGGTGGTGCTCGGTGGGGTAGAAGACCGAGCGGCGCACGTTGATCTCCACCTCGTGCTCGCGCGGGTCGGCGCCGTCGAAGCTCGCCCAGATGGTGGTCTCGCTCTGCCCGACCTCCGCGTACCAGGTGCGACGGGTGGCCGCCACATCGGGGACCGGGACCTCCCGCTCGGTCCAGTCATCCAGCACCGTGCGCCGCTCGCGCGGCTCCCGGACCTCCTCGAGGGTCTCCACCTCGTAGGAGCCGGCGCCGTCGAGGTAGACCTCGGCCAGGTGACGCGGGCCCTGTCCTGGTCGCTGCACCACCCAGTCACCCTCGACCTCCCGGGCGAAGGGGTTGTGGTCCCCGAAGAGGGCATTGGGCACGACGGCGCGCCACGCCGCTCCCTGGTCCGGCTCCCAGCCGGTGATCACCTCGGCGCCGGTGATGCGCACGTGCTCGCCGGGGGCGGCGGCGTAGGTGATGCGCCGGGCATCGCTCAGGCCACCGCGGCGTGGCTTGACCCACTCGCGGTAGGTGCCGGCGTGCACCAGCACGGTGTCCCCGGGCACGGCCCGTTCGGCTGCGGCGCCGATCGTGCGCAGCGGGGCCGCCTCGGTACCGGCGGCGGTGTCATCGCCGTTGGTGGCGACGTGGATCTCGGTCATGGTGCAGCCTTTCTGCTGAGGAAGTCGATGGGTCGGCTACTTGCCGAAGCCGGCGGTCAGACCCGCCACCAGTTGGCGACGGCCCACGATGTAGGCGGCAAGCAGCGGCAGGATGGACAGGACCACCGCGGCGAGCACCGCGGGGATGTCGGTGGAGAACTCTCCCTGGAAGCTCCACAGCGACAGCGGGATCACGCGCATGTCCGCGCTCTGGGTGAGCACCAGGGGGAAGAGGAACCCGTTCCACACGGTGAGGGCGTCGTAGATCCCGACCGTCATCAGCGCGGGCTTGGTCAGCGGGAGCACGAGGCGCCACAGGATCATCCAGTCCCCCGCACCGTCGACCCGCATGGATTCGAAGAGTTCCTTGGGGACGTCGCGAATGAAGTTCACCAGGATGAGCACGGTGATCGGGATCGCGAACGCCACCGAGGGCAGGATGAGCGCCCAGAGCGTGTCATACAGGCCCAGCTGAACGATCAGGTAGTACACCGGGATGATCGTGGCCTGCATCGGGATGGCGAGACCGAGCAGGAATATCGTGAAGATCCGCCGTGCGGCCGGGCTGCTGGATCGCACGATGACGTAGGAGCCCATCAGCGAGACCGCCAACAGGATGGCCACGGTCGCCAGGGTGACGATCACGCTGTTGGCGAAGTACCGCAGGAAGTCATTCTCCAGCACTCGCTGATAGGCGCCCAGCGTCGGCTCGGAGGGGATCGAGAGCGGATTCTCGGTGTAGTACACCGCCTGCGGGCGCAGGCTGGAGACCAGGATGAAGTAGATGGGCAGCAGCACGACGGCGAGCCACGCCCACGCGAGGAAGGACCCGATGATGTTGGGTCGAGTCTTCACGGCGGTCATCAGGCTCCCTCCTGCTGAGAGTCCATGCGGTGGCTCCCGGACATCCGGTTGAGTCCGAGCGACATCGTCAGGCCCACCACCACGAGCAGGACGGCGACCACGCTGGCACCACCCATGTCGAAGGATCGGAATCCGGTGAGGTACATGTGCAGCGGAAGGATGCGGGTCGCATCCCCCGGGCCACCACCGGTCAGCACGTAGATCAGGTCGAAGTAGGTGAGCGACCCCACCAGGATCAGCGTGGTCGAGGTGACGATCGTGTACCGCAGTTGCGGGATCGTGATCTGCCAGAACCGCTGCCAGGTGTTGGCGCCGTCGAGCAGCGCCGCCTCGTACATCGTGGTCGGGATCTGCCGCGCACCCGCCTGGTAGAGCAGCGAGTGGAACGGGATGAAGCACCACGAGATGACGAAGACCGTCACCACGAGCGCGAGGTCGGGTTGCCCGAGCCAGTCCTGACTGAGGAAGTCCAGTCCGGTGGCCGCCCCGAGCCCGAAGTTGGGGTCGAGGAGCGACTTGAACGCGATCGCCACCGCCGCGGAGGAGAACAGCAGCGGCAGGAAGTACAGGATGGACAGCACCTCACGCCACTTCTGCTTGCCGGCCATGAAAACCCCGAGCAGCAGGCTGGCCGGCGCCTGGAAGAGCAGACACAGCAGCACGACCTTGACCGAGAGCCAGATGGCGTTGTGGGTGAGGGGGTCGGCGAGCATGCGCGACCAGTTGGATCCACCGATGAACTCGGGGGACCCCAGCCCGTCCCAGCTGGTGAAGCTCAGGACGAGGACCCCGACGAGGGGAAGCAGCGCGAAGAACGCGAAGAACCCCAGCGCCGGCGCCGCCAGCCATGGGGCCGGGCCGGTGCGGCGGCGACGAGCCGCACCGGTTCCGGCGCCACGGGTCATTCGATGGTCGCGTTCATGTTGTCGACGAACTCCTGCGGCGTGATCTGGAGCAAGAAGATGTTCTCCAGGTTCGTCAGCAGTTCCTGAGCGGCCGCAGGAGCAAGCGCCTGGTCCCAGGAGAGCTGGAAGTGCGGGGCGTCGCGCACCATGCCGTAGGCGAGTTCCACGAACGAGGAGTCCTCGATCTCCGCGATCCGGTCCTCCAGGCCTGTCACCGGGGGAACGCCACCCTCGGAGAGCAGCAGGTCGGTGTACTCCTCGTCGAAGATGATCTCGTTGAGGTAGGAGACCGCGGTCTCCTGTGCCGCCTCATCGGCATCGGCGGAGACCGACCAGTAGTTGGAGGTGTTGCCCACGATGTTCGCGGGGTCACCGGCGCCGCCCTCCACCTCGGGGAAGGTGGTGTACCCGAGGCCACCGTCCATCGTGAACTCCTCGGCGTCGGCCTTGAAGGTCGAGTACACCCAGGAGCCCTGCAGCATCATCGCGGCGCGGCCGGTGTAGAGCAGGGCGAGGTCGGCGTTGGCATCGGCCACCACCGATCCGTACCCGTCCACGAACCCGTCGGCCTCGACGAGCTCCTGGATCTTGGTGAGCGCTTCGGTGATCGCGGGGTCGGACCATGCGTCGGGCTCGTTGTCGAGCACCGCCTGGAAGACCTCGGGGCCGCCGATGCGGTCCGTGAGGTACTGGATCCACATCAGGTAGGGCCACTTGGACTGCCCGGCAACCGAGAACGGCGCGATTCCCGCCTCGTTGAACGTGGCGGTGACCTCCATCACCTCGTCCCAGGTGGTGGGGACCTCCGCGCCGACCTGCTCGAAGAGCTCGGCGTTGTAGTACATGATGACGGGCTGGCTCTGCGCGTTCGGCACACCGTACACCGAGCCGTCGACGATGCCTCCGGCCGCGACGGAGGGGATCACGCGGTCCAGGACGTCCTGCGTCCCCTCGGTGATGTCCACCACGTTGCCGTTGTCGACGTACTCCTTCAGGCCACCACCGCCCCAGCCGAAGATCAGCGTCGGGGCGTTGCCGGCGCCGACCGCCGTGCGGATCTTCTCCTTGTAGGCATCGTTGGCGAAGGCCTCGACCTCGAACGCCTCGTCGGGGTTCTGCTCGTTCCACCACTCGAAGGAGTCCGCCCACAGGGCACTGGACCCGGTCGTGATCCAGGCGGAGGCGGTGGCGCTGCCGCCGGCAGCACTGGACTCGCCGTCGCCCGCGTCACTGCCCTCCCCGGGCTGGACTCCACTGCCGCACGCTGCAAGCAGACCGATCGAGGCCGTGAGAGCCGCAACCACGCTGAGCCGTCTCTTCGTTTGCATGAGCTTCCTTCCGTCGTCGTCGACGTTTGTCTCTGAAACTTTCCGGCCCATGGGGGTGTTGGGTGACCGGACAACCCGATACTTGCCGCGGTTGATCGCGCCGTCAAGGGTGTCACTCCCCCAAATCACGCGGATTCGGCGATCTGAAACTCAATCGAGACCGGATGAAAGTTTCGGGCGAGTAGGGTGGGGGCATGCCTGATGCATCCGATGCGCAGCCGCGTCGCGTCACCCTCGCCGACGTGGCGCGTGAGGCGGGTTGTTCCGTCCCAGCCGCGTCCAAGGCGCTCGCCGGGAAGCCCCACGTCGCCGCGGACACCCGCGAACGCGTGCTCCACGCCGCCGCTCAACTCGGGTTCCGGCGTAGACCCGTCCGGCATCCGCAGCGCGAGAACATGATCGTGGCGGCGTTCGACGGTTTCGGGTCGGTATACAGCGGCGAACTCTTCTCCGGGGCGCTGGCGACCGCGACCGAGTCCGGCGTGGAGGTGCTCACGCAACTCCTGCGACGCGGCAAGGGCGTGGACGCCGTGGTACTGGACCGCCTTCTGGCCACCGAGGCCCGCGGCGCGCTGATCGTGACCTCGACGATCGAACCGGAGTTCCTCCGAGCGGCGCGCGAGGCTGACTTCCCCATCGTCACGGTCGACTCGAAGTCGCGGGTGGACGACCGCGTCGTCTCCATCGGCGCCACGAACTGGGCGGGTGGCGCCATGGCCACCACCCACCTGCTGGACCTCGGGCATCGCCGCATCGGGTACATCGGGGTCGACCACGACAGCGACTTCGGCCTCGAGCGGTTCGCCGGGTACCGCAGCGCGCTCGAACGCGCCGGCGTGCCCTTCGACGAGAGGCTCACCTATCCCGGCGACACGGAGTACGAGACGGGCTTCGCGATCGGTCGCTCCCTGGCCCGCGACTCCACGCCCCCCACCGGCGTGGTGTGCATCTGCGATGCGGTCGCCCTCGGGGTGATCGAGGGTGCGCGCCGCGGCGGCCTACGCACCCCCGACGATCTCAGCGTGGTGGGATTCGACGACATCCCGCCGGCGAAGTGGATGTCACCCCCGCTGACCACGGTGCGCCAACCCATGCGCCGCATGGGCGGCGTGGCGGTGCGTACCCTGCTGCGGATGATCGAGGGCCGGGAACCGGACTCCCACCACGTCCAGCTCGCCACCAGCCTCGTGGAACGTGGCACCACCTCGCCGCCCGCGGCCCTACGGGAACAGGACACCGAGTCGGCGGACTGACGGCACTGAGGCGCCGAACTCCAGGCCTCAGGCCCGGGTCGCGAAGCGGTCCATCGCCCGCCGGGCGAGGGCCATCTGCACCGGCCCCCCGTGCCCCTCCTCCTCCACGATGTGCAGTGCGCTCCCGGGCCAGGCGCGGTGCAACAGCCACGGCGTGACGGCGGGGCCGGAGATGTCGCGCCGGCCGTGGATGAGCACCCCGGGGACGCCCGCGAGTCCGCCGATCCGGTCTCGGATCCGCAGCGGGCCGGCCAGGAAGCAGTCCTGCGACCAGTAGTGCGTCACGAGCATGGCGAAGTTCACCCGATCCACCGGATCCTCGCGGTAGGGGCCGGGCGCCCAGTGCGGGTCGAGGCTGAGGTGGGTGGACTCCCAGGCGTCCCACGCGGCCGCCGCCTCCTCTCGCCTGGCCGGGTCCCGCAGCAGGCGAGCGACCGCGTCCACCGGCCGTTCGCCGTCGTGCGCTAGGGCGGCGAGCCGCGACTGGGCCTCGGGGAAGATCGCCCCGACGCCCTTCGTGATCCACTCAATCTCCTCGCGGGCGCCGGTGGTGACGGCGACGAGCACGAGCTCGCTCACGCGGTCCGGGTGTGCGAGGGCGTAGGCGAGCGCGAGCGCGCAGCCCCAGGAGACGCCGTGCACGAGCCACCGCTCGATGCCGAGATGCTCGCGCAGCGCCTCCAGGTCGTCGATGAGCGCCTGGGTGGTGTTCGTGGTCAGGGACTCGGGGTGCTCGACGGCGAGGGGCCGGCTCCGCCCGCAGCCTCGCTGGTCCAGGCCCACCACGTGGTAGCGCTCGGGGTCGAACCGGCGCCGGTAGCCGCCGGGGCCCAGGCCACCACCGGGGCCGCCGTGCAGGTAGAGCGCGGGCCGACCGTCCGGGTTCCCGGAGGCCTCCCAGTACAGCGCGGCGCCGTCGGGCCGCAGCAGGGTGCCCGTGCGCTGCGGCTCGATCGCCGGGTAGAGGCCGGGGTGGGTGTCGCTCATGCGCCAGAGGTGAGCGAGGAGGAGGTGGGCGACGCACGGCCTGCGGCGTCGCGCACCGCCGCGAGGGAGTCCAGCACCAGGGCGAGCCCGATCTCGAACTCGGCGCCGTAGTCGTAGCCCGGCCGGGCGACGTGCTCCCGAGTGAGTTCCGCGAGGTAGGGGAACGCGGCGGCCGCCTCAGGCGGCATGATCTGCTCGGCGACCTCGTCGGCCCCCTGCTCCGCGGTGAACGGCAGGCTCAACTCCTGCAGCACGAAGCCATAGAGGTAGGCGTCGAGCAGGGAGACGGCGTGAGCGGCGCCGGACACGGTGAATCCGCCGCGGCGCAGCACGCCGAGCACGGCGTCGTGGTGGCGCAGGGTGGCCGGGCCCGGCGTCGCTCGGGAGTCCATCAGCCCCAGCGCCCACGGGTGGCGCGAGAGCGCCGCCCGAGCCGAGCGGCAGCGCTCGGCGAGGGTCTCCCGCCAGGCCGAGGCTGTGGTGTCCGAGGCCGTGGTGCCATCGGAAGCCTCGGCGCCGTCGGGGATCTCGATCTCCGCGAAGACGGCGTCGACCATGCCGTCCAGCATCCCCTCACGGTTCTTCACGTGGTGGTAGAGCGACATCGCCTCGACGCCGAGTTCACGCGCCACGGCGCGCATGGTGACGCCCGCGATGCCCTTCTCGTCGGCGACGGCGAGGGCCTGCGCCACGATCCCGTCCCGGGTGAGCTTGCTCGCCATGCCTCCCCTTCCCTTGACTTCCTTACGCCGTAAGCCTAGCCTGCCTTACAGCGTAAGTCGCGGCGAGGGTCCGTGACTGGATTGGGGAGAGCAATGGGAGACATCAGGCGGGTCGCGATCATCGGGGCCTCGGGCAAGCTGGGGCAGTACATGGTCGAGCAGTGCCTGGAGCGCGGTTACCAGGTGGTGGCGGTGTGCCGGGAGCAGAGCGTGAGCAAGCTGGAGCGGTTCGCCGGCCGGATCGAGCTCCTGCCGGGCGCCACCAACGACCGGGAGGTGATCCGCCGGGCGGTGACCGGGGTGGACGGTGTGCTCACCGTGCTCGCGCCCTGGGGTGTGCAGCAGTACTCCTCCGGCACGGCGCAGGCCGTGATGGACTTCGCGCCGGTGGATGCGCGATTGGTCTTCTCCTGCGGCTGGCACATCAGCCGCGACGGGAAGGACCGCTACGACTGGAAACTGCGGCTGATGGTGCCGATCATGACGCGGCTGGCAAAGCTGGCGCGGGTGGTGGAGATCGACGACCAGGTGGAGGCATGCCGGCGGATCTTCGCCAGCGACACCCGGTGGACCGTGGTGCGCGGCAGCGACCTGGAGGAGGGACCCAGCCAGGGCCTGCCCGTGTGGTCCGAGCACGTGGGGGACCCGGTGCTGGCCAGCAACATGACGCGGCGGGTGGACTTCGCGCTGTTCATGGTCGAGGCACTGCGGGACGACGCGCTCGTGCAGGTCGCGCCGGCGATCGTGGGGCGCGAGACGGCCAGCGCACGCGAGCACCGCGCGGCCGCCGCCTGACCCCACCCCCTTCGCGAGGCCCTCCCGTCCCCACCGCGAGGCAGTCCCGCCCCCACCGCGAGGCAGCCCCGCCCCCACCGCGAGGCAGCCCCGTCCCGTCCGCCGGGAGGTGTCAGCGTCGATACGGGCGCCCTGCCTGGGTAGGGGAGGGTGGTTCAGTTCATGTTCGTATCGAGCGCTTCAAATTCCGCTGCGTGCTTGCCCTCGATGTGGCGGAATCCCCAGCCGACGGTCGAAGCGGTGTCGGCCGCACCGCAGCGCAGTGTGTTGCTACCCGACGACATCGATGACTTCGCGGTGCGGCTGTACGTAGCCAGCGACGTCTGGTTCGACCCAGACGAGGGGCATTGCTTGTCTTCTTCGCGTGGACTACTCCTTGATGATGGTGCACCTCGAGCCCAATTCAGCGGTCAGTCCTTTTACTGATTCGTCGAGCAAGCGCATATACTCGTGGCGACGCTGTTCCGACTTCCAGCCAAGCTCGGGTACCACTGAATCGTTGAAGACCTCCGCGGTCTCTCTCAGCGTCTGCTGTAGCCCGAGGGAGAGTCCCAAGGCATCGAGATCTTCAATCAGGCCCGCACCCCACAACGGCGTCGATGCGCCGTAATCAGCAAAGACACGTAGGACCCGCTTGTCACTCGGCGACGTCATGCTCGGACGGTAGCAGAACGGGAAGTCGAGAGGAAGAGCCTCCACCACGGGAACCATACTGGGACGTTCCGAAAAGAGCCATCTGCTGGGCGAAGGCGCGTGGTATATCAACCCGGTGGCCGGTTGGCACATTCCGTCCTGGGCTAGATGTTGCGAGAGATGCAGCCTCTGCATTTCTGTACTGATTCGCAGGAAAGCCTAACTACTCTCCTCCTGCCACATCCCCGTTCTCCGACGTAGCAACAAGCAACATGTGATGTCAGCGACGAACGCGGGGCTGGCTGGTTTGACTTGGGCCTCGCGCTCACGCTGGGCGCGGTGCTCGGCGGTTCGCTGGGCGCGGTGCTCGGCGGTTCGCTGGGCGCGTTCTTGGGTGATGCGTTGGCTGGGGGAGCGACGTGGGGTGCCGTTGCTGGTCCAGTGGCGGAGTCGGTAGGCCAGCCACGTGCCGACGTTGCCAACTCCGGTGGCACCGTCGTGGTGCCACCGCGCGTCCCCTGGGCGGACGTCGATGGCGATGAGGATGTCACCGACTGTCCAACCTGCCTCGACGAAGGGGCGCAAGATGCTGCGAACGTGCTTGGAACTGATGGATCGCAGGACCGGTAGCCGCACGCCTAGCTCGTGGCTGGCTCGCAAGGCGGCCGCCTGGCCGTCTGTCGTTACGCCACTGGGCCACCAGTGCCCTGGACGATGCCTGAGGACCGGATCGCGGCGCCGCGCTTGCGCGGCCGTGATGTGGTGGCCGCGAAGCGGCTCCGCATTGGACTGCGGACTGTGCTCTCGCGCGCGTGCGGGGGGGGGGAGTACCAAGCCCTTACGGGGAGGGGTGCCATTTGCATCCACAGACTCGGGGGCGCGCATCATGCTGCGAGCACGAGCGGGCTCCGCGAGTACGTACACAGCGGCCTCGTTGATGGGGTCAGTGGCGCTGTTGACCACCGGCGTGCGCAGGCTGCGGCTACGTGCGAGATGGCCACCGGGGGCGAAGCAGCCGCGGCGTCCTGTGGCCACGATCCCGAGGAGACCCCAGGCGCGCAGGGTGGCTAGCGCACGTGCGACAGTGCGCCGGGACCGCCCAGAGGCGCCCATGAGTGCCTGCCAGCCCGGCCTGGTGGTGTAGCTCGCGTCGGTGTGAGCCAGGAGGCAGCGAGCCACGGCTGCGATGGTGGCGAGTCGGTCGCCCCGTAGGTTCTCGCGAGTGGCGCGGTCGTTGACTAGGGTCAGCCAGGTGCTGGCGCGTTGTACGCGCTGGGAGCCTTGGGGGATGGCCATGGCGATTGCGAGGGGGCTCTTCTCCGCTTCACGCCGCACACGCCGCAGTCGCTTCGGAGGTACGACGCAAGTCTCTTTCGGCGTGTCCACGCCGAAGGGGTCGCCAGACGTCGATGTTGGCAGTATCGTGGGGTCCAATCTCAGGATGCACGAGGGTGCATGAGGTTGAGCGTTGGACCCACCAGCGGCCAAGCAGAGGGGTCCTACGCTTCGGACTTGGGGCCGGCTCCTACGGGGGCCGGCCCTTTTCGGTTTCCTACGGGTTAGGCGCTAGCTCTGACCTCCGGGGCAGTCTCGAGGGGCTCCTGGATGTAAGGGCCTGCGGGCCGCACGAGGCATGCCTCGGCGTCCGCCAGCGTGAGTTGTTCCAGGTACATGGAGATGCTGATGCCGAGGGCGGCAGCAGCTTTCCCTTGCGGCATCCCGGGCTTCCGGGCTGACGCGTCCTTGTAGCAGAACGCTGGGCGCGTTCCGCTCACGGTTCGTTCTCAGGGCCGTACGCTTCCGAGGCATTTATGCATAATGCAGCCTCGAGGTGGGCTCCGCGCGGATTTGAGGTGGGCGTGTCGCGATCAATCTTCATGGGTGCCCTAGAGGCCAGGTCCCTCCACGGCCACCTGGGCTCCGAGCGAGTGCCCTTGCCCAGAAGTCACCTAGTCGTTATCAACCACTCTCCCATACAATGGCTGCGATCCGCGAGCAAGGGAAAGCAGTGCAGTGGTACCCGCTAGCGCGAGACAATGGCCTCCCGATGTGCCCGGCAGGCTCGTCCTTGAGCGCAGGCGACACTCCGGACTGGTGCTAGTTGGAAGATCGTAACAACCATCTCGCAAGGCCTCACCACCTGCGGAAGGTGAGTACCGACCCTCTTCTCGGCAATGGGGTCGGTACTCACCGAACAGTTGTATCGCGAGAGTCCGGCCTTACCCGACCCGCGGGCGAAGGCACCCTGCGCGCCCCGGCAAGAATCACCCAGCGCCAAGCAAATTTGCTCGCCATTCACCGTCAACGATGACGAACTCGATGGACCACGTTACCTGTGTACCTTCGGGCAGTGACAGGTCTGTACCGTGCGCAGTAAATGAGACGTCAACGATTGCGGTGCCGTCAGCCCGTTCCCGGGGTGGATACAGTTGTGCATCACGCATTGACGCGCCAGAATCCAGCCACGACGAAAATGGTGAATTGCTCGTGCTGAGTTCCGCAACTAAGTCTGAATCCCCCACATTCACTGCATCGACAAGGGCCTGAGCAACCACAGCGGGAGCTGCCCCCTCCGGCGGCGTGGCGATCAACGAAGCATCCGATCCGTCCCCGCATCCAGCAAGAAGCCCAACCGCAACCGAAGCGCTCGCGAGGGCCGCACAACGAGTGTTCATCTAGAAAGACTAACGGTGCCTGATCCGCACGGCGATGCGGTTCGTGTCCGACGGCGACGGGTAAAGCCATCGCCGCAGAGCTGAAGCCGATCTACACCGCCCCGTGGGGTGTGCCCCACGGGCGGCGCGAACCCTCACCCGTGACCTCTCCGACGGCGAACAGCAGAGGACCGCGCCGTACGGCTCCTGCTCGAACAGGCCCACCAACACAGGGCAGCCCTCTTGATCGTTACTCATGACCCCGCCATCGCTGACCAAGCCACACACCACCTGCACCTCGCAGACGGCCACCTCGCGCCCGCATGAAACTCATCTAGAGCTCGCGGCCAGGATCGGACGCAGGCCCCGGCGCCCGTCGAGGCTGCTCACCACGGCTGGAGGTGCCACGTGCTCGGCCTGGAAAACTGGCTGAGCGGAACTGCCCGGCCACCGGCACGCTGCGCAACTCTCCCCCAACCTCCGCCCGGCGCTTCTCCTCCACCAACTCCCGTGGAACGTGCGCAGCGGTGGCCTCGAACCGGCGGTAACGCACCACCGCAGGACAGGTCTCAGCCAGCAACTCAGTAGAGCGCTGAGACAGAGACCGCTGATCGGGATCCTCCGGCGCGGCGAACACGCTGCGCCGGTACTCACTCGGCACCCACCGCCCACCCAAGTGCTGCTCACTGACAGGGCTGGCCTCCTGCGCCTCGAGGTACTGCTCACGCCATCGGCGCTCGATCGAAGCTTCCGAGACCGCCTGAGGCACCTCGACGTCCACCACCTCAACGGTGTACCCCGCCGCGTGCAACTGCCGGCCCAAGACCTGCGCCGCCTCCGGTTTCGACAGCACCGTATCCAGCACCACATTGCGACCAGCCGCCAGGGCCTCACGCCGGGCCGAGGCCGCCAACATCGAGGACTCTTCATGCACCAGGGAAGCAAGTTCCATCGGGTAGAACGGCTCACCCGCCTCTCCTGCCGCACGGACCTCCGGCGGCACCAGCACACGCGCATAGGAACCATCCCGCAGCGCCTCGTGCAGCAGGGCGGCCTTGAACTCATCCGCGTCGATCCGCTGCCAGCGCGAGGGATCATGCGAAGGATCGTTGCCCATCACCCGCGACTTCCCCGCACCAGGAGGGCCAGCAAGCACCAGCGCCCGGTACTCCCGCGGCACGTCGCGGATAGCTTCGCGGCTCAGGCGCCGATGGAGCTGACGGCGGGCACCGCGAGGCTCGGGCCCAGGATCGAACCACTCAGGCTGGTTGACCGAGGCGTTCGGCCCCTTGGCGTCAAGAGGCGCACCCGGGCGTGAAAACTCCCGGATGCGCTCCCTGTGCCTGGCCGCGACCTCGAAGGACTCCCCGCTCACGCGCTACGCGCGTTGCGGGACAGTGAGGCGGTGTCCTCACCAAGGGTGACGACCACGTGCTTCTCCGCGATCTCGTCGTAGGTCTCCATGTCGATCAGACCTTCATCGAAGGCTTGCCCGACGTCCTCGAAGGACCCCTCAGGCAGGAACAGCAGATCGTCATACGGACCGTCGGTGAGAGGCCGGGGCGGGTACTTCCATCGGGTCAGTTCCTCCACCAGCTGCGTCCGGTCAATGTCTCCGGCCGCGTAGCGCTGAGCAATCTCGTACGGGCTCGCCCCGCTGAACCCCTCCACCACCGCCGGGGTCTTGTTCACACCCTTGGACAAGCCACCCTGCGTGATGCGCAACTCCCGAGCCACCTCGGCCTGGGTGATCTGCCCACTACGCGTGGAGCTCTGCACGAACCGGTAGAAGTCCAAGTCATCCAACGCTCG
The DNA here is from genome assembly GCF_002563925.1 of Serinibacter salmoneus. Taxonomy (NCBI): domain Bacteria; kingdom Bacillati; phylum Actinomycetota; class Actinomycetes; order Micrococcales; family Beutenbergiaceae; genus Serinibacter; species Serinibacter salmoneus. The sequence goes on along the minus strand of NZ_PDJD01000001.1, from coordinate 3,174,640 downwards.
CCGCACATACCGAGCGCGCGCCTCGCGCACGATGCGCAGCGCACCCGGCTGAGCAACCGCTGATTCCATTTCCGTGGCCATAGCCACCATCCCCTTACCTATTCCTACGGGAAATCCTACTCTGTTGCGGCGCCAGCCGCCAGACCCCCATCCGTGGACGCGGCCCGTTCCAGCGCTCGGGTCACCGAGGAGCGACCCACGCTCAACACTCGCGCGATGCTCGCCAGGCTCGCCCCGGCCTCGCGCATAGCGCGGGCCTGGGCGACCTTCTCGGGCGTCATCACCGTGGGGCGCCCGCCCACGCGCCCCTGAGCGCGAGCGTGAGCCAGGCCGCGCATCGTGTTCTCGCGGATCGTGGCCACGCGCAACTGCGCCAGGACGGCCATGATCCCCACGATGGCCTCCCCCATCGGCGTGGACGTGTCCACGTCCAAGAACGGCTCCGTCAGGCTACGTAGCCGCACCCCACGCCGGCCAAGGTCTCGGATCAGCTCGATAGCCATCTGCTCGGTTCCAGCGATCCGATCCAGGGCCCGGACCACCAACGTGTCCCCCTCGCGCACGTAGTCCAGGCACGCGCGCCACTGCGCGCGATCAGCGATCCGACTCGACTCCCCGTGATCCACGAACACCCGCACAGCGCCCGCGGCCCGCAACTCCGCCTCCTGCGCCTCGGGATTCTGCTCGCGGGTACTCACACGCGCGTACCCAACGACACCGCCCACCACTTCTCACTCTCCCTCGCCTCACCGACGCTGCGAGGCCACGCCCCACCTGCCCGCAAACGGCGCAAGGCACCTTCCGGACAGCCAACGCATTCTCTCGCGCGCTATCTCCTGGCTGGATGAGCACCACGAGGGCATCCCGACCATTCCAGACCTGCTCGCCGTGGTGCGCCAGGCACCACCGGAACTGCGTGAGGCAGCGCTGGACCGCGGCCGCGACGAGAAGTACCGCCAGGTGACCGAAGAGCTGGAAGCATCACTGGTGGCCCTGTGCCCGGGCGGCCGGTTCGGGGACGTGTTTGCTCGACAGACCACCAACCCGATGCGGCGCGATCGCGCCGTGGGGTACGACGTCTCGGCCATTCCCCAGTCAGATGGTGACCTGCGTGCCGTGGCACTGCTGGCCTCCTGGACCAGCGGGTTCGCCACGGTGAACATTGCCCAGACTCTCGCCGATCACAACCTGGAACCGCGCCGACACTACTTCGTGATCCTGGACGAACTACACCAGGCCCTCAAGGCCGGCCCCGGTCTGGTCGATCGTGTCGACTACCTCACGCGCCTGAACCGCTCAGTCGGCGTGGGCATGGCGATGATCACCCACACGATGAAGGACCTGCGCTCCCTCCCGGTAGAGGAGGACCGGCAAAAGGCCATGGGCTTCATCGAGCGTTCGGGCTTCGTGGTGTGCGGAGGCTTGCCCATGAGCGAAATGCCCGAGGCCCCTGTCCCTCCTCGCGCAAACTTGAGCGCTATCGCACCACCCAATCCGCGCACTTTCCGCACCCTTGACCCAACGATGACGCTCGTGTACGGTCTTCAGACCGATACAGTGGAGGACCGATGACGATCCGCCCCGCCGAAGCGCAAAACTGCAAAACCAAGCGCAAGTACGGACTAGCGATTTTCCTGCTTGCTCTTGCCACGCTCGCTCTCACTCCGACAGCCCAGGCGTTGAACCACTACTACGCGTACAATCTGCTAACCGATGAAAATGTCACTCGCTACTCCGGGTCGATCCCCGGAAGTATATTCGGGGGCGTTGTCAGACCCGATCCAATTTCAGCCGACGGTGCAGACGTACACACATCAATCTCAACCTATCGGCCAGCTCCCGGGTACATTTTATTGTCTAGGGCCACCGGCGGAACGACCACAACCATGTCACACCGCCACTACAGTGACGTAAGCCAGAAGTGCCACTGGTACTGGCCATATCATCCTGGAAGCATCGGAGAACTAGAACTAACCTGCTACGCAAGGAAATAGATCGAGAGAAAGGAAACAGCCGTGAGGTCGATCAAACTAGCAGTAGTTGTTCTTGGCGTCGGAGTAACTGGTGGACTCGTGGGCGCATCAGGCAGCGGCCAAGACGCCACCCCGATTGAAGAACTAATCCCTGCACTAAGCAGCCCAACCTCCAAGACAGACATCCCCCCGGCGACCCTGGGGTTGCGGTCCTTGAACGTGCCAGATGATGCCGTGATTCGAAATCTTGGGAGCGACAGCCTCGCCGAGTATTGGGTTACCGTTGCAGACGACGAAGTCTGCCTTATCGCTGACATCAACACTCACGCCGAGTCGGCCGCTTCCGGCTGCTCACCCCTGCCTGCATTCAAAAGAGAGGGCCTTTCTTTAAACGCCTACTCTCACGTCGACGGAGATACGATCGAGGTAGAGGCGCACCTAGTCCCGGGCGACGTTGAAATATCGCCCGACTTGAGCGACTTGCATGCTAGCCGTGGCCTACAGCCGGGTCTCATCACTTTCGACCCCCGTCTAGAAACCTTGGAGACCACACATCTTTACCGGACCAATGGCGGCACGTTTGAGTTGACACCGGTGGAGGTTCCCGATGCCTAGAAAACGCCGCGCTATCGGAAAGACCCTCGCGGCAGTCGCTATCGGCCTAATGGGAGTGGCCTCTCTCGCCCCCGCCGCCACGGCTGCAACGACCGTGTACTGGAATGGAGCCACCGAGCAAGGAGTGAATAGATACTCAGGGTATACGCCTGGCCTGAGAGGGGGAAGCAGTTCAGTGTGGATCGGCGTGGGAACCAATACCGTAGTAAACTATCTATCCTACCCTGGCTACACAGTACTCTCGGGAGCTACGAGCCCCAACCACATTAGTGCAACTGTCACTCATCCAGCCACCAACGCATATAGCAAGTGCTACTGGTCTGTTACTGGATACGGAGGCGGCGGAGAGATTCTCCGCTGCGAAAAGCGCACTTAGGGAGAAGAATGCAGGGTGATGTTGCGCCTTCACGAGAACTATGGCGCCCTTTGATGTGGACAGCGATTGGGACCGTCGCAGGAGCGGCTTATGTTCTGATCGTTGGATTTAACTCAGCGCAAGCCGTCGCTCAGAGGTCGGGGGTTTTAATCGACGCGAGCAACTCAGTGGTTGCCATAACGGGAAGAACATACCCATTCTTGCCGAGCCTGTCGATTGCCTGCGCCGGCACCTTGGTCCTGTTTTTCCTAGTACGCTGGCAGGAAACTGCGGCGAATCGCAGATCCTCCTTTTTCATGATGATCGGCGCCTGCTTGGCGCTGGTGCTATCAGTAATTGTTGGCGTGGCATTGGCGAGCGACCTTGATGCTAATAGTTCGATGGTTACGAACGACCGAGCCCCACTACAAGAGTGGTTTGAGTTTGGCGCAGAGTCTGCGGCCACGCAGACCGTGACGCTGGTTGCGGTGCTGATTCTCGCGCGCACGATTCGGCGCCATCGGATGGCGATCCGCGAGGCAGCAGAATCGGAGTCATAGTCACGCCCACAACCAGGTTTTAGACACCTGACTCGCCGCGGCTCTGGGACTGGTCTTGTCAGTTCCTCGTCGGACCAACTAGCGGGACAGTTCGCTGCGCTGCCTAGGGCGTGTTGCTGAACCTCTTCGAGGTCGGGATCGGCGAGCATGAGACGCGTGACGCGCGATGTGATCTCTGATGAGCTCTGGACGGTGATCGAGCCGACGTTCCCGGCGGCGCGGGCGGTGGGACGGCCGCCGGTTGACCGCAGGCTGGTGGTCGAGGCCATGGCGTGGCGGTTCCGCACGGGATCGCCGTGGCGTGATCTGCCCGAGCGCTTCGGGAACTGGAACACGATCTACAAGAACTTTAGCCGCTGGGCCGAGCAGGGCGTGTGGGCTCGTCTGCTGGAGCCGGTCCAGGCCATGGCACAGCGTGCCGGGACGCTGGACTGGGTCGCCTCGATCGACTCCACGATCGTGCGCGTGCATCAGCACGGCGCGACGCTCCCGCGCGACACAGGGGGCAGGGTCGAGTGACAAGAAGTTCGCCGATGAGCCGTCCGATCACGCCATCGGCCGTTCCCGAGGGGGTCTGACGACCAAGAATCACCTGGTCAGCGACGGCAGGGGCAGGGTGCTGGCATTCGTCCTGTCCCCCGGGCAGAGTGCAGACACGAGCATGCTGATCCAGACGATGGAGCAGGTCCGGGTGCCCACCGGTGGTCGTGCGCGGACCCGTCCGGACCGACTGCTGGCCGACAAGGGCTACCCCTCCAAAGCAAACCGCGCCTGGCTGCGACAACACGGAATCGCCGCCACGATCCCCGAGCGCGAGGACCAGATCGCGCACCGACGCAAGAAGCCCGGCAGACCCATCGACTCCGGCGATGCCCAGCGCGAACGCTACAAGGGCCGCAACGTCGTTGAGCGCTGCTTCAACAAGCTCAAGCAGTGGCGCGGCCTCGCGCTGAGATCAGACAAGTACGCCCGCAACTACCACGCCGGCATCTGTCTGGCCGCCACCCTCGACTGGCTACGAACAGGGTTCAGCAACACGCCCTAGCACGCGCTCGCGCCTCCACCTCCGCTGCCTTTCAACCGCGGCGCGCAACTCCGCCTCCTGCGCCTCGGGATTCTGCTCGCGGGTGCTCACACGCGCGTACCCGACGACGCTGCCGACCACTTCTCACTCTCCCTCTCCTCACCCACGCTGCGAGGCTACGCCCCACCTGCCCGCAAACGGCTCGAAGCACCTTCCGGGCAGCCAACGTTTCGGTCCCTAGTTTCGGGCAGTCCGCACGCGGCGTGTCGCACCCACCCGGCACCGACGTCGCCACCTGCCCAGAAACGACCGTTAACGACCCCGCCACCCAACCTCCGAGCTCCGGGGTAGTTGTGCTGACGGCCCACCAGGGCCCTCCCGTGCACGGCCGGCGCCTCCCGCACACCTAGAGGAGGACTGGCCGTGCTAGCGGCATCAGGCAGGAGAAAAGGAGGCGACATGGTGTCGTCCGAGACGAAACGGCGCAAGCACGAGTGGCGCGTGCGCAAACTACAAGCCGAGGTGGTTGCCCACTACGTGAGAATCGCCCTGACGGTCCTGTGGAGCCTCATCCTCATTGGGTAGCGGCGACACCAAGGCGGGGCAGTCCGCGGAGCTCTCGGCGGACCGCCCCGCCTTGGCCACCGTGCTCGGTGAGCTCGGCAAGAGCGTCGCGGGTTCAGACAGCGAAACGCGCCGGACCGGTTGAACTTGGTCACCGCCAGCGGGCCCGAGAGTTGACGTCCGTGCGTACCGTGGCTGCTACCGGTCGCAGGCAGGCGCAGGCCAGTTGTCCACACGACCAACACCCGGCCCACGGGGTAGTTATCCACACGAGAGAGGGTGCCCCTTACAGCAACCTTCAGGCGCAGGACCGAAGGAGCACCACGGAGAACGTCCCACGCAAAGAACAAGGCACACGGGTAGAAAGCTCACAAGCAACACGCCGAGGCCTTCCCCTCTATGCACAGGTCGCCCTCGGCTTGCTGATTCTCATTGGGATCATTGGGGTAGCGCCCGCTACCAGGAACAACACCATCCCAACAACCTGTGGAAAATCCTCCTGTGGACTACAGCTATGCCCCACGAGACGCCCCCACGAGGGCTATACTGAAAAAGTGCGCCACGGCGGCAACCGTGACGCACTTAGCCCCAGAGAGAAGGGGCGGGTACTACTGGCAGCACCAGCCTATACAGGGCCGGCGGCTTTGTCCACACCCAACCCCTTCTCTCACACACAGTGAGGAAGGAGCTGACATGGAGACGGTCCTGATTCTCGTTCTGATTCTGGCCATCTTGCGCCTGAAGTAGGACCACGGGCCCTCGCGCGCCGCGCGAGGGCCCGTGCACCAGCCACGTCAGCGGAGCGCATCCGGTGTAGCGCCAGCGCTTCGCCACAACCTTCGACCTCGTGGGCACCCAGCCCCGACATCAACGATCCTAGGCAACTCCGGGGTACACACCTCCGCGCGGTCCCTGGCGGCGGTGGTCGCGAAGATCGGCACTTAGCCCTCACCTGCCGCAACTACAAGGTCGCGGAGGGGTAAGGCGGCGCAGGTTCCGCCCTTGGCCAGTTTCCTAGTCGCGCAGGAGTATTTCTCAATGGGCGCCATCCGCGGCGGCCTTACTCGCCCGATTTCGTTTGTGGCCAGTCGTAGAGGCTCGGGAGGGCGGGAAACCCAGCCGGGTAGCCGTCATCGTCAACAATCACGGTGCTGTGTTCGTGCGAACCTCCAGCATGAGCGATCGCCGCGAGCACGAGCTCAAGTTGATGGCGATCAAGCCGGGGCACTTCGTCGCTGAGGTCCACTGAGTCCCCAAAGAGGAGCGAGGCCGCGATCGTGACTAGCCTCCTCACGCCACCAGGCTGCCCCTGAGTCTCCTCGATAAGCACCGCACCGACGACCCTCCCGCCCGTTACCCAGGGCGCGCCGTCGTACAGCAGACCACTGCGTGCGAGGAGCTCGACGCCTGCCTCTCGAGGGTGATTGCCCTTGGCCCACTCACGGGCAGCCTCTACGTTGCTCATGCTTCCTCCTTAACACCGGGCACTGACATGGTGCGGCACTCCCTCATGGGGCGGCTGGCGGGGCTCACAACACGGCACACGGCCACGCGTGGCACCAGTACGGTCACCGCGCTAAGGCATCGCCGCTGACGACCTCCACCCCCGGCACCTCCTGGCAGGCGCGCGCCACGACATGCCGCCACCACCTCGCAGGTAGGTGCGCCAGGTCCGGGCGGGCAGCGTGCATGTCGTCATCGGTGCGGTAGACCACCACGGCGGGGTCACGGGCGTCGGAGAGGGCCGCCACGACCTCACCGACCGCCGCGCCCGTCATGACCTCAATTTGCTCAACCTGCTCGCGGATCGCGTCGGGGACTGAATCGCGCCCCGCCTCCCACGCCCGCAGTGTGCGCGGCTTCACCGGTTCCCCGAGCCGATTGCGCAGCATCCCCGCCAGCCCATCCCCGGTCAGGCCCAGGAACTCCCGGACCATCTGCAACTCCCCGCCATCCATCCTGTCCATGCGGCCTCCTGGTAGCAGTGCGCAGTGCGCATCCTTCCCCGCCTCAGTGTGTTCAACGAGCGTGGCGCTCGACAGCGGCCCAGAACCCCTCGGTGTTCGCCATGACCTCGTATCCCGGGAGGTAGTCGGAGAGCACCTCGTCGGCGATCGCATCAATGTCGAACTCAACGCGGGCGTCGGCGACCTCACCTGTCCCCTCGATCGCGGCGATGATCTCGCGCTCGATGGCCTCCTTGCGGGTGGCGTAGTTGGCGCTCATGGTGCCCTCCTGGACTCTATGGTCTGGGCTCATCCCCTGACCTCAGGAACACCATGCTCCCACCTAATTTAGGGGGTGTGCAACCGGTGCGCGGTGTTCACCGCGGCGTTGGTGCGGGTATGGGTTCCCCGCCGGCCACGGCGCGTTTGATGCGGGCGATGATGTCAGCAACGAAGGCGGAACTGGCTGGTTTCACTTGGGCCTCGCGCTCGCGCTGGGCGCGGTGTTCTGCGGCGCGTTGGGAGCGCTCTTGGGCGATGCGTTGGCTGGGGGAGCGACGTGGGGTGCCGTTGCTGGTCCAGTGGCGGAGTCGGTAGGCCAGCCACGCGCCGACGTTGCCAACTCCGGTGGCGCCGTCGTGGTGCCACCTGGCGTCCCCTGGTTTGACGTCGATGGCGATGAGCACGTCACCGACTGTCCAACCTGCCTCGACGAAGGGTCGCAAGATGCTGCAAACGTGCTTGGAACTGATGGATCGCAGGACCGGTAGCCGCACGCCTAGCTCGTGGCTGGCTCGCAAGGCGGCCGCCTGGCCGTCTGTCGTTACGCCACTGGGCCACCAGTGCCCTGGACGATGCCTCAGGACCGGATCGCGGCGCCGCGCTTGCGCGGCCGTGATGTGGCGGCCGCGAAGCGGCTCCGCATTGGACTGCGGACTGTGCTCTCGCGCGCGTTCGTGCGGGGGAGGGGAGTACGGCCCGTGACAGGATCAACGCCATGGCGGCGCACGCAGGCATCCCCACCGATGCGGTCAGCTTCTACGCGGACCTGACCGCGAACAACGACCGCGAATGGTGGGCGGCCAACCGCGATCGCTGGCAGACCAGCGTCAGGCAGCCCGTCACCGCGCTCACCGACGCCCTCGCCGAGGAGTTCGGCTCCGCCAAGCTCTTCCGCCCCAACCGGGACGTGCGCTTCTCCAAGGACAAGTCGCCCTACAAGACCCACCAGGGCGCCGTCGTCGGGACCAGCGCCGGATGCGGCCTGTACGTTCAGGTGAGCGCGCGCGGCCTGATGACCGGCGCCGGCTGGTACCAGCCCACGCCCGCGCAACTCAGGGCCTACCGGGCCGCCGTGCTCGCCGAGGGCTCGGGCGCCGAACTCGACGCCCTCACCACGGCCCTCGCGGGCGACCCGGACGCGCCCGAGACCGACGACCTCCCGCAGGATGCGATCCGCATCGACGGCGACCAGCTCAAGACCGCACCGCGCGGCTTCCCGAAGGACCATCCTCGGGTCCATCTGCTGCGCTTCACGTCGATGCTCGTCTCCCGCGACCACGGCACGCCGACCTGGCTGGCGAGCGACGCCGTCGTGGATCACGTCCGGGAGGACTGGCGCATCTACGCGCCGCTGCTCGGGTGGTTCGCCGCGCACCTCGCCCCGTGAGTCCTCGGGACTACTGATCCCAGCCCGGCGCCAGCTCGTGCAACTTGAACTGCGCCCCGCCGGAGTCCTGCACGGAGGCGAGGCGACCGAACGGCGAGTCCTCCGGCGGCCGCACGACCCCACCACCGAGTTCCGTCACCTTCGCGCACGCCTCGTCGATGTTCGCCACCCCCAGATAGAACGACCAGTGCGAGGGCACCCCCTCGGGCAGGAAGTCCCCGGCGTCCATCACCCCCGCCACGCGCGTGCCCTCCAGCGACGCGATGCCGTAGGTCATCTCCCCCGGCGTCCCCTCATACGACCACCCGAAGACGGTGGTGTAGAACTCCGAGGCCGTCGGGTAGTCCCGCGCCGCCAGTTCGAACCAAGTCGGGGCGCCGACCTCGTCCACCACGCCGAAGCCGTGGTGCCCGCGCGGCTCCCAGAAGAAGATCGCGGCCCCGGAGGGGTCGGTCACGCCCGTCATCGCGCCCATCGCCGGGATGTCCATCGGCTCCATCAACGCGGTGGCCCCCGCCGCGGTCGCCGCCGCGAGGTCGTCCGCAATCGACTCGCTGCGCAGGTACAGGCCCCACATGTCGGGCATGCCGGGCATCTGCGCGGGGCCCGCGCCCGCGATGGGCGCGCCGTCCTTGGTGAAGAGCACGTAGCCGCCGTACTCCTCCCCCTGCGCCTGCGCGTCCCAGCCGAACAGGCCCGTGTAGAACGCGGTGGTGCGCTCCAGGTCGTTCGATGACATGTCGATCCAGCACGGCACTCCCCGTGCCGGTGCCTCGGTGCGCTTCATGATTCGCTCCCCCCGGGCCGCTTCGCCCAGCCGCGCACGGCGCCGCTCGCCGCGCCTGGCTACCCAGTGAACCACTCCGGCCGCGCCTTCCACAGCCCCCGCAACGGATTGTCACACCGCGGGCCTAGGCTCGTTGCCATGCATGCACCGATCGAGCTCGTGGGGCTCGTGGGCCGCCACGCGTTCGACGCGGGCACCGCCTACGCCCGCCAGCACCGCGCCGTGGTGCGCCGCCACGACGAGGCCGCGCACGTCGTCGTCGGCACGATCGAGGGCTCGGGGCGCAACGTCTACACCGCCACCACGTACTACGACCTGACCCGCAACGGCGTGATCGACGAGTTCGACGGCCGCTGCTCCTGCCCGGTGCAGGTTGACTGCAAGCACACCGTGGCGCTGCTGGTCACCGCCCTGACACAGAAGCAGAACGGCAAGACCACGCCGTCCCTGGGCCGGTGGCGCTCCCAACTCGAGGGCATCTTCCCCGATCCCGCGGCCACGCCGTACTCGCCGCTGGCCCTGACCCTGCAGTTCGCGGCTCCCGCCGAGCTGCCCGGGGCCGCCGGATGGCGCGCCGCCGCCGGCGGGCTGGAGGCGCGCGCGATGCGCCGGGGGAAGAAGGGGAAGTGGATCGCCACGGGTGCCTCCTGGTCGGAGATCCAGCGCAATGCGATCGCCGACGCCGACCCGGCCCAGTTGGACGCCCTCGCTGCCCTCGTGCGGCTGCACCAGGTCGCCGACCCGTACTCCTACGGGATCCCCGCCTGGCTGTCGCTGGCGGGAGTGAACAGCCGGGAACTGTGGAGCGCGCTCGCGGACGTGGTCGCCTCCGGGGTGAACCTCATGGAGCAGGACGGCGGTGAGGTCGCCCTGGCCACCGAACCTGCCCGGGCCACGGTGGCGGTGGGCGCGCCGGAGGCGGCGGGTCACCCCGACCTGACCGTCACCGCCGCGCTCGAGCATCCGACGGCGATCGCGGAGCCGCTGCTGATCGGTCGCCCCGCGCACGGGTACGCCGGGCGCGACGAGGCGGGCACCCTCACCCTGGTGCCGCTGGCCACCCCCGCGACCCGGGCCTGGATGGACCTGCGCCGCGCCGGCACCGTGGTGGTGCCCGGCGGGGAGCGGGAGGTGTTCGAGCGCACGATCCTGCCGCGGATCGCGAGCCAGTCCTGGCGGCCGGAGGGTTCCTACGAGCCCGCACCGCCGCCGACCCCCACGTTCGTCATGACGGTGCGGCTGCTCTACACGGAGATCGGCGCCACGCCACGGGCCTCGGTCGAGTGCCGCTGGTCCTACGGCGAGGGCCCGCACGCGGTGGTGCACACCCTGCCGCCGGATCCGCGCGGGATGGGACGGGACGCCGCGGCCGAGCGCGCGATCCTCGCGCGGGTGAGCGAGGCGATGGCGCCGCTGCCCACGATCCTGAACTCCGCCGGTGGCCCGCTGGAGGAGGCCGTGGTGGCGGGGCACGCCTTCATCGCCCTGATGGAGGAGGTCGTGCCGCGCCTGGAGGTGCTGGAGCACGTGCGCCTCGACCTCCCGCAAGACGTGCCGACCTTCCGTGACCTCGGCGAGGCGGAGATCGCGGTGGACGTGGTGGAGACCACGCGCGACTGGTTCGACCTGGAGGTCCGGCTGAAGCTGGCTGACCGGGACGTGCCGATCGGGCAGGTGATCACCGCGCTGGCGCGCAACGAGCGCACCCTGTTCATGGAGGACGGCGGGTACGTCAAGCTCGACCGCCCGGAGCTGGACCACCTGCGCCAGCTCCTGGAGGAGGGCCGGGCCCTGCAGGACCAGCGCCGTGCGGGCCTGCGGGTCTCCCGGCTCAACCTCTCCTGGTGGGAGGAGCTGCAGGCGCTCGGGGTGATCGACCACCAGGCGCAGGAGTGGCTCGCGCGGGTCAAGGCGGCCACCACCGACGGCGACCCGCCGCCGCTGCCCACCGGCCTGCAGGCCACGATGCGCCCCTACCAGCGGGAGGGGTATGAGTGGCTCACCCGGCTGCGTCACGCCGGCCTGGGTGGGGTGCTGGCCGACGACATGGGCCTGGGCAAGACCCTGCAGACCCTCGCGATGATCCTGGAGCACAAGACCTCCGAGCCCGACGGCGCCCCCTACCTGGTCGTCGCCCCCACCTCGGTGGTCTCCAACTGGGCGGCGGAGGCGGCCCGGTTCACCCCCGACCTGACGGTGGCGGTCATCAGCGCGACGGCGAAGAAACGCAACCGCCCCATCGCCGAGCTCGCCGCGGGCGCGGACATCGTGGTGACGAGCTACACCCTGTTCCGTCTGGAGCACGAGGAGTACGCGGCCCTGGAGCCCGCGGGGCTGATCCTGGACGAGGCGCAGAACGTCAAGAACCGCACCTCGCGGGCGTTCGCGCTGGCCAAGACCATCGACGCGGGCGTGAAGTTCGCCATCACCGGCACCCCGATCGAGAACAACCTCACCGAGCTGTGGGCGATGTTCGCGATCGCCGCGCCGGGGTTGCTGGGCACCCCGCAGCAGTTCCATGAGTTGTATGCCGCGCCCATCGAACGCGGCCACGGGGAGGAACTGGAGCTGCTGCCGCGGCTTCGACGACGCATTGCCCCGTTCCTGCTGCGGCGCACCAAGGAGCAGGTCACCCCGGACCTGCCGCCGAAGCAGGAGCAGGTGCTCTCGGTCGAGCTCGAACCGGCGCACCGGCGCGTCTACCAGCGCCACCTCGGCCGTGAGCGCCAGCGGGTGCTCGGGCTGGTCAAGGACATGGAGCGCAACCGGGTGGAGGTGCTCAGCGCCCTGACCCGACTGCGTCAGCTCGCGATCGACGCGTCCCTGGTGGACGAGGAGTATGCCGACATCCCCTCCTCCAAGCTCGAGGCGCTGCTGGAGATCCTCACCGAGGCGGCCGAGGAGGGCCACCGGGTGCTGGTGTTCTCCCAGTTCACGCGGTACCTCGCGATGATCGCCGCGCGCCTGGACGCCGCCGGGATGGACTACGCCTACCTGGATGGGTCCACCACGCGGCGGGCGCGGGTGATCGAGGGCTTCGCGCAGGGCACGCAACCGGCGTTCCTCATCAGCCTCAAGGCCGGCGGTGTGGGCCTGAACCTCGCCATGGCGGACTACTGCATCCTGGCGGACCCGTGGTGGAACCCGGCGGCGGAGGCGCAGGCGGTGGACCGCGCGCACCGCATCGGTCAGACCCGGCCGGTCATGGTCTACCGGATGGTCGCCAAGGACACCATCGAGGAGAAGGTGATGGCCCTGCAGGAGTCCAAGCGGGCCCTGGTGGCCGGGGTACTGGGCGCTGGCGGCGAGAGCGGCTCAGCCGGTGCGAACGGCGGCGGCGATGTGAGCGGCACGGGCGCGGTGAGCGGGAAGGGCGCGGCACCAGGCCGGCTCACCGCCGAGGACATCCGGGACCTGCTGGCCTGAGCCCCGCCCCGCCCCGCCTATGCGTCAACCCGCTGGAGTGGCGGCAGGACCCTGCACCTCGGTTGTCCCGCCCTCTACGCGTCGGTACCAGTCGTCGTGCAGTCGCACGTAGGGCTGGGCCCACGGGCTGGTCACCTCGTCATCCAGGGCCCTGTCGAGGACGAGCGTGAGCGTGCTGCCAGCGGGGATGTCGATGGCGGTGGTGTATGAACTCCACGTCGGGGGCACGATGGCCTCGGGTCGGTCGGCGCCGTCGACGAGCACCTGCTGCAGGGTGAACTCCTCGACCACACCCGAGAAGGGTGAGAGTCGAACACCGGCGGGCAGGGGGCCACCGGCCGGGTCTGTTGTGACGCTCACGCGGACGGGGAAGCTCACGTTCCAGCCGTCCACCACCGCGGTGCCCCACTCCGCCGAGACCGTCGGCGTGTACGGCGCCGTAGGAACGACAGTCACCGGGCTTCCGAGCACGGGGGCCTGACCGCCGACGGTCACCACGACGGGTTCGAACGACGGGCCTGCGGGCCCGATACCGTCGACGATCCGCGAACCGGCCCCAATCGATGCGTAGATGAACTCTCCCGCCGGTACCGGCGCCTGGGTGGCGAGGGTCATCGTCACCTTGTCGCCGTCGGTGTCCTGCGACACCAGCGAGAGATTCGTGAGCGGTTCCATGTCGAAGATGCGGCCGTCGTAGGACACCGTGATGAGGGCACCGGCGGGCACCTCGTCAGTCCCCTCGTTCACGAGCTGCCAGTTCGTCCCGACCGAGGCAGTGCAGGCGATGGTGCGCTCGGCATCGACCCAGTGCTCAACACCGCCGGCGTAGCTCACCAATGTGAACTCGCCCGTGGGCGTGCTCCCGGCGACCGCCGCCGGGGTGAGGGCCGTGACGGCGACAACGGGTGCCGACCAGGCGGCAGCGCTCAGGACGCCTCTGCGGCTCGGGCCGTGTTCGGACATGGTCATGTTCATGGTTTCCCCCCCGTAGTGCGATCACATCGCATGAACCCCGCGCCATTGTGCCACCCTGAAGGTATGCGTCGAGTCAACGCACGCATCACCGGTGTGGTGCAGGGCGTCGGTTTCCGCTGGTCCGCTCAGTCCCAGGCCGAGGCCCTGGGGCTCACGGGCTGGGTGCGCAACCGGCGCGACGGCAGCGTCGAGGCGGAGATCCAGGGGCCGCCCGGGGCGGTGGAGCGCATGCTCACGTGGCTGCGTGAGGGACCCTCGACCGCCCGGGTGAGCGACGTCGTCGTGCGCGAGCGGGAGTTGGTGCGCGAGAACGGCTTCGATCAGCGCTCCACGGCCTAGGCCGGACCGACCGGTGCCACCCCGGCGTGGGTGACGCTCTCCCCCACCCCGACCCGGCGGTAGCGCTCGCCGAGGAAACGGGAGGCCACGCCGTCCAGCAGGGCGGTGCCGCGCTGGTTGAGGATCCCGTCGTGGATGGGGTGCACCGCGGCCCCGGGCGTGCGGCGCGCGAGCGCGATGGCCTCGCCGAGGCGCAGCCAGGGCGCGGTGACGGGCAGCAAGAGCACGCGGACCTCCCCGGCCACGGCGTCCAGGTCGGCGTGATCGACGGCATCGCCCGGGTGGAAGACCCCCTCCAGGAGGTAGCCGTTGTTCGCGATCCCGGGCTGGGCATCGGCGATCTCGGCATGGACCCCGCCCAGGACCATGAGCCCCAGGCCGGCCACGGTGGTGTGGTCGCCGGGTGCGAGGGTGTGCAGCCGGTCCGGGGCGACGCCGGCGTCCGCGAGGTGGGCGACGGCGTCGGCCGGCCCCCAGATCGGCACGTCGCGGTCCACGAGCGCCGCGGGCGCCACGTGATCGGGGTGCAGGTGGGTGACCAGCACGGCGTCGGCGCCCTCCAGCGCCCCGCCCTCGCGCAGGGCGTCGTCACTGAAGACCCCCGGGTCGATGACCACCCGGGCGCCCTCCCGCTCGAGGGAGACACAGGAGTGGCCGTGGAACGTCAGCGTCACCATGCGGGCACCCTAGCGCGTCTCACCGAGTGAGATGTGGCGGGGATCCGGCGGGGTCCGTCCCGGCCGGACATAACCTCGCCGCGTGACCGCACTGATCATCCTCGCGCTGGTGGCGATATCCACGGCCCTCGGCCTGTGGTGGCGATCCCGCCAGGGCCGCACCCGCGCCGTCGACCGCCCGCTCACCCTCGCCGACGTCCCCGGCCTCACGGCCGGCGATGCCCCCGGTGTTCGTGGCCCGCTCGTGCTGCAGGTCTCCAGCGCCACCTGCTCGCCGTGCCGGGCGACGGCGCGCACGTGGGGCTCCCTGGGCGTGGCCCACCGCGAGGTGCTGGTGGAGGAGCGGCCGGAGGTCGCCGAGGCCCTCGGGGTGTGGCACACACCCACCTCCTTCCTCTTCGACGCCGACGGCGCGCTCATCTCGCGCATCGACGGTGCCCCCACCCGGGCCGCGGCGGCCGAGGCACTGCAGGCGATCGACGCCCCGGCGGGTGCACGATGAGCAGCGCAGCCACGCCGGGCCACGCCCCGCACGGCATCGACCCCCGTGGGCCGCGGGTGGGCGCCGGGATCACCGCGGTGCTCCTGCTCGTGGTGATCGCCCTGCAGGGGACGGCGCCCGAGGCGCGGCCGGCCGCCGTCGTCGTGCTCGCCGTCATCGTGGCCTCGTTCATGCTCGGGTCGCTCGGCGGCGTGGGGCGCACCTGGCAGGGGGCGCTCTACCGGGCCGTGATCGCTCCGCGCCTCGGGCCGCCCGCCGAGCTGGAGGATCCGCGCCCGCCCCGGTTCGCCCAGACCGTGGGTCTGGTGATCACCGGGGCCGGGTTGGCGCTTGCGGCGATCGGGATCCCGTACGCGGTGCTGATCAGCAGCGCGCTGGCGTTCGTGGCGGCATTCCTCAACGCGGTGTTCGGCCTGTGCCTCGGCTGCGAGATGTACACGGCCCTGGCCCGCCTCCGGCGCCGGATATCCACAAGTACGCCCTAATCGCTTCAAACCACCTCGCATGTGTCCCAGACTTGGGGCATGCCCGAACTAGCCGACCTCCCCGCCGCGTTCTATCTCCCGTGCGCCCGACCGCCGTCGGACCTCCGGGACCCCGACGACCTCGAGGTCCTCATGCGGCGCACCAGCGATGGGCGCACCGCCCTGCTGCTGTACACCACCCTTGAGCGGTTCCGCCGCTGCAACGGGCCGGATGCCCCGTGGGTCGTGGCACCCGTCCCCTGGCTCAATGACCTGCGCCAGCAGCACCCGTACGACGTCGCCTACCTCGATCTGGTGGTGCCGGAGCGCGAGCGCATCGGGGCGCCGTCATGAGCGTCTCTGTGAGCCCGGGCGTCCTGACCGCGTGCGCTGGGGAGCTCACCGCCGCCGCCGACTCGCTCGCGGTGCTGCCGCCGGGCACCGACAGCCTGGGCGCGGCAGCCGCGGCGCTCACCGAACTCACCGACGCGGTCGCCGGGGCACTCAGCCGCCTGGACCAGGCCACGCGATCCGGCTCCGATGCCTTGCTCGCGAACGCGGCGGCCTACCTCGCCGCGGACCGCGCCAGCGCCTCCGCGCTCGGGTCGGTCGTGTCATGAGCGCCACGCTGGACACCCACCTCACCGGCTCCCCGGACGCGATCCACGCCATCGCCTCCTGGCTGCGCACCGCGGGCCTGCGGACCGAGGATCATGCCGACGCCGTGGCGCGGGCACGGTCGGCGGCGATGGAGTCCTGGACCGGGAACGCGGCCACGGCATTCGGCAGCTGGTCGCTGACGGTCACCGACGGTGCGGGCAGGATCGCCGACACCGCACAGGGACTCCAGTTCCGGGTGAGCACGCTCGCGGAGACGCTCGCCGGGTGCCTGCGGGCCCTGGAGGGCACGCGCACCCGGGCGCGCGCCGCCGGGCTGTCGGTCAGTGGCACGGTGATCCACGCGCCGTCCCCGTTGATCGGGATGCCCGGCGGCCTGAGCGAGGAGCAACTCGAGGCGTTGCGCGCCGCGCACCGCGCACTCCAGGCTGCCTGGCAGGAGGCGCAGGAGTCGACGCGCGAGGCCCTGCGGCGGTGGCAGGACGCCGTCGAGGAGTTCTGCGACCGGACCACCTCGGCGCGGGAGGTACTCCTGGGCGCCCTCGCCGGCCTCATCGAGGCCGTGGCCGACACCCTGGGAGACGCGGGCCTCCTCGACGACGTCCACCCGTACCCGTTGGTCGATCCCCTCGGTCCCCGGCACCTACCGGATGTGGACCTCTCCTCACTCCCGGACCCCCCGAGCGGCATCCGCGTCCCCGTACTGGACGTCCTCCTGGCGGCGTGGAGCACCAAGGCCGACATGGACGCCGGCGAGCCGTTCCCTCAGGCCGTCACCTCTCAGGGCGCCGCGTTCGCGGCCGGCGTCGGCTCGGGGCTCGTCGGAAGCGCTGCAGGCACCGCGATCGGCGGAGTCGGCGGGGCCGTTGCCGGGGCGGCCATCGGCACAACCCTGGGCACAGCCGCGGGGACCTTCGCCAACGGCTTCGTCGACGGCTTGTGGGAGGAGCGCAGCCTCGGTGGCGCGATCCGCACGGGCTGGGAGGATCTCGCTCGCCTCGGCTACGACCTAGGCATGCTCACTGCCTCGCCCCCTCAGGTCGTGGGAGAAGCGCTCGGAGAGGCCCTGCAGGCCACGGCGGACACCGTACTGGACTGCTGGGACGCGCTGTTCGACTGACCACCGCGGTCAGACGAGAACGTCACGAACGGGAGGACGACCATGGCACGAGCCTGGGGACGACGCGCGCTCATCACGACGGTCACCCTCATCAGCGCCGGGAATGCGGCGATCTTCGTCGCCGGCGGCTGGATCGAGGACATGCCGGTGCTGTACACGATCTCGCTGACGCTGCTCGCGACGCCGATCGTGTTCTACCTCGATCACCTGCGGCCGCCGCGCCGGGACGCGGCACTGGTCACCACCGGCGCGGGATCCACCCGCATCACCTACCGGCGCGACCTCATCGTGCTGCGCATCCTCGGGTACGCGATGTGGCTGCCGATGCTCGTGGGCATCCCGATCGCCGTCGGCGTCGCGCTGGGCCGCTCCGAGAGCACCGGTTCCGGCGTGGCCGTGGGTGTGCTGCTGGGGACGGGGAGCGTGGCCCTCGCCCTCGCTCTGACCGACCAGGTGCGCCGGGCCCTGGTGCCGGCGGTGATCGAACTGACCCCCGACGGCGTGCGTGCCACCCTGCCGAACGAGGACGTCGAAGTCGCCTGGCAGGGACTCGTGGAGGTCCGTCGTGCACACGACGTCAACGGCCGGGTCCTCTACCTCGGGTGCATTCCCGCCGGCCTCCACCGCCGCCCACGCAAGCGGTTCTTCCGCAATACCTTCCGCTCCGTGGGCATCCGCCCCCCACTGGCAAGCGTGACCGTGCCGCTGGTGGGCCTGCCGATCGACCCGGACGCCCTGGGTGCCGCGCTGATGTCCTACGCGCGGGACCCCGGTGCGCGGCAGCGGATCGGCACGATCGGGTCCGTGCGAGATCTGACCGCCGCAGCGAGCGGGTCACCGGTTCACCGGCAGGCCACCACCGGGGTGTCGCGGCCCTAGGCCCGAGGGTCGCGCCGGCGGTCCGCCGTCGAGACTCGACGGGCCACCGCCGACGCGACCGTGGAGGAAACCCTGTCAGAGCAACTTGGCGTCCTGCAGCAGTTCCTCCACGTAGGTGCCCTCGACCTTCTTCAGCGCGACCTTCTCGATCATCCGCGCCATGAAGGGCAACTTGATCTCGTGCAGCGGCTTGCGGTCGTTGAGGTAGTAGACGGCGTTGAGCAGCATCCGGACGTCGAAGGAGGAGGCGAACACCTCCGGCACGCCGCGCTCGACCTCGAACAGGGTGTAGACGGCTTCCATCGCGGTGCGGGTGGAGTACTCGGTGGTGAACACCGTGTCCCGCTCGGTCTCGGCGAAGTTCCCAAGGAAGGCGAGGTTCACCGAGCCCTCCGGCACCACCTGGGGGCGGTCACCCAGGGCCCGCGGCATGAAGTAGGAGGTGATGTAGGGCATGTTGCACGGGATGGTGCGGGCGGAGTTGTGCGCAAGGTCCTCGATCTCCTCCACCGGCACCCCCAGGTGGTAGAGCCACTCGGCGCACAGCTCGGCGCCCGTGCACTCCCGGATCGTCTTCTTCACGTAGTCGCCCGGCCGGTCGGAGAACATGCCGTACAACCAGACCACCAGCTCCTTGCTCGGGTCCTGGGCGTGGAAGTGCGGCTGACGGCTCATCGTGAAGCCGTAGAGCCAGCTGGAGTCGGCGATGTTGCACGGCCCGCCGGTGATGATGTGCCCCGAGCGCGGATCACGGCCGGTCAGTCGCTCGATGTAGGGCGCGATCCGGTCATCAGTGAGCGTGACGGTGGCGGAGATCGTCCAGTTCGCCTCCGGGATGTTCTCGCAGAACTTCTCCGGGTGCCCCAGGGCGGGGTCCTGGGCGGCGAGGTTCTTCCACAGCCCCCAGGCTCCGCCGTCGCGCATCTCGATCGGGGCGGGGGAGTCGTTGTCGCCGAAGGTGGAGCTCTCGGTGATGGAACCGTTGGTGACGAACACCAGGTCGCTCGGCGACAGGTCGATCGTGCTCTCCTGGTCCCCGACCGTCAGGTGGAGACGGCGAGCATGGAGGGCGCCACCGGCGCGCTCCACGTCGATGCCATGCACCCGGGTGGCGTACTGGAACCGCACGCCGTGATCGGTGAGGTAGGCCACCAGCGGTGTGATCAGCGACTCGTACTGGTTGTAGCGGGTGAAGCGCAGCGAGGTGAGGTCCGCGAGCGAGGCGATGTGGTGGATGAAGCGCAGGATGTAGCGGCGCATCTCCAGGGCGGATGCCCACGGCTCGAAGGCGAACATGGTGGCCCAGTAGAGCCAGAAGTGGGACTCGAAGAACTCCTCGGTGAAGACCTCGTCGATGCGCTTGTCCTGCAGGTCCTCCTCGCGGGTGAGGGCGAGGCTCAGGAGCTCCTCGACGGCCTTCGGGGTGAGGGTGAGGTCCTTCATGTCCGCGATCGCCTCGCCGCGGTTGTGGATCGCACGAGTGGGGACCGAACTCGGGTCGTCCTTGTGCAGCCAGTACATCTCGTCCAGCACCGAGGCGCCCGGGGTGTCGAGGGAGGGGATCGAGCGGAAGAGGTCCCAGAGCACCTCGAAGTGGGCCTCCATCTCGCGGCCACCGCGGATCACGAAGCCCTTGTGCTCATCGAGGATGCCGTCCATCGAACCGCCCGCGATGTCGAGTTCCTCGAAGACGGTGATGCGCTCACCCGGCACCTGGGCGTCGCGCACCATGAACGCGGCAGCCGCCAGGCCCGCCAGCCCGGACCCGACGATGTAGGCGGACTTGCCCTCGGTGGCGGCGGGCCTGCGCGGGCGCGCGAAGGCTTCGAAGTTGCCGTTGCTGCGGTACATCACTGCTCCCTGTCGTGGATGGTGGCGCGGCGGCCGTGGGACGGTGTCGCGGCGGCGACGGCGAGCCCCGGCGGATCCGGCGGTGAGCCCGATCGCGTCGGACGCCGTCGTCCCCTTCACCCTGCGCGGTGGTAGCGCTTCCACGCGCGCCGAGCGAGCGTGCGCACGCCCGGGCCGGGAGAGAGTGCGGGTGGGGGGTCCGTGTGCACAATGAGGGGTGACTACCGCCCCCATCACCATGTATGGCGCAGACTGGTGCGGCGACTGCCGCCGGACCAAGGCGCAGTTGGACTCGCTCGGCGTCCCCTACACCTACGTGAATCTCATCGAGGAGCCCGAGCAGGCCAAGGTCGCGCTCGAGATCTCCGGTCGCACCAACATCCCGGTCCTCGTCTACCCGGACGGCTCCCACCAGGTGGAGCCCACGAACCTCGAGGTCGCCGCCAAGCTCCACCTGTTCGGCCTGGCCTGACCGCCACCGCGCCACCGCGCCACCGCGCCACCGCGCCACCGCGCCACCGCGCCACCGCGCCACCGCGCCTAGAACCTTCCCATGGTTCAGCGATCGCTGTATCGTCTCGAGGGTGACGACAGCACCCGCCGCCGAGCCGATCGCCGAACGGTCCGTGACCCTCACCCACAGCGCCGCGCTCGCGCGCCTGGGGTATGCGCTCTCGGACGAGACCCGGGCGCGGGTGCTGCTCGCGCTGCGCGAGGCGCCCGCGTGCCCCTCGGACCTCGCCGACACCCTGGGCGTCTCCCGTCAGGTGATGTCGAACCAGCTCTCGTGCCTGCGTGGGTGCGGCCTGGTCGACGCCGTGCGCGAGGGCCGGAACACCTGGTACCGGCTCGCCGATCCCGTCCTCGGGGAGGCGTTGGCCGACCTGCTGCGGGTCGTGGTCATCGTGGACCCCTCCTGCTGCGAGGGAACGGAGTGCACCTGCGCATGAGCGAGCGACTCCCTTTCACCTCAGAGACTGTCCCTGGCGCAGGTGCGGGCCCTCACTCCGGCCCAGTCCCCGCCTCCGGTGCAGCCTCGTGCGACCACGCGCATGAGGGGGCCCGCTCCTGGGGCGGCGAGCGCCTGTCTCGCCCCACCGCGCCGGACCTGACTGCGACCCGGCGAGACACCCTCACCCGGCGGGTGCGCTGGATCGTCGTCGCGACCATCACCTACAACGTGATCGAGGCCGTCGTCGCCCTGGTTGCGGGTGCCGCGGCGTCCTCGAGCGCGCTGATCGCCTTCGGTCTGGACTCGGTGGTGGAGGTGCTCTCGGCCGCCGCCGTCGCCTGGCAGTTCTCCGCGCGCACCCATGCGCTGCGCGAGCAACGTGAGCGGCACGCGATGCGGCTGATCGGCGTCTCCTTCATCGGCCTCGCGGCCATGGTGACCATCGACTCGCTCCGGTCCCTGTTCGGCGGCGAGGAGGCGCAGCACTCCGGCGTCGGGATCGCGCTGGCGGCCGTGAGTCTCGCGATCATGCCCGCCCTCAGTTGGTTCGAGCGCCGCACCGGCCGCGAACTGGGCTCGGCGAGCGCCGTGGCCGACTCCAAGCAGACGCTGCTGTGCACCTACCTCTCCGCCGTGCTGCTCGTCGGCCTGCTGCTCAACTCCGCGGTGGGCTGGTCATGGGCGGATCCGATCGCCGCCCTGGTCATCGCCGGCATCGCAGTACGCGAGGGCGTCCAGGCCTGGCGGGGCGACGGCTGCTGCTCGCCCGCCGAACTCCTGGCCGACCCCGGGCACACCGCGACCGGTGCACACGGGTGCTGCGAGAGCACACCCGCGGACGCCGCGGCAGAACCCCCCGCCGATGACGACTGCTGCACCCCTGCCAATCCCACCGCGGCGGGCCTGCGGGAGGGGCGGGGGGACGCCCCCACCGAGGAACGTCAGGCTCCCGCCGAGGCGTCGGCGCACGACGGTGCCGAGACCGGTGCCGAGACCGGGGCCGGCGCCGGGGAGCGGCTCGCCGTCATCCGCGGTCGTGGCTCGTGCGCGTGCTGCGCCTCTACTCCCGATCGCCGCTCCTGAACGTGAGGCAGAGCTCGATGGGACCACCCGGGCTCGCCACGAGATCAGACCCCGGACTGGGGTGACCTCCGGTGTGCCGTGACGACACGGATCGCCGCGGCACGCCGATCCCCCTCGCTCAGGGCGGTGGACCCCTCGCTCAGGGAGGTCTCCTCGCCCCTTCGGACGGACCGCAGTCGCCCCTGACCGCCTCTCACCTGCGACGATGCCTCGGCAGCATCGGGAACGTGAGCGGTGCTTCCTCCCTCAGCGAGGGATCCACCGCCCTGGGCGAGGGCTGGCCGGCGTACCGGGCAGGCCCTCCTGGGTGAACCCACCGCTGTACACGACGTGCCGCGCCCGCGCCGCCTGCCGCGGCCGGCCCACCCTGTCGGCCCCCGTCGCTACCGTGTCCCCCATGACCTTCGTGAACGCCGGAACCCTGGGAGCCGCGCCGGGCAGGCGCGACGAGCTCGTCGCGCACCTCACCCGCGCCAACGCCGCCCTCGCCGATGTCGGCTGCCTGGCCTACGAGGTCGGCGTGAACGACGAGGAGCCCGACACCGTGTTCGTGGTCGAGATCTGGGAGAGCGCCCAGGCCCACCGGGACTCGCTCGCGCTCCCGCAGGTGCAGGAGTCGATCGCCGCCGCCCGGCCCCTGCTCTCCGGCCAGTTCGGCGGGTTCCGGTTCGACGTCGTGGGATCGCCGCTGCGGCCCTGAGCCCGCAAGCCCGCTAGATCTGCCCTGTCGCCCAGAGCACGCCGAGCGAGGTCAGGGTCACCACCGCCCACAGCGCGCCGCCCAGCAGCAACGGCCGCACCCCGGCCCTGCGCAGCGCCGCCACATCCGTGGACAGCCCGATCCCCGCCATCGCCATGGCGACCAGCGCCACGGCGAGCGTGGTCGCCAGGTGCGCGGCGCCGTCGGGAATCCATCCGAGCGATCGCGCACTCGCCATCACGAGGAATCCCACCAGGAACCACGGGATCAGCCCCAGGGCCCCGCGCCACCCCAGGCGTGCGCCGCCGCCCTCCCCCGCGCGCTGCGCCATGCGGGCCGTGCGCACCCCGAGGGTCACGCTGATCGGGATGATCATGAGGGTGCGCACGAGCTTGACGACCACCGCATACCCGAGCGCCCCGCCGCCGAACACCGCGGCGGCTGCGACCACCGAGGAGGTGTCGTTCACCGCGGTCCCCGCGAACAGGCCGAAGGCGTGCGGGTCCATCCCCAGGGCATGGCCGAGCAGCGGGAAGATCAGCACGGCGAGCACGTTGAACAGGAAGATCGTGGACATGGCGTAGGCGATCTCGGCGCTCGCCGCCCCGATCACCGGCGCCACCGCGGCGATGGCGGAGGCGCCGCAGATCCCGGTGCCCACCCCGATCAGGGTGCGCAGGTTCCCCGTGACCCCGAGGCGGCGCCCGATCAGCCACGCGCCCCCGAGGCAGGCCGCGAGCGTGGTGAGCATGATCGGGAGCGAGTCCAGGCCCGCCGCGGCCACGTCGCCGAGCGAGAGCTGCGCCCCCAGCAGCACGACGGCGAACTGCAGCACACGCTTGCCGGAGAAGGCGATGCCGGGCACCAGCCGCGCCGAGGGCCGCCGCAGGAGCGCGAGGCCGAGGCCGAGCAGCAGCGCCGGGACCGCGGAGCCGGCCAGCGGGAGCACCGATCCGATCGCGAGCGCCAGAGCGGCGAGCAGCGCCGTGAGCAGCATGCCGGGAGCAAGGCGCACGACGGCGCCGCCCGCCCGGGTGGTGGTGGTTGCCATGGCACAACCCTGGGGTGAGGGCGGGTGACGCCACCAACGCGTAGACCGCATCGCGCCACAACCTCATGTTGTGTCAGGGTGAGAGCATGCGCCCCGCGGAGGTCGACCTCACCACGTTGCGGATCCTCACCGCGCTCGAGCGCACCGGGAGCATCACCGCGGCGGCCGACGAGGTGGGCCTCACCCAGCAGGCCGCCTCGCGGCGCCTGGCCGCGGCGGAGCGGACCTGGGGCGTGGCGCTCCTTCGCCGCGGCCCGCGCGGGTCGGCGCTCACCGAGCAGGGGCGCCAGGCGGCCGACCTCGCGGAGGACGTGGTGCGGGCGGCGGATCGCCTGACCCGCGCCGTGGACGCCCTCGCCCGGCCGCACGCCACGCTGCGGGTGGCGGCGAGCCTGACGATCGCCGAGCACCTTCTGCCCGCCTGGGTCCTGCGGCTGCGGGCCGCCGAGGCGGCCGACGGCCGGCCCCCCAGCGCGGTCGAGATCACCGCCGTCAACTCCGCCACCGCGATCGCCCGGGTGCGCGAGGGCGCGTGTGACCTCGCCCTCGTGGAGACCTCCGATCTCCCGGAGGACCTCGCGGTGCGCACGCTCTGGCAGGACGAGCTCGTGCTCGTGGTCGGCGCGGCTCACCCGTGGGCGAGCACCACCCGTCCCGTGCGGCTCGAGGACCTGGCCGCCACGCCCCTGGTGGTCCGCGAGGCGGGTTCGGGCACGCGCCGCAGCCTGCAGGACGCCCTGGCTCGCGCCGGGCACGAGCCCGTGGCACCTGCCGCCGAACTCGCCACCACCGCCGCGGTGCGCGCGGCGGTCCAGGCGGGCCTCGCGCCGGCGGTGCTCAGTCATCTCGCCGTCGACGACGACCTCCGGTTGGGCCGCCTGGTGCGGGTGCCGCTCGCGCGGCGGCTGACCCGCCCGCTCAGTGCGGTCCACGCGGGGAACCCCTCGGCCGGGGCGCGTCACCTCCTGAACGTGGCGGGCGCGGGGTGACCGACCCGCCCCGGCGCTAGGAGTCCACGGCGGGCGGTGTCTTGGGTCGGGCGAACCGGGCCGGTGTCGTGGGCCCGTCCCACACCGTGATCGCGCCCCAGATCGCGGCGGCGATCGGCACCGCCAGCACGGCGCCGGTGATCCCCGCCAGCACGGTCCCCACGGTCAGGGCGACCAGGATGACCAGCGGGTGCAACTTCAGCGAGCGCGCCATGATGACGGGCTGCAGCAGGTTGCCCTCGAGCTGATTCACCCCGACCACGATCGCCACCACGATGAGTGCCTCGACGAACCCGTTGGTCACCAGCGCCACGAGCGCGGCGAGCACCCCGGCCAGCGTGGCACCGACCAGGGGGATGAACGCCAGCAGGAACACCAGGACTCCCAGCGGGAGCGCGAGCGGCACCCCGAGGATCCACAGGCCCAGGCCGATGCCGATCGCGTCGACGGCGGCCACGGCGGCGGTGCCGCGGACGTACCCGCCCAGGGTGGACACCGTCTTGGCCCCCACGCGGCGGCCGCGCTCGTAGGACTCGCCGTGGAAGGGCCGCAGCAGGAACTCCCAGATCCCGGGGCCGTCCTTGAGGAAGAAGAACAGCACCACGACCATCAGCACGGCGCCCGTGACGAAGTTGGCGGTCTGGGAGACCCCGGAGACCACCCCCGAGGAGAACCCGGAGGAGGTCAACAGGCCCATCGCGCTGTCCTGCCACTGGCTGATCTGGTCCTCGGTGATCTCGAACGGCAGGCCCGAGATGAGGTCCTGGAGCTCGCCCACGCCGTCGATCGCGGAGTCGCGCAGGGTGTCCCACTGGTTCATCACCGTGGCGACCACGCCCCAGATCACCCCGCCGAGCACCACCACGATCCCGATCAGGGCGATCCAGGTCGCCAGCATCGAGGGGACACCGCGGCGGCGCATCCAGCCGATGAGCGGTGAGATGGCCGAGGCGATCACCAGCGCGAGCAGCACCGGGATCACCACCAGGGTCAGCCGGGTGAGGGAGAAGATCGCCACGGCCGTGACGGCGAGCACCGCCAGGATCTGCGCCGCACGCGTGCCGAGCCGGCCGGCGCCGTCGGACCACATCCGGGCCGCCCGGCCGCGATCGGCATCGCCTCCGGCACCGGCGCCGCGCATCGGAATCACTCGCGTCGGGCGGCGACGCTCCCCCATCTGGCTCATGCCCCCATTGTGGGGGGCGGGCGCCACGCTTCGGAGCCAACCGCGCAAACGTGGGTTGTGCAGCACGCACGAGCCGCGCCGCCGCGGGTGCAGAGTAGGGACCATCCCACTCACAAGGAGCACGTCATGAGCAAGGTCGCCCTCGTCACCGGAGCCTCCTCCGGCATCGGCGCTGCCACCGCACGCCGCCTCACCCGCGCCGGGTACACCGTCTACGGCGCCGCCCGGCGCACCGATCGCCTCGCCGAACTCGCGAGCGACGGCGTGCGGGCCCTCGAGCTCGACCTCACCGAGGAGTCCTCCATCGAGGCCGCGGCGCAGGCGCTGCTCGCCGAGGCGGGGCGGATCGACGTGCTGGTGAACAACGCCGGCTACGGCTCCTACGGCGCGCTGGAGGACGTGCCCCTGAGCGAGGCCCGGCGGCAGTTCGAGGTCAATGTGTTCGGCCTCGCCCGCCTCACCCAGCTCCTGCTGCCCACGATGCGCGCCCAGGGCTCGGGGAGGATCGTCAACGTCACCTCGATGGGGGGCCGCCTGACGATGCCGCTCGGCGGCTGGTACCACGCGACCAAGTACGCGGTGGAGGCCTATAGCGACGCGCTGCGCCTGGAGGTCCGCCCCTTCGGGATCGACGTGATCATCGTGGAGCCCGGGTCCATCGCGACCGAGTGGGGCGGCATCGCCGCCGAGAACGCCGCCACCTTCTCGGGCCAGGGCCCGTATGCGAGCCGGGCGCAGGCCCTCCAGCGCGCGATGAGCAGCCCCCGGATGGCGAACGTGGGCTCCTCCCCCGAGCTCATCGCCGACGTCATCGCCAAGGGCGTCGCGGCCAAGCGCCCCAGGGTGCGCTACGTCGCCGGCGCTCTGGCCCGCCCGTTGCTCACCCTCAAGGCGGTGCTGCCGGACCGCGCCTTCGACGCGCTCCTGGCCCGCGTGCTCTGATTGGCACATCCGCTGAGAGCCCGCATCCCCTGAGGGCGCCCGTCCACTGAGAGACGACGCGCTACCCTCGCCGCCATGGGAGTGCGCAGCGCGGAACACATCGGCCTGGTGGTCGCGGACCTGGACCGGGCGGTCGCCTTCTTCGAGGCCGTCGGGTTCGACGTGGGCGAGCGGATGCGGGTGGGCGGCGCATGGGCCGATCGCGTCAACGGGCTGGAGGGCACCGACGTCGAGATGGCGTTCGCCACCGCGCCGGACGGGTCCGGCGCCATCGAGATCACCCGGTTCGTCCACCCCGCCTCCCCGCCTGTGGCGGGCGGGGAGGCCGCGAACCACCCCGGGCTGCGCCACCTCGCCTACCGGGTGGACGACCTCGACGGCACGCTGGCCCGCGCCCGCGAGGCCGGGTACGACCTCGTCGGAGCAGTGGAGGCCTTCGATCCGTGGCGCCTGTGCTACCTGCGAGGACCCGAGGGCCTCATCCTCGAGTTGGCCGAGCGCGCCGAGGACCCGCACGCCGGGGCCGAGCACACCGAGGAGTAGGCCTCACTCCGCGAGCATGCGGTACAGCTCGCGGCGCAGGTCCTCCATCTTCGCGGCGGCCTGGGTGCGCTGCTCGGGGGTGCCGTTCTCGGCGACCTCCCGCAGGGCGGCGAGCAGTTTGCGCCCGGCCGTCATCATCTCGCCGACCTCGCCCCACTCCCGCGTGGCGGGGCCCCAGACGCCCTCCAGCTCCGCCCGGTGCTCGGTGGCGTAGGTGCCGCCGGCCTCGGTCAGGGCATAGGTGGTGCCGCCGCTCTCGCCGCCCTCGGCGGGGGCGATGAGGCCCTCGTCCACGAGCTGGGCGAGGGTGGGGTACACCGAGCCGGGGCTGGTGCGCCAGAAGCCGCCCGTGCGCTCCTCGATCTGCTTCATGATCCCGTAGCCGTTGGCCGGCCCGTCGCCCAGCACCGCCAGGATGGCGTGCCGCACGTCGCCGCGGCGCGCACGGCGCCCGCGGCCACCGCCGCGCCCGCCTGGACCCCCAGCGCCGAAGGGCCCGAACGGGCCCCCGGGCCCGAACGGCCCGAAACCCTCGCCACCGGGGCCTCGCCGGCCGCGGCCCTTGCCCGGGTGCTCGTGGTGGCCGCCACGTCCGTGCCCTCGCCCACCCCGCCCCTCGGATGCGCCGTCGTCGTATCCACGAGCGCCTCGCTCGTCGTCATCGATGAACCACATGGGTTCCCTCCTCTCCGATCCGGTCAGGGTGACCGGTCTGCGATATATCGTTCCTCATTCTCGACGTGCTGTCAACGACATATCGCTGAAGACGATCGGCCGACGACGCAGCGCATCCTGGTAGGAAAGGCTCACCCCCTGGAGATCGGAACCCGATGAGCCGCCGGAACCCGCCCGCGCCCGTCCACTACGACGAGGTGGTCTCCGCCCTCCCTGCGCTGACCGGTCTCACCGTCGCCGTCACCGGCGCCACCAGCGGCACCGGGTACGTGCTCGCCGAGACCGTGGGGCGGTTGGGCGCCCGAGTCGTGATGGTCAACCGACCCTCAGCGCGCGCCGATGCCGCGCTGGGCGCCCTGCGGGTCCAGGAGATCGATGCCCACCTGGTGCCCTGCGACCTGCAGAGCTTCGCGAGCGTGCGTGCGGCGGCTCCGCTCCTGGCACATGCCGCACCGAACGGGCTGGACGTGCTGGCGAACAACGCCGGTGTGATGGCCCTGCCGGATCGACCTTCCGGGGACGGCTGTGACGTCCAGATGCAGGTCAACCACCTCTCCCACGCACTTCTGACCTCGTTGGCGTGGCCGCTCCTGCGGGCCGCGGCCCGCGCCCGCGGTGAGTCGCGGGTGGTGTTCCACTCCAGTGGCGCACGCCGCGGCGCCCCGATCCGGGCGGAATCCCTGGGCCGCACCGGGGGCAGCCTCGGCGGCGACGGTTTCCTGGGGACGGGCAAGTGGCGCCGCTACCAGCAGTCCAAGCTCGCCAACCTGCTGTTCAGCTATGCGTTGGCTGAGCGCGTCCCCGCCGATTCGCCCGCCGTGAAGTCGCTGTGCGCCCACCCCGGCCCCACAGCAACGGACCTGCTGGGCAAGGCTGCGGACGCCGGCGCGGCCGGGCTCCTGGATCGCGCGATCCTCGGGCGGACCCGCCGGGCCGCACACGCGGCACCGGACGGCGCGCTCGGCCTCATCATGGCCAGCCTCCTGCCGGGGGCGGATTCCGGGGAGTTCTACGGACCACCCGGGATGGGGAAGGCGGGCCTGGCCGCGCTGCTGCCCCCGGAGCGTGACCGTGCCGCGGAGGAACTCGTCTGGAGCCAGACCCTCACCACGATCGGCGTTCGCGACTTCTTCGGCCGCTGACACCCGCCGCGGGGCGCCGCGAGGCGCCGCGGTCACGCGACGTCGATCACGCCGTCCCCGATGCGCTCGACCAGCCCCCGCACCGCCCCGAGCCCCACCTGGGTGCCGAGCTCGTGCAGGGCCTCGACGCCCTCGGCCAGGGGCAGGAGTCCGTCCGCCGCCGAGGCGAGGTCCGCCTCGGCCGCCATCGCCAGTGCACCGACCTCCGCGGCCGCGCCACCGAGCGCCTCGCCGGTGGCCGGCAACGCGAGTTCCGCGGCCCAGGCCTCACCCTGGTGAGCGAGCCGCTGCGCGCCGGACCGGGTCACCGCCAGGAGTTCCGGCACCACGCCGAGCAGCTCGGTCACGCGCGCGGACCCGGCATCGGCGTCCTCCACCTGACGTGCGAGCGCCGACTGCAGCAGTCGAAGTTCCGTGCCACGCGAGGTGGCACCCGTGCCGGCGGCCGTGACCTCCACCGAGAACCTGGCCACCATCTGCGCCAGGAGGCGAACGATCGCCACCCGCAGCGCGAGATCCGCGAGCGCCTCGCGCAGCCGCTCCGCGGGCAGACCCTCGATCCCCTCGATCACGTCATCGCACAGCGCCGCGAGGTCGCCGGTGCGCTCGCGCAGATGCCGGGCCCCGGCATCCGACGCCAGGTCCGCCACCCTCGCCAGTTCCTGGCGCACACCGTCCAGGTCCCCCACCAGCGGCGTCAGATTGTCCTGCTCGAGGGCCACGCGCTGGGTGGCTGCCTCCAACTGCTCCACCCGAGCGGCGATCCCGGAGGCCTCGGCGACCACCCTCCGGGCGGCGTCCACCACCGGACGCAGGGGCCCCTCCACGCGCGCGGGCGCCTGGGGCAGATCCGCAACGAGGGCGTCGACCTCACGGGGCAGGACCGTGCGCGTGAACGCGGACAGGGATCCGTAGCCCAGGCGCGCCAGGGAACGGGACAGGAGCGCCGCACCACGTTCGGCGGCGCTGCGGCGCCCGGCCCCCTCCTGCCGCAGCGCAGCCTCCCGGGAGGCCACGTCGTCGTACACCCCGAGGATCTCGGCCTCGAGGTCACGCAGTCCCGGGCGCAGCCGGACCGAGAGGAAGCCGCCCTCCACCGGCACGATCGTGGCCAGCACGTCGTAGCGCACCCCGTCCTTGGCGAGGTTGGGCAGGTAGGCGCTGACCGGGCGGCCCGCCTCGAGTTCGTCCCAGATGAGGCGGAACGCGCCGCCGGGGACCTCGGGGTGGCGGATCAGGTTGTGGGGGAAGCCGATCGCGTCGACCTCCCGCAGCGCGGCCAGGCGCAGGAAGGTGCCGTTCGCGTGCCGGATGATGCCGCGGCGGTCGGTGGTGGAGAAGAAGACGTCGACCGCCTCGAAGGTGCGGCGGGCCGCGAGCGCGGCGGGGTCGGTCAGGGACATGGCTACTCCTCGCGCGGGCTCCTCGGCGGGGCGGTGCCGCCCGTCACGATCATGTCATCGCATGCCCTCGCGCGCGCGGGCCGGAGGGCCCAGACGAGGTCCCGGCCTGCGTGGTCTACCCGGCCGGCGTGGAGGGCACCTCACAACTGCTGTCGGACCCCGGCCTCGCGTGCGATGCCCTCCACCTGCGTGGCGATGTCATTCTGCAGCGGCTTGCGCCCCTCTCCGCGGCGCAGCAACGGGAGCTTGACCGGGTGGTTGGCCTCTTCGAGGGCGAAGCCCAGGGCCGCGTACAGGGCGAGGACCGCGAGGGCGAAGCCGAGGATCCCGGCCGTGGTGTCCCACGCCTGGATCTCAGTGAGGTCCGCCAGGCCGGTGGTCGCGAAACGCAGCGAGGAGCCCACCATGATGAACGCGGCGAGGAGCTTCCCGCGCGCGGCCAGCGCCGGCGCGATCATGGCGATGGCGGCGGTGAGCAGCAGGATCCCGACGGCCGGGCTCGAGCTGCCCGGGGGTGAGGCGAGGGTGGTGGCGGCGAGCATCGCCCACACCCCGGCCACGATCGCCATCCCGTTGCCCGCGATCGGATCGCGGGCCCCGAAACCCACGACGGAGGCGTAGAACTGCAGCGGCACCGTCAGCACCAGGGTGGCCAGGGCCACCGTGCTCTCCTCGGCTGTACCGACGATGCCGAGCTGGATGGCGCTGAAGCCGACCGTGCCCATCGCCAGGGCCGTGAAGCCGAGCGGCAAGGGGTTCCCGCTCGGGCGCAGCACGATGCGCGTCATGGCCAAGGGGTCGGGGTCACGCCGCGCGTCGGGGTTCTGATCCATACCTCACCCCACCCCAGCGGGTGGGGCGCTGCCAAGTGGCCGGAGAAGATCCGCCGCGCACGCCTGGTGACTAGCGGGTCGCGGAACTGTGGCGCCCGGCGACTCCCTCGCGGATGCGCTGCACGGCCCGCTTCAACGCCTCCACGTCCACCTCGGTGATGGCCTGCGAGAGTCCGGCGGCGTGCTGCGCGAGGGCGTCCCAGGACTCCGCCGCCTCCTGCAACGCGGACTGCGCGGACTGTGCGGTGTGCGTGAACATGCCCGCCTCCCCGGCAGCGAGCTCGGCACCGGCCGCCTCGCGGGCGGGATCAGGGGTCTGCGGGATCAGCCCGTCGGCCCGTCCCCGCACGCTCTGGATACCGCGGCCGCAGACCGCGAGGAGTTCGGGGACGACCTGCAGGAGTTCCGCGGCCCGGACCGAGGCCGATTCGGCGTGGTCCAGTTGTTGCATGAGCGCACTGGAGAGCAGACGCAGTTCGCTGCTGCGCACCGAGCCACGGGACCCACGGGCAAGGAGTTCCTGGCTGAACCGGACGATCATCTGCGCGAGCACCTGCGTGATCGCCAACCGCAGCGCCAGGTCCCCGACCGCCTCTTCCAGCCGTCGCAGCGGGACGGCCTCGACGTCCGCGATCACTGCCCCGCACTCCTCGGACACCTCCCGTGCCCGCTCCCCGATCGCCGGCGCCTCGCCGCCCGCGTCCCCCGGCAGGGCGGCCAGTTCCTCCAGGTCCGCCTGCGCCCGACGCAGAGCGGTCAGGCTCTCCGGCAGACGCCCACGCGACGCCCCCATGCCGGCCACGAGCGTGGACAGGTGCTCAGTGTGCGCGGCCACCTCACGCGCTCCGAGCACGACCTCCCGAGCAGCGGTGACCACCGGCCCCGCGGTGTCCTCGCCGGGCAGTTCCCCCATCACGTGCGCCCCGGACTGCGAATCCGCAGCCCACGCCTCCACCTCCAGCGGCAGCACCGTGCGCGTGAAGGCAGCCATCGAGGGGTATCCGAGCTCGGCCAGGCCCTCGGCCAGCGCCGCGGCACCGCGCTCCGCACTGGCGCGGCGACCCACGCCGGACTCCCGCAGGGCATGCTCCAGGCCCGCCACGCCGTCGTAGGCCTGCAGGATCACCTCGGCGAGATCGCCCCGGCTCGGGCGCACCCGCACCGAGAGGAACTCCCCCTCGATCGGGATGATCGTGGCAAGGACGTCATAACGCGCTCCGTCCAGGGCACGGTTGACGACGTACGCGGCCACCGGGCGGCCCGCCTCCAGTTCGTCCCACACCAGTCGGAACGCGCCGCCGGGCATGTCCGGGTGACGGATCGTGTTGTGCGGCGAACCCACCGCATCGCCCTCATCCATCGCCGCGAGGCGCAGGAAGGTCTCATTCGCGTAGGTGATGACACCCTTGCGATCGGTGGTGGAGAAGAAGACGTCCTGCGCCTCGACGGTGCGCCGATCGGGCAGGTCGTCAAGCGTGCTCAATGCCATGTGTGATCCCCAAAAGTCCCCACGCGGCGCCGCGCCGGTCGCGAGCCGTCCTCGGCATCCTGGCAGTGCGCCCGGGGGCCCACCGGGACCAAAGTCCCGGGTACTGCCCTCACGGGGTGCGCCGTCGGGCACGATGGGGCGATGACACACGGCGCCCCGGCTTCTCACCTTCCCTGGTCCGTCGTGGCGCCGTTCGCCGTCTCCGGCGTGATCCACCTCGTGCGGCCGGGCCTGTTCGAACCGATCATCCCGGCGCCGCTGCGGCCCTGGGCCCGCGAGCTCGTCGTGGCCTCCGGAGCGGCGGAGCTCGCCTGCGCCGCCGGTCTGGTGCACCCGCGCACCCGGAGGCTCGCGGGGCGCGCCAGCGCCGCACTCCTGGTGGCGGTGTGGCCGGCGAACGCCCAGATGAGCCTCGACCTGGCGCGGCTGGCGCGCGCTCGCCGCGACCAGGCGTCCGTGCTGGCGCTGGTCGCGTCGCTGGCGCGGCTGCCGCTGCAGATCCCGTTGATCCGGGCGGCGCTGCGGGCGCATTGAGGCGCCCGCATCCAGGGCTCAGCGGGCGAAACGCTCCCCGCGCTCGACCACCCGGGTGCCGGACTCCGCGGGGGTCAGCACCTCGCGGCCCTGGATGTAGGCCCGCAGCACCCGGGAGCCGGTCGCCAGCGGGTCACCGCTCCACAGCACCACGTCGCCGTCACGACCCGGCTCGAGCGCGCCGACCCGTTCCTCCAGGCGCAGCATCGCCGCCGGGTTCGCGGTCAGGGCCGCGAGCGCCGTCTCGGCCGGCAGTCCCTCGTCCACGGCGAGGATGGCCTGCAGTCGCAGGTGTTCGATCGGCACCACGGGGTGGTCGGTGGTGATCGCGACCCGCACCCCCGCCCCGGCGATCACGGCGAGGGAGCCGATCGCGCGGTCGCGCAGTTCCACCTTGGAGCGGGAGGTCAGCATCGGGCCGAAGATCACCGGGATGTCCTTCTCCGCGAGGACGTCGGCGATCTTGTGCCCCTCGGTGCCGTGGTTGACCACCAGGTGGTAGCCGAACTCCTCGGCCAGGCGGATCGCGGTGGCGATGTCGTCGTGTCGGTGGCAGTGCTGGTCCCACAGGAGCTCGCCGTCGAGCACGGCGGCGAGGGTCTCCTTGCCCAGGTCCCGGGTGAAGGGCTTGCCCTCGGCGGCCGCGTGCTCGCGCGCGGCGCGGTAGTCCTGCGCGGCGGTGAACGCCTGCCGCAGGCTCGCGGCCACGCCGAGCCGGGTGGCGGGTGCCTGCTTCCTGTCGCCGTAGACCCGCTTGGGGTTCTCCCCGAGCGCGGACTTCACCGAGACGTCCGCGGCGAGCACCTGCTCGTCCACGGTGCGCCCGCCCCAGGTCTTGATCGCCACGGTGCGGCCGCCGATCGGGTTCGCCGAACCGGGCTTGACCACCACGGTGGTCACGCCGCCGCGCAGCGCGTCCCGGAAGGCGATGTCCTCGATGTCGATCGCATCCAGGGCCCGCAGGTGGGACCCGTCGGGGCCGGTGGCCTCGTTGGTGTCGTTCCCGGACCACCCCTCGCCGTCCTCGTGCACGCCGAGGTGACCGTGCGCCTCCACGAACCCGGGCAGCACCCAGGTGCCGGTCGCGTCCACGGTGGCGGCGCCGTCGGGCACCGGCGTGTCCGGGCCGCCCACCGCGGCGATGACGCCGTCGGTGACGATCACGGTGCCGTTCTCGAGGGTGTGGCCGGTGCCGGTGACGACCCTGCCGCCCACGACGGCGAGGGTTCCGGCGGCGGACAGGGGCGAGGCTGGGTGCGTCATACCTCCATCGTGCACCCGGATCGGGTG
The DNA here is from genome assembly GCF_002563925.1 of Serinibacter salmoneus. Lineage (NCBI taxonomy): Bacteria > Bacillati > Actinomycetota > Actinomycetes > Micrococcales > Beutenbergiaceae > Serinibacter > Serinibacter salmoneus. Next base: position 3,139,484 of record NZ_PDJD01000001.1, on the reverse strand, counting down.
CCACGGGCGCGAGCGGGGCGGGCGGGCGGGCGGCTCAGCCGGGCGGAAGCGGGGCGGACGCCCAACCGCAGGCGCCTCGCCCAGGGCCCGGACCCCGCCGCGATGGCCACGGTCCACGGTGATCAGGCGGCGCTGATCAGACGGCGGACTCCTCGTGGACGTGCGCCTCCAGGCTGATCTCGATCGACTTCGAGGTGGGCGTGCGGGAGGTCTCGGCGTAGGAGTCCAGCGGCACCAGGACGTTCGTCTCCGGGAAGTACGCCGCCGCGCAGCCGCGGGCGGTGTCGTAGGCGACCACCCGGAACCCGCTCGCGCGCCGCGGCACGCCGTCGCGCCAGTGGGAGAGGAGGTCCACCGTGTCGCCGTCCGCGAAGCCCAGCGCGTCGAGGTCGTCCGGGTGCACGAACACCACGCGCCGTCCCCGGCGGATGCCGCGGTAGCGATCGTCCAGCCCGTAGATGGTGGTGTTGAACTGGTCGTGGGAGCGGATGGTCTGCAGCAGCAGGTGCCCGGGCGCCACCCGCGGGTAGACCAGCGGGTTCACGGTGATCTCCGCCTTGCCCGACGGCGTGGCGAAGGATCGCGTATCGCGCGGCGGGTGGGGCAGTACGAACCCGCCGGGCAGGTCCAGGCGCTGCTCGTAGTCGGCGAACCCGGGGACCACCCGCCCGATCGAGGCGCGGATCCGGGCGTAGTCCTCCCGCCACGCCGCCCAGTCCACCCGCGGCGCACCGGGGCGGCCCTCCAGCACCCGCTCCGCGAGGGAGGTCACCACCCACACCTCGCTGCGCAGGTGCTCACTCGCCGGCTCCAGGCGGCCGCGGGAGGCGTGGACGGCGCTCATGGAGTCCTCCACGCTGACGCGCTGCGGACCACCGGCCTGCACGTCTTGCTCGGTGCGTCCCAGCACCGGCAGGATCAGGGCGCGCCGCCCGGTGACCATGTGGGACTGGTTCGGCTTGGTGGAGATCTGCACCGTGAGGCTCATGCGCTCCAGGGCCTTCTCGGTGACCTCGCTGTCCGGTGTGGCCCGCACGAAGTTCCCGCCGAGCCCGATGAAGACGCGGGCGGCGCCGTCGCGCATCGCCTCGATCGCCCCGACGGTGTCGTGGCCGGGGGCGCGGGGGGAGGAGAAGGCGAACTCCGCATCCAGCGCGTCGTGGAACGCGGCGGGCATCTTCTCGAAGATGCCCATGGTGCGGTCACCCTGCACATTGGAGTGGCCGCGCACCGGGCACACCCCAGCGCCGGGGCGGCCGATGTTGCCCTGCAGCAGCAGCACGGAGACGGCATCGCGCAGGGTGGCGACGGCGTGCGGGTGCTGCGTGAGGCCCATCGCCCAGCAGAAGACGGTGCGGCGGGAGCCCGCGAGCGCCGCGGCGGTCTCCCGGATCTGCTGCTCCCGCAGTCCGGTGGCCTCCTCGATCTCGCGCCATTCCAGGGCGCGGACGTGCTCGAGGTAGGGCTCCAGTCCCCGCGTGGAGGAGGCGAGGAACTCGTGGTCGAACACCGTGCCCGGGGCCTCACGTTCGGCCTCGTCCAGCACCTTGCCCCACGCCTGGAAGAGGGCCTGGTCGCCACCGAGGCGGATCTGCAGGTGATCGGTGGCCAGGCGCGTGCCGCCGCGGATCAGGGATCCGGGCTCCTGTGGGTTCGCGAAGGCCTCCAGGCCCACCTCCCGTAGGGGGTTCACCGCGATGATCCGCGCGCCGCGCTTGGCGGCCTTCTCCAGGGTGGAGAGCATCCGGGGGTGGTTGGTGCCGGGGTTCTGCCCGGCCACGACGATGACGTCCGCCCCGGCCACGTCGCCCAGGCTGACGCTGCCCTTGCCGATGCCGATGGTCTCGGTGAGCGCGGAGCCCGAGGACTCGTGGCACATGTTGGAGCAGTCGGGCAGGTTGTTCGTGCCGAACCCGCGCACGAGGAGTTGGTAGGCGAAGGCGGCCTCGTTCGAGGTGCGCCCGGAGGTGTAGAAGATCGCCTCGTTGGGGTCCGCGAGGGCGCGCAGCTCCTCGGCGATGACGTCCAGGGCCTCCCCCCAGGTGACGGGCCGGTAGTGGGAGGCTGCGTCGTCGAGCATCATCGGGTGGGTGAGGCGGCCCTGCCGGCCGAGGCTGTGGTCGTCCCAGGTGCGCAGCTCCGCCACGGAGTGGGCGGCGAAGAACGCGGGATCGGCGACGGCGCGGGTCGCCTCCTCCGCCACCGCCTTGGCGCCGTTCTCGCAGAACTCCGCGGGGCTGCGGTGATCCGGGTCCGGCCACGCGCAGCCGGGGCAGTCGAAGCCGTGCTTCTGGTTCAGCCGCCCCAGGGTGCGGGCGGTGCGCACGGGCCCGAGTTCGCCGAGGGCGTGCTCCATGGCGTGCAGCACGCCGGGCACCCCGGCCGCCTTCTGCGGTGGCTCGCTGACCTGCAGCCGCGTCTCGTCGGTCTGCGGCACGCGGCGGCTGCCATCGAGGGTGGGTGGCGGCGTGGGTCGCATCGGGGTGTCCATGGGCTTCCTCGCTCCGGGGTCTTGACTCGAGCCTACGCCGGGGCGGCGGTGGCGGCAGGTTCAGGGCGCCCGGACGTTCGGAACGGCGGCACGGGGATCTCGGCACGGGGGACTCGGCCGGGGGACTCGGGTGACGCCGGCGGACTCGACCCGCACCGCCGGCCTCGCTGTGGGCGGTGCACCCCTCGCCACGGGCGGGACATCGGGGTTCGAGGTCAAGCCCCACCGCCGGGTGTACACACTTGACCTGCGACGATGCGTGGTAGCGATGCCAAAGCCCTCCATCGCACCGCCCCCAGCGAGGGGCTGCCCGCCCGTCGCGAGGCGCCGACGCGCGGTGCGCCTCAGTCGGACCGGAAGAGGTAGCCGAACGCGGGCCGGGTGTAGGCAATGCCGCGGCCGGTGGCGCGGATGTGCTCCGCGTTGGCGTGCTCGGGGCGCTTGGGCACCAGGTAGCGCTCGAGCCCCTCGCGCACCAGGCGGTAGCGCCCGTCGCGGTGCTCGACGGCGGCGACGAGGGTGAGTGCCGGATCGAGGGCGGCGAGGCTCGCCTCCCCGTGGCTGGCGTTCGCGAGCAGGTACCCGCCGGGGCGCAGGTAACGGCGGCAGGCCTCCCAGGCGGGCACGGTGAACAGGGAGATCAGCAGGTCCATGCTCGCCTGGGGCGCGTCCACACCCTGGGTGAAGTCGGCGGCGAGGAACCGGACGCGAGGCGCGGGGACGGGGGGCGCGGCGGGCGCGGGGGAGCCACCCCGGACGAGTTCCGCCCGCACGAGGTCCTCGTCGGCGAAGAACCGCGCCGCGCGCCGGTCGAGGTCCACGTAGGTGACGTCCTCGATGGCCGTCGACGGCGCGAGGTCCACGTAGCTGCCGAGGTAGAGCGCCCGGTGGATCTCGAAGGCCTCGGCGAGGGCGGCGAACAAGGGCGTGCGGTCACCGATCGTGGCGCGGTACTGGGTCCACGTGACCGGGCTCGGCATGGTCGGCAACGTAGCAGGTGCGCCCGCCCCGCACGGTCGAGCGGGGCGCGGCGATGGCGGTTCAGGCGCGTGCGCGGCGATGATGCGGCGGCTGCGCGTACAGCGCGTGTTCCGCCAGAGCGATCGCGTCGGCGACCAGGCCCGCGAGGTGCGGCTCGCGCTGGGTGTAGTAGATCGTGGTCCCCTCGCGCCGCGTGCTCACCAGACCCGCCGCGCGCAGTTTGGCCAGGTGCTGGGAGACCGCGGCCGGCGGCCGGTCCACCGCCTCGGCGATGGCGCCGACCGAGAGTTCCTGGTCTCCGATCAGCGCGAGTATCGCCAGCCTGGTGCGGTCGGCCAGCAGCCGCAGCGCCCGCACGGCGTGGTCGAGTTCGGCCTCCCCCGGAACCGTGGTCATCGACGAACCCCCCTGACATCGTCGCGTCCCCCGAGCCTACCGAGGCACGGCCACCCCGCCGCTAGCCCATCGAAGAAATCTCCGGTCGCAGGTGGGCGCACATGGCGTCATAACTGAGGGCCTCGCTCCCGGTGACGCTCGCCGGCACCACGTTGACCATGCGCAGCACCACGGTGTCCGCCGCGGGATGCTCCATGAGGATCCGCCACGTCCAGTCCCCCTCGTAGGAGTACTCCAGGGCGATCGCGCCATCCCCGATGGTTCCGCGCACCACGCGCGCCTCGGGCTGGTGCCAGGTGTCACGCCATAGCGCGATCAGGGCCGTGCCGTCTTCCTCGTGGCCATCGCCCTCATGAGCGGGACCGACGGCCAGGCCGCCGTGCTGTGGTCCATCACTCGGGTGCTCCCAGACATAGCGGACCTGCAGCAGGGCGCCCGCGTCGGCGACGACCAGGGTGAGCGGCGCCGTCGCCGGGTCGTCGCTGGGCATCAGGCGGAAGGTGTTCGTGCCCCGCCAGGTTCCGGCGGGCAGAGTCGGCGCGTCCATTCCGGCACCCTAGCCGCGGCGACCCCCGGCCGGGGATACTCGCGGACGAGCGACACACCACGAACGGCGAGCCCGCCGCTCGCACGATCGGCGCCGGCTCTCCTCGCCGGCTCTCCGCGCGCCCGAGGTCGAGATGACCCCCTCACGCCTCCCAGAACGCCGCCGCCACGCGCGTCAGGTCGTGCAGGTCACTGGTCCCGGCCAGCTCGCGAGCGGAGTGCATCGACAGGATCGGGATGCCGACGTCCACGGTGCGGATCCCCAGCCGGGTGGCGGTGATCGGCCCGATGGTGGAGCCGCACGGCACGGCGTTGTTCGAGACGAACTCCTGGGTGCGCACGCCCGCCGCCTCGGACCACCCGCGCCAGGCCGCCTCACCGGCGGCGTCGGTGGTGTAGCGCTGGTTGGCGTTGATCTTCAGGATCGGGCCGGAGCCCAGCAGCGGCTGCACCACGGGGTCGTGGCGGCCGGGGTAGTTCGGGTGCACCGAGTGCCCCACATCGCTGGAGACGCACCAGGAGTCCGCCAGCGCCCGCAGGTGCTCCTCGCCGCCGGCGCCGAGCGCCCCGGTGATCCGGGCCAGGACGTCGGCCAGGAACGGCCCGGCGGCGCCGGTGCGGGTGGCCGAGCCGACCTCCTCGTGGTCGAACACCGCGAGCATCGGGGTGTGGGTCAGGTGGGCGGGAGCATCGGTGGGCAGGCCCTCCAGCGCGGTCAGGCCGGCGTGCACCGAGGCGAGGTCGTCAAGGCGCCCGACGGCGAGGAACGCCTCGTCCTTCCCGAAGACCTGGCCTCGGGCCGAGTCCGCGACCACGAGGTCGTACCCGCGCACCTCCTCGCGGGTCAGGCCCGCATGCGCGGCGACCTCGGCGATCAGGTCCGCCGAGTCCGACGCGCCCACACCCCACACCGGCTGGGTGTGTGCCTGTTTGTCCAGGGCGAGCCCGTCGTTGACGGCTCGGTCCAGGTGGATGGCGAGCTGCGGCAGCCGCAGCAGGGGCGGCGTGGAGACCAGGTGCGCTGCGCCGTCGGCCGTGACCAGGCGGCCGGCGAGCACGAGTTCGCGGTCGAGCCAGGAGTTCAGCAGCGGACCGCCGTACACCTCCACGCCCGCCTGCAACCAGCCCCGGCTGCCGGTGGACCCCTGCGGCTTGAGGCGGAAGCCCGGGGAGTCGCTGTGGGCGCCGAGGATGTGGAACCCGGTGGTCGCCCCCGCCGACTCCGGCAGCACCCAGGCCAGCACCGCGCCGTCACGCAGCACCAGGTAGCGCCCGCCGGGCTCCAGCGTCCATGCCTCGCCCTCGACCAGGCGGGTGTAGCCGATCGCCTCCAGCCGGCGGGCGACCTCGGCGGCCGCGTGCAGACTCGAGGGCGAGGCGGCGACGAAGTCGATGAGGTCCTCGGCATGCGCCTGCACCTCGTTCGGCTCGGCGGACGGGTGCGGCGAGGGGATCTCGGGGCTCATGTCCCGATCGTAGGCACACCGATGATTTCCGCAGGCCCGGTCGGTCCACCTCTCTGCCAACCCGCTCGGCAGCACGCCGTCCACCCGGAGGAGTTAGCGATGTTCGACCTGACGCCCGTGACCGACGAGCTCGCCCGCGTAGTGCGCCAGGTGCGCGAGGAGGATCTCGGCGCGCCCACGCCGTGCCAGGAGTGGAGCGTGGCCGACCTGCTGACGCACATCCACCAGTTCGCCGCGGTGTTCACCGCCAACGCTCGCAAGGAGCCGGGGCACCCGCCCGCCGATCTCGCGGCGCACTGGCGCGAGGAGATCCCGGCGCAGCTGGCCGCGATGGCGTCCGCGTGGCGCGAGCCTGCGGCGTGGGAGGGGCGCGTGGAGGCGGGTGGCATCGAGATGCCCGCCGCGGACAATGCGCTCGTCGCCCTGGAGGAGACGACGGTGCACGGCTGGGACCTCGCGCGGGCCACCGGTCAGTCCTTCGCCGTGGCACCCGAGGCGCTCGACCGGCTCCCGGGGTTCTTCGCGTTCTTCGGCGACGCGCCGTTCGGTCCCGCCGTGCCGGTGCCGGCGGATGCGCCGCCGTTCGACCGGGTGTTGGGGCAGACCGGACGCGATCCGGCGTGGGCCTGAGGCGCCGGGGACAGGGCTCACCCGCGGGTTCGTCGTGCGCTCTGGTCTACCGTGAACCCATGCAGGACAAGGTGGTCTCACGCACCGCGATGGCGGTCACGCTCGTGGTCGTGCTCGGCGCGAACCTCCTCATCGACTCCACCACCGAGGTGAGCATGTGGGTGCGATGGCTGATCGCGATCGCCCTCGGGATCGGTGCCTCGATCGCGACCACCGCGATCATGCAGCGCGTGCGGGGGCCGCGGGAGTAGCCCCGCAGGGTTCCAGCGAGCGACCGCGGGACCGCCGGCCTCGCGCACAGCGGACAGGCCTCGCGCACGGCGGACAGGCCTCGCGCACGGCGGACCTGTGCGCCCTCTCTCGACGGCTCTGGGCGTCGGCCCAGGTCAGGGACCCGCGGCCGCCTGGCACGCCCGGCCTATCCGCCGTGCGCGAAGCCGATCCGCCGTGCGCGAAGCGCGCCGCGGGCAGCCGAGGCCGGTCCACCCGGGCGAGCGGGCGCCGTCGTGCCTACGATCGGGGCATGACCGATTCCCCGCTCGTGCTCGTTGCCAACGCCAAGGACGGCAGCATCGCCACCTTCCGCCTCGAGGGCGGTGAGTTGACGCGCCTGGCCGTCACCGAGGGCATCACCGGGTGCTCCACGTTCGCGATCGACGCCGACCGGGACCTCGTCTACGCCGCGGTCAAGGGCGCCGCCGAGGGCGAGAACCCCGGGATCCTCACCCTCGCACTGGACCGCGAGACCGGCGTTCTGGCACCGCGCACGCGCCTGGACATCCCGGACGGGAGCCTGAACTACATCGCCCTGACGCACGGCGGCACGGGCCTGCTGGCCGCCTCCTACGGCGGCGGGTACGGGTTCAGCGCCCGGATCACCGACGGCGTGGTCTCCGCCCCCGTCAGCGAACTGCGCCACGCGAACCTGCACTCGGTGCTCCCCAGCGCCGACGGCGCCCACGCCTACTTCGTCTCCCTCGGGGAGGACCTCGTGGCGCAGTTCGCGATCGGCGAGGACATGACGCTCACCCCGCTCGCGCAGCCGACCGTCGCCGCACCCGAGGGCGTGGGCCCCCGGCACCTGCAGTTCAACGCCGCCGGGGACACCGTGTACGTGCTCACCGAGTTCACCGCCGAGGTGCTGCGGTTCGCGCGCGCCGCCACCGGTGAACTCACGCTCCTGGATGCCACCCCCGCGGCGGACCCCAGCCGCGGCCTGCGCCGCAGCGCCTTCGGTCTGGACCCGCGGGAGAACCACGCGATCTGGGGCGCCGACCTGCACTGGGGCGCGGACGAGCGCGTGCTGTGGGCCAGCGAACGGTGCGAGTCCACGCTCGGCGGGCTCGCGGTCGCCCCTGACGGGTCACTGAGCGCCCCGGCGCACTTCACCGACACCGAGCCGCAGCCGCGCGGGTTCGCGCTCTCCCCGGACGGCGCCCACCTGGTGGCCGCGGGTGAGCGCTCCACCACGGTCTCGCTGTACGCCGTCAACGGCGATGTCCTCACCCTGCTGCAGCAGGCGGAGACCGGGAACGGCGCGAACTGGGTGCGCTTCGTCTGAGCGGATGGTGACCGATCGACCCACCGGGTCGGTTCGTGACCGCGCTACGTTGAGGTCGTGGACACACAGACGACGGCGGCCGCCCTCGCGCTGGTGTGGTTCGGGATGGTGGTGGCGATCTCGTTCATCGAGGCGCCCCTGAAGTTCCGCGCACCGGGCATCACCACCGAACTCGGTCTGGGCATCGGGCGGCTGGTGTTCGCCGCCCTCAACGGCGTGGAGGGTCTCCTCGCGCTCCTCATCTTCGCGGTGTTGGTCTCCGACGGCGTCGGGGGCGGCGGATGGTGGCTGCTCGGGGCGGTGGTGGTGCTGATCGTGCAGCTGGCCGCCGTGCGCCCGGCGCTGCGGCAACGCACCCGCGCGGTACTGGGTGGCGGCGGCACCGGTGCGCGCTCGCGAGCGCACTGGTGGTACGTGGGCCTCGAGGTCGTGAAGGCGGCGTGCCTGATCATCGGGGGTGTGCAGCTGCTGGCCGCGTGAGTGCACCTGACCTGCGTCAGGAGACGTTCACGCGGACGGCGTGCCAGCCCTCGGCCCCATCGGGGACGACCTGCACGTTCTGCCCGCTCTGCACCTCACCTGTGGCGTCGATGGCGCGGACCTCGATCTGGTGCGTGCCCGGCTCTGCCTGCCACTGATGCACCCACTGCACCCAGGTGTCCTCGGAGATCGCGGGCGCGAGGGTCGCGGCCTGCCACTCGCCCTCGTCGATGCGCACCTCCACCCCGGAGATGCCGGTGTGCTGCGCCCAGGCGACCCCGGCCACCGGCACGGTGCCGGCGGCGAGCCTGCTACCGCTGGTCGGCACGTCGATCCGGGAGCCGATCTTGATCGGACCCATCGCCGACCAGCCGCGGTCGGTCCAGTAGGCGGTGTCCTCCTCGAAGGTCGTCACCCGCAGTTCGGTCACCCACTTCGTGGCGGAGACGTACCCGTACAGTCCGGGCACCACCATCCGCACCGGGAACCCGTGCTCAGGCGGCAGGAGCTCGCCGTTCATCCCGACGGCGAGAAGGCAGTCGCGGTCCGGATCCTCGAGGATCTCCAGGGGCGTGGAGGCGGTGAAGCCGTCCACGCTGCGGGACAGGACCATGTCCGCGCCCGCCAGCGGGCGGGCCCGGGCGAGCAGTTCCCGGATCGGGTAGCCGAGCCAGACGGCGTTCCCGATGAGGTCGCCGCCCACCGGGTTCGAGACGCACATCAGGGTGATCGTGGTCTCGGTCAGGGGGAGGTCCAGGAGTTCGGCGAAGGAGATCTCCACCTCCTCCTCGACCATCCCGACGATGCGCAGGCGCCAGGTCTCGGGGTCGACGGCGGGCACCTGCAGGGCGGTGTCGATCCGGTAGAACTCCTCGTTCGGCGTGACGAGGTCCGAGACCCCCTCGACCTCGAGTGCGGCGCCGGCGGGGACGGGCGGCGCGGCGGTCGCCGGCTGGGGCAGTCGGAAGATCTCCCGCACGCGCTCCACGGCAGCGGTGGCGGCGTTCGCGGCATTGTTGGCCAGGCGGGCGCCGGCCCCGACCACTACCGCACCTGCCGCGGTCCCCGCCAGCAGGGTGAGGAAACCCCGGCGCGACGGCGCGGCCCGCTGGGTCAGGACGCTCTCCTGGGCGGGAGTCATGCGGGCCTCGGGGGTGGCGCCGGCCGGCGCGGTGGGCGCAGAGGGCTCGGGCGCGGTGGCCGCGACCACCCAGGTGCGCAGCCTGGCCGTGAGCATCCGCAGCAGCACGATCGCCGCAAGCAACCCGAGCACGGTCGGCAGCAGCCACAGCACCACGAACTGCTCGCGGGTGGCGACCGCGTACACGGCGAGCGCGCCGAACACGATCAGCAGCGCACTGCCCCACGGGGGCCGGGTCAACTCCAGGCGCCCGGCCAGTGCCGCGATCGCGGCGAAGATCAGCCCCAGCACCACGAAGAGGAAGATCTTGTCGTTGGTTCCGAACAGCGCGATCGCGGCGTCCTTGGCCCACGACGGCGTGATGTCGACGGCGAAGGATCCCACCGCGTACACGGTGCTGCTGGAGGGCGCGAGCATCAGCGAGAGCAGCTCGGCGAGAGCGAAGCCTCCTGCCACGCTGACGAGTCCGACCAGCGCCGCCCACCCCTGCGTCCGTCTTGGCATGGCGTCGAGAGTACGCGGTGACCCTGAATGTCCCCTGGTAGTCCACAGCCCAGCTCCCCACGTCCCCGCTTGAGGGCCGGCGGGGGGCTGCACGGTGACCACTGTGAGGACGCCCGGCGCGCGCGGGGACGCCCGCGTCGTAGCGTGGGGCTTCCTTCTCCCCCCGAGTCTTGGAGGTACCGACCGCGATGGACCCTCAGCTGCACGCCGGCTTCGATCAGGTGCTGCGACGCAATCCCGGGGAGGCGGAGTTCCATCAGGCGGTGCGGGAGGTGTTCACCTCCCTCGGTCCCGTCCTGGCGAAGCATCCCCAGTACGTCGACTCCGGGGTCCTGGAGCGGATGTGCGAGCCGGAGCGCCAGATCATCTTCCGGGTGCCGTGGGTCGATGATGCCAGCCGGGTACAGATCAACCGCGGTTTCCGGGTGGAGTTCAACTCCGCGCTCGGCCCGTTCAAGGGCGGCCTGCGCTTCCACCCCTCCGTGTACCTGGGCATCGTGAAGTTCCTCGGCTTCGAGCAGGTCTTCAAGAACTCCCTCACCGGCATGCCGCTCGGCGGCGGGAAGGGCGGGTCGGACTTCGATCCGCGCGGGAGGTCCGAGGGCGAGGTCATGAGGTTCTGCCAGTCCTTCATGACGGAGCTGTACCGCCACATCGGGGAGTACACCGATGTCCCCGCGGGTGACACCGGCGTGGGTGGCCGGGAGATCGGCTACCTCTTCGGCCAGTACAAGCGCATCACCAATCGCTACGAATCCGGCGTGTTGACGGGCAAGGGCATCAGCTGGGGCGGTTCCCTCGTGCGCACCGAGGCCACCGGGTACGGCACCGTGCTGTTCGCCGAGCGGATGCTGGCGCGGATCGGTCGAGGCTTCGAGGACCAACGCGTGTCGGTGTCCGGATCGGGCAACGTCGCCCTCCATGCGATCGAGAAGGCCCAACAGCTCGGTGCCCGGGTGCTGACCTTCTCCGACTCCTCCGGCTATGTGGTCGACGAGGCCGGGGTGGATCTGGCGCTCCTGCGCGAGGTGAAGGAGGTGCGGCGCGAGCGCGTCGCCGCCTACGTGGAGCGGCGCCCGGGTGCGCGGCTGATCACCGAGGGAAGCGTCTGGGACGTGCCGGTCGACGTCGCCCTCCCGTGCGCCACCCAGAACGAACTGACCGCACGGGATGCCCAGCGCCTGGTCACCTCCGGCGTGACGGCTGTCGCCGAGGGCGCGAACATGCCGACCACGCCCGAGGCCGTGGCCCTGCTGCGTGAGGCCGGGGTGCTCTTCGCCCCGGGGAAGGCCGCGAACGCCGGGGGCGTGGCGACCTCGGCGCTGGAGATGCAGCAGAACGCGTCCCGCGACTCCTGGTCCTTCGAGTACACCGAGGAGCGGCTGGCGAGCGTGATGGCGGACATCCACGACAGGTGCGTGGACGTGGCCGAGGAGTACGGGGCGCCCGGGGACTACGTCGCCGGCGCGAACATCGCCGGGTTCATCCGGGTGGCCGATGCCATGCTCGCGCTCGGGGTCGTCTGAGACGCCGCCCGGGATCCTGGCGTGGGCTCGCGGGGGCTCGGCGGCGGCGACCGCCGGGCCCCTGCGGACGTTAGATTGCGCGCATGACCGAGAAGCGCCAGGAGATGATCGACGGCTACCTCGTGAAGTACCACGCCAACGGCACCACCCGGTGGTCCAAGGGCGAGGTCGCCGATGGCAGGCCGCACGGGTACTGGGAGTGGTACCGGATCGACGGCACCCTGAAACGCTCCGGGCACTTCCACGAGGGCGAGCCGGTAGGTGAGTGGATCACCTACGACGCGGCGGGCGAACCGTACCGGACAACCAACCGCGGCTGACCAGGCCGGACGCCGAGTCAGCCGGAGGATGTCAGAGGGTGGCGCCAGGCTCATGCCATGGTCACCACCCCTTCTCCGAACACTATGACGAAGATCCGCCTGACCTGGCTCGACGACGGCGCTCCAGGGCTGGTCCCAGGGCAGGGCACGGCGCACCCTCCCGGTCAGGGAGAGACCCTGTGGGCTGAGGGCATCCCCGATCGGCTGGGTCACTACGCACTGCGGAACAACGCCTTCGGCGCCTCGCTGCGGCTGCACGACGTCGTCCGCACCGAACTCAACGGCCTCGGCTACCACCAGGTGGTCGACGTCGTGGACCTCCACCCCGGGCCGGTCACCCTGGTGCAACTCCCCGAGGGGGCCGACGACGAGCAGGTGCAGCGCGTCGCCGATTCCTGGCGCCGGCTGGGTGCCGAGTACACCGAGGGCGCGGGCGGAGGACTCATCACCGCCTGGGTGGCGGGCGCCACCCCGCAGAGCGTGTGCGAGGTGCTCGCCGCGACGGCGCCGCGGTGGCGGATCCTCGACGTCGCCACCGCACCGGTCCGCCGAATGCGGGTGGCACGAGAACTCGACTTCCGGCTGGATCGGCGCACCCCTGCCGATCTCACGGCCGAGCACACCGCGATGGGCGACGGCGAGACCCGGCCGGACTGCCTGGAGGAGGGCGCCTGAGAAGGACTGTCCCGCCTCCCCACGATCCCGGCCGCGCCTAGACTCCCTCCAGGCGGCCCGCCGGCGCGGACCCCGGACCAGGGCTGCGGGCACGCCGGGCACCGGACTCGCACGAGCGAAGGCACGAGGGGTACGCCATGGGCACCACGAAGCAGCACGCGGACCTCCTGCGTCGCGTCATCGACACGCTGCGCACCGAGTCCGGCAGCGCCCTGCTGCTGGTCGGGGTCTCGCTCGTGACACTGACGCTGGCCAACTCACCCGCCTCGGAGGCCTACCAGGAGTTCTGGGAGACGCCCGCATCGATAGAGATCGGCTCGCTGTCCATCGATCTGAGCCTGCACCACTGGGTGAACGACGGCCTCATGGTGGCCTTCTTCTTCCTCATCGGGTTGGAGGTGCGCCAGGAACTGGCCGTCGGCTCGCTGCGGGATCGACGCCGCGCCCTGGTCCCCCTGGTCGCGGGCCTGTGCGGTGTGGCGTTGCCCGCCCTGATCTACCTGGCGATCGCCGGCGGCGAGGCGGCGAACGGCTGGGGCGCCGTCATCGGTACCGACACCGCCTTCCTGCTCGGGGCCCTGGCCCTGGTGGGCCCGCAGATGTCCAACCAGCTGCGCATCTTCCTGCTCACCCTCACGGTGGTGGACGACTTCCTGGCCGTGACCGTGATCGGCGTCTTCTACACCGAGGACCTCCGGTGGATGCCGCTGGTGATCGCCCTGATCTGCCTCGCCCTGTTGTACCTCCTGGGCCGCAGCAACGAGTGGCGCAGCGCCCCGTACGTGCTGGTCATCGTGGTGCTGTGGGCGGCGACCCTGCTCTCCGGTGTCCACCCCTCGATCGCGGGCATGGCGGCGGGTCTCCTGGTGCCCGCGGCGGATCCGGAACGGGCGGACGTGGTGCGCGCCAAGAGCCTGTTCCGCGACTTCTGGCAGTCGCCCCGCGCGGCAGCGGCCCGCAACGTGCGGCTCGGGCTGGCGAAGTCCATCTCCGTGAACGAGCGACTGCACGAGGTCCTGCTCACCCCCGTGAACCTCGTGATCGTCCCGATCTTCGCCCTGGCCAACGCGGGGGTGGACCTGCGCGGCGGCATGCTGCAGCAGGCCCTGACCTCGCCGGTCACCTGGGGTGTGGTCGCCGGGCTCGTGCTGGGGAAGTTCCTCGGCATCGGCCTGGGCGCCTGGGGTGCGCTGCGCGCCGGCCTCGGTGTGCTCCCTCAGGGCGTGGGGATGGGCAGCGTGTTCGGGGGCGCGGCCCTGAGCGGGATCGGTTTCACGATGGCTCTGCTGATCATCTCGCTCTCGCTGGAGGGCGACCTGGCCAGTCAGGCCGTCGTGGGCGTCCTGGTCGCCATGGTGCTCTCCTGGACCCTGGGCTGGCTGGTGTTCCGGATCGCCCGGGACAAGATGGGCGAGACGAGCGCGGACCTGCCCACCGTGCTCTCCCGGCCGGTGGACCCCGAACGCGACCACATCCTCGGGGACCCGGAGTCGACGTCGCTGACGATCGTGGAGTACCTCGACTTCGAGTGCCCGTTCTGCGCGCGCGCCACCGGGATGTGGGCGGACCTGCGCGCGCAGTACGGCGAGGAGGGTGGCCGGTACGTGGTGCGCCACCTCCCGCTGGAGGACTACCACCCCCACGCCTGGGCCGCGGCGATCGCCTCCGAGGCCGCCGCCAACCAGGGGAAGTTCTGGGAGATGCACAACCTCCTCTTCGACAACCAGGAGCGGTTGGAGGCCGAGCACCTGCGCGGCTACGCCGTCGACCTCGGGTTGGACATGGACCGCTTCGACCGGGATGTGCTCAGCGAGGAGATCGCCGAACGCATCCGCGAGGACGTGCGCAGTGCGTACGAGAGCGGCGCCCAGGGCACCCCGACCTTCTTCCTCGGAGAGCATCGTCACGCCGGTGCGCACGATGCGCGCACCCTCATCGCCGCGATCGAGGAACAGCGGCGCGAGGAAGCGGCGCTGCGCCTCCGCGGCTGACGCCGGGACTCGGGGCAACGACGGCGCAGCCCACCTCCCCCGGCAGGTCACCAGGTCAGGGTGCGCACTCCCGGGAAGGCGAGCACGGCGCTGTCCACCGTCACCAGGGTGAGGTTCTCCCGCAGGGCCTGGGCCGCGAGCAGCCGGTCGAACGGGTCCCGATGCTCCCAGGTCATGGCGCCGGCGGCGATCGCCGCGGCGCCGTCGATCGGCAGGTCCTCGACGCCGAGTTCAGCCAGGCGGGCCTCCCACCCGGCCACGAGCGCCTCGCCCCCCGGGAGCCGGCCGAGCCGGGTCTTGGTGGCCACCTCCATGGCGGAGGCGGCTGAGACGAACAGGTGGGTACGACGCTCCCTCAGCTCCGCCAGCGGTTCGGCAGGAATGCGCGACGGCGCGGCCAGCATCCACAGCAGCACGTGGGTGTCCAGGAGGTAGCGCGGTCTCACTCCCACGCGCGCACCTCGTCCTCGGGGAGCGGGCGGTCGAAGTCGTCCGGCACCTCCAGCGCGAGCGTGCCCACGGGCTGGACAGGCGGGCTCGCGCCCTACCGCCTCCGCCGCCGGTAGAGCACGCTCGCCCCGCCCCAGGCGGCCGCGAGGATCCCGACGCACCACGCCAGCGCCACCCAGATCTCCGAGCCGACGCTCTGCTGCTCCAGGAGCGCCCGGAGGGTGTCGACGATCGCGGTGACGGGCTGGTGCTCAGCGAACCACTGCACGGGCGCGGGCATGGAGTCGGTCGGCACGAAGGCGGAGGAGACGAACGGCAGCAGGATCAGGGGGTAGGAGAACGCGCTCGCGCCGTCCACGCTGGTGGCGGCGAGGCCCGCGATCACGGCGATCCAGATCAGCGCGAGGGCCAGCAGCGTCAGGATCCCGATGACCGCGAGCCACGCCCCGACCGACGCTCCGCTACGGAACCCCATGAGCAGCGCGACGCCGATCACCAGCACGAGCGAGGCACCGATCGCGGCGAGGGAGGCGGTCACGTGGGACCACAGGAAGCTGCCCGACCAGATCGGCAACGACCGGAAGCGTTCGGCGATGCCGCCCTGCACGTCCAGGAAGAGGCGGTAGGAGGTGTAGGCGACGCCGGAGGCGATGGTCACCACGAGGATCCCCGGCAGGAGGTAGGTCACGTAGGAATCGCCCGGGGCCTGGATGGCGCCGCCGAAGACGTAGACGAACAGCAGCATGAAGGCGATCGGCATCAGCGCGGTGGAGATGATCGAGTCCGGGCTGCGGGTGATGTGCTTCAGGGTGCGCCCCGACATCGAGGCGACCTCCGTCAGGGCGTGCGTGCTCATGCTGCCTCCTTCGGCGGGTCGGTCTTGGTGGGGTCGGTCTTGGTGGGGTCGTTCCCGGTCAGCGCGAGGAAGATCTCCTCCAGCGTCGGCTGCTTCTCCACGTACTCCACGTGCGCGGGTGGGATCAGCGCCTTGAGTTCGGCCAGGGTCCCGTGGGTGAGGATCCGGCCCCCGTGCAGGATCGCGATGCGGTGCGCGAGGCGCTCCGCCTCCTCCAGGTACTGGGTGGTGAGCAACACGGTGGTGCCTCCGGCGGCGAGCTGTTCGACCGCCTCCCACACCTCGCGCCGCGCCTGCGGGTCCAGACCCGTGGTGGGCTCGTCCAGCACCACCACGGCGGGTGACCCCACGAGGCTCATCGCCAGGTCGAGTCGACGGCGCATGCCACCCGAGTAGGTCCCGGCCCGCCGGTCGGCGGCCTCGGTGAGCGAGAAGCGATCCAGGAGGGAGTCGGCCTCGGCCGCCGGGTCGGCGATGCGCCGAAGACGAGCCACGAGCACCAGGTTCTCCCGTCCGCTGAGCACCTCGTCCACCGCGGCGAACTGGCCGGTCAGGCCGAGGGCGCGGCGCACCGCGGCGCTCTCGCCCACCACGTCGTGACCCGCCACCTGCGCGCTGCCACCATCGGCCCGCAGCAGGGTGGCGAGGATCCGCACGAGCGTGGTCTTCCCGGCGCCGTTGCTGCCCAGCAGCGCCAGGATGGAGCCACGGGCCACCTCTAGGTCCACGCCCCGCAGCACGGCGAGATCGCCGTAGGACTTCGTCAGGCCGCGCACCCGGATCGCCGTCGTCCCCGGTCCAGGCGAGGTGCCCCCTCCCGGGGAGGTCGACGCCGCATCCCGCCCGGTCATGGCCGTTCCGCCTCGGCGATCGCATCGGCCAGCCGCTCGCGCTCCCGCCGGATCCAGCTGCCACCCTCGTAGCCGGCGATGAAGGTGTCGGCGAACTCCGCCGGGTCCTCCCCCACCACCTGACGCAACGGTGTCCCATCGGCGGCCGCCTGCTCCAGCAGATCGGCCAGGTCGCCCAACATCGCCACCAGCACGGCGCCGTCGTTCGCCGGCCCCAGGTACATCAGGTAGCGCTCCAGGGCCTTCCCCGCCGCGCGATACGGCTGGGGCAGGGCGGCGATGCGTGCCTTGAACTCGCGGTACTGCTTCTTCTGGCCGAGGTCACCGGTCAGCTTCTCGATCCACATGGGTCAGGACCCTTCCGTCCGTAGTGTGTCGAGCCGGGCCGCCAGGGCGGTCCACGTGCTCCAGAACTCCTCCAGCGCGGCCTCGCCGGCGGCGTTGAGGGTGAAGACCTTGCGGGGCGGCCCCACCGGCGAGGGCACCTTGGTCACGTCCGCCAGGCCGCGCTTCTCCAGGCGCAGCAGCACGGCGTACACGGTGCCCTCGGCGAGGTCGGCGAACCCGCGTGCCCGCAGCGAGGCGGTGACCTCGGGGCCATGACTTGCGCCGTGCGCGAGCACGGCGAGCACGAGGCCCTCGAGCACGCCCTTGAGCATCTCGGTGTCCTGCTTGCCCATCACAGGCCCCTTTCTCAGTGATGCTGAGTACCGGTGCACAGTAACACTGAGTACCGGTACTCAGCAACACCGAGAACTCGGCGCGAGCGTCATCCCGGCGTTAGCGAGGCGGTAGCAATGGGTTCCTACTGCGAGTAGCATCTCCCGCATGAAGATCAGCGTGAGCCTGACGCCACAGGACCTCGCCGCCGTCGACCGCGCCGTGGTGGACCTCCAGCTCCCCAGTCGCTCCGCCGCCATCCAGCTCGCCATCCGCACCTTGGCCGAGGCAGAACTCGAGGAGGAGTACGCGGCCGCCTGGACCGAGTGGGAGGAGAGCGGGGCTGCGGCCGCATGGGAGGACACCACACCGGACGGCCTGCATGCGTCGCGGTGAGATCCGTCTGGTCGACCTCGAACCCGTGCGCGGGAGTGAGGCCGACAAGCGCCGCCCTGCGATCCTCGTGAGCAACGATCGAGCCAACGCCACCGCGGCGCGCCTCGGGCGCGGGGTCGTCACCGTGGTGCCGGTCACGAGCGCGACCGATCGCGTGCTCTCCTTCCAGGTGCTCCTCCCGGCGAAGAGTTGCGGACTTCCACGAGAGAGCAAGGCCCAGGCGGAGCAGGTGCGCAGCGTGGCCGTGGAGCGCATCGGGCCGGCACTCGGAGCCCTTCCCCGTCCACTGCTTGATCAGCTTGACGCCGCGCTGCGCCTGCACCTCGCGCTGTGAGGGGCGCCCATCGGGGCAGTGAGTGGGCCTCGGGAACTGCACACCGGGGCGGATCCGCCAGGCCTCACCGACGGTGATCGCGGCGACGTCCCGCGCGGCGGGGTTCGTTGATGAGCATGCGGAGGCTCGCGGCTGTTGGCGCTGCGCCTCCTCAGTAGGCTCAGGGCATGCCCGGCGCACCTGACGAACTCGTGCTGGACCGGTTCGCCGTCACCCACGTCGAGCGCACCCTGCCGGGCGGCCGGGGTCGCTCGGTGCTCGCCGGCGACCTGGTGCTCAGCCCCGACCGCGAACCCGGAACCCAGCGGTGGCTCAGCCCCATTCAGGCGCGCCTCGCCTCCGAGCTCGACAACGAAGCGGGCCGCCGGCCGCTGCGCCTGGCTCTGCCCGTGCCCGCACGTGACGGAGAGTGGGTGGTGCAGGGTTGGGGGGCCACCCGCTTCGAGCCGCGCGCACGCCCCTGCCACGACCTGGCACTGATGCGCGCGGCCGGGCACCTGCTGCACGCGCGGCTCGCGGTGGCGGTGCCCGCGCGGCCTGAGGCCCTGAGTGCCGCGCCGCGCAACCGGTGGGACCGGGCCGAAGCCCTCGCCTTCGGCGATCCGGCCGCCCTGCCGGAGCCGGCGGGGTGGCTCCGCGGGCACGTCGCCCACGCGGCCACGGTGCCCGGCGGTCTCGGCCCGGATCAACTGGTGCACCGGGACCTGGCCGGGAACGTGCTGCTCGACGGCGCAGGCTCGGCCCTGGTCATCGACCTCTCCCCCGCCTGGCGCCCCGTGCTGTGGGCCGAGGCGATCTGCGTGCTCGATGCCGTGCTGTGGCACGGCGCCGACCGGGACGTGCTGGCGGATTGGCGTGGCGGGAGGGAGCGGCTCGCCATGCTGCGCGCCGTGGCCTTCCGGGTGCTGAGCGATGAGCCCGTGGCGATCGAGGCCTATCGCGCGGTGGTGGCGGAGCTCGGCGCCGCCTGACCCACGTCTCGCCCTTCTCTGCGCAACCCGCACACCCCGCACACCCAAGGTGTATCGTTGGTGTATGGGACGCACCAACATTGAGTTGGACGATGACCTCGTGGCCGAGGTCATGCGGCGCCACGGCGTGCGCACCAAGCGCGAAGCGGTCGATCTCGCCCTGCGCCGCCTGGTCGGACCGGTCATGTCGCGCGGCGACATGCTCGCGCTCGAGGGCACCGGATGGGACGGCGACCTGACCTCGCTGCGCAGCGACGCCGTCGAGCCGCTCACCACGTCATCGACCGAGTCGGCATCAGGTTCAGATCCGGGAGAGCGCCCGGCGTGATCCTCGCTGACACCTCGCTGTGGATCGAGTTCCTGCGCGGCACGGACTCCCGCGCGTGCACGTTCGTCCGCGAGCACGTGGGCCTGGACCTCGCCGCGACCGAACCCGTGCTCATGGAGTTGCTCGCCGGCTCCCGGCCCGGTGCCCAGGCCGATCGCGTGGACCAGTTGCTGCGCGCCCAGTCCTGGTGCCACATCGACCCCGTGCTGGACTTCCGCGGCGCCGCTGACGTCTTCCACGCGGCGCGCTCCGCAGGCCGTCAGCCTCGTGCGCTCACGGACTGCCTCATCGCGGCGATCGCCCTGCGCCTCGGGATCACGCTGGCGCACCGGGACACCGACTACGCCGCCATCGCAGCGACCACGGGCCTGCGCACCATCGACCTGCGCTAGGCACTGCCCGAATCCTGCGCCATGCTGATCGGCATGACGACCCACGCCTACGCCACCACGCTCGCCTGGGAGGGCAACACCGCCGTCGGCTACCGCGCGTACTCCCGCGAGCACGTGGTCAGGTTCGGTGACGTCGGGTCCGACAGCGCCCGGTTCGACAGCGCCGTGAACGGCAGCGCCGGGAGGCTCGTCCTCAGCGCGGATGCCGCCTTCCTCGGGGACGCCGCGCTGCCCAACCCCGAGCAACTCCTGCTCGCCGCGGCCAGCTCCTGCCAGCTGCTGTCCTTCCTCGCCGTGGCCGCCCGCGCCGGGGTGGAGGTGACGTCCTATCGTGACTCCGCGAGCGCCGAGATGCCCGAGGACGGCCCCGCCACCCGGTTCACGCGGATCGACCTGAGCATCGCCGTCGTGGCCCGCGGCTGTTCGGAGGAACGGGTGCGCGAGCTCCTGGAGCAGGCCCACCAGCAGTGCTACATCGCCAACACGCTCAACGCCCCGGTTCACGTGACCGCCGAGGCCACCATCGCCGAGTAGCGGGGAGTCGTCGGAGGGCGAGACCGCCGCGCACGGGCAGCAGCGCGCACTCAGCAGTTCGGGCCCTCGCTGAGGGCGGTGAACCTCTCGCCCAGGGAGGAAGCACCGCTCTCACTTCGCGTGGCTCGGTGGTGTCGCCGCAGGTCACAGGGTTGCACGGGAGGAGCGGGCGGCGCGCCACGCCAAGTCCACCGCCCTCAGCGAGGGCCGCACCTCCCTCAGCGAGAGCCTCCCGGCACGCGAGGCCTTGTGGGGCCGGCCGCTAGTGGGAAAGCAGGGCCTCGATGCGGGACACGATCGCCGGGTCGTCCGGCACGGTCCGGGGCCGGAACCGCTCGATGGTGCCGTCCGGGGCTATGAGGAACTTCTCGAAGTTCCACTCCACGCGTCCGGCCTTGCCCGAGGCATCGGCGGTCTTGGTGAGCTCGGCGTACAGCGGGTGCTGCGAGCGCCCGTTGACCTTGACCTTCTCGAACATCGGGAACGTCACGCCGTAGGTGGTGGAGCAGAACGTGGCGATCGACTCCGCGCTGCCCATCTCCTGCATGAACTGGTTGCTCGGGAAGCCCAGCACCGTGAACCCCCGCACCGCGTAGGTGCGCTGCAACTCCTCCAGGGCGGAGTACTGCGGGGTGAGCCCGCACCGGGAGGCGACGTTGACGATGAGCTTCACCTGCCCGCGGTAGGCGCCCAGGGTGGTGGGCGTGCCGTCGATGAGGGTCAGGGGGATGTCCTCGAGGCTCATGTCACGTCAACGACGACGGGGAGTCGGGTGTTCCGGCGGCGCGCCTCATCGAGCGGCGCCGGAACCCTTCGCGCGGCGACTCAGCCGAAGGGGTAGGGACCGAAGCGACCCCACGCCACGAAGGCCGCGAGCAGCATCAGGACGATGTTCATCCCCACGGACTTGGACTCGCCGCGGCGCAGGTGCGTCACCATGGCGCCCGCCATCAGCAGGATCAGGCCGACGGCGGCGATCGGCGCGAGCACCGGAGCGATACCGGTCAGCGGCGGCAGGATCAGGCCGATCGCCGCGAGGATCTCGAGCGCACCGATCACCTTGGCGCCACTGCCGAGCGCGGCCACCGCGCCCATCCCGGACTCCTCCAACTGCTGGGGAGTGCGACGCACCTTGGGGATCCCCGCCATCAGGAACACCAAGGCCAGCAGCCCGGCAACCACCCACAACACCACGTTCATCGAGTCCATCCTTCACTTCATGCTTGTAGTAACGCCGTCATCATACTTCATGCGTGAAGTATGATGTGCAGGTGGAATGCCCCGAGCCGCGCTGGCTCACTGCCGAGGAGCAGCAGGACTGGCACGCCTTCTCCTTCGCCTCGGCCCTGCTACCCGCAGCCCTGGAAGCGCAGATGCAGCGCGACAGCGGGATGACACACTTCGACTACCGCGCCCTGTCCGGTCTCTCCATGGCCCCCGACCACCGTGCCCAGATGACCGACCTCGCGAGGTACACGGGCAGTTCCCTCTCCAGGCTCTCCAACGTGGTGAGCAGGTTCGAGAAGCGCGGTTGGGTGACGCGCCGCCCGGATACCCACGACCGGAGGGCGACCGTGGTCACCCTCACCGATGACGGCTTGGCCGTGGTCGAACAGGCCGCCCCCGCCCACGTCGCCGAGGTCCGGCGGCTCGTGGTCGACGCCCTCTCCCCCGCCCAGTTCCGGGCGCTCGGGGACATCTCGCGGACGTTGCTGCGCGCCATGGGGGCGCCCACGCCGCCCCGGGTGCCGGTCGACGGCGACAACGGCGAGGGCGACGATCACAACGACGGCGCCCGATCCCGGACGAGCTGCTGACGGCACTGCTCGCGGCCGCGCGGGACGCCCTGGACTCGCCGCCCTCCTAGCCGCGGCGCACCACGCGAGGCAAGACCCCGCGAGATGGTGCGAAGCGCGCGAGCGACGACGCCCAGCGCACCATCTCGTGCGTTTCGCACCATCTCGCGGCCAACCTCGCGCCCCGCGGCCAACCTGGCACCCCGCGGCCCCCGCCAACCGCGCCAGTTACGCGACCCGCCGCGCCTCGAGCGCGTCGAGGATGAGGTCCAGCCCGTAGCCGAACTCCTGCGCCGGGTCGTAGCCGGAGGCGAGCAGCTCGGTGGCCGAGGCGGCGAGGAACGGGAACTGCGCCGGCGGCAACTGCGGGAGGTAGACCTCCTCGGCGGCCTGGGAGAACTCCTCGACGGTGTCGAACGGCAGGCCGACCTCCTGCAGCACGTGACCGTAGAGGTAACTGTCGAGCATCCAGTTGGCGTGGGTCGCCATCACCACGGAGAACCCGGCGCCGCGCAGGCAGGCGATCACCGCCTCGCGGTGGCGCAGGTTCGCGGGGCCCGGGGTGGTGCGGGCCTCCATCTGGCTGATCGCCCACGGGTGGGCGGTCAGCACCCGCCGGGCGGAGAGAGCCCGGGACCGCATGGCCGTGCGCCAGTCCTGCTGGAGGTCCGGCAGGTCGATCTCGCTGAACACCACGTCGATCATGGCGTCGAGCAGGTCGTCCTTGTTCGCCACGTAGTGGTAGAGCGACATGGCACCCGCGCCGAGTTCACCGGCCAGGCGCCGCATGCTCAGTCCGTCCACCCCCTCACGGTCGGCGAGCCGCATCGCCTCGGCAACGACACGCTCCTTGCTGAGCGGCGCCGAGCCGGCCGACTCAGCGGCCACACCGGCGGCCTGACGGTTGTTCCTGGCGGACACGACTTCCTCCCTCGGACGGCTTGACAATCGTACGGTGTACGCGGATAGTACAGCGTACGACGTACAGCGTACGACGTACACCGTACGAGGCAGCCACCGTGACCGCGCCGGCGACACAACCGGCGTCACCGCAGCGGGTGAGACAGCGACGGTGTCACCAGAGAGGGCAGGCCATGACCAGCACACCGGAACCCGGCGCCTCGGCGACCCCACGCCCCGGCGGGCAGGGGACGACGGCGATGCGCGCCGTCGTGCAGCATCGCTACGGGCCGCCCGAGGTGCTCGAGCAGGCCGAACTCCCCATCCCCCGCCCCGGGCGGGGTGAGGTGCTGGTGCGGGTGGCCGCCGCCGGCGTGCACCCCGGGGACCACTTCCTCCTCACGGGGCTGCCGCTCATGGTGCGCGCGGTGTTCGGGCTGCGCCGGCCCCGGATCATGGTGCGGGGGCGTGACCTCGCGGGCACGGTCACCGCCGTCGGCGAGGGCGTGGCCGCCCTGTGGCCCGGGGATGCGGTCTTCGGGTGGAGCACCACGGGCACGCTCGCCGAGTACGCCTGCGTGCCGGCCGAGCAGCTCGCGCCGATCCCCGCGGGCGTCCCGATGGTCCAGGCCGCGGCCGTGGCGACCTCGGGGATCACGGCGCTGCAGGCCATGCGGGACATCGCCCGCGTGCAGCCGGGGCAGCGCGTCCTCATCACCGGCGCCTCCGGCGGGGTGGGGCACTACGCCGTCCAGATCGCCGTGGCCCTGGGCGCCGAGGTGACCGGCGTGTGCAGCGCGGGCAACCTCGAGATGGTGCGCTCCCTGGGCGCCGCGGCGATCGACTACACGGCCACCGACCCCGTCACCGAGGCGCTGCGGACCGGGGCGAGCTACGACGTCGTGCTCGACAATGCCGAGGCGCAACCGCTCGCGGTGATGCGCCGCGCCCTGACCCCCATCGGCACCCTGATCCCGAACAACGGGCACGGCGGCCGCTGGTTCGGCCCGCTCGGCCGGATCGCGCGGGATCGCCTGACCTCGCTCACCACGCGTCAGCGGCTGCGCCCCTTCACGTCGATCGAGAAGCGCGCCGACCTGCTCACCCTGTCCGAGATGCTCGCCGACGGGCGCATCGTTCCCGTGATCGAGCGCACCTACCCGCTCGCCGACGCCGCCGACGCGCTACGGCACGTGGGCCGGCGCCACGCCCGCGGGAAGGTCGTCATCACCATGCCGGCCGACCCCCGCACCTGACCGCCATCAGAACTATGGCCCTCGCCGCCGTGGCGAGGGCAGCACCCAACCGAAGGAGACCATCATGAGCACGAACGCCCCATCCACCCCACTGGAGGATCGCCCCGTCCCCGTGCGGCTGAGGCTCGCCGCCGCATGGGCGAGCCTGATGTTCCTGTACCTCTACGTGGACTACTACCACCTCTACAAGCCCGGCACCGTGGAGGACATCGGCCGCGGCGTCGTCTTCGAGTTCGCCATCTCGCCGGCGCTGCTGACCGGGTTCCTGGCGCTGGTCGCCGTCCCGGCGATGATGATCGCGGCCTCCGTGGCGCTCCCGGCCCGGGCCGCGCGCACCACCACGCTGGTGGTCGCGGCGCTGTACGTGCCGGTCACGGTGTTCAACGCCGTCGGGGAGTCCTGGGCGTGGGCCGGGTTCTACGGCCTCTCGATCGGACTCGAGCTGCTGCTCCTGGGCTACGCGCTGCGCGCGGCGTGGACCTGGCCGCGGGCCAGGGTCGAGAGCACCGAGGGGCCGACGGCGCAGGTCACCCCGCGGGAGCCGGTGGCACTGCCGTAGAACCGAATCGTAGACATCCGTAGACATCTCGCAGTACTCTGGAGCGATGAAGACGATCACCGTGGGTCAGTTGCGCCAGAATCCAACGGCGATGCTGGCGGAGGTCGAGGCCGGCGAGGTGTACCGGGTCACCCGACACGACCGGGAGATCGCGTGGATCGTCCCCCGGGAGCCGGCGATCCCCCTGCTGCCCCCGAAGCGCAGCGGCGGCACGCACCTCGCTGCGATCGAGCGCCATTCGCTCCGCTCGGCGGTGAGCATCGAGGAACTGCTGGCCGACGAGCGCGACCGGTGACCCTCTACTACCTCGACACCTCCGTGGCCCTGCGGGCGCTTCTGGGGCACTCGGCCAGTGCCGCCGCCTGGATCGACGCCGTCACGGCCAGTGAGCAGCATCAGCTCGTCTCCTCCCGACTGCTGCGCACTGAACTCACGCGGGTGCTTCGCAGGGAGGGGCTTGCCGTCTCACACCGAGACGAGCTCCTCGACGTGCTCGCGCTGGTGCCGATCACCGACGGGGTCCTGGCCGCCGCTGAGGCGATCGAGCCGCACGTCAAGACGCTCGATTCGATCCACCTCGGATCGGTGATCGCCGCGGGCCTGGATGCCACCGTCGTCACCCATGACGCGAACCTGAGGACCGCAGCCCTCGCACTCGGGTACCCGGTACTCGACCCGGTCACGGACTGAGGCCTGCGGCGAGCGCCGCCTCTGTGGCCTGCACCCTCAGTCCGCCTGCGGGAGAAGGCAGCCGAGGATCGGATGCCATGACCACCGCTGACCTGGCAACCCATGCGACTTGACCCTGTCCGTGACGGCGAACGTGTCACGAGCCGGGGCTATGCCTCTGCTCACGCAAGCGGGGTAGTCCTGACCCCCGCCGATGAGTACACCGGGCAACCCGAGGTCGACTGGCCATCGTCTCCACACCTTCTCGACCTGCCGGCGCGCGCAATCGGGACGTACGTGCGGGTGTACGGAGTCTGGCACGGGGCGGCCAAGGGCATCCGCGTGGATCACTGTGTCCCTGACGATCCGGACCTGAGGAAGCCTCCCGACCTCCGGACGAGCCCCACTCCCCAGCGCCGGGCAGAGCTGTGGAGGACATGGTCGGAGAGCAACCCTCCTACGATCGTTGAGTTGGGCCTCGATGTCCTCGACATCAACGTGACCGACGACGCCGTCGAGGTCACCTGCTTTGACCACTCTCAGGCGCGAACTGTGCTGGCGCCGCACTATGGAGACGTGCTCGTACTGCGCGACCCTCCGTTCGCGCTGTCCAGCTAGACCGCGCTGCGTCGGTTCTGCGACATCGCAGAGCAGGAGGGAGTGCTGCAAGCCGTCGGATGGAGCCTGCACCCCCCGGTGTGGATCCAACGGATCACACCGCAACTCGCTCGCGCGGCGTCGGAGGTGCCCGCCGGACTTCCTCTGTTGACGGTTCAGGTAGTCGCTGCCGACACGCCCTCGCAAGCGTCTCGAATGCAGCCGAACTGACCCGACGCCGAACCATTTGCGAGCACTGCGCTCTCGACCTGGTCTCCTGGCCTTCCACGCGATGCCGACGGTGGTCAGCCGACGCTCGGGACCGCCGTACCCAGTCGCGACCAGCGGCGCAGGTCGCCCCGCGCGAGCCGCTGCCGCTGCCGTCGGCGATACTCGCCCCACGCCGTTCCTGCGCTGCTTGCAGCTCGCGCCCACGTCAGGGACCGAGAACCGCCCGGTCGAGGAGCCCGCGGTGCTCGAGTATGTAGGCGATATCAGCCAGGTAGAGGTCGAGATGTCCAGCGGCGATGTGTCGAGCGAAGTTCCGGTCGCCCGCTCTTGCCGCGCCCTGTATGAAGGCCACAAGGGCCTGCAGGCGCGGGACGACCGTCTCTACCGCCGCGGCCCGCAGGTCCTGGGAGGCGCCGTAGGCGTCCAGGAACTGCCGCGCGCGGTCGGCCTGCGCTGCGATGTCACCGAACCCGTCTGTGTTTCCCGGCCGAGTGAGCGGCGCGAAGCGGTACAGCGCGTACGCGAGATCCCAGGCGCGGGGGCCCGGCCGGGCCAGGTCGAAGTCGATGATCGCCACCGCGATACCGTCGCGGAAGACGCAGTTGTACGGAGCGAAGTCGGAGTGGCAAATGACCTCGACGGGCTCGAGCGCCGGGAGCTGCCAACCTTCGGGTAGCTGAGCGACGCCGCAGGCGGAAGCGTCGTGGTACGCACGGAGAAGTCGACCCGCAGACAGGAGAGCGGCTTCGCTCCGCACTTCCTCGGTGAGCGGGTAGTTACCCACGGTTCCGGGTACGAAGTCGAGAACCTCGCGTCCCTTCTCGTCCACCCCGTGCACCGCGGGTGCGCCGTCGAAGCCTGCTCGGGGCAACTGGTTCAGCAGCGCGTGCACGGCGGGAGTCCACAGGTGAAGCGGGCGCCGCACCGTGTTGCCGACGCGGGTCACGAGGTTGACCCCGCCCCCGTTGAGAGGCTCCTCGGCAGGCTCCGGTGTCGTGCAGCCTGACTGACTTTCTGGCTTCTCGTTCAGGGACATATTCCGACTACCGGTCGACCAACTGCGCGGGTGCGGACCCGAGCCCTACCAGCTGCCGCCTGCCGAGCTCTCCGGCGCCATGTCGACGAAGCGCGCGTAGTGGCCCTGGAAGGCCACGGTGATGTTGTCGGTCGGGCCATTACGGTGCTTGGCCACGATGAAGTCCGCCTCGCCCTTGCGGACCTCCTTGTCGTAGGCCTCGTCGCGGTGCAGCAGGATCACCATGTCAGCATCCTGTTCGATCGAGCCGGATTCGCGAAGGTCGCTGATCTGCGGGCGCTTGTCGGTGCGCTGCTCGGCGCCACGGTTCAGCTGCGAGACGGCGATCACCGGCACCTCGAGCTCCTTCGCGAGGAGCTTGATCGCGCGGGAGAACTCCGAGACCTCCTGCTGGCGGGACTCCACACGCTTGCCGGAACTCATCAACTGCAGGTAGTCGATCACCACGAGCTTGAGGTCGTGGCGCTGCTTGAGGCGCCGGCACTTGGCGCGGATCTCCATGAGCGACATGTTCGGAGAGTCGTCGATGAACAGCGGCGCCTCGGAGATGGCGCTGACCGTGCCGGCGAGCTTGTTCCAGTCCCGATCCTCCATCGGCCCCTGCCGCAGGCGCTGCAGCGGCACCTGCGCCTCGGCGGCGAGCATACGCATGACGATCTCATTGGCGCTCATCTCCAGGGAGAAGACCGCCGAGGTCATGTTGTGGTGGATGGAGGCGGAGCGCACCACGTCCAGCGCCATCGTGGACTTCCCCATCGCGGGGCGCGCGGCCACCACGATCATCTGCCCGGGGTGCAGGCCGTTGGTGAGCCTGTCCATCTCGGAGAACCCGGTGGGCACGCCCACGAACTCGCCATCCCGGGAGACGGCGGCCTGGATCTCGTCCATCGCGCCGACGATGATGTCCTTCAGCGGCTTGTAGTCCTCACTGGTGCGCCGCTCAGTCACCGCGTAGATCTCCGACTGCGCGGAGTTCACCAGGTCGTCCACGTCACCGCCGTCGGTGGCGTAACCGAGCTGGGCGATGCGGGTTCCCGCTTCCACGAGCTTGCGCAGCACGGCGCGCTCGCGCACGATCCCCGCGTAGTAGCCGGCGTTCGCGGCCGTGGGCACCGAGGAGATCAACGTGTGCAGGTAGCCGTGCCCGCCCACCCGGCCGATCTCGCCGCGCTTGCCGAGCTCGTCGGCCACCGCGATTACGTCGGTCGGCTGACCGCGCCCATACAGGTCCACCACGGCGTCGAAGACCATCTCGTGCGCCGGGCGGTAGAAGTCGTTGCCGCGGATCACCTCGACCACATCGGCGATCGCGTCCTTGGACAGCATCATCCCGCCGAGCACGCTCTGCTCGGCCGCGACGTCATGCGGCGGGGTGCGCTCGGACATCCCGGACCGCTGGTCCTCGACCTCGCTCGTTGCCGTCACCGTGAGCCTCCCGACCCCTCGTCGTCTCCGCCGCCTGCATGCCGCCAGCACCGCCGCCTGCACCGCCTGGTGATACGTCATCACGGAGGTCCGACATCCTGCCCCCCGCTGATCAAGTCGGCATCGGGCACCGCCGGGCACACCGCGTGCGTGGCGCCCCGCGTGCGTGCAGCACCGCGTCACGGTAGCCGCCGCATGAGCGCCCGTGCACCGCGGTGCGTGCCGCCTGATCGGGTTGACATCCGGCCCCACGTCTGCGGGTGTGCACAGTCTGTGGACAACCTGGGGACAACTCCGGGTGATACATGTGGACGACACACAGGCCGAACTCACAGGGCTGTGGATCGCCTGTGGACAGCGGCCGAGGATCGTTGGAATTGCAACGATCATGGCTGTGGGGATAACCACAGGTGCCGACGCGCGCCAAATCCACCGCCGCGACACGCCGATCCACAGGGGACGCCCGGCTGTCAACACGTCCTGGACGCCCGCCCCGCCCCAGGAGTCCCCGCGGGCCTCGACCGCGTCGCCCGCGTGGCGGCGTCAGCCCCTCGTGTCACAGTGTCGGCATGACGAGTTCGCCGCCCACCCGCACCCTGGACCGGCAGATCGTCGCACTCGCCCTACCGGCCCTCGGCGCACTGATCGCCGAGCCGCTGTTCGTGCTGATCGACTCCGCCCTCGTGGGGCACCTCGGCACCGATCAGCTCGCGGGCCTCACCCTGGCCTCCACCCTGCTGACCACCGCGGTGGGCCTGTTCGTCTTCCTCGCCTACTCCACCACCGCCGCCGTGGGTCGCCTGCTCGGCGCGGGCGACGAGCAGCGCGCCCTGCGGGCCGGGATCGACGGCGTCTGGCTCGCCCTGCTCCTGGGCGTGGTGGTCGCGATGGTGGGCATCGCCGTCGCCCCCTGGGCCATCACCGCGATGGGCGGCCAGGGCGAGGTGGCCGCCCACGCCGTCACCTACCTGCGCACCTCCCTGCCCGGCATGCCCGGCATGCTCGTGGTGCTCGCCGCCACCGGCGTGCTGCGCGGCATGCTCGACACCCGCACACCCCTGTACGTGGCCTCGATCGGCGCGGTGGCGAACGCCGGCCTGAACGCCCTGTTCATCTACGGTTTCGGCTGGGGCATCGGCGGCTCGGGCGCCGGCACCGCGATCGTGCAGCTGGCGATGGGCGCCTATCTGGGCGCCCGCGTGGTGTCCGGTGCCCGACGGCGCGGCATCCCCGTCGCTCCCGACCTGCGCGGCCTGGGGGCCGGCATGCGCCTGGGCGCACCCCTGCTGATCCGCACCCTCACGCTGCGCATCGCCATCCTGCTCACCGTGGCCACCGCCACCTCCCTGGGGACCGTGCCGCTGGCCGCACACCAGGTGATCAACTCGATGTGGGGGTTCACCGCGTTCGCGCTGGATGCGCTGGCGATCGCCGCGCAGGCGCTGATCGGGCGGGCGCTCGGGGCGGCCGACGGCGAGAGCGCCCGCATCGTGCTGCGCCGCACCCTGGTCTGGGGTGCCCTGGCAGGGCTCCTGCTGGGCGGCGTGATCGCGCTACTCGCCTGGCCGCTGGCGAGCCTGTTCACCCCCGATCAGGCGGTGCGGGAGGCGGCGGTTGCCGGTCTGTACGTGATCGCGGTGGCGATGCCGCTGGCCGGGGTGGTGTTCGTGCTGGACGGCGTGCTCATCGGCGCGGGCGATGCCCGGTTCCTCGCGTGGGCGGGCGTGATCAGCCTGCTCGCCTACCTGCCGTTCCTGTGGATGGTGCGCGCCTGGGCCCCGACGGGCGCCGGCCACGAGGCCGAGGCCGTGGTGTGGCTGTGGCTCGCGTTCGCCGTCGCGTTCATGCTCGCGCGCGGGGGCGCCACCTACCTGCGCTCCCGAGGAGACGGCTGGGCGGTGCTGGGCGCCGACCGGTAGGCCCCACCTGCAGCCAGCGGTGAGACCGCCCTCGGGGTCGGCCTCCACCCACGGGATGACGCACCGCGGCCAAGAGCACCCGTGGGACGACGCGCCGACGAGGCCCCGCTTCCTACCGTCGACACCATGACCACACCACCGACCTCGAACCCGGTCGCCATCCAGGCCACGACACCGTCCCCCGCCGTCACCGCCAGCGACCTGCGCAAGACCTACGGACGCGGCGAGACCGCCGTCCACGCGCTGGACGGCGTCAGCCTCGCCCTGCACCGCGGCCACTTCACCGCGATCATGGGCGCCTCCGGCTCGGGCAAGTCCACCCTGCTGCACCTGCTCGCGGGCCTGGACTCCGCGACCTCCGGCACCGTGCACCTGGGCGGGACCGACCTCACCGCCCTGGACGACGACGCCCTCACCGTGCTGCGCCGCGAACGCGTCGGCTTCGTGTTCCAGGCGTTCAACCTGCTGCCGATGCTCACGGCCGAGCAGAACATCACGCTGCCCCTGGAGCTCGCCGGTGCCCGGATGAATGCGGAGCACCGTGCCTGGCTGGACCGCCTCGTGGCCACGCTCGGCCTGCGGGACCGCCTCACCCACCGACCGAGTGAGCTCTCCGGCGGTCAGCAGCAGCGCGTCGCGATCGCCCGCGCCCTGCTCACCCAGCCCGACGTCGTGTTCGCCGACGAACCCACCGGCAACCTGGACTCCCGCTCCGGCGCGGAGGTGCTGTCCTTCCTGCGCACCTGCGTGCGCGAGCTCGGTCAGACGGTGGTGATGGTCACCCACGACGCGCAGGCCGCCTCCTACGCCGACCGCGTGGTGCTCGTGGCCGACGGGCGTATCGCCGGTGACCTCAGCGACCCCACCCCCGAGCGGGTGCAGGTCGCGCTGGACGCCCTGCGCAGTGCCGACTCGCCGCGGAGCTCAGGCGGCCTGCGCGGCGCAGAAATCCTGCACGGCGCGAGCCTCGAGGCCCGCTGATGTGGCGCCTCACTCGTGCCCAGATGCGCCGCAACCTCGGCCGCCTGGTTGCCGTCGGGATCGCGATCGCCCTGGGTACCGGCTTCGTCACCGCCACCTACGTGGCGACCAACGCCATCGAGGACACGGCGTTGGCGGCCGCCGGCGCCTCCCTCGGCGACCCGGACGTCGTGATCACCGACCCCTCCTACGACCTGACCGGTGAGGACATCGCCGCGCTCGCTGACACACCGGGGGTGGCGGAGACCTACGCCTGGCAGAACGTGGTGCGCGAGGTCGCTGCCGGCGGTGGGCGCGAGGTCGTGCTGCTCAACGCCCCGGCCGCGAACCCGCGATTGTCCCCGGCTACCCTCGCCGAGGGAAAGCTCCCGACGGCGAGCGGCGAGATCGCCCTGCCCCGCGGCACCGCGGAGCGACTCGGGGTCGCCCTGGGCGACGAGGTCGCCTCGCGGAGCGCTGCGGAGGGCGCCCGACCGGGCGAGATCGTCCGTTTGGTGGGGCTGCTGGAGGACACGACTGGCCTCGGCGCAAGCCTCGGCGCCTCCCTCGCCACCCCGCAGGACCTGAACGCGTGGGCCTCCGAGGGCTTCGCCGATGAAACGCTTCCGGTCGGCACCGTCACCCTGGTCACCGACGGCACGGATCCCGCCCAGGTCGCGAGCGCCGTGCAGGAGGCGAGCCTGGACGACGGTGGCGAGGGTCTGATCGTCCAGACCGCGTCCGAGCGCGCGGCGGAGCGCGCCGCCCAGCTCACCGGCGGCATCAACGTCTTCCGCGGCCTCATCCTCGGCTTCGCCGCCGTGGCGATGGCCGTGGCCGGCATCGTCATCGCGAACACGTTCACGGTGCTGATCGCCCAACGCACCCAGAGCCTCGCACTGCTGCGGTGCGTCGGCGCCACCCGATCCCAGGTCAAGCGCTCGGTGCGACAGGAGGCCCTGGTGCTGGGCGCCGTCGCCTCCCTCGCCGGGATCGCCCTGGGCCTCGCACTCGGGCAGGCGGCGCTGCTCGCGATCCGCCGGTACGGCGCCGGCGTGCCCGCTCCAGCGGTGGTGCCGGTGGACGCGGCGACCTTCCTCGTGCCTCTGGCGGCCGGAATCCTGGTCACCGTGGTAGCGGCCGACGGCGCCGCTCGCCTGGCGACCTCCGTCTCACCCCTGGCCGCGATGCGGCCGGTCGACACCCTGATCAGCGCCCGTAGTCGCCGCGCTCGGCCGATCGCCGGGTGGGTGCTCGTGGCGATCGGGTTCGCGGTGATGGCCGGGGCGCTCGCCCTCGCGCAGTCGGGTGATGCCGCCGCGTCCTTCGGGCCGGCCCTCGCCCTCGGGGTGCTCGGTGGTGTCATCACGGTGGTGGGCGTGGTGATGGCCGCGATCCAGATCGTGCCCGCCATCGGTCGGCTGCTGGCCCGTGGCGTCACGCGGTTGGGAGGGGTCCCGGCGCGGCTGGCGGCCACGAACGCGGTCCGCAACCCACGCCGCATCACCTCCACCGCCACCGCTCTGCTGGTGGGCGTCACGCTGGTGACGATGATGGCCACCGGCGCCGGCATGGCCCGAGACCAACTGGACGCCGAGCTCGCCGAGCAGTACGCCATTGACCTCATGGTCAGCGGCACGGAGGTCTCACCCGCCACCCGGGAGGCCGTCGAGGCGCTGGACGGCGTGACCGCCTCCGCGCTGCTCGCGGGGCACCAGGTGACGCTCGAGACGGGCGACGGTGAGACGCAGGTGACCGCCCTCGCCGTCGACCCCGATGCCCTCGCCCCGGTGCTCGCCACCGCGCCGCAGAACTGGGGCCCTGGGATCGCGCTCGTCTCACCGGCCGATGCGGATGAGTCCGCAACGGTGACGGTGGACGGTATCGAGTTCGCGGCGCTACCGACCCCGGGGCTGCCGGCGTACTCGATCATCCTGGCGGCCGAGGACGCCGCGCGCCTGGACGTGCAGCCGATCGAGGAGACCCTGTGGCTCGCCGTCGCGAGCGACGCCGACGCCGTGGGCCTGGCGAATGCCGTGCGGGACGCGGTCAGCGACACCACCGTCAGCGACACCACGGCCGGGGGTGCCGCACTGAGCGTGGGGGGCGGCGCCGTCGACCGTGCCGCCGTGGCGCAGGTGATCGACACCATGCTCGCCGTGGTGCTCGGGCTGCTCGCTGTGGCGGTGGTGATCGCGCTGATCGGGGTGGCCAACACCCTGTCGTTGTCGGTCCTGGAGCGGCGGCGGGAGAACGCGCTGCTGCGCGCCCTGGGCCTGACCCGGGCCCAGCTGCGGGCAACGCTCGCCGTCGAGGGCGTGCTGCTCGCCGTCGTCGGCGCGCTGGTGGGCCTCGTGCTCGGCCTGGTCTACGGCTGGATCGGCGGCCTGCTGCTGCTCGGGCCCACCACCGGACTCACGCTCGGGGCACTGTCGGTGCCCTGGGGCGCGGTGGCCGCGGTGCTGGGCGTGGCGCTCGCGGCCGGGGTGGCGGCCTCGGTGCTGCCGGCCCGGGGTGCGGTGCGGGTGCCGCCGGTGGCCGCGCTCGCCGCCGACTGACACGCACCACCAGGGTCGCTACGGAGCCCAGAGCCCCCGCAGCGCCTCCCAGTGCCCGGGCGTCATCAGCGAGCGCGGGGTGACGGCCACCGCGGTCACCCCCGAGGTGGCGGAGGCCGCCACGGCGTCGGCGAACTGCGCCACCGGCAGCACACCATCGCCGCTCTGGCTCGAGGCCAGGTCGGCGTCCACGCCGGCGCCCTCCCCCTGCGCCGCCCAGAGCCCCACCGAGACCGTCACTCGATCGGGATCGACGCCGCCGGCCGCCAGTCCCGCCGTGAGGTCGGCGGACTCCGCCCCGGTGCGTCCCACCAGCCCCGGGTAGTTCCACAGGATGAAGCGGTCGACGGCGTCGCCCAGGATGGTCAGGTCGTGCCCGCTCTGGGCGCGCCCGCGCACGGGATCCTCCCAGTCCGCCCGCACGTCGACGGCGAGCGCCACCCCGTGCGGGGCCACCCGCTCCCGCATCCGCGTGAGCAGGTCAGCCAGCACCTGCGAGCGCCACGCGCCGATCTCCGCCGCCTCCTCGTCGATCGCGCCGCCGTCGTCGCGCGGCCAGTCCGACTCGCCCGTCATGCGCCGGTACAGGGCGAGGTCCTGCTCGGAGAAGGTGGCGTCGTCGAACATCAGCTCGGTCACGGTGATCGCCTCGGGCCGGTAGGTGCGTGCGAGGTGCTCGGCCATCGCCACGAGCCGGTCGCCCACCTCACCCTCGGCCAACGCTGCGGCGGAGGCGAACAGGTCGGAGGCCTCGCCGTTTGCGGTAACCCCGGCAAGGGTCGCATCCTGCGCGATCAGGCTGGGCACCAGGGCGTCGATCGTGAGGACCACCTCGCGCTCGGGTCCGCCGGGTGAGGCGTCCTGCGTCTCGAGGCCCCCGCCGGCGAGGTGCGTGATCGCCTCCCCGAGCAGGTCCCCGGACCCGCCCTCCTCGATCGCCTCGGAGACGGCCGCCGACCATGCCTCGGGGTGGTCCGGCCACGGGAAGGTGGTCCACTCCACCCGCCCGGCGGCCAGGTGCACGGCGGTGGCCTCGACCGCGGCGAGTTCGTCGGCGATCTGCGTCAGGTCGGGTCGGTCCTGCCCGGCCACGTCCTCGAAGCCGAGGCTCACGGCCCGGTGCGTGGCGTCGTCGGGCGGGGTGCAGGCGGTGGCCAGTGCGAGTCCGGTGGCCACGAGCACGGCCCAGCCCCCGCGCCGTCGCGCGCTCAGGATGCCTCGACGAGCACGCGGTCCTCGTCCCTGATGGAGACCACACCCGTGCGCTCGAGCTTGTTCCAGGCGCGTGGGGCGCCCTTGATCTCCAGCGCGAGGGCGTGCCAGGTGACGGCGGTGAGCACCACGGAGTACACCGGCCACAGCAGCAGGGTCGGCACGAATCGCAGGTCCCGCCAGGCTCCGTTCAGCGCGATCGCGAGCACCAGCATGACCAGCGCCACCGGCAGCCCGAGCCACAGCAGCACGTCCCAGGCGGAGCTGCCCAGCGCCGTCGTGTCCCCCGACGCCACCGCCCAGGCGACCAGGGCGAGGGTGATGACCTGCAGGACCGGCACCACCAGCCCGGTCAGGACCACCAGCACCAGGGAGGGGCCGAAGATCCCGAACCGGGGGTTGCCGACCATGTCGCGGTGCGTGGTGACGGTCTGCACCAGGCCGCGGGTCCACCTCACCCGCTGCCGCCACAGTCCCCGCACGGTGGAGGGGCTCTCGGCGTACACGAGCGCACGGGGGGCGAACGCCACCCGGTACCCGGCGCGGTAGACCCGCCACGTCAGTTCGAGGTCCTCCCCGAGGGTGTCCTCGTCCAGGGGCCCGGTCTGCTCCAACACGTCGCGCCGGAAGGCCCCGATGTTGCCGGAGACCACCGGGAGGCAGCGCAGCAGGTGCAGGCCCCGGCGCATGAGCCCGGTCCCGAGGTGACTGATGAGGGAGAGGAAGCGGGTCTGCACCCGGTCGAGGTTCACCGGTCGGTCATCGCCGCACACCGCCCCGATCGCGGGATCGGAGAAGCCCGCGATCAGGTGGTGGATCGTGCGGCGTCCGAACACGCCGTCGGAGTCGCTGAGCACGAGCACCTCGCCACGGGCGTGCGCGATCCCGAGGTTCAGGGCCGAACCCTTGCCGCCGTTGGGCTTGGTGAGGACCCGCACCCGCGGGTCGTGCTCCATCGAGCGCATCACGGCGAGGGTGTCGTCGCTGGAACCGTCGTCCACGAGGATCACCTCGAGATCGGGGTAACTGCTGGTCAGCAGAGAGGCGACGCAGGCGCGCAGCACGCGGCCCTCGTTGTACCCCGGCACCACCACGCTCACGCTCGGCGGCTCGGCGAAGATCGACCGGTGGCGCGCGCGCCGGCGGGCACGCGCGGCCAGCACCTCGAACCAGACCGCGAGCGGCCCCATGGCCACCTTCAGGAGCCCGAGCAGCAGGATGATGCTGCCCAGGACGATCAGGGTGGTCTCAGCCCAGGATGGCAGCGCCCGCTCCCCTCACGCGTGGACGCCGGTGGCGCCCGGACGGGCGACCGCGGACGTGAGGTCCCAGTCGCGCAGCACCGCATGCAGCAGTTCGGGAGCGAGGTGGGAGTTCGCGCCGAACCGCGCGTTCACCTCGAGCACCACCGGCACCCCCTGCTCGTCGCGGCGGATGTCGAGGTCCACCGGCCCCACCAGGTCCAGCGCGGTCACCGCGCACTCGGCGAGCCAGGCGACATCCACCGCCTCACCCTCGGGGAGCCTGCGGGCGTGGGCGGCGTTGCCGACGCGCCCCTGCTTGAGTTCGGTCTTCTCGACGACGACCACTCTCACCTCGCCCGTGTGCGGGGAGCGGTAGACCTGCGGGCAGTACTCCGTGCCGGGGGCGAAGGACTGCGCGATCCAGGAACCGGCGGTGTGGACCGGGTCGTCGCGGTGCTCCACGAGGTGCACACCGCGGCCGCCTCGCGAGACCCGGGGCTTGACCACCACGGGTCCCTCCGCCCACGCGATCAGGCCGGCGGCGTCATCCCCCACCGTGATGGCGCGGTAGCGCGGGATGGACACCCCGGCGGCGTCCAGGGCCCACATCGTCAGCAACTTGTCCGCACAGGCCGCGCTCGGACCGGCCCCCGAGAGGACGACGGCGCAGGAGGAGTCGGGTGCGAGCGACTGCCCGGTCTGGGCGAGGATGGGCAGCTCCTCGGCGACCGTGGGGATCAGGAGATCGGCCTCGACCCGCTCCAGGAGCCGGCGCAGGCTCGCCAGGTACTCGGCGTCGTGCACCGCGGGCAGCACCGCGGTGGAGTCCCAGGCCGGGTCGGCGCCGGGGAGCATGTCGGCTCCCACGGTCCGCAACGCCAGGCCCGCTGCGCGGAGCACCTCGAACTGCCGGGCCAGCGCCCGGCCGGCCGGACCCTTCGCGCCGGTGACGACGACGGTGGGGACCCGGGCCGGGTCCGCCAGGGTGTCGGGACGGGTGGGGGCGGTGATGGTCACAGCGACGCCTCCTGGAGGCTGGTGGTGTAGCGAACGGGTTCGAATCCCTCGGCGTGGACGCGTTTGGCCTGCGTCCCCCGGAATGCGGCGACACCCCGCACGCGGGCCGCCGTCATGTACGGCTTCCCGGCCTGGTCCACGTGACTGGCGACGGCGCGCACCTTGAGGTCCAGGAATCCGTCGATGTCGACGAAGACGGAGGGGTTGAAGGCGCGGGTGGCCGACGGCGACTCGAATCCGAGGATTGTCGGCGCCTGGCGGCACGCGCGCACCACCGCGCGATTGACGGCGTGATGGTCCTGGTGCTGATCGTGCTCGGAGTGGGTGAGCACGACCGTGGGGCGGAACGCGACGGCGACCGCCTCGATCGCCTCGATCAGCTCCCTCGAGTGGTCGGCCAGGCGGGTGTCGGCAAAGTCCAGCACGGTCACGTCGTGCACCCCGAGGACCGCGGCGCCGGCGACCGCCTCCCGGCGCCGGGCGGCCGGATCGCCGCCGACCGTGCCGGAGCTCATCACGAGCACCTTCACGTGGCTGCCCTGCGCCGCGAGGCGCGCCACCGTCCCGCCACAGGCCAGTTCGAGATCGTCGGGATGCGCGGAGACCACCAGCAGGCGGGACGCCTCCGGGCCCTGCGTCGCCCGCACCGGCGCGGTGTCGGCGGCAGCGCCCGGGCGCAGCCCGAACTCGACCAGTACCACCGGGATCGCGCTGATGAACACGAGCACCAGGAGCCCGAGGTATGCGGTGGGGCGGGTGGTCCAGGTACCGGAGGTGGCCGCGATGGCCAGGACCGCCAGACAGATGAGGCACGCGGCCGCGGCCCCGGCGATGACGACGCCCCACACGGCGTCGGCATGTGCAATTCGATTCTGAATCGCGCCACGAACGCGCCACGAAAATGCGTATGCGAGCAAGGCGCACGACAGCAACGCGCCAATTCCTGCGGCGATCACAAGCCCCCCCGGACCTCTGAGTATCTGCATGTATTCGCAGATAGCGCCATTCTTCCCCGAGTGACGCCACGCCCAGACTAGGGAAGGAATGAATTCCCCGCAAGGCCAGAATCCATGATATTCATCGCGCGTTCACCAGGGGAGCGGCCACGGTGCGCACCCTCGCACGGAGCGCAGCCTCACAGATTCGAGGGAACGACAGCGGGCCCGCCCTCCCGAAGGAGTGCGGGCCCGCTGCCTACCCGGTGTGGGCGTCGGCCGCGACTCAGGCGGCGACGACGTCCAGCGCCAGCTTGGCGGTGATGCCCTCGTGGAGGTGCACCACGACCATGTGAGCGCCGGTCGTCTTGATGTGCTGCTTGATCTCGATGGACCGGCGGTCGATCGAGGGGCCACCCTGCTCGGCCACCGCGGCAGCGATGTCCTTGCTGGTGACGGTGCCGAACAGGCGGCCACCGGCGCCGGAGTTGGCCGTCACGGTGAAGCGGGTCGCCTCGATCTTGTCGCGGACCGCGGCAGCGGCCTCGACCGAGTCGTGCGCCTTCTTCGCGCGGGCGGCCTGGATCGCCTCGACCTGCTTGGCGGCACCCTTGGTCCAGGTGGTGGCCATGCCACGCGGCACGAGGTAGTTGCGGGCGTACCCGTCCTTGACCTCCACCACGTCACCCGGGGCGCCGAGGCCGGAGACCTCGTGCGTGAGGATGAGCTTCGTCATCGTTCGTGCCTCCCGATCAGCGAGCGGAGCTCGAGTAGGGCAGCAGCGCCATCTCACGGGCGTTCTTCACGGCCCGAGCGATCTTGCGCTGATCCTGCACGGAGACACCGGTCACGCGGCGCGCGCGGATCTTGCCGCGGTCCGAGATGAACTTCCGCAGCATGACGGTGTCCTTGTAGTCGATCTCGCCCTCGATCTTGGCGGTCTTGACCGGACCGACCTTCTTCTTGGGCTTGCGAAGTGCGGGCTTCGCCATGATGTTCTCCTTCTGCGTTCTTCAGTCTGTGATCTAGAACGGCGGCTCGTCGGAGTAGGAGCCGGCCCCGGCAGCCCACGGGTCGTCGTTGCGGGGAGCAGAGCCCCCGCCGCGCTGACCCGAGTCGCCGTAGCCGCCGCCCCCACCGGAGCGAGCGCCGGAATCGCCGTAGCCGCCGCCACCGCTGAAACCACCGCCGCCGCCACCGCCGCGCTGGGCGCGGGTGACCTTGGCGGAGGCGTAGCGCAGCGACGGACCGATCTCGTCCACCTGGAGCTCGACCACGGTGCGCTTCTCACCCTCGCGGGTCTCGAAGGACCGCTGGACGAGACGCCCCTGAGCCACGACGCGCATCCCCTTGGTCAGGGACTCCGCGACGTTCTCGGCCGCCTCGCGCCAGATCGAGCAGCGCATGAACAGGGTCTCCCCGTCCTTCCACTCGTTCGACTGACGGTCGAACGTGCGCGGGGTCGAAGCGATCGTGAAGTTCGCAACGGCTGCGCCGGAGGGGGTGAACCGCAGCTCCGGGTCGGCCGTGAGGTTCCCGATCACGGTGATGACGGTCTCGCCTGCCATGGAGTGCTCCTGCTCGGTCGGTGGTGTGTGAGGTCAGTTGGCGTCGGCGCGCAGCAGCTTCGTGCGCAGCACGGCCTCATTGAGGCCCAGCTGGCGGTCGAGCTCCTGGGCGAGGGCCGGTGTCGCGGTCATGTTGACCACGGCGTACAGGCCCTCGGAGCGCTTGGCGATCTCGTATGCCAGGCGGCGCTTGCCCCAGATGTCGATCTTGTCGACGGAGCCGCCACCCTGGGTGATCACGGACAGAAGCTTCTCGAGCGACGGTGCAACCGTGCGCTCATCGACCTCGGGCTCGAGGATCAGCATCAATTCGTACTGACGCATGCGGATACCCACCTCCTTTGGACTGGGCGGTCACGGACTTTCCGTGACAGGAGGGTGATGCGTTCACGGGTACCTGCCCGAACGATCCAGGTCGGACTGTGCGGAACGGGCACCCAAACACGACATCCTACCGGAACCGCGAGAACGTCACGACCGCTCAGTTCTCCGGTGTGGACGGCGGCGACGGCTGCCCGCCGCCCTCCGTCGGCTGCGGACTCGGTGTGGCCGTTACCGAGGGCGAGGGCTGCGGTGTGGTCGGTTCCGGCGTGGTCGGTTCCGGCGTGGTCGGCTCCGGCGTGGTCGGCTCCGGCGTGGTCGGCTCCGGCGTCGTCGGCTCCTCGGTGGGCTCGGCCGGCCCCGTGGAGACCACGATCGTGATCAAGGACCCGGCCTCGGCCTCCCCGCCCGGTTCGGCGCGGATCACGATGCCCTCCTCGACCGTCTCGCTCGGCTCGCTGCCGGCGGCCACGGAGAACCCGGCCGCGATGATCGCCGCCCGCGCCGCCTCCTCGCTCATGCCCGCCACGTCCGGCACCGCAACCATTTCCGGCTCGGTTGTCTCGGGTGCGGCCGGGGTGGCGATCTCGCCCACGTTCGCCCGAGGCGGGAAGTCCTCGATCGGCATTCCCTCGGTCACCTGCGTCATGTAGTAGAGCCACAGATCGGTCGGAAGCGATCCCCCGGCGAGCACGGAGTAGCCACCGAACGGATCGATCGGCACCTCCTCGCCGTCGGGCCCGGTCTGATAGGCGGCCACCACGGTGGCCAGTTGCGGGATGTAGCCCCCGAACGAGGACCCCCGGTACTCGTTCGCCGAGCCGGTCTTGCCCGCCACCGGACGGCCGAGCGCGCTCGCGGTACGCCCGGTCCCGACCTCGACCACCTGGGTCATGGCGTAGGTCGCATCGGCCATCACATCGGCCTCGAACACCCGCTCACCCTCGGTGGGCCCGGTGTAGAGCTCGACCCCGCCGGAGTCGGTGACCCGTTCCACGATGTGGGTGTCGTGGCGCACACCCTGAGCGGCGTAGGTCGCGAACACGCGTGCCATGTCGATGGCGTGCGGGGAGGCGTTCCCGAGCACGTTGGACAGGTTCGCGTTCAGGCC
The DNA here is from genome assembly GCF_002563925.1 of Serinibacter salmoneus. NCBI lineage: Bacteria > Bacillati > Actinomycetota > Actinomycetes > Micrococcales > Beutenbergiaceae > Serinibacter > Serinibacter salmoneus. The sequence continues at coordinate 3,097,690 of NZ_PDJD01000001.1, read as the reverse complement.
GAGGGTGTCCTCCGGAAGACCCGCGGCGATGGCCGTCTCCATGGTGTTCTCCGGTCCGACCATCGCGTTCAGGGCCACGTAGGTCGAGTTGATGGAGTACTCCAGGCCCTCCACGAGATTCACATAGCCACGGTCGATGCTGTCGTAGTTGTTCACCACGTACCCGTCCACATCCATGCCGGTGTAGGACGGCAGCTGCTGCTCCAGGGAGATCCCCTCGGACAGCGCCGCGATCAGCGCGAACGGCTTGAACGTGGAGCCGCCCTGGTAGCGGGCCTGGGTGGCGCGGTTGAGCGATTCGGTCAGGTAGTCCTCACCGCCGTAGAGCGCCTTCACCCCACCGGTGGCCGGATCGATGGAGACCAGGGTCGCCTTGAAGCCCTCCGGGGCATCCTCGGGCACCTGGCCCTCGATGGTCTCCACGGCCTCGGCCTGCCACTGCGCATCGACGGTGGAGACGATCGTCAGGCCCAGGCGGTTCAGTTCGTCCTCGGTGAACGGCGCCTCCTCCCCGGAGGTGAGCTCGGCGATCACCATCTGCATGAGGTAGCCGTTCGTCCCGGCGAACCGGTCCGATCGGGCACTCTCGATCGTCTCCGGGTAGGTGGCGTCGTCGAACTCCTGCTGCGTGATCATGCCGTCCTCGAGCATGAAGGTCAGCGTGCGCTCCCAGCGGTACTCCGCCTGCTCGGGGCTGATGGCCGGATCCCAGGCGCTGGGGGCCGGGATGATCCCCGCCAGGAGGGCGGACTGGGACAGGGTGAGTTCACTGGCGGGGATGCCGAAGTAGGCCTGGGCTGCGGCGTCGATCCCGTAGGCCCCGCGGCCGAAGTAGATGACGTTGAGGTAGGCGTCGAGGATCTCGTCCTTGGTCATCTCCTGCTCGACCTTGATCGCGAGGATCGCCTCGCGTGCCTTGTCGGCATAGCTCTGGGTCTGACCGAGGTAGTAGTTGTCCACGTACTGCTGGGTCAGCGTGGAGGCGCCCTGCTGGCTACCGCCCGTCACGTTGTTCCAGAACGCCCGCGCGATACCGATCGGGTCGATACCGGAGTTGGAGTAGAAGCGGCGGTCCTCGGAGGCGACCACCGCATCCCCGACGTAGTCGGGCAACGCGGTGGTGTCCACGACGTTCCGGTTGATCTCCGCGAGCGTGCCCATCTCCGTCTCACCGTCGGCGAAGTAGATCGTGGAGGACTCCGCGAGCGCCATCTCGTCCACCTCGGGCAGATCGGTGGTGGCATACGCCCAGGCGAACAGGCCGGCGGCAGCAGCGAGCCCCGTGAGCAGGACGCCGAGCACCACCCGCCAACTCGGCAGCCACCGCCGAACGGGGCCGAGTCCGGCGCGCGGGTAGTTCCAGCCCTTCTTGCGCTGGGCCGTGCCGCGGGCCTTGCCTCGGGATTGCGAGGCGGCGGCGGAACGCCGGGAACGGTGGGACTTCTCTGCCACGGGTGGGGACTCCAGCTCGTCTCGGGTGCACGGGTCGTGTTGGCGGGCGGGCCGACCGGCCACGTGCCTGCGGGTGCCGCGGAGGACGGCGCGGCCGGGCGCGCGCGTACTCGGGTGCGCGCCCAGTATGACCGCCCTCCCACCCCCGCGGGGAGGCCGGGGGGCCCACTTCACCACATCGGCACACGATCTTCGCGCGGCTGCGGCAGTCGGGTTCCGCGCGGTGCACTTGACCCGACACACCGAACCGATGTATCAATGCGATACATCGAGGAAGGAGAGGTCACCATGTCCGCACGCAGTGCCATGCTCGACCTCGCGATCCTCGGGCGACTGGCCGACGGCCCGCTGCACGGCTACGAGTTGCGCAAGCGGTTGGTCGCGAGCCTGGGCGTGTTCCGCACACTCTCGTTCGGGTCCCTCTACCCGCGGCTGCGCGCGCTGGAGTCCGCGGGCTGGCTCGTGATGAGCGATTCCGGGGAGTTGCCGCACGCGCTGGCGGGTCGCCGCTCCCGGATCGTCTACGCGATCACCCCCGCCGGCAAGGAGCACCTGGCGGACACCCTCGCGGCCAGCGACCCGGCCGCCTGGGACGATGATGTGTTCGACGTCCGGTTCTCCATGTTCGCCGACACCGACCCACACATCCGGCTGCGGATCCTCGAGGGTCGGCACGCCCGCATGATCGAGCGGCGCGAGGCACTGCGCGCCAGCGCCGCGAAGAACCGCGAGCGTTGGGACGACTACACCTCCGAGTTGCAACGTCACGGCCTGGAGCTGCTGGACCGCGAGGTCGGCTGGCTCGAGGACCTCATTGCCACCGAGCGCGCCCATCAGGGCGAGCCGACTGACACGTACGAACCCCACCCCGAGAAGGAGATTCCATGAGTTCCATCCGCGTTGCGATTGCCGGTGTCGGTAACTGCGCCAGCTCGCTCGTGCAGGGGGTGGAGTTCTACAAGAACGCCGACCCCGCCGACTCCGTGCCCGGATTGATGCACGTCCAGTTCGGCGACTACCACGTGAGCGACCTGGAGTTCGTCGCCGCGTTCGACGTCGACGCCAAGAAGGTGGGCCAGGACCTGTCGGCCGCCATCGTGGCCAGCGAGAACAACACCATCAAGATCGCCGACGTGCCGCCCACCGGCGTGAACGTGCAGCGCGGCCCGACCCTGGACGGCCTGGGTAAGTACTACCTCGAGACCATCGAGGAGGCCACGGACGAGCCGGTCGACGTCGTCGCCGCCCTCAAGGCCGCCAAGGCCGACGTGCTGGTCTGCTACCTGCCGGTCGGCTCCGAGGACGCCGCGAAGTACTACGCCCAGGCCGCGATCGACGCCGGTGTGGCGTTCGTCAACGCTCTCCCGGTCTTCATCGCCGGCACCAAGGAGTGGGCCGACAAGTTCACCGCCGCCGGCGTGCCGATCGTGGGCGACGACATCAAGTCCCAGGTCGGCGCCACCATCACCCACCGCGTGCTGGCCCGCCTGTTCGAGGAACGCGGCGTGGTGCTGGACCGCACCTACCAGCTCAACGTGGGCGGCAACATGGACTTCAAGAACATGCTCGAGCGCGACCGACTGGAGTCCAAGAAGCTCTCCAAGACCCAGGCCGTGACCTCGAACATCGACAACGGTCCTCTCTCGGGCAAGAAGTCCGACCGCAACGTGCACATCGGCCCGAGCGACTACGTGGCCTGGCTGGACGACCGCAAGTGGGCGTACGTGCGCCTCGAGGGTCGCGCCTTCGGCGAGGTGCCGCTGAACCTGGAGTACAAGCTCGAGGTGTGGGACTCCCCGAACTCGGCCGGCATCATCATCGATGCCGTGCGCGCCGCGAAGATCGCGAAGGACCGCGGAATCGGCGGCCCGATCACCTCCGCCTCGGCGTACTTCATGAAGTCGCCGCCGGAGCAGATGCCCGACCCGCTCGCCCGCGAGAAGGTCGAGGGGTTCATCGCCGGCACCGCCGAGCGCTGAGCAAATCCCTCCATGTGAAGGCCCCGGGGTTCCCCCGGGGCCTTCGCTATTGACTCGCGGAATCACCCAGGCGCTCACCTCCTCCTCACCGTGCACTTTCAGATGGCGTCATTAGGCTCGATACCGGACGACCGGCTGCGGGTCGCCCGGCCTTCCCCCAATGCCGCAGCACCGTCGAGGAGATGACGATCGTGCACTACAGCGCTGGAAACTACGAAGCCTTCGCCCGCCCCCGCAAACCGAAGGGGGTGGAGGAGAAGTCCGCGTGGTTCGTCGGTGCAGGCCTGGCCTCCCTCGCCGGCGCCGCCTTCCTCATCCGCGACGGGCAGATGAGCGGCGAGAAGATCACGGTGCTGGAGCGGCTCGCCCTGCCCGGTGGCGCGCTGGACGGGATCAAGGAACCCAAGAAGGGCTTTGTGATCCGTGGCGGGCGGGAGATGGAGGAGCACTTCGAGTGCCTGTGGGACCTGTACCGCTCGATCCCCTCACTGGAGATCGACGGCGCCTCCGTGCTGGACGAGTTCTACTGGCTGAACAAGGACGACCCGAACGTCTCCCACCGCCGCGCCACCGTGAACCGCGGCCAGGACGCGCACACCGACGGCAAGTTCGCGCTCTCCCAGGGCGTCCAGAACGAGATCGCCCACGTGTTCCTCGCCACCCGTGAGGACATGGAGAACAAGCGCATCAACGAGGTCTTCACCCAGGAGTTCCTCGACAGCAACTTCTGGCTCTACTGGCGCACGATGTTCGCGTTCGAGGAGTGGCACTCCGCCCTGGAGTTCAAGCTCTACCTGCACCGCTTCATCCAGCACATCGGGGGCCTGCCTGACCTCTCCTCCCTCAAGTTCACCAAGTACAACCAGTACGAGTCGCTCGTGCTGCCGCTGTACCGCTGGCTGCTGGACCAGGGCGTCACCTTCCACTTCTCCACCGAGGTGACCGACGTCGGTGTGCAGGTCGACGGCGAGCGCAAGCAGGCCACCCGCATCGACTGGGTGCGCGAGGGCGAGGCCGGGGGGGTTGATCTCACGGCGAACGACCTGGTCTTCGTGACGATCGGCTCCCTGACGGAGAACTCCGACGAGGGCGACCACCACACGCCGGCGCGCCTGAACACCGGCCCCGCACCGGCGTGGGACCTGTGGCGCACCATCGCCGCGAAGGACCCCGCCTTCGGCCGACCCGACGTGTTCGGTGCGCACATTCCGGAGACCAAGTGGGAGTCGGCGACCGTCACCACCCTGGATGCCCGGATCCCGGAGTACATCCAGACGATCTGCGGCCGCGACCCCTTCAGCGGCAAGGTCGTGACCGGTGGCATCGTCACCGCGAAGGACTCCTCGTGGCTGATGTCCTGGACCGTGAACCGCCAGCCCCACTTCAAGCAGCAGCCGGCGGACCAGATCGTGGTCTGGGTGTACGCCCTGATGACCGATACGCCCGGTGACTACACCGGCAAGACGATCCAGGAGTCCACGGGTGAGGAGATCACCCAGGAGTGGCTCTACCACCTGGGTGTCCCGGAGGCGGATATCCCCGAGCTCGCGGCCACCGGCGCCAAGACCGTGCCGGTGATGATGCCGTACGTGACGGCGTTCTTCATGCCTCGGCAGAAGGGCGACCGACCCGATGTGGTGCCGCAGGGCTCCGTGAACCTCGCCTTCATCGGCCAGTTCGCCGAGTCGAAGGAACGTGACTGCATCTTCACCACCGAGTACTCGGTGCGCACCCCGATGGAGGCCGTCTACACGCTGCTGGACATCGAGCGCGGGGTGCCGGAGGTGTTCGGTTCCACCTACGACGTGCGTTACCTGCTCAACGCCATGCACCGGATGCGCGACAACGAGCCCCTGAAGGTTCCGGGCGGGCGCCTGGGCAAGCACATGCTGCACAAGAAGGTCGACAAGACCGAGATCGGGCAGCTGCTCGCGCAGTTCGGGATCCTCGAGGACTGAGCAACGGGTCCGGCGGCGTGGGTTGCCCCCGCGCCGCCGGTTCACCCCCTGTACCACCCCGCAGGCACCCCACCCCCGCCGAGCGGGTGCCTGCGCAGCCCCACGGCGCCGCGAGGCGGCGCAACCGCACACTCGGCGGATGCGGCGCGGCGCAACCGCGCACTCGGCGGATGGGGGCCACACGCAACTGCATGCGGCACGGTGCTTGTTGCGCGCGACCCGTGCCCCGTGCACGTTCGTGCAATCCGACCGTTCGGATCGTTCCCACCCTTGCTCGCCATGAACGCGCGCGCGTAGCGTGCGAAGGCACCGGCACAGCGAGGTGTCGGCGCGGGCAGCGAGGCCCGTACACGCACATGGGAGGGGAGTCCCGCATGAGCGGCAACAAGACAGTGGTGTACAAGGGACCGGGAGAGGTCGCGGTCGAGTCCTTTGCGTACCCGAAGCTCGAGATCCCGCAGGAAGTGGCGGACGCGTTCGGCATCAAACAGGCCGCCCCACACGCCGTGATCCTCAAGCTCGTCACCACGAACATCTGCGGCAGCGACCAGCACATGGTCCGCGGCCGCACCACGGCCCCGATCGGTCAGACGCTGGGTCACGAGATCACCGGGGAGGTGGTCGAGATCGGCGACGACGTCCTCTTCCACAAGCCCGGGGACATCTGTTCAGTGCCGTTCAACATCGCCTGCGGTCGCTGTCGGATGTGCAACGAGGGCAAGACGGGTATCTGCCTCAACGTGAACCCAGCGCGCGCCGGCGCTGCGTACGGCTACGTGGACATGGGCGGCTGGCTCGGTGGCCAGGCCGAGTACGTGATGATCCCCTACGCCGACTTCAACCTGTTGAAGTTCCCGGACCGGGACGCGGCCCTCGAGCACATCCTCGATCTGACGATGCTCTCGGACATCTTCCCGACCGGGTATCACGGCGCGGTCTCGGCCGGTGTGACCACCGGATCGACCGTCTACGTGGCCGGCGCGGGTCCGGTGGGCTTGGCCGCCGCGTTCTCGGCGCAGCTGCTGGGTGCCTCGCACGTGATCGTCGGCGACATGCTCGACGCCCGGCTGAAGCAGGCCGAGAGCTTCGGGTGCTCCACGGTGAACCTGGCCTCCGGTGACTCGCTGGCGGACATGGTGGCCGACATCGTGGGTGAGCCGGAGGTGGACGCCGCGGTGGACGCCGTCGGTTTCGAGGCCCGTGGTCACGGAGAGGGTGCGGCGGAGGCGCCGGCGACGGTGCTCAACGACGTCATGAGCATTGCGCGCGCCGGCGCGGCGCTGGGCATCCCGGGGCTGTACGTGACCGGGGACCCGGGCGCGGTGAACGAGGAGGCCAAGCACGGCCAGATCGGTGTGCGGCTCGGGCTCGGCTGGGCCAAGTCCCACAGCTTCGTGACGGGTCAGTGCCCCGTGAAGAAGTACAACCGCAAACTGATGAACCTCATCCTCGCGGGGCGCGCCCCGATCGGGAAGGCCGTGAACGCCACCACGATCAGCCTCGAGGACGCCCCCAGCGGGTACAAGCAGTTCGACGCCGGGGCTGCCCAGAAGTTCGTCATCGACCCTCACGGCATGGTCGCCTGACCGGCACGGCTGAGGTCCGGGTGCCCGTTCGACGCATCGCGTGTCGCACGGGCACCCGGATGCCGGTGTCCGACGGCGAACGTCCTCTTGCGCACGCCCCACCCCCGCCGAGCGGGTGCCTGCGCAGCCCCACGGCGCGAAACGTCGGCGCAACCGCACGCTCGGCGAGAGAGGGGCGGCGCAACCACACGCTCGGCGGATGCGGGCGCGCGGGTGACCGCTACGGGCGGTTCGCCTCCCACCAGGCCCGCAGCTCCGCCGTCGCGCGCTCCGGCCCGAGGGGACCCTCCTCCATGCGCAGCGCCAGCAGGTGCTTGTAGGCCAGGCCGACCTCCCGCGAGGGGCCGATCCCGAGGATCTCCATGATCTGGTTGCCGTCGAGGTCCGGGCGCACCGCATCCAGTTCCTCCTGCTCGCGCAGTTCGGCGATCCGCGCCTCGAGGTCGTCGTAGGCGTGCGAGAGCCGCTCGGCCTTCTTGCGGTTCCGGGTGGTGCAGTCCGCGCGCGTCAGCCGGTGCAGACGCTCCAACTGCGGGCCGGCGTCGGTCACGTACCGACGCACCGCCGAGTCGGTCCACGCCGCCTCGCCGTACCCGTGGAAGCGCAGGTGCAGCGCGATCAGGTCGGTCACCGCCGCCGTGGTGGCCTTGTCGAACGCGAGCGCCCGCATCCGCTTGCGCGCCATCTTCGCGCCGACGATCTCGTGGTGATGGAAGGACACCCGCCCGCCGGGCTCGTTGCGCCGGGTGGCGGGCTTGCCGATGTCGTGCAGCAGCGCCGCGATCCGCAGCACCAGGTCGGGGCCGGGGACCGCGCCGTCAGGGCCGGTCTCCAGGTCGATCGCCTGCTCCAGCACCGTGAGGGAGTGGGCGTAGACATCCTTGTGCCGGTGGTGCTCGTCGATCTCCAACTGCATCGCGGGCAGTTCCGGCAGCACCACATCGGCCAGTCCGGTCTCCACCAGCAGCTCGATCCCGCGCCGCGGTGCGGGCGCCATCAGGGTCTTGACGAGTTCGCCCTGCACCCGTTCGGCCGAGACGATGGCCAGCCGCGGCGCGAGTTCGCTCATCGCGGCCATCACCTCGGGCGCCACATCCAGCCCCAGGGTGGAAGCGAACCTCGCCGCGCGCATCATCCGCAGCGGGTCGTCCTCGAAGGACTGCTGTGGGGAGGAGGGCGTGCGCAGCACACCGTCGGCGAGATCGGAAAGTCCGGAGAACGGGTCCACGAACGTCAGGTCCGGCAGGCGCACCGCCATCGCGTTCACGCGGAAGTCGCGGCGGGAGAGGTCGCCCTCGAGGGTGTCACCGAAGGCGACGGTGGGCTTGCGTGAGGTCGGGTCGTACTCCTCGGTGCGGTAGGTGGTGACCTCCACGATCGCCTCGCCCCGGCGGGCCCCGATCGTGCCGAACTCCCGGCCCATGTCCCAGGTGGCCTCCCCCCAGGCGCGCAGGATCCGCTCGGTGACCTCCGGGGGCGCGGAGGTGGCGAAGTCGTGGTCGTCGCTGCGCCGCCCGAGGAAGGCGTCCCGCACTGGGCCGCCCACCAGCGCCAATTCATGCCCGTCAGCGGCAAACATGTCCCCCAGGGGGGCGAGATCCGCGGCCACCTGAGTGAGGACCGACAGGGCCGTCCGCATCAGTTCCGCGGGGTGAGTTGGGGGCATGGCGCTCATGCTCCCCAGGTTCCCACGTCCGCTGACCTATGGTGGTCACCATGTCCGTTCCGTCCCCGGCCCCGCGCGTGCCGGGTCGACCGGGGCCGCCGACACCGCGCCCGGTTCGATCCGCCAGCACGCTCCCGGTGGTCGACGAGACCTCCGCCGGGGGTCTGGTGGTGGACGTGGTGCAGGGTCGAGCCTTCTGCGCCATCATCGCGCGGCGCAACCGTGCCGGACGCCTGGAGTGGTGCCTGCCGAAGGGCCACCTGGAGGGCGCGGAGACGGCACCCGAGGCAGCCGTGCGTGAGGTCGCGGAGGAGACCGGCATCACCAGTCAGGTGGTGCGCCATCTCGCCACGATCGACTACTGGTTCTCCGGACACGATCGCCGCGTGCACAAGGTGGTGCACCATTACCTGCTCGCGGCACTGGGCGGCGAGTTGACGATCGAGAACGACCCGGACCACGAGGCGGAGGACGTCGCCTGGATCGCGTTGGAGGACCTGCCGGGCCGACTCGCCTACCCGAACGAGCGCCGCATCGTGGCCATGGCGCGCCAGATCCTCGTCGGTGACGCGTGAACCGATCCCTCGGCCGCTCTCGCGTTCGCGGGACGGGCAGGGATGCGACTCGCCCGCGCCGCCCAGTCAGACCGCTCGGGCGCACCGGCCTCGCCGCCTTGCTGGCAGCCGTGACGCTGCCCTGGGCGGCCGGGGCCACTGCGACACCGACCGCCACGCCGACCCCCTCGCCGAGCGTGTCACCGCCGGTCGAGGAGCCCGCGGCGGGCGCTGGTGAGGTTCCCGACGACGCAGCCGCGGACTCCCTGAGCCTCACCATCGCCGATCTCGCCCCGGCCGTCGCGAGGCCCGGTGACACCCTGCGGCTCGAGGTGACCCTCATCAACACCACGGCGCAGGACCTGACCACCTCGGAGGTGATCTTCCGGGTGCAGCAGGAGGTGCCGACCACGCGGACGGCGCTTCAGCAGTGGTTCGACCCGGATCTGCCGGCCTCCGCCCGCCCGGTGCACGCGGAGACCTTCGAGGTGGAGGTACCCGCGGGCAGCAGCGTGACCACCGCGATCGTGGTGGGCGTGGACGAACTCGGGTTCCCGATCCGATACGACAACTGGGGCGCGCGGGGCATCGAGGTGGCCGTGGTGTCCGGGGACCGGTACGCCTCAGCCCGCACCATGGGCACCTTCTACCCGGACGAGGACGTGCTGGAGCCCGATCTCGACCTCGTCACGCTGCTGCCGATCACCGCCAGCGCCGCAGAGTGGCGCACGTCCATCGAGGAGGGCACCGCGGTGGCGGAGATCGCCGCCGAGCGGCTCACCGCACTGGCCGAGGTACCCGGCGTCACGTGGGGTCTGGACCCGCTGCTGCTCAGCGCGCAGGAGATCGCGGACAGTCAGGTCACGGGCCCCGGCGGTGTCGGGAGCGCGGCCGAGAGCGAAGCCGACGGCGCAGCCCCCTCCCCGCAGCCCTCCACGACGCAGCCCTCCACCCCGCAGGGCACGGACTCGGGTCCCGGAGCGGGCGAGTCCACCGCGCCCGCGCTGGAGCCGTCCGCGACCGAGAGCAGCACCTCCCCGGCTGACCCCGGTTCCTCGACCCCTGGCACGCCGGCGCCCACGAGTTCGGGTGCGCCTGAACCGGCCGACGAGACCCCCTCGCCCACAGAGCAGGGGCCGGTACCCGACGTGCCCCCGCCCACGCCGGGTGAGTTGCTGACAGAGACGTTGATCCTCGGCGCCGGGACGCGCGAGGTCATCGCCCTGCCGTGGGCCGATGCGGACCTGACCGCCTTCGGGCTCTCCGGCGGCTCGGGCAGCACCGTGCTCTCGCAGGCGATCACCCGTGCCCGCGAGCAGATGGCGGACGTGGACCTGGAGGCCACCTCCGTGGTGTGGCCGGCGCCCGAGGGCGTCACCGCGGACCTGCTCGGGGATACCGCCGGCTCGACCGGCGCGGTCCTGACCGGGAGCATGGTGGAGGAACCGATGCTGGATCCGATCGTGGGCCCCGAAGCGGGGGCCGCGAGCGCCGATACGAGCGACACCCCACCGGCCTCGACACCCACGGCATTGGGGACCGTCGAGACCTCAGGCGGCCAGGTTCCCGTGCTGGTCGCCGACGCCTGGATCGGTGAGGTGATGGCCGGGGAGGTGCAGGACGCCGTCGCCGCGGGCACCACAGCAGAACTGGCCCAGCGGCAACTCCTGCTCGCGCAGACCGCCGTCATCACGCGGGAGGACCGCGAGCCTCAGGTCGTGCTCGCGGCGCTCGAGCGATCGACGGCCGGCGCGATGACCCCTGAGGACGCCCGATCGTTGGCGGATGCTGTGACCCACTTGTTCGAGGCGCCGTGGATCACCTCCTCCGGCGTCGCCGAGGCCCTACAGGACGGCGCCGCCGGTGCGACCGAGCCCACACCGGAGGCCTCGCAGGCGACCGGGGGTGAGCCGACGACCCCGGGATCCACCGACGCGCCGTCCGTCCGCACCGTCACGCTGCCCGAGACCACCACCGTGGACGTCACCGCGTTCCGCGCCCTGGCCTCCGGCATCGAGCACACTCGCAGCGATCTCTCCTCCCTCGCCTCCGCACTGGAACCCGCCGACGTGCTGACCCCGCCGGCCACCTGGGCCACAGCGGCGAGCGCGGCGGCATGGCGGGTGGCCGGGCAGAGCGGAACCGACGCGTTGGAGGCGGCGAACGGCGTGGTGGACACCCTCACCTCCCGGGTGAGCGTGAGCGTCCCGGAGAGCCAGGTGAACCTGCTCGCCGAAGAGAGCGCCGTGCCCGTGGTCGTCATCAACGACCTGGACGTCACGCTCACGGCGCGCATCGTCGTCGACCCCGAGGAGCAGTCGCTGCGCGCTCCGGAGGAGCCGCAGGTCACGCTCGCGCCGGGTGCGACCACCACGGTGCGCGTGCCGGTCGTCGCGATCGCGAACGGCACGACCCTGGTCGATGTCAGCCTCTACACCCCGGACGGTCTTCGCCTGGGTCAGGCGGAGACCTTTGAGATCCGCGTGCGGGCCGAGTGGGAGAGCCTCGGGATCGGCATCGTGGCTGCCGTGTTCGGGGTCCTGCTGGTGATCGGCATCCTGCGCGCCGCCCGTCGAGGACGCCGCCGCGCCGATGGACACGTCCCGCCGCGGCGGGCAGGAAGGAAGACCTGATGGCCGGCTCACGTGGGGGGATCGTCGGCGCGAGCGCCACCATGTTCTCCGGGACGGCGGTCAGCCGCGCCCTGGGTTTCGTGCGCACCGCGCTCCTGGCGGCCGCCCTGACCACCATCGGTGGTGCCGCGAACAGTTTCGCGGTGGCCAACACCCTGCCCAACGTGGTCTCCATGCTGCTGGCCACCGGCGTGCTGAACGCGGTCATCGTCCCGCAGCTGGTCCGCGCGGCGCGGCTGCCGGACGGCGGTCAGGACTACACCAACCGGCTGCTCACCGTGGCGGGGGTCGCCCTCGCCGTGGTCACGGTGATCCTCACCCTGGGTGCCGCCCTCCTCGTGGACCTCTACGCCCTGCGATTCGACCCCGCATGGCTCCCCGTCGCGTACGCGTTCGCGTACTGGTGTCTCCCGCAGGTGTTCTTCTACGGCCTGTACACGCTGCTTGGCCAGGTGCTCAACGCCCGGAAGGTGTTCGGGCCGTACATGTGGGCCCCGGCGCTGAACAACGTCGTCGCCATCGCCGGGCTCGCCGTCTACCTCGCCACGTTCGGACGCATGCCACCCGAGCTGATCGCCGCCGGTGAGTTCGGGGCGGACCGGATCCTCCTCCTGGGGGGAACGGCCACGCTGGGGGTCGCGCTCCAGGCCTTGATTCTCATCATCCCGTTGTACCGCTCCGGCTTCCGGTATCGCCCGGCGTGGGGCTTCGAGGGTCTGGGCACCGCCAGCCGGGTCGCCATGTGGTCCTTCGCGCAGCTCGTGGTGGGGCAGCTCGCCTTCCTCGTGGTCTCCAACGTGGTCAACGCCGCCGGCGCCTACACCGACCCGGACATCGACCGCTACGTCGCCGGCAAGGCCGTCTACGACCTCGCGTTCCTGGTGGTGATGCTCCCGCAATCGCTCATCGTGGTCTCACTCGTCACCGCGATGTTCACCAGGATGTCGGAGAAGGCGGCCGCGGCGGACGCCGCCGGTGTCCGTGGTGACCTCTCCCTCGCCCTGCGCACCGTTGCGGTCTTCACCGTGCCGGCCGCGGTCATCCTGATGGTCACCGGCACCGGAGTAGCTCGCGTGATGACCCTGGCCGTGCAGACCGTCGAGACCGACGCGCTGGCCGGAATCGTCGTCGCGACCCTGGCGATCGGACTGCCGTTCCTGGGCTTCTGGACCGTGGTGCAACGCGTGCACCTGTCCTACCAGGACGCACGCGCCGTCTTCATGCTGCAGATCCCGATGGCGGTGGTGCAGGTCGCCATCGTGGCCGTCGGCCCGTTCTTCCTCCCCCCGGAGGTCTGGGTGGCCTGGGCGGGTCTCGGCATCAGCGTGTCCTACGCGGTCGGTGCCGTCCTGGGCTACCGCCGCCTGCGTCGCCGACTGGGGCGGGTGGACGGCCGCCGGGTGCTGCGCACCCACCTACGCCTGCTCCTGGCGACCGTACCTGCATTCATGGTCGGCCTGCCCCTGATGATCTGGGTCATCGGGCCCTGGAGCCTCGTGGTCAGCATGACGCGGCTCGCCGTCGTCATGATCCTCATGCTGGCGCTCTACCTGTGGACGGCGCGGCTGCTGCGCATCGAGGAGACGCACGTGCTCATGGCGCGTCTGGCCTCCATTGGCCGCCCTCTACTGGCGCGGGTGCTTACCATGATCCCGGGAGCGCGTACCAGCGCGCGTGGCACCACACAGCAGGGAGGGGACCGGTTGGGTTCCACCGACTCGGTAGAGACCGGGATGCTCCTGGCCGATCGCTACCGCGTCGGTCAGGAGGTCGGCACCGGTGCCTCCGGTGTGCGCCGGTGGCGCGGTCGCGACACCATCCTGGAACGGCCCACCGATGTGCTGTCCGTCTCCGGCCCGCACACCGCGAACGTGTTGGACTCCGCGCGCCGCGCCGCACTGGTCTCGGACGCCCGCCTCCCACGCATCATGCGCGTCGGCGAGTTCGACGGCACGGGCTACATCGTCACCGACCCCACCCCCGGGACCACACTGGCGCAGATCCTCGAGCAGGGACCACTCAGCACCGCCGTCGCTCGCTCCATCGCCGGGGAGGTCGCCGGCGCGCTGGAGGCCGGGCGTCGCCGCGGTGTGCACCACCTGGCCCTGGACACGCACAAGGTGGCCCTCACCAGCGCCGGCGCGGTGCGGGTGGCGGGCCTCGGTGTGGACAGCGTGGCCGCCGGTCAGACCACTGCTCCCGGTGGGATCGACGCCTCGGCGTTCGATGCGGCTGCGGTCATCGCCCTGCTGCGCGAGATGCTCGGTGCGCAGCCCGACGACGAGGCGCAGGCGTTGCTCGCGACCCTCCCCGAGCATCCACGCACCTGCTCACAGATCGTGGTCGCCTTGGCCCCGTGGCACCCCGTGCCGGACCTCGCACACCTCCTGGGTACCGACGCCGAGCCGGGGAGGGAGAATCAGGATCCCGAGCCCTCCGACTCGGCCGCAGACTCATCCGGGTCGGCCGCACCGAGCGCGGAGGCAGCGGCGGAATCGGAAGCGGCCGGGGAGGACCGGACCGAGCAGCGACGCGATACGTGGCTGGAGGACGAGGAGGTCGCCGAGGCGGTCGAGCGTGACCTGATCGCCGACACCGGCGAGCTCAGCGCGATCGCGCCGACGTGGCGACCACCGCTGCAGGAGATCACCGAGCCGCCGGCGGCGTTCGACGACGTGATCGGCACCGCGACCCTCTCCGACGGTGCCGATGAGGCCGACGGGGCCGACGAGGCCGATGGGGCCGACGAGGCAGCCGCACGAGAGCCCGGGAGCACTGCGGACGGCGCAGGAACCGTGGCTCCGGAGACGTCGGGGTCCATACCCGCGACGGGCTTCTGGCGACGCCTCGACGCCGTGATCCCGGCGGCCGATCGTGAGCTGGGGTACGGGGGCACGCAGTCACCCGCCGCGGTGGACGACACGGAGCCCGATGCCGCACAGGACGCCACTCCCGGCTCCCAGCAGGAGACGCCCCACGCCCCGGACACCTCCCGGTGGACGGTGCCCGCACCCGCCTCGTTCGCGGCGGCACCCGGGTTCGCCGAGGCAGCGTTCGGCGACCACGAGGTGGAGGCCGCTCCTGCGCGACACACCTCCGGGGAGGGCATCTCGGCCGTCGCCGCGGTTGCCGGCGGCCTGATCGATGGCGCCCGCCGCTCCTCCTCATCGGGCGAGGAGGAGGGTGCCGCACCCTCCCCGGCGTCGGGCGCGCCCATGGCTCCCGCGCTGGACACGGCCGTTGCGCCGGGGATCGACTCGGCGCCGGGCGACGCCGCCGATCCCGCGGAACCGGACCACACCACACCCAGCGACCCGGCTCCGGCAGTCGCCGAGAACGTGACGCCACAGCCCGCGTCCTACCCACCGCCCGCGCGCGCCGAGGAGGTCGTGGAGGAACCTCGACTGCCGGAGCACCAGGACGCCGACGAGATGGACCGCCCCTGGGGCGCCGTGAACGCGACACCCTGGGTGCTGCTGATCGTGGCTGTCGGTGTGCTGTGGGTGCTGTGGGCCGCGATCGGCTCGCTGGTGGATGCGGCACGCACGGGGCAGGCCGACTCGGCGCCCGCCTCGAGCGTGCAGGTGGACCCCACCGAGCCACAGGCCGGGGAACAGGGCGACGCCCACGATGCGCTACCCGCCCCGGGTGACATCCCGCCATTCCTGTTCTCCTGATCACCTCCGGGCACCCCGTTCCACCCGGGTCGCATCCCGTGGGCGGCGTGAACCGGGAGGCGGGAACAAGACCGCCACATCCGGGGTTGTCCCCCGCGAGCACTGACTACCAAGGAGTGAGGCCATGACCACGCAGACCGAACAGATCCATGACCTGGTGATTGTGGGGTCGGGTCCGGCGGGGTATACCGCGGCGGTGTACGCGGCGCGGGCGCGGTTGGCGCCGATCGTGTTCGCCGGGAGCGTGACGGCTGGTGGCGCGTTGATGAACACCACCGAGGTGGAGAACTTCCCCGGGTTCCCCGAGGGCATTCAGGGCCCGGACCTGATGGAGAACATGGCCGCCCAGGCCGAGAAGTTCGGCGCCGACATCCGCTTCGAGGACGTGGAGTCCCTCGACCTCACCAGCGATATCAAGACCCTCACCACGAGTGAGTCCGGCACCATCAAGGCCCGCGCGGTCATCCTGACCACCGGATCGGCCTACCGCGAACTGGGCCTACCCGAGGAGAAGACCCTGTCGGGGCGTGGGGTCTCCTGGTGCGCCACCTGCGACGGGTTCTTCTTCCGCGACCAGGAGATCGCCGTGGTCGGCGGTGGCGACTCCGCCGTGGAGGAGGCCACCTTCCTGACCCGCTTCGCCTCCAAGGTCACCCTCATCCACCGCCGCGACGAACTGCGCGCCTCCCAGATCATGACCGAACGCGCCCTGGCCGACCCCAAGATCGAGATGGCCTGGAACAGCGAGATCATCGCCATCCACGGCACCGAGAAACTCACCGGCCTCACCCTGCGCGACACCACCACCGGCGCCACCCGCCACCTCGCGGTCACCGGCCTGTTCGAAGCCATCGGGCACCTACCGCGCACCGAACTCCTGCACGGCCAGGTCGACCTGGACGAGGAGGGCTACATCACCGTGGCCCACCCCACCACCCAGACCAACCTGCCCGGCGTCTTCGCCGCCGGCGACGTCGTGGACCACACCTACCGCCAAGCCATCACCGCCGCCGGCACCGGCTGCTCCGCCGCCCTGGACGCCGAACGCTACCTCGCCACCCACCACGCCACCCCCGTCGGGGACACTCCCGCGGCGACCAGTGGACGCGAGGAGTCGCTGACCGGCGTAGTCTGAGGGCTTGCGGTCCGGCCCGCACCGTTCCCATGCCCCTCTGAGGAGAGTTGTGAGTAGCGTTCTCCAGGTCACAGACGACACGTTCGACGAGTTGGTCCTGCAGGCACCCGGAGTGGTGCTCGTGGACCTGTGGGCGCCATGGTGTGGCCCGTGCCGCCAGATGGAGCCGGTGATCGAGGAGCTCTCGCGCGAGCTGACCGGCGTGACCGTGGCGAAACTGAACACGGATGACAACCCCGGCGCCACCGCGTCGCTGCAGATCACCTCGATCCCCACGCTGCTGATCTACTCCCGCGGGGAGTTGGTGAAGACTCTCGTCGGCGCCCGACCCAAGGCCGCCATCCGCGACGCGCTCCAAGAGTACGCGGCGGTGTGAGCGTGACCGAGTCCCCCCGCGGCACACGCCTGGACCCCTGGCACGGCTCCTATGCGGCCCGCACCCAGGGTATGCGAGCCTCCGAGATCCGCTCGCTGTTCGCCGTCGCGAACCGCCCCGAGGTGGTGTCGCTTGCCGGCGGGATGCCCAACCTGGCGGACCTGCCGATGGAGCGCTACGCCGACACGATCGCGCAGATGCTGCGCATGCACGGGAGCCGCGCGCTGCAGTACGGCTCGGGCCAGGGCGAGGTGGAACTGCGTGAGCGCATCACCGAGGTGATGTCCCTGGAGGCCGTCAACGCCCACCCGGACGACGTGGTGGTGACCACGGGGTCCCAGCAGGCACTCGACCTACTGGCGCGGATCTTCCTGGATCCGGGTGACGTGGTGGTCGCCGAGGCCCCGAGTTACGTGGGCGCACTCGGTGTGTTCCGTGCCTACGAGGCGGACGTGGTCCACACCCCGATGGACGACGAGGGGTTGGTGCCGGAGGCGTTCGAGGAGACCCTCTCGCGGCTGAAACGCGAGGGTCGCCGGGTGAAGGTGTTGTACACGATCCCGAACTTCCAGAATCCCGGGGGCGTCACGATGTCACTGGCGCGGCGTCATGCCGTGATCGAGGTCGCGCGGCGCCACGGGGTGCTGATCCTCGAGGACGACCCCTACGGCCTCCTCAGCTTCGACGGCGAACCGCTCCCGGCCATGGCTTCCATCGCCCCGGACGACGTGGTGTTCCTCGGGTCCTTCTCCAAGACCTTCGCCCCCGGGTACCGCGTGGGGTGGGCCCACGCCCCGCACGCCATCCGCGAGAGGTTGGTGCTGGCGAACGAGTCCGCCATCCTGTGCCCGTCCAACGCGTCGCAGTTGAGCGTGGCGGCCTACCTCGCCAACTTCGACTGGCGTGCCCAGATCAAGGACTTCCGGGTGATGTACGCGGAGCGGCGCGACGCGCTGGTCTCCGCGCTGGCGGAATACATCCCGAATGCGTCCTGGACCACCCCGGAGGGCGGCTTCTTCGTCTGGGTGAGACTCCCGGCCGGATTGGACGCCCGGGAAATGCTGCCACGCGCGGTCACCGCACGCGTGGCGTACGTGCCGGGGACTGCGTTCTTCGCCGACGGCGCTGGCTCCACGCACATGCGGCTCTCCTTCTGCTACCCGACTCCGGAGCGCATCGTGGAGGGGGTGCGCCGCCTGGCCGGTGTGGTCAACGCCGAGGCGGACCTGGTCGCGATGTTCGGTTCCACGCAGCAGCACCCCCACGGGCTGGACGCCCCGGCCACGGGGACGACCTGATGGGCGCGACGAACATGGACGTACTGATCCTCGCGGGTGGGCTCTCCCATGAGCGGGAGGTCTCGCTCCGGTCGGGACGGCGCGTAGCCGATGCCCTCATCGACGCCGGTGCCTCGGTACACGTCAGCGACGTGGACGGGGAGATCCTTGGACTCATCGATTCGCTTCGACCCGATGTGGTCTGGCCGTTGCTCCACGGAGCGACGGGTGAGGACGGCTCGCTGCGTGACCTGTTGGAACTGCTCGGCGTGCCCGCGGTGGGCAGCGACGCCGCGGCCTCGCGCCTGGCCTGGAGCAAGCCCGTCTCGAAGTCCCTGCTGGCCCGCGAGGGGATCAGCACGCCCGCCTCGGTGAGCCTGCCGCAGGCCGTGTTCCGGGAGGTGGGGGCACGCGCCGTGCTGGAACGGGTCGTGGAACGCCTCGGCCTTCCCCTCGTGGTGAAGCCGGCCAAGGGCGGATCGGCGCTGGGGGTCTCCGTGGTCCACGAGGCCGCCTCCCTCCCACAGGCCATGGTGACCTGCTTCTCCTACGGCGATGTCGCGCTCATCGAGCGGTACGTCACGGGTGTGGAGGTCGCGGTGTCCGTGGTCGATCTCGGCGACGGTCCGCAGGCACTGCCTGCCGTGGAGATCGTGGTGGACGACGGTCCCAACGACTACGACGCCCGGTACACCACGGGGCGTACGGAGTTCTTCGCACCCGCTCGTCTGAGCGCGGAGGCCGCTCGGGAGGCCGGGCGGGTCGCCGTCACCGCACATCGCTCGCTCGGACTGCGTGGCCTCTCGCGCACCGACCTGATCCTCGACGACGCGGGGACGGCCTGGTTCATCGACGTCAACAGTGCGCCTGGGATGACGGAGACGTCTCTGTTCCCGCTCGCCGCGGAGACCGCCGGCTATCGGCTCCCTGAGCTGTACTTGAGGATGGCTCGGGCCGCGCACCCCTGAGCAACAGCGGGAGACCGCCGGCCGTGCGGTGCCACCTCGTGGCAGCGCACGGCGGCGGTGCGTGTGTCAGGCGCCGGTGTCCTGGTTCAGGCGTTGGGTCTCCTCGGGTGCGAGCGCGTCCATGATCCTGGTCAGATCGTCGAGGTTCGCGAACTCGATCGAGATCTTGCCCTTGCGCTGCCCCAGATTGACCTGGACCTTGGTGTCCCAGCGGTCCGAGAGCCGCCGTCCAAGGCCGGCGAGCGCTTCGGTGTGTGCACCCACCCGAGGACGCCGCCGGAGTTCCGGACGCACGGGGTCATCGTCACCCAGCGCCACGATCTCCTCGGTGGCCCGCACGCTGAGGCCCTCGGCCACGATCCGGTGGGCCAGGTTCTCCATCGAGGTCGGGTCGGTCAGTCCGAGCAGCGCCCGAGCGTGACCCGAGGAGAGAACGCCCGCTGCAACGCGTCGCTGTACTGCCGGCGGCAGCCGCAGCAGACGTAGCGTGTTGGAGATCTGGGGCCGGGAGCGAGCGATGCGGCGCGCCAGTTCCTCATGGGTGCATCCGAAGTCCTCGAGGAGCTGCGCATAGGCGGCAGCCTCCTCCAACGGGTTCAACTGCGCCCGGTGAAGGTTCTCCAAGAGGGCATCGCGCAGGAGGTCGGTGTCGGTGGTCTCCCGGATGATGGCGGGGACGGTCGTCGCACCCGCAAGGCGACTGGCGCGCCATCGGCGCTCACCCATGATGAGTTCATAGCCCGTGGCGCCGGCGCGGACGACGACGGGTTGCAGCACTCCGACCTCGCGGATCGAGGCGGCGAGTTCGGCGAGGTCGTCCTCGTCGAAGACTGTGCGCGGCTGGTGCGGGTTCGGGACGATCGAGTCCAGCGGCAGTTCGGCGAAGGACGCTCCCGGGACCGGCGCCAACTCCACGGTCTGGTTCTCCCGCACATCGTCCGGCGAGCGCCTCGGGGCCGGATGCTCGATCGGGGCGTGGGAGAGGGCGATGCCCTCCGACTCGGTGTCCACTGCCGAGCGCAGGTCGGCGTTCGCCGCCTCGTAGTGCTCGGGTCCCACCCCATCGAGTCGTCGGGCGCGATCGGTCGTCAGGTCGGTCGCGGGATAGTGGCCCGCGACCGCCGCCTGGGCGCTCGAGTCCTGGGAAGTTGTCCCATCGGAGGATTCGACCACTTTGGTTGGGCCGTCCGTGGCGGTCTCCGAGGGCGCGGCAACGGTGCGAGGAAAGAACACGTCGACGGGCCGATTCGTCGCGGGACCGTTCGGAATGAGCGCCCCCAGGCCGCGGCCCAGGCCGGTGCGTCGCTTGTCACTCATCGGTGGCTCTCCGTAGTCGCGGCTGCGGCGCCGCGGTCGCTGAGTTCTCGGGCAGCCTGCAGGTAGGCGAGCGCCCCGGAGGAGGAGGGGTCGTACGTCATCACAGTCTGGCCGTAGCTCGGTGCTTCCGAGATCCGCACGGACCGAGGGATGACGGCGCTGAGCGTCTCGTTCGGGAAGTGGCCACGGACCTCTCCCGCGACCTCGCGGGCCAGGTTCGTGCGGGTGTCGCTCATGGTGAGGAGGATCGTCGACACCGTCAGTTCGGGGTTGAGGTGCCCCTTGATGAGCTCGATGTTGTTCAGCAACTGGCTCAGACCCTCCAGCGCGTAGTACTCGCACTGGATCGGGATGAGGACCTCCGCGGCAGCGGTGAACGCGTTGACGGTCAGCAACCCGAGGCTGGGCGGGCAGTCGATGAACACGTAGTCCAGGCGTGGGAGGCCCTGCTCGTCACGCCACCGCAGGTACTCGGCGAGAGCTGTACGGAGGCGATACTCGCGACCCTCCAAGGAGACGAGTTCGATCTCGGCACCGGAGAGATCGACTGTCGCCGGCACGCACCACAGGCTCTCGAGGGCTCCCGAGACCGTCACGGCGTCCTGCATCGGCACCTCGCCGAGCAGCACGTCGTACGTGGACACCGTACCGGAGGGGTGCTCCACGCCGAGCGCCGTCGAGGCATTCCCCTGCGGGTCGTTGTCGATCACGAGGACTTCGAGGCCTGAGCGCGCCAGTGCTGCGGCGATGTTCACGGTCGTCGTCGTCTTGCCGACGCCGCCTTTCTGGTTCGCCACAGTAAACACGCGTGTAGATCGTGGTTTCTCGAACGTTCGTTCACTCAATGTGACCCGCCGCTGAGTGTCCCTGATCAGCTGCGCAGCCAGGGGGCTGTCCTCGTCGGCGGTCGGGAGGGACGAGATGAGCGCCTGCCGGCGCTCGGCGTCACTCAGGGAATCCGGCTTGGCTGCCGCCTGCTGCTCGGTCTCATGTGGCACCCGACCAGGATACGTCGTCGGCAGCGTCGGCACCGGAGCTACACGCCACATCGCACCACATCACCCGCGCATAGAGAGCGCACGGGCGCGCAGGAGCCCTTGCACCAGAGCGGGCGTGTTTGCTCGCGGGCCTCATCGCGGCAATCGCCGGCTCTCGCCCACGTCGGCCCAGAGAGCGTGGACCTACCCGAGCCCGGGGTGATGTTCCACGTGAAACCGCGCAATGGTAGTGCGGCAAGCCCATCTTCCGTGCGGAGTGTCCACGCCCGGTAGACCACGTCGAACTTGGGCAGTTCGACCCTGCCGCCGGCGCGTGCCTGGCCACGCGCACAACAGGTTGACGTACACAGCAGGTTCAGTCCGTGCGTGGTTCCACGTGAAACAGTTCGGCGTGCTTCCGTGGGTTGGGCGCCCGAGGCGCACAGCACACCACGAAGTACGCTGAGGCCCCCAGATGCGCCGCAGCTCAGTAGGACGTCTCGCGTGCGCACGGTCGAGCCCACACCCTCGACCGCCGCGATCCTACGAGAAGCGGGGCGCGCGACGAACGCGTATAGCGCCAGGACGAGACCAGCACGGGCACCGTTCCACGTGAAACACAGCACGGGCACCGTTCCACGTGAAACACAGCACGGGCACCGTTCCACGTGAAACACAGCACGGGCACCGTTCCACGTGAAACACAGCACGGGCACCGTTCCACGTGAAACACAGCACGGGCACCGTTCCACGTGAAACACAGCAGTGAGACCGTCGCCTGATGCAGCCGCAGTGAGGCCCTCACTGGAGCCAGTGTCCTCACGACCACGGTCGACTAGACACCACATCGCCGTTCATTGCAGGACGGCGGTACCTCATAGACGTCACGATGTCGGGAAGCTGCTTCAGTTCATCATTGTGCTCTCGGGCAACGCTCAGTGAACCCTTCGCGACTGCGCGGCCTGCCTCATCTGCGAAGGCACGACCACGACGGCCTGTGCCGGATAGACCGCCTTCTACCTGAACAGAGAGGCCGTCCGCGCTCAACCGTGGCGTGCGCACCTGACACGTGAAGCTGCGATGAGACTTACCCAGTGCGCCGGCCGGTGTGGCGCCACCGGCAGCCCGTCCCGGCTGGTCTGTCCTAACACTGACTGAGATTTCACACAGACGATTCACTCGTGGCCCACGGGGCATCGATCCTTCGCATCTGGATCTGGCGACACGCCGCCCCACCACGATCGGTGCACTGTTCAAGGCGAACAGAATCGGCTCGTCTGCCGTCACGCATACGGCACTGTGGAACAGACTCACAGCCCATGCGTCGCGCCCCAGTTCTTCAGATGAGACAGATTCCGAAGAAGAACGACCTGTGCTTCCTCTCGCGTTGAGGCGGCCAGGCTCGCTGCCAGCCGTTGTTATCGGCGGACCGCACCCGAGCCCATGTCTCTCGGATACCGGTCGGCACGGAGGCCTACGCCGGCGAGAGAATGAGGGACACTCGCGCGACCTGACGTTTCACGTGAAACCGCAGGCCCGTGGGCGATGCGTCACGGGAAGGAACACCATGTCGACGTGCGTGGCACGGGTTCGACTTCAGCAGCAACGCTCGCTGTTGGCGGTCGGGCGCATGGCGAACGTACGCAGAGAGATGCCGCCTCGGGGCTACGGCTCCGCGCGAATGAATGGCGTTTCACGTGGATCGATGCAGGAGCCACACCGCACCTGGCGCCAGGCGGGAGTGCGGTCGGGTCAACAGAGTGGTCATGCAGCCCGAGATCGCTGGATCTCCCCACGTCCGAGTGCGGCTCCCATGCCAAGGAAGGTCGGGCGGGATGTTTCACGTGGAACAGCAACGATAGCGCTGGACGTCTTCGGTGAGGACGGGAGGCGGTGCCGCCGTCGTCGGGATGAAGATGCCGGGTGGTGGACAGCCGGACGGTTGACAGCGATGCGCGCGTCAGTGTGTGCGTTGGTCGGTCAGTCAAGCACTGCGCCCCGGGCGTCGACCCGCCGGCACACTCTGTGTACATTGAGAGCCCGCGTATGCAACGTATGTACTATTCAGTGCGATCCAGTGGTCCGTTCGGCAGCCACACAGTGAAGGTCGTGCACCCCGGCCGACTGTCCAGGCTGATCCTGCCCTGGTGTGCCTCCACTATTGCCGCAGCGATCGAGAGGCCGAGGCCGGTACCCCCAGTGCGACGTGTCCTGGAGGCATCAGCCCTTGCGAACCGCTCGAACACCCTGTCCACCATCTGAGGCTCCACACCCGGGCCATCGTCCTGTACACGGATCTCGACGCCGGTGCCGATGTCCGCCACTGTTACCACCACCGTCGTCCCGGGCGGTGTGTGGATTCGTGCGTTCGCCACCAGATTGGTCATAACTTGACTGATTCTTGACGCGTCCGCAAGAACCTCCAGAGCGTGCTCCGGCACCTCCAAACGCCAGTGATGCTCCGTCCCTACGGGCCTGGCATCCACGACGCACTCGACGGCCAGTCGTACAAGATCAACCCGCTCCAGGCTCAGTTCCCGCCCCTCGTCAAGGCGTGCCAGCAACAAGAGGTCCTCAACCAGCGCGGTCATGCGTTTGGACTGTGACTCGATCCGAGTCAGTGATTCCGCGGTCTGGTTCGTTGCCTCCGTTGGCCCCTGATCCCGGAGAGCTCTCAGTCCCAGCTCGGAGAATCCCCTGATCGATGCGAGGGGGGTCCGCAACTCATGGCTGGCGTCCGCCACGAATCGACGCATTCGTTCCTCGTTGTCGGCGCGGGCCGACAGCGAGGAGTCGACGTGATCCAGCAGGAGATTCAGGGCCATCCCCACCCGCCCCACCTCGGTGTCGGCGTCCAGACCACGTTCGGGAACGCGGTCCGTGATCGCCACCGTCCCGGTGGCAAGGGGTTGACGGGCCACCCGTTCGGCAGTCGTGACGACCGAGCGTAGCGGGGCGAGCGAGTGCCTGATCACCCCACCGACCACCAACGCAAGGGCCACCAGCCCGATTCCGGTAACCACGGCCGCGGCTGCGGCAATCGCGCGGACGGTGTCGGTGACCTCGGAATCGGGCAGACCCGCTACCACGATGTGACCGGCCGCTGGGCGAGCGGCCACCCGGTACGCACCGAGCCCCGGTATCTCAATGGTCCCGCCGGTCGGCCCGAGCTCAGACTCCACCACGCTGCCGACCTGCTGGTCCGACAGCGGGACAACCGTGCGCCCATCATCCGCGTACGCGCCGCTGACCTCACCATCGGGGCTCCACACCACCAGCAACGCGCCTGCCAGGAGGCCCCCCTCCTCCAGAGCGGCGGAAGCACTCGTGGCACCGGGTGCGCCGCCCTCCAGCCCCATCACCCGGGCAGACGCCTGGCCGGAAGCCTGCTGCACCCGTGCGGCAAGGTTCTCCTGAAGGATCCCACCGAGTACCGCGCCAGTGGCCAGCCCTGTCGCGATCAGTACTCCCGTCACCATGAGAACCGTCGTCGTCACCAAGCGTGCCTGGAGGGACCATCGCCGCGGCCGAACCAGCACCCGCCACCTCGCCGCTGAGGTCCCCGCTCGGCGGTTCACACGGGCGCCTTGATCACATATCCGAACCCGCGAACCGTGTGAATCAATGGAGCCCGGTTCGCGTCGATCTTCTTGCGCAGGTAGGAGATGTAGAGCTCCACCACGCTGGAACGCCCCCCGAAGTCGTAATTCCAGACCCGATCCAAGATCTGCGCCTTCGAGAGGACCCGTCGTTCGTTGCGCATGAGGAAGCGCAAGAGCTCGAACTCCGTGGCCGTCAGTGCGATCTCGACCCCAGCACGTTCCACCTCGTGGCTGTCCTCGTTGAGTGAGAGGTCAGCGACTCGAAGCACGGGCTCCGGCGCCGAGGCCACGGCGGACCGGGAACGCCGCAGGAGTCCACGCAGGCGTGCGACCACCTCCTCGAGGCTGAAGGGCTTGGTCACATAGTCATCACCACCCGCAGTCAGACCGGCTACGCGATCGGCCACCGAGTCCTTCGCCGTGAGGAACAGGACCGGGACCTCATTGCCTGACTGGCGCAGTCTCCGCAGGACACCCATACCGTCCAGGTCCGGCATCATCACGTCCAGCAGGATCGCGTCCGGATCGAACTCCTGCGCAAGGCGAATCCCCTCAGCGCCAGATCCAGCCGTGCGTACCTCCCACCCTTCGACGCGCAGCGCCATCGAGAAGAGATCGGTCAGCACTTGCTCGTCGTCCACGACGAGCACACGCACGGGACGGCCATCAAGCCGGATCATGGGGGATGCCGTCGGGCTCATACTCAATCATTCTCACGCATCACCTATGAACATCCTGTGAGAGCCACCCAGAAGGCGGGCGGATCGTCCTCACCCGCCGTCCTGGTACCTCACCTTCACCACGGCAAAGAAGCGCAAATCGCGTGAGTGGACTCGAGATCATCACACACGCTCACCGATTCCAGCGCACTGCGTTGCCTCTCTTCACAACGAACTCATAGGCGGCGCCTACCCGAACCAGAGCACGGGTTCCTAGCCTCGACGTCCGACGGCGGGCACTCGGCCCGTTGGGAGGAGACCCATGTACGCACGGTACCTACGGCGTGAACTGGCCGGCCGCAAGAAGCAGACGTTCATCGTCGCCGCCGGTATGGCCATCGCCATCGCCCTGGTCATGATTGTCAACGCTCTGGCCGCAGGTGTGAAGGATGCACAGGACCAAGCCCTGGACTCCGTCTACGGAGTCGGCACCGACCTCACGATCACCGGCGCCCAGACCGAGCCTGGGGAGGGAGGTCCCGGTCAGATGTTCGAGTTCGACGAGGACGCAGGATCCACCGACGACGAGGGAACGACGTCCCTCAGCCAGTCCATCCTCACGACTGGTATCGGACGGTCCACTCTCGAGGCGAACGTCATGGAGACGGTCCTGGCGGTCGACAATGTCAGTGGCGCCACGGGCGCTCTCAGCCTGACCAGTATGAGCTTCTCCGGCGAGCTACCCCAGATGCCTTCGCCGGAGGACGTGGCCGATGCGTCCACAGACCCGGGGCGTACGATGCCTGGCGAAGGTGAAGCCCCTGCTGCCGGCGGCGGATTCGGCGGCGGCTCGTTCGGCGTGAACTCCTTCAGCGTCCTCGGGGTCGACCTGGACGCCGACGCTCTCGGACCTCTGACAGGAGTCACGGTGAGCGAGGGACGGGCCCTGGAGGCCGACGACGCCGGCTCAACCGTCGCACTCCTCGACTCCACCTATGCCGCGACGGCGGATCTCACCGTGGGAGACTCCCTCGAGATCGTCGGGGAGGAGTTCGAGATCGTCGGACTGGTCAGCTCCACGTCCGATGAGGCGGACACCGCAGCGAATGTCTACCTCTCGCTCGATGTCGCGCAGGAGCTCTCCGGAGCGGGAGACGTGCTCTCCACCATCTACGTCCAGGCGACCTCGTCCGACTCGATCAGTGCGGTACAGGAGGAACTCGAGCAGGCTCTGCCTGGTGTCACCGTGAGCTCCCAGGCCGATCTCGCGTCGTCGGTCTCCGGCTCGCTGACCAGCGCATCCACCCTGATCAACAACCTCGGTACCTGGCTCTCCATCGTGGTGCTCGCCGTCGCACTCGCCCTTGCGGTGCTGTTCACGACCTCGGGCGTCAGCCGGCGGACCCGGGAGTTCGGCACCCTCAAGGCCATCGGATGGTCCAACTCCCGCGTGGTGCGTCAGGTAGCCGGGGAGTCGCTGGTCCAGAGCCTCATCGGCGGTGTCGTCGGCCTGGCTCTCGGACTCGGTGGCATTGCCCTGATCAACGCCATCGGTCCGACCATCAGCGCCGGTGGTTCGGGCGAGGCAACGGCCGAGGGAATGCGCGGAATAGGTCAGGGCATGGGCGCCGGCCCGTTCCGTTCCGGTACCGAGGTCACCGCGGCCACGGAGATCGTGCTCCAGGCACCCATCACCCTGTGGGTAATCGGCATCGCATTGGCACTAGCCGTCCTCGGTGGTCTCCTCGCCGGCGCCTTCGGCGGCTGGCGTGCCGCCCGGCTCAGCCCGGCGGAAGCACTGAGATCCGTCGCATGAACCGCTCCACCCACCCAGCCCCACCTCAGGAGGTCTCGATGACCGTCACCACGTCCGATACGACCCGGCCACAAGTCCCGGCACCGTCCTGGGTCTACCGCCTGGAGTCGGTCACGCGGACCTACCAACAGAAGGGACGCACCATCCAGGCCGTCGCAGGTGTGGACCTGCAGATCGACAGCGGTGATTTCGTCACCATCCAAGGCCCGACCGGTGGGGGGAAGTCCACCCTGCTTCAACTCCTCGGAGCGCTCGACCAGCCCACGAGCGGGCATGTCTACCTCGGCGACCTGGACATGGCGACCGCCTCCCATTCCCGATTGGAGAAGCTGCGCGCGCACGACATCGGGTTCGTGTTCCAGGGATTCAACCTCATCCCCACTCTCACCGCGGCAGAGAACGTCGATATGGCCTTGGAGCCGCTGCGACTCCCGCGGGTGGAACGGGCGACCCGGGTCGCCGAGGCCCTGGAGCACGTCGGCCTCGCCCAACGGGCCGATCACCGACCGGTGGAACTGTCGGGCGGCCAGCAGCAACGCGTCGCCATCGCGCGGGCGATCGTGAAGCGACCGAAGGTCCTCTTGGCGGACGAACCCACGGGAAACCTGGATGAGGCCATGCGCGATGAGATCCTGCTGCTGCTGGAACGCCTCAACACGCAGGGACTCACGTTGGTCGCCGTCACCCACGACTCCGCCGTGGCGCAACGAGCCCGACGGCGCCTCTACCTGAGCGCCGGTACCGTCGCCGACATCAAGGACTGACGAGGAACAATCGACCGGGCCGAGATCGTGACGGTTCCCCGCCTCAGGCGCGGCGCGGAACCGTCACGATCCGCGTCACATCGCCGTCTCCGAGCAGGTCCATCTCCTGGACGCGGACCTCCCCGGCTCGTGCCTTACGCAGCACACCGGCGGCGGCGTCGACCTCCTGATGCGCACGGGCACCCTTCATGGCCACGAGGCACCCCCCGGGCCGAACGAGAGGCCACGTGATCCGCACCAACTTGTCGAGCGCCGCAACGGCCCGGGCGGTCACCGCGTCGAAGTCCCATGCATCGTGGAACTCCTGGGCCTGACCGCGCAGGATCGAGACATTCGACAGGCCAAGGGTCTCGGCCACCGAGCCGAGCCATTGCACCCGGCGGTCCATGGGCTCGATCAGGTGCACCTCGAGGTCCGGCCGGCATGCGGCGATGACGATGCCGGGAAGCCCCGCACCCGAGCCTACGTCCGCCACGGTTCCCGACTCGGGCAAGGACGGCAGGACCGCCGCGGAGTTCAGCACGTGGCGGGTCCACAGGCGTTCGATCTCGCGCGGGCCGATGAGCCCCCGCTCCTCACCGTGCGTCAGCAGGAGACTCGCGAACGATCGGCACGCGTCGTAGCCGACCCCGAGGATCTCCGCGCTGCGTTCGGGGGACGTCTCCACGCCGTCCGGCAGCGGGAGGACACGCAACGCATCACTCATGAGGCGGGGTGGATCACCACGTGTCGATGCGGCTCAGCCCCGCTGGAGTCCGACACGAGACCGGCAGCGGCCACGGCATCGTGGACCACCTTCCGCTCAAAGGCGTTCATGGGTTCCAGAGAGACCGACGCCGAACTCGTCCGGACCCTGGAGATCGCCTCCTCCGCGAGCGCAGTCAACTCCTGACGCCGCCCAGCTCGGAACCCACCGACGTCCAGCATCAGTCGACTACGGTCACCCGTGCGCGCCTGAACTGCCAGCCGGGTCAGTTCCTGCAGTGCATCCAGCACCTCGCCGTCGCGGCCGACGAGTCGATCGAGGGAACCGTCGGATCCGTCCTCCGCAACGATGTCCACCACGGCGCGACCATGCTCGACGCCGATGTCGATGTCGCCGTCCAGATCGACGATGTCCAGGAGTTCCTCCAGGTAGTCAGCAGCCACCTCACCCTCCTCCTCGAGGCGCGAGGGGCCGGCCTCCTCCTGCGGCTTCACGACGTCTTCCTGTGCCACAGCACATCCTTCCTTCTGCCCGCCCGATCATCCGGGCGGTGCATGTCGCTACTTCTGACGCTTCTTCTTGCCCGGAGCGGGCGGGTCCTCGAGCACGGAGTCAGTGGCTTGCTCCGAGGCCACCTCCGGCGTGCCACCATCGGCTGCACCGTCCTGCGAATCCTCAGCCGCACCGGCCTGACCCTGCTGCTTCGGCAGACCCTGCCGCTTGGCTCGCTTGGCGCTCACTGGCTGCTGACGTTGGCCGCCTGCGGGCTTCGCGTCGGTGATCACGGCGACATCGCCGGAGTCCTCGAGGGTCTCGCCGCGCTTCTCGGCCCGCCGTGCGCGCCGCTCCAGCATCGCCTTCTCGGCCTCCGAACCCGGGGCCGGGTTGCGCCGGATCACGTAGAACTGCTGGCCCATCGTCCACAGGTTGGTCGTGGTCCAGTAGATCAGCACACCGATCGGGAAATTCACGCCGGTCACCGCGAAGATGATCGGGAAGATGTACATCAGCATCTTCTGCTGACGCGCCATCGGGTTGTCCAGCGCCGAGGCCGGCATGTTCTTCATCGTGAGCTGGCGCTGGGTGAAGAACATGGTGGCCGACATCGCCAGGATGAGCAGCACCGTCACGATCCGCACCTGAGCGGTGGCGTCGGCGGACATGAAGGTGGCAGAGAGCGGAGCACCGAACAGGGTGGAGTTCTCGGCCTCCGCCGCGAGCGTGGCGTCCAGCGGGCCGATCGATCCCCGGGCGCCGGAGGCGACGTCCGGCAACAGGTACAGCACCCGGAAGAGCGCGAAGAAGATCGGTGACTGCGCCAGGAGCGGCAGGCACGAGGCGAACGGTGAGGTGCCGGCCTCCCGGTAGATCGCCATCATCTCCTGCTGCATCGCCTGGCGAGAGGCGGGATCCGTCTTCCCCTTGTACTTCTTCTGCAGTTTCTGGATCTCGGGTTGGACCATCTGCATCCCGCGCTGCGCCTTGATCTGGCGCACGAAGAGGGGGATGAGGATGATTCGGATCACGATCACCAGCACCACGATGGAGAGGATCCAGGACCACCCACTGGCGGGCAGCCCGATCGCGACGAAGGCACGGTGCGCGAGCACCATGATCCAAGCGACCACCCACATGATGGGCGAGAGAATCGTGTCGAACCAGCTCATCGCGCTGTGCAACTCCTGTCAGATGGTGTGGCCTCGCGGTCCAGCCTTGAGGGTACGGCGTTCTGGTCCCGGGTGCGGAACCGCGCTGTGCCAGGGGCCGACGCCGTAGAGGTGGCGGAACTCATGAGTTGTGCTCCGCACCCGAAGGTGGCGAGGAGTCCGGGCCGGGCAGGTTCGATGGTGCAACCACGCCATCCCAGCTCGGCCACCGCTGACCGCGGTGGGGTGGCACGTCCACCCCACCGCGCGCCCACGGGTTACACCGCAGCACGCGGTACCCCGCGAGTACCGGCCCGATGAGAGCACCTCGCTCCCGGATGGCCTGCACGGCGTAGTTGGAGCAACTCGGGTAGAACCGGCATTGCTGAGGGAACCACGGCGAGATCACCTTCTGGTAGGCCACGATGGGCAGCGTGATCAGGCGGGCAACCCAGCCGACCGACCGGGGTTGCCGCGGCCCACTCATCGGCGTGCCGCCTGCCGAGGGTGTCCGCCCCGGGTGCGCGCGCGGGCGAGAGCGGAATCCAGATCGGCGCCGAGTCGGGCACTGTCGGCAGCGGCACTCGCAGGGAGAGCGCGCACGACGGCGAGGCTCCCGTTCGGGATCTCCCCGAGTCGCGCGGCGGTCAGGTGCCGCAGCCTGCGCTTCACCCGATTGCGCACCACGGCGTTCCCGACGGATTTGGACACGACGAAACCCACCCGCGCCGATGGCGCGGGTGGGTTCGCGTTCTGCATCAGGTGCACAACGAGCGTTGCGCTACCGGCTCGGGACCCGCGGGTGATCGCGGTGCGAAAGTCGCTCGACTCCCGCATCCGATGGACCGCGGGGAGCACGGCTCAGGCAGTCAGCGACTCACGGCCCTTGCGGCGACGAGCACTCACGATCGCTCGACCCGCACGGGTCCGCATGCGCAGACGGAAACCGTGCACCTTGGCACGTCGCCGGTTGTTCGGCTGAAAGGTCCGCTTGCTCACGGGAACTCCCACTCATAGATTGTTCGGTGGCGCGGCGGTGGTGTCGCGTCAGGGGTTGCGCCTACCCTGAACCCTACGTCCAACCTTTCCCACTGTGCGCAGGCAGAAGGTCGGCGCGCTCGACGCGACCATGAAACGGTACGCGCAGCAGCGCCTGCGGTCAAGTCGGGCACTCCTCAGGCCGACTCGAGATGCCACAGGCGCCGAGGTCGGCGCCTGGAAACACCCGGCTGGCTCCGCGGTCATGCACCGTGGGGGCGGCGCCGTCGGCGAACCGGCTGGATTCCCAGGGATACCCCCAGGCTGTGGATATCATCGTGCCGCACAGACCGCTCAGCCCTGGGACAGGTCAACGAAAGGCCTGGCACGTGCCACGGAAGGTCAACACGACCACCCCTACGCCCGTGCGGAGCGACAGAAACCCACATCGTTGTCCACAGGCTGTGGGCAACCGGACGGATCGAGGGGACAATAGCGCGATGACAGCGCACGGCGACGACACCACCGACGAGACCCTACAGACCAGGTGGGACACCGCCGTCGAGATCCTCACGGAGTCGCTGGGCGCATCCCAGCTCGCCTTCGTGCGCCAGACCCGGCCGCTCGGCGTCATCAACGGGACCTTGCTGGTGGCGGTCCCGAGTACCTTCACGCGCGATTTCCTGGAGACCCGGGCACGCGAACCGATCAACGCGGCGCTCGAATCGGCGTTCGGTGAGCAGCTCACCTTCGCCGTCTCGGTCGATCCCGCCCTCCTGGAGAACGACCCGGCGGCCGAGCCCGGACCCGCCGAGGCCCCGCCGGCTCCCTCACGCCCCG
The DNA here is from genome assembly GCF_002563925.1 of Serinibacter salmoneus. Taxonomy (NCBI): domain Bacteria; kingdom Bacillati; phylum Actinomycetota; class Actinomycetes; order Micrococcales; family Beutenbergiaceae; genus Serinibacter; species Serinibacter salmoneus. The sequence goes on along the minus strand of NZ_PDJD01000001.1, from coordinate 3,065,124 downwards.
AACCCCCGCAGCGGCGAGGACCGGGACGGGAGGGATACAGCGAGTACGGCGCCACGCTGCAGGACATCCAGACCGAGTCGCGGCGCTCCCAGTTCACCGGACCCGTGGCCAACTCCGGCAACGACGGACCCGATGCCGCGCGACTCAACCAGGCCTACACGTTCGACACCTTCGTCACGGGAGCCAGCAACCGGTTCGCCAACGCGGCCGCCTTCGCCGTGGCCGAAGCACCTGCCAAGGCCTACAACCCCCTGTTCATCTACGGGGACTCCGGGCTCGGCAAGACCCACCTGCTCCACGCCATCGGGCACTACGCCCAACGCCTCTACCCAGGGGTACGGGTGCGCTACGTGAACTCCGAGGAGTTCACCAACGACTTCATCAACTCCATCCGCGACGACAAGGCGGAGTCCTTCCAGCGCCGGTACCGCAGCGTTGACGTGCTCCTGGTGGACGACATCCAGTTCCTGCAGGGCAAGAACGAGACGATGGAGGAGTTCTTCCACACCTTCAACGCGCTGCACAACGCCAACAAGCAGGTCGTCATCACCTCCGATGTCGCACCCAAGTACCTCGACGGGTTCGCCGACCGGATGCGCAGCCGCTTCGAGTGGGGGCTGATCACCGACATCCAACCGCCGGACCTGGAGACCCGCATCGCGATCCTGCGCAAGAAGGCCGGCCGCGAGCAGCTCTCGGCCCCGGACGACGTGCTCAGCTACATTGCCTCGCGCATCTCGACCAACATCCGTGAACTGGAGGGTGCGCTGATCCGCGTCACGGCGTTCGCGAACCTGAACGGTCAGACCGTGGACCTCTCCCTCGCCGAGATGGTGCTCAAGGACCTCATCACGCAGGACGGTGACCCGGAGATCACCCCGGCGATGATCATGGCCCAGACCTCGGAGTACTTCGGCGTCACCCTGGAGGCCCTGCGCAGCGCCGACCGCACCCGCGTGCTGGTGAACGCACGGCAGATCGCGATGTACCTGTGCCGCGAGCTCACCGACCTCTCCCTGCCCAAGATCGGCCAGATCTTCGGGGGTCGTGACCACACCACCGTGATGCACGCGGACCGCAAGATCCGTGAGCTGATGGCCAAGAACCGTGCCACCTTCACGCAGGTGACGGAGTTGACCAACCGGATCAAGCAGCAGAACAAGGCCTGACCCCGCCAACCCTCAACCCCCACTTGAGTGCACAGGTGTGGATAACCCTGGGGACAGCCGTGGACAACTGGGGGCGCCCCGTGGACGGCACCCGGGGGTGGCTGGGGAATCCACGCCATGTCATTCACCTGTATCCACGTACGCCGCCGGTTCGACCACAACTTCCACCGCTGTAGTTCCACATGCCGACACTCGATGCGACCTGCGCCGATGCCGGTCGTCCCCAGCATCCACACCCCCTACGACTACGACTAACTCATCTCCTGGACGAATGCCTGTGCATCACCACTGCCCGGTGATCGTGATCCTCCCTGCCGGCGGTGTCACCATCAGGTCGACCGTGGACGAACGCGCCACGGATCCCCGATCGGGCGGCTAGGGTGTGGGTGGCGCGTGCCGACTTCGGTGCGCTGCCGACGCAACCCCACAGGTCCCCAGGAAGGTGCACCACCGTGAAGTTCACCGTCGAGCGTGACGTGCTCGCCGAGGCCGTGACGTGGACGGCTCGGTCCCTGCCCAACCGCCCGAGCATCCCGGTCCTCGCCGGCATCCGTCTGGAGGCATCCGCCTCCGGTGTGCTCTCCCTGTCCGCTTTCGACTACGAGGTCTCCGCGGTGTGTGAGGTCGCCGCTGAGGTGACCGAGGTCGGCACCATGCTGGTCTCCGGGCGGCTGCTCGCGGAGATCTCCCGATCGCTGCCCGCCAAGCCGGTCGAGGTGAGCCTCGAGGGCACCCGGGTCGTGCTGACCTGCGGATCCAGTCGCTTCACGCTCCTGACGATGCCGATCGAGGACTACCCGAAGCTCCCGGCACTGCCGCCCGCCTCGGGGACCATCGATGCCGGGGTGTTCGCGCAGGCCGTGGCCCAGGTGACGATCGCCGCGAGCAAGGACGAGACCCTCCCGCTGTTGACCGGTGTGCGCCTGGAGATCGAGGACGACACCCTCACCCTCCTGGCCACCGACCGCTACCGGCTCGCGATGCGCGAGATCCCGTGGCACCCGGCGACCACCGGTGTGAGTGCCAGCGCGTTGGTGCGCGCCCGCACGCTGTCCGAGGTCGCGAAGTCACTCACCAGCTCCGGTTCGCTCAGCCTGTCCCTGCCCACCGGGGTCGGCACCGAGATCGTCGGCTTCGAGGCCGGCGGGCGCCGCACCACCTCCTTGCTCGTGGACGGCGAGTACCCACCCGTGCGTCGACTCTTCCCCGAGAGCACCACATCCCACGCCGTGGTCCCGACCGCTGCACTGATCGAGGCGGCCCGCCGCGTGGCCCTCGTGGCCGAGCGCAACACCCCGATCCGGTTGGAGTTCTCCGAGGGTCAGGCGATCCTCGAGGCCGGGCAGGGCGAGGACGCCCAGGCCTCCGAGGCCGTGGAGGCCCAGCTCGACGGCGAGGCGATCACCACGGCCTACAACCCGGGCTACCTGCTGGACGCCCTGGGTGCGGTCGGTACGGACTACACCCGGATCGCGTTCACCCACGGGACCAAGCCGTCGGTGATCACCGGCCTGGCCGAGGCCGACTCCGCGGTGGACGACTCCTTCCAGTACCTGATCCAGCCGATCCGCTTCGCCGGCTGAGTCCCGGCTGACACCTGCGGTCGCAGACCGCGGGCCGAGAAGGGATGGCATGTACCTCAGTGACCTCGCACTGACGGACTTCCGCTCCTATGAGTCCGTCGCCGTGCAGGTGCCGCCAGGGATCACGGCCCTGGTGGGTCCCAACGGCCAGGGCAAGACCAACCTGGTCGAGGCGATCGGGTACCTGGCCGCGTTCTCCTCCCATCGGGTCTCCTCCGATGCCCCACTGATCCGCCAGGGGTGTTCACGCGCAGTGATCCAGTCCCGGGTGCAGCGGGAGGGGCGCGGAACGGTCGTGGAGGTGGAACTGAACGCGGGTCGGGCGAACCGCGCCCGCCTGGACCGCGCACCGGTCTCCCGGGTGCGGGAGGTGGCCGGCGTGGTGCGCTCGGTCGTGTTCGCACCCGAGGACCTGGCGCTGGTCAAGGGGGATCCGGATGTGCGCCGTCGTTTCCTGGACGATCTCCTGGTGCAGCTCTCCCCCCGGATCGGTGCGGTCCGGGCTGATTACGAGCGGGTGCTGCGCCAGCGCACCAGCCTGCTGAAGTCGGCAGGTGCCGTGCGCAGGGCCCGGCGCGGTGGCGGCGGGAGCGAGTCCAGTGGTGACGGGGGCGGCGCGAGTTCCTCGGCGTTGCGCACCCTGGATGTGTGGGACGCGCAGCTCGCGGCCGCAGGCTCGCAGTTGATCGCCGCGCGGATGCGGCTGGTGCAGGCGCTGCGGCCCCACGTGGCCCGCGCCTACGAGCAGGTCAGTTCGGCGCAGGGCGCCGCCACCCTCGCCTACCGCAGCAGTCTGGTGGCCGCCCGTCCGCAGGACGCACCCGACGTCGTCGATGGCGGTGTGGCCACCGGGACGGGTGATGCGGCCGCGCTCGCCGCACAGGAGGAGGAACTGCTGCGCTCCGACCTCGTCCAGGCGCAGCTCCTGGAGGCGATGGCGCGGCTGCGGGCCAAGGAACTGGAGCGGGGGGTCTGCCTGGTGGGGCCGCACCGGGACGACCTCCTGCTCCACCTGGGCGGCCTGCCCGTGAAGGGCTACGCCTCCCACGGCGAGACCTGGTCCGTGGCGCTCGCACTGCGGTTGGGCGCCTTCGAACTGCTGCGCGACGACGACGGTTGGCAGGGTGGTGACCCCATTCTCATCCTGGACGACGTGTTCGCCGAGCTCGACGCCCGGCGGCGCACCGCCCTGGCGAGGCTGGTGGCACCCGCGGAGCAGGTGCTCATCACGGCCGCCGTGGCCGAGGATGTGCCGGCCGAGCTCGAGGGCGCACGATTCGACGTGATGGGTGGTGAGGTGACGCGTGTCCTGTGAGGAGCAGCCCGAGCCGACCGGAGACTCCACCCGCACCGGTCAGGTGCGCGGCCTCGATGATGCTGCGGCCGCCGCGCTGGCGCGGGCCCGCGCTGTGGCGCGAGACAAGGGTCTGCGACCGGGCGCGCCTGGGCGCCGGCGCGCCACACGCACCCCCGGGACCGGGCCCGGGTTCCCCGTGACCCGCTCCCGTGACCCGCAGGCAGTGGGTGAGGCCCTGAAGCGCCTGGTGGCCGCCCGCGAGTGGTCCAGCGAGCTCTCGGTCGGCGGTGTGACGGCGCGCTGGCCCCAGGTGGTGGGCCGAGAGGTCGCCGAGCACGCCACGCCGGAGACCTTCACCGACGGCCGGCTGGTGGTCCGAGCCTCCTCCACGGCGTGGGCAACGCAGTTGCGCCTGCTGCTTCCCCAGATCGAGCGGCGGATCGCCGAGGAGGTGGGCGACGGCGTCGTCCAGGAGATCACGATCATCGGCCCGGGTGCTCCCACCTGGCGCTACGGGAACCGGGTGGTCAAGGGCCGTGGACCCCGGGACACCTACGGCTGAGCACGCCTGACGCGAATGGGTGCATGGCGCTGGGTGCCGATCTGGCAGGCGCACAGCGCCTGCCCCTCGGTCCCTCCCGGATCCACACCTCCTTGCGCGCCTGGGGGGCGTTTCTGGCGCTCTGAGGGGTAGAATCAGCCAGTAGGAGTTCCCCTGACCGCTTCGGCGTGTCGTGGGTGTCCGCCAGGGCGCTCGCCGCGAGGGGGTCTGCACGCGTCCCGGGCACGGCTGTGCCCACCGTCGCGTGCCCGCCCAGCGATCGAAGGACTTACGTGACGGATCCGACGCCGGAGAACGCCGACGTGCCCGCAGCCGCCGAGGTGACCCCGCCCGCGGTGGCGCCCGGAGGGTACGACGCCCAGAACATCACGGTGCTGGAGGGCCTGGAGGCCGTCCGCAAGCGCCCCGGCATGTACATCGGGTCCACCGGTGAACGCGGTCTGCATCACCTCGTCTACGAGATCGTGGACAACTCCGTGGACGAGGCCCTGGCCGGCTACTGCGACCACATCGAGGTGACCCTGCTCGCCGATGGTGGCGTGCGGGTGGTGGACAACGGCCGCGGCATCCCCGTGGCGATCCACCCCACCGAGGGAAAGCCGACCCTCGAGGTCGTCATGACGATCCTGCACGCCGGCGGGAAGTTCGGCGGCGGCGGGTACGCGGTCTCGGGCGGCCTGCACGGCGTGGGCATGTCCGTGGTGAACGCGCTGTCCACCCGGATGGAGTCGGTGGTGCAGCGCGACGGCTACACCTGGTCCCTCTCCTTCGCCGACGGCGGCAAGCCGCAGGGCGAGATCGTGCGGGGTGAGCCCAGCAGCGTCACCGGCACCACCCAGACCTTCTGGGCGGACCCGGAGATCTTCGAGACCACCACCTACAGCTTCGAGACGCTGCGCACCCGGTTCCAGCAGATGGCGTTCCTCAACAAGGGGTTGCAGATCACGCTGACCGACGAGCGCACCGCGGACACCGACGACGAGGTGGCCGAGGACGACGCGCCCTCGGCCGGGTCGGCCTCCGCCGATGGGCAGGGCGCGAGTGAGTCGACCGCCCCCGAGCCCAAGCACCGCACCGTCACCTATCGCTACGACGGCGGACTGGTGGACTACGTCAAGCACCTGAACTCCGCGAAGAAGGCCGAGGTCGTCAACGCGGAGATCGTGGACTTCGAGGCGGAGAACCCCGAGGCGACCATCTCCCTGGAGGTGGCGATGCAGTGGACCACGGCCTACAACGAGTCGATCCACACCTACGCCAACACCATCAACACTTCCGAGGGTGGCACCCACGAGGAGGGTTTCCGCGCCGCGCTGACCACCCTGGTCAATCGCTACGGCCGGGAGAAGAACCTGCTGCGGGAGAAGGACGAGAACCTCACGGGCGACGACATCCGCGAGGGACTCACCGCCGTCATCTCCATCAAGCTGGGTGAACCCCAGTTCGAGGGGCAGACCAAGACGAAACTGGGGAACACGGAAGCGCGTTCCTTCACCCAGAAGGTGGTCTACGAGCACTTCGGTGACTGGCTGGACTCCCACCCGAACGAGGCCAAGGAGATCGTGCGCAAGGCGATCCAGGCCTCTCAGGCCCGGATGGCGGCGCGTAAGGCACGTGAGGCCACCCGCCGCAAGGGTCTGCTCGAGGGTGTGGGCATGCCGGGCAAGCTGAAGGACTGCTCCAGCCGGGACGCGAGCCGTTCGGAGGTCTTCATCGTGGAGGGCGACTCCGCCGGCGGCAGCGCCGTGCAGGGTCGCAATCCCGAGACGCAGGCGATCCTGCCGCTGCGCGGGAAGATCCTCAACGTGGAGAAGGCACGGCTGGACCGGGCGCTCGGCAACGCGGAGGTCCAGGCACTCATCACCGCGTTCGGCACGGGCATCGGTGAGGAGTTCGACGTCGAGAAGCTCCGGTACCACAAGATCGTGCTGATGGCGGATGCCGATGTGGACGGGCAGCACATCTGCACGCTCCTGCTCACGCTGCTGTTCCGTTACATGCGCCCGCTCGTGGAGCAGGGGTACGTCTACCTCGCCGCGCCGCCGCTGTACAAGATCAAGTGGACCAATGCCGCCCACGGGTACGCCTACTCCGACCGGGAGCGCGATGCGCTGCTGGCGATGGGTCGTGAGCAGGGTTACCGACTGCCCAAGGAGGGTGGCATCCAGCGGTACAAGGGTCTCGGTGAGATGAACTACTCCGAGCTGTGGGAGACCACGATGGACCCGGAGACCCGCGTGCTGAAGCAGGTGACGATCGGTGAGGCGGCCGCGGCCGACGAGATCTTCTCCGTGCTCATGGGCGAGGACGTGGACTCCCGCCGTTCCTTCATCCAGCGCAACGCCCGGGACGTGAGATTCCTCGACATCTAGCCGCCGGCTAGCCCTCGAGTTCCTCACCCCAGCGTCAACCGTTCCCGGGACAGAACAGGATCACCGTGACTCAGCCTCCAGACGACAACCAGCCCGTGGTGCCCGAGGGTGCCGCGTTCGGCGGCCGCGTCGAGCAGGTCGACCTGCAGTTGGAGATGCAGCGCTCCTACCTCGACTACGCGATGAGCGTGATCGTGGGGCGCGCGCTCCCGGAGGTGCGCGACGGCCTCAAGCCGGTGCACCGCCGCGTGCTGTACGCCATGTTCGACGGCGGCTACCGCCCCGACTCCTCCTTCTCCAAGTGCACCCGCGTGGTGGGCGAGGTGATGGGGAACTACCACCCGCACGGCGACAGCGCGATCTACGACACCCTCGTGCGGCTCGTGCAGCCCTGGGTGATGCGCTATCCACTGGTGACGGGGCAGGGCAACTTCGGCTCCGCCGGTGATGATCAGGCCGCCGCCCCCCGGTACACCGAGTGCAAGCTCGCCCCGCTGGCCATGGAGATGGTCCGCGACATCGACAAGAACACGGTGGACTTCGGGGACAACTACGACGGCCGCACCCGCGAGCCGCTGGTCCTGCCCGCCCGGTACCCCAATCTGCTGGTCAACGGCAGCGCCGGCATCGCCGTGGGTATGGCGACGAACATCCCGCCGCACAATCTGCGCGAGGTGGCTGCCGGTGCGCAGTGGTTCCTGGAGAACCCGGACGCGAGCAACTCCGAGCTGCTCGCCGCGCTGCTGCAGCGGATCAAGGGACCGGACTTCCCCACCGGTGCCCAGATACTCGGGGTGCGCGGTATCGAGGACGCCTACCGCACCGGCCGTGGCTCGATCACGATGCGCGCCGTGGTGGAGGTCGAGGAGATCCAGAACCGCCAGTGCCTCGTGGTCACCGAGTTGCCGTACCAGGTCAACCCCGATCGGCTCGCCGCGAAGATCGCCGAACTGGTCCGCGACGGCAAGATCGCCGGCATCGCCGACCTGCGTGATGAGACCTCCGGTCGCGCCGGTCAGCGCCTCGTCATCGTGCTCAAGCGCGACGCCGTGGCCAAGGTGGTACTGAACAACCTCTACAAGCACACCCAGCTGCAGGACACCTTCGGCGCGAACATGTTGGCGCTGGTGGACGGTGTGCCCCGCACGCTGAGCCTGGACGCGTTCATCCGGCACTGGGTGGACCACCAGATCGAGGTCATCGTCCGGCGCACCCAGTACCTGCTGGACGAGGCCGAGAAGCGCATCCACATCCTGCGCGGCCTGCTCAAGGCGCTGGATGCCCTGGACGAGGTGATCGCGCTGATCCGGCGTTCCCCCTCGGCCGAGGAGGCCCGCGGTGGCTTGATGGCGTTGCTGGGAATCGACGAGATCCAGGCGACCGCCATCCTGGACATGCAGCTGCGGCGCCTCGCGGCGTTGGAGCGGCAACGGATCATCGACGACCACGACAAGCTCGAGGCGCAGATCACGGACTACCAGTCCATCCTCGCCACCCCGGCGCGGCAGCGCACGATCGTCTCGGAGGAGCTCGCGGCGATCGTGGAGAAGTTCGGGGACGAACGCCGCTCCACGATCCTGCCCTTCGACGGCGAGATGAACGTCGAGGACCTCATCCCTGTCGAGGACATCGTGGTGACGATGACCCGCGGTGGATACGTCAAGCGCACCCGTACCGACAACTACCGCGCGCAGAGGCGGGGCGGTAAGGGTGTGCGCGGCGCAAGTCTGCGCGGGGACGACGTGGTCAGCACCTTCATGGTGACCACCACGCACAACTGGCTGCTGGTGTTCACCAACCTGGGGCGGGTGTACCGGCTCAAGGGGTACGAGCTGCCCGAGGGTGGCCGCGACTCCAAGGGGCAGCACATCGCCAACCTGCTGGCCTTCCAGCCGGGTGAGGAGGTTGCGAGCGTGCTCGCGCTGCGGGACTACACGCAGGCCGAGTACCTGGTGCTGGCGACCAAGCGCGGTCTGGTGAAGAAGACCCGCCTGGCGGAGTACGACTCCTCCCGCACCGCGGGCGTGATCGCCATCAACCTGCGCACCGATGAGTCGGGCGAGATCGACGAGGTGGTGGCCGCCCGGCTCGTGAACGCGGATCAGGATCTGCTGTTGGTATCCCGGTTCGGGCAGTCCATCCGGTTCACCGCCACGGACGAGGCCCTGCGGCCCATGTCCCGCAGCACCTCCGGGGTGACGGGGATGAAGTTCCGCGAGGACGATGAGCTGCTCTCGATGGACGTGGTGCACGACGACGCCACCCTGTTCACGGTGACCGACGGCGGCTTCGCCAAGCGCACCCTGGTGAGCGAGTACCGCATCCAGGGCCGAGGCGGCTACGGCATCAAGGTCGCCAAGGTCACCGAGGACCGCGGCGCCCTGGTCGGGGCCCTGGTCGCCGACCCGGACGACGAGGTGCTCGTGATCATGGAGCGCGGCAAGGTGGTGCGCTCCGCCGTCGGGGAGGTCGGTATCACCGGCCGCAACACCCAGGGCGTCACCTTCGCCAAGCCCGACAACGGTGACCGGATCATCGCGGTCGCCCTCGGTGAGCGTGGCACCGGTGAGGATTCCGTGGAGGAGGCAGCGCAGGCCGCAGCCCAGGTCGAGGCGGCGGACGGCGATACCGTAGCGTCGGAGGCTACGGCCACTCCCGATGAGGGTGGGTCACCGAACGAGGAAGAGACGTCATGAGCGAGCCGACAGGCGGGGACGACCAGAACACGGTGCGTCCTGTGATGCGCACCTCCGTCAAGATCCCGGCCGGCAGTGGTACGGCACCGAGCCGCGAGGTGCCCAGCGACGAGGAGTCCGGCGAGGCGCCCAGCGCACCCAGCGGCAAGGCGAACGAGGAGACCTGGGCGGCCACGGCGTCGCCGGCCCAGGAGGATCCGCCCTCGATCCCGCCTCAGGGTTCGCGCGTCGAGTCCTCCGGTGGCTCCGCTGCACCCGCACAGACGCAACCGAGCCCGCCGCCGCGGAGCACCGGCGCCGCGCGCCGGGTGCGACTGTCCGTCTCCCGTGTGGACCCGTGGTCGGTGATGAAGCTCGGCTTCCTGCTGAGTGTGGCCGCCGGGATCGTCATGGTGGTGGCGACCGTGGTGGCGTGGCAGGTTCTCAACGCGATGGGCGTGTTCACGGACCTGGAGTCCCTGGTGACCGACCTCGACGCGATGGCGCAGTTCGGCACCGTGCTGGAGTACCTGCGGATGCGCAACATCATGTCGCTCGCCACGATCTTCGCGATCATCAACGTGGCCCTGTTGACGGCGCTGTCCGCCCTCGGGGCGTTCCTGTACAACATCGTGGCGGCGCTCGTCGGCGGGGTGCACCTCACCCTCACCGACGACTGAGCCGCCCGGGTGGTGCGCGTTTTGGCAACCGGGCCGGTTGTGAGGTAATCTCGACCGGCGCCTGCGAGCCAGTCTCACGCGGGTGTCACCCATGAGGGCCTATAGCTCAGTCGGTTAGAGCGCTTCCCTGATAAGGAAGAGGTCCCGCGTTCGAGTCGCGGTAGGCCCACTCTCTCGGAGGTAGACGGATGAAGAAGTTTCTCCTGATCGCCCTGGTCGCCGGCATCGCCGTGATCGTGGCTCGCGAGGCTGCCTCCGAGCGCGAGGAGCGCAAGCTCTGGCGCGAGATCACCGATCCGCTCGAGGGCTAGACTCTCCCCATCCGCCGCGAGCCATCGCGGCAAGGGGCCATGGCGCAATTGGTAGCGCACCTGCTTTGCAAGCAGGGGGTTGCGGGTTCGAGTCCCGCTGGCTCCACCCACTCGATCGTATGCCGATGGGGCCGCTCCACACCGGAGCGGCCCCATCGGCGTTGTCGGCTCAGCGCAGGAAGTCGCGCAGGTCCCGGGCGAGCAGCTCCGGGGTCTCCATCGCGGGGAAGTGCCCGCCCTCGGTGGAGTCGCTCCAGTGGTCGACGGCGCCGGCGGGGTCCATCACGCGTCGCACCAGCGGGTGGGAGTCGAAGACGGCCCATCCCGTGCGCACCGGAGCGCCCATGCTCGGGGGGCGGCCCGAGTGGACCGACTCGTAGTAGAACTGTGCGCTCGACTCCCCGCTGCGGGTGAACCAGTACAGGCTCACCAGGGTGAGGAGCTGGTCCCGGTTCACCGTCTCATCCGGCGTGGCGGCCGTACGGGCCCGGAACTTCTCGGCGATCCACGCGAGCTGCGCGACCGGGGAGTCGGTGAGTGCGACGCCGATCGTGTCCGGCCGGTGCTGCTGCATCGCGAGATAGCCGGCATCGGCGGCCGCCTCGGTGTTCTTACCGGCGAGGACCTCACGCTCGGGATCGGACAGATCCGTGGGGGCCGGGAAGATCGTCCCCACCAGGCCGAGGATGCGCTGTTCAGCGGCGTAATGGGCGGCGAAAACCCGCTCCGGGTGTGCTGTTGCGAGCTCGCCGAGGATTCCCGTGCCCATGTCCGTGGCGTGGGCGGCGAACGTGGGATACCCCAGGCGGGTCATGATGTCCGCGTACGCGCCGGCTGTGCGGGCCAGGTCCCATCCGGTGGAGCTCAGGGGTGTGGAGAAGGCGAAGCCCGGTGGTGAGGGGATCACCACGTGGAAGTCGTCGGTCAGCAGCGGCAGGAGTCGCTGGTACTCCACGAACGATCCGGGCCATCCGTGGACGAGCAGGAGCGGCGTGGCCGCGGGGTTGGCCGAGCGCGCGTGCACGGCGTGGAAGCTCTGCCCCTGGACGGTGGTGGTGACCTGGGCGAGCTCGTTGAGCCGTTCCTCCTGTGCGCGCCAGTCGAAGTCGTGGTTCCAGTACTCGGCGAGCTCGCGCACGTATGCCGGTGGGATGCCGCGGCTGAAGTCGGTGCGGTCCTCGCGTCCCGGGACCGGGTGCGGCCATCGGGTCGCCGCCAGTCGATTGCGCAGGTCGTCCAGCGCGGCCTGGGGGATCTGGATGCGGAAGGGTGTCGTCGTGGGGTGGCTCATGGGGTCACGTTCCCACGCAATGCGGAAGAGGAGGTTCCTGAATGTGTGGGAACCTGTCGGCATGCTCGCGACCTCCGCACGGCTCCTGAGCCTGCTCTCCGTCCTGCAGCGCCCGCGGGAGTGGACGAGCGCGGAGCTGGCCGAGCGTCTCGATGTCACGACTCGAACGGTGCGGGCCGACGTCGCAAAGTTGCGCAGCTTGGGGTACCCCGTTCAGTCGCGTCCCGGTCTGGGCGGTGGCTACCGCCTGAGCGCGGGCAGCGCGATGCCGCCGTTGCTGATGGACGACGACGAAGCGGTCGCCGTGGCGATCGGGCTGGGGATTGCAGCGGGCGGAGGGATCGATGTCGAGTCCCCCTCCCTGACTGCACTGGCGAAGCTCGAACAGGTCATGCCCTCTCGTCTGCGCCATCGCGTCTCGGCGATCCGCGCCGCCACGAGCACGGTCGGTGGGTCCGCCGTCGGGATCGACCTACCCGCACTCGGTGTCCTCGCCTCTGCCGTCAGGGGACGGGAGCGGACCCGGTTCGACTACACCCGCCCGCACGAGGAGACGCGAGGGCGTCATGTGGAGCCACATCGCCTCATCCGATGGGAAAAACTGTGGTATCTGCTCGCGTGGGACCTCGACCGGGACGACTGGCGCATCTTCCGGGTGGATCGCGCGGCGCGCCCGGCGCCCACCGGTGCGACGTTCATCGCGCGCCCCGTACCCGGGGGCGATGCCGCCGAGTACGTCACCCGCAGCGTGATCCGCGGCACCTGGGCCTGTCACGCCGTCGTGCTGGTGCACGCCTCTGCGGAGCTGGTGCGCTCACGCATCGGATTCCCGCTCGGGATAGAGGCGCTCGGTCCGGCAGTGTGCCGGTTCACCATCGGTGGGTCGGATGCCGATGAGCTTGCGCGCCGGCTGATGGCGCTCGGCGCCGATGTGGAGGTCCTCGAGGGTGGGGCGTTGCGCGAGGCCATGGGCCGCCTGGCCGAACGGTGCCGACGAGCCGCCGGATCCGCTCCTGGGTGAGAGGGACGTGGCGCGGGACTGACGCGCCGCGGAGGATCTCCGCGGCGCGTCAGTTCGCCTCGGGTCGATCGGGTCAGCTTCTCCAGGGCACCCCCACGATCGTGGATCCCGGTTCGGCGCCGATCATCTCGGCCACGTCCGCGGGCAGGGCCGTGCCCACCGCCGTCGGGACGGCCTCGCCCCGTACCAGGGTGACCTCACTGCCGTGGGCGAGGTGGCCATTCGCCTCCCACCCGATGCTCCGCAACTGGCTGAGGGTGCGAGTGGCCTGGAGGCCACTGGCGCCGTTGGGTAGGCACGTGATCCGTTCCGGAGCGGTCGCGGAGTCCCGGTGCAGGAGATTGTGGTCGAAGTCCAGGCTCAGGTCGGCGCGGAACAGTGACCGGGTCTGGTCGTCGTAGACGATCGGGCACAGCGCCGAGGAACCTGACAGGCCGAGCACGGTGTTGCGGACCGTGATCCCCCGCGTGAACCAGTCGGTGGCGCTGGAGTATCGGGAGTCCTGGGCCATGCGCACCGGACCCTTCCCGTTGAACACCACCGTGGAGTTCCACATCGTCACGTCCGAGGCGTCCACGATCGAGACCCCGTAGGCACCGTTGTCGTGGACGCTGTTGCCCGCGAGCAGCGCGTCGGTGAGCAGTTCGACCTGCACGCCGGTGCCCGTGTTCCCCTCGATCGTGTTGCGCACGATCACGCTGTCGTTCGCGAACTCGTCGAGCCAGAGGCCGGCGTGGACGTTCTCGCTGAACGAACTGTCCCGGATCAGCATGTCGTCGCTGGTGGTGAACTTGGCGCCGCCCGCCACCGGCTCGGCCTTGAACCGCTCGGCGTTGTTCCCGGTGGCCAGCACCCCGGTGATGAGGGCGCCGTCGGAGTCGTTCAGTCCCATGCCGAGCATGCCGTTACCGCTGACGGTCACGCGGTCGAAGACCTTGCCGGTGTTCCAGCCGTACAGGCCGACCGTGGCGGTGTCGCGGACCACGACGTTCTCGATGCGGATGTCCTTCACCTCGGCAGTGACCGCCCCCATGAGCGCGAGGTGGTTGGCATACCGCTGCACGCCGATGCCGCGGATCACCGAGCCCTCACCGTGGATCGTCAGCGCCTTGGCCAACGTGGTGGCCTCGATGGTGACACCGGAGGGGTTGCGGCCGATGTGGAGCCTGCCGGCGGAGCGGTCCACGTAGAAGGTGTCACTGCCCACGGCACCGAGTGAGGTGACCTGCTCCAGGGCTGTCCCGTTCACCCAGACACCCTCCGGGAGATTGGCTGCGGGATAGCGCGGGTCGAGGAACCGGCTGGTCTCGTCCCTGCCCGAGGTGTGTGAGACGCGGGTGTCGAAGGCGTGGTCCCAGGGCACCGACCACGTGGCCCCGGTGCGGGACCAACCGGTGAGTTGCTCACTACCGTCGATCCAGACCGCCTCGCCGGGGTAGTTCTGGATGGTGAGGGCCTTGTTGAAGGGGATACGGGTGGTCTCGTGATAGTGCCCGGCTCGGAGCACCACCGTGTCACCAGAGGAGGCCCGATCGATCGCGTACTGCAGGGAACCGTAGGGGTGCTGCTTGGTGCCGGTCCCCGTCTGGGCGCCGTCGGCGACGGCGTAGATCGCGCCGGCAGGGACGGGGTACCGGGCCTGACCCACGGGAAGGGAACCCACCTGTTGACTGGGTTCCGGTTCCGGTTCGGGTGTGGGTGTGATGTGCGGTTGGGGCTGCGGGGCCGGGTCGAGAGTCCCGAGGCGCGCCGGGCGGAATACGTCAACGGATGCGCCGCTCCATGCGGGATCGGCGTCCTGGGGGAGGATGATGCGGACGAACTGGACCCATCGGTCGGGGAAGGAGGCGTCGATCCTGAGGGTGGGGCCAGTTCCGGAGTCGACCTCGTGCCAGGTCTTCCCGCTCCAGGACACCTCCACCGACCACTGGGCGAGGGGGAGGTCGGTGGCGAGGTCGCTCGGCTCGAGGGCCACGCCGACGACGGGGCGGATGCGACCGAGATCCACGGTGAGGATGTGGGAACCGTCGGGTCCGCGCTCGTGCTCGATTGCGCCGGCCGCGAGGGTCCAGGGTCTCAATCTGTCGTTGGGGGACGTCTCGCTGGTGGAGACTGTCGTCTTCGTGATCGCAGCAGTCGTGACGGCCGCGGTGGGGGGTGCCGGCGCGGCCGAGACGAGGGCGGCGACGGCGAGGGTGGCGAGGGTGCGAATGATGCTGGACATGGGGGGCTCCCAGGTTCGGGCCCCCTGATCGATTGCCCCCTGGCCTGACGCCAGGTCGCGTCATGCCAGGGCGTCAGGATAGAACGGAGCGGGCATGAGCGCATCCTGAATGGTTATCGACCGTTTTATGACGCGGTAGGCGTCTGGAGTCGGCGCGCGTTGGTGGTGATCCTGTGAAGCGGTGGTCAGCGAACCGCGATCGTCTGGTGATCGCGCGTGAGAGCCGGCGAGATGAACGCACCCCCGATAGGGCGAACGCGCCGCAGCGGGAAGTGGCGTCGTGCGCCCGCCTCCCGTCCGTCGGTCACGCGGTAGTGATAGGAGCCGAGGGCGTGGCCGTCCTGGTCGATCAACGCGACGCTCATACGCCGCACACCGACCCGGGTAATGCGTCCACGTTGCACGAGGGGGCTGCCCTCCTGGGTGACCTCGACGATCTGGCCCATGGTCCACACGCTCATTGCATCCCCAATTCGTCCGGGTGTGAACGCACGGTGGTCCCGACCTGATGGCTGCGGTGACCGTCGAGCGCAGTCACAACGGAAACTGTCCTCCCACAATTGCGATCCTACGTGGTAGGGCTCCGTGGCGCGCGCCCAGTTCGGTGTGCGAGCGAGTCTCTATCGTGGCGGCTTCTCGCGAATTCGAGAGTCGAACCTGATTTGTTCGGTGGGAGGACCTCATCGTCAGCGCACCTCGCGGCGCCGATTCCGCCCGCCACTGGGGTCATGACGTCGGCGACCATGTCGCGCCGGGGAGATGCGTTTCCGGGTGCGGGCGTTTCTGCCGCCGCCCATCGATCGCTGCCGTCGTCTTCATCGCGATCGTGGCCACAGCCGTCCTCCTGGCAGTGCGGCGACGGATGGCGCGCCGAGTCCAGCGAGCCTCCGCAGCACTCATGCGGCGCGTGACGCGCTGACGAAACCCTCCCACCCGAGCACCTCGACCTCGGCCGCGCGGGCGAGGTCGGCGAGCGCACTGTCGTCGGTCACCAGCACATCGGCCTGCAGGAGGGCGACGGCGACGATCTCCGCTGTGGCCAGATCGGCCGGATCAGCGAGGTCAAGGGTGCGCGCCAGGTTCCAGGCGCGGGCGCGGGAGACCCGGTCCCCGAGCAACCTGACCTTCAGGGAGGCGAGGGACTCCAGCGCTTCCCGGGCTGCGCCGTCGTCCATCTCGCCTGCGCGTACCCGCCGGTAGAGGATCGCCATGACCTGGGAGCGCAGCGCCGCGGCGCCGACCAGCTGATGCCCGACGGCGGGCCTCGCCCCGGTCTGCAGGATCCGTAGGGCGGTGGGTGCGTCGATCGCGAAGCGCATGGCTCAGAGTGGCACTCCTGAGGGGCGGATGGCGAGAGAGTCCGATTCGCGCGAAAGAGTCTGCTCGGGAGACTCTCTCGTGGGTACGGGACTCTCTGGTGGCTGGGTGCGGGTGCGCCGCGCGGGGCGGGTCGCGATCAGCACACCGACCAGGAGGATCACGCCGCCGAGGACCTCGCCCGCCGTGGGCCGCTGCGCCAGGAGCAGGGAGGCGCCGGCCATCGCCACCACCGGGGCCAGCAGCACCCACGGGACCACTGCCGCGGAGGGGTGGCGGCCCAGCAGGGTGTTGAAGATCGCGTACCCGACCAGCGTGCAAAGCAGCGCGGTGTAGGCGGTGGACAGCCCCGCCTGCCAGCCGAACGCGCGGATCCCGGCGGCTACGACGTCGCCGCCCTCCAGCAGCAGCGAGAGTCCGAGGGCTGGCAGCGGCACCACTAGCGCGGGCCACACGGTCAGCGACAGCACGCCACGGCGCCCGGGGCCGCGGGCGTCGCCGGCCTGCCGCGCGATCACGTTCCCCACCGCATCCGGCGCGGGGGCGGGCACGTTCCTCGGCGGCTGCCTGTTCAGCGGACGGGTGGTCGGTCGCTCGGTGTGAGCGGAGCGACTCAAGGGCGCCGCTCCGGGCGCGGCGCCGCTGACGATCAGCGTGGTGGCATCGACCTCGGTGAGAAGTCGTCGGTCCGCCTCGGCGCAGCACGCATCGGCGGTCCTCGCTACGGGCGGTGAACCCCTCGCTGAGGGCGGTGGACCGTGTCCCGGCGCCGAATCGCGACCGCGGGGTGTACGTACTTGACCTGCGGCGATGCATGGGAGCGTCACCATGAGGGTCGGGTGGACCGCCCTCAGCGAGGGGCACCCCGCCGAGAGCGAGGCCGCGGATCACGGAGTCGCGGCTTCGGGCTGCGGGCGGCGCCCGCGAGACGCGGCCGATCTCGCGCCACCGGGGTGACACGACCGCCCGCGCGTGCCTACGGTCGGTGACATTCGCCCGCGCACCCGTGCGCCACCTCGACCCCCCGCGAGGAGACCGCCGTGTCCGAGACCAGCCCACTCACCGTCATCATCGACGCCGATCCGGGACTCCCGGCGCGGCGCGCGCACGCCCTGCGCGAGGATCTCGAGACCACGCTGACCGACCTGTACGGGGAGCCGGTCAGCGTACGCCTGACCGAACAACCCGTGGGCCTGTTGCCGCACGGCGACATCGATACGCCCGCGGCACAGGAGCTCCTCCAGCACTACGAACGGTGCGACGCCCTGCTGCTGCTCACCGAGGTGCCGCGCCGTTCACAGGGCAAGCCCCTCATTGCCGAGGCCTTCCCGGCCGAGGGGGTCGGTGTGGTCTCCTGCCCCACGTTGGGCGCCTGGGCCACGCACACCCGCATCCGAGAGGTGCTGGTCTCCACCGTGGTCCGCCTCGTGCCCGATCGACCGGCCCCCGACACCTCGGACTTCGAACGGCGATGGAGTGGGTGGCGGGACCGGGAGGACCGCGGCTCCACGATGCTGCGCGCCAACACCCTGACCGGGGCCCCACGCCTGGTGCTGGGCATGGTGGCGGCGAACGAGCCCGCCCGGACCATCCCACGACTGTCCGGGGCGCTCGCGGCGGCGATGGCCACGGGAGCGTTCGGGGTGTTCTACAGCTCGACGTGGCAGATGGCCTCCAGCCTTCCGCCGTGGCGGCTCGGTGTGATTGCGGTGATGGCCGTCTTGGTGATGGTGACCTGGCTCATCGTGGCCAACGGCCTGTGGGACAGGGCCGTCACCTCCCGCCGCAGCACGGTGCTGCTGCTGTACAACCTCTCCACCGTGGTGACCCTCATGCTGGCCGTCATGGCGCTGTACGCGGTGATGGTGGTGGCCATCCTCCTGGCCGCGCTGCTGGTGATCGACGCCTCGTTCATGGAGCAGGTCCTGGGTGAGGTGCCGGCCGCGACGTCCTACATCCGCCTCGCCGTGCTGGCGGCGGCCATGGGCGTGGTGGCCGGGGCGCTCGGGTCGAACTTTGACGACAGCACCGATGTGCGCCGCCTGACCCACGGGCAGCGCGAACGCAGCCGGGTGAAGGCGCAGCAGGAGTGAGGTAAGCGCAAAGGCTGGGGTGGTGTCAGGGGGAGGTCGCCTCGTGGGGGACGGGGACCGTCACCGTCCCGCCTCCGTACCCGTACTCCTGATCCCGGCCTTCCACGGTGACCTCGGCCACGTCGTCGGGGATCGTCAGGCCGCTCTGCGTCCGGGTGAAGGGCTGTTCCCCGGCGTGGTCGTGGGTCAGGGTGTGCTCCCCGAGCACGACCCCGTCCTCGTCCAGCACCCGCCAGCCGTCGGCGTACCGGGAGGGTGAGTCGTAGGGCGAGGAGACTGTCACGGCGACCGAGAAGGTCTCCGGTGCGGTCCGGGTCAGGTCCACCTCCAGGATGTCGGGGTGGCGCTGGGCTGTCTCGCTGCCGCCGGCACTGCTCGTGGTCTGCGCGGGGGTGGAGCCCGTGCATCCGGCCACCACGAGCGCCGTCGCGGCGGCGATGCCCGCGAGGTGCGCGCGCATGGCGGCCTCGGTCAGCGACGGCCGTTGCTGCGGGCGGCCTTCACGTACGGCTGCATCACCTCGAGGAACTCGCGCGCCTCCTGATCGGTCAGGTCGATCTCGTAGGCGATCTTCCCGACGGCGAAGGTCACCGTGCGCTCGGCGGGCTCGCCACTGAGGTCGGAGAGTGTGTCGATGACGGTGCGGGTAGCCATACCCCGAGCCTAGGCCGCGGCGTGCCACCGTGGGGGTTTCCCCACACCTTCGGGCGGGTGTCATTCGAGCAATACTAAAATTTGTGCGCCTCGACGGCGTGCCACGACCTCTCCGATGCTATGACTGAGGGCGGAACCGGCGCAGGGTTGCCCGGTTCCGTCCCCGTCACGTGTCCATCCGCGAAAAGGGAGTTCGAATGGCGAGTTCACCGTTGCACCACTCCATCGACTACGTCGAGTTGGTCGTCACCGACCTCGAGGCCGCCAAGCGGTTCTACACCGACGCATTCGGCTGGGTGTTCGTCGACTACGGTCCCGGCTACGCGGGGATCGCCTCCCCGCGCGGGGACGGGAGCGAGGTCGGGGGGCTCCTGCTGGCCGAGGAACCGCGGCCGCTCGGTGGGCCGTTCGTGCTGCTCTACTCCGCGGACCTGGACGCCACCCGGAGTGCCATCCTCGCGGCCGGTGGCGCGATCCTTCGGGAGCCTTATACCTTCCCCGGTGGTCGCAGGTTCCACTTCACCGACCCCAGCGGCAACGAGCTCGGGGTGTGGGCACAGCACTAGGTCGCGCCGGCGGGGCGGTGCGCGCAGGGCGCATCGGATTGGTACATCACCCCGGGAACGACGACGGCGGAACCCCAGTTTTCGTTGGGATTCCGCCGTTCGTGTGTGGTGCGCAAGGGGGGAGTTGAACCCACACGCTCCCGCGGTTGAGATTCCCGGATGGGTGCGGGGGGCAGGGGTTATCGGGTGCGGGCTGCGCGGCGCTTGTCTGCGGGGCGGCTCATGGCGATGACGCGGGCGTCGGTGATGCCGAGTGCTCCGGCGATGGCTCCCTAGGTGGTGCCGGCGTCGTGGGCGGCTCGGAGTGCTGCGGCGCGCGTGTTTCCCCATCGGAGGCACCCATGGCCACCCGCCGCCCCGTCCTACAGGGCGACACGACACCCGTCACACCCGACGACGCGCACGACTGGCAGGCCGAGTTCGGGGAGCCGCTGACGTGCGATTGCCGCACGGTTACCTGGAGACCCATCCAGTAGGTACCTGCAGTTATGGCGATTCTCCATGGGCGGAAACAGCCCCTACCGCTAGGGTCGGGATGTGCCCCCCGCCACCACGACCTCCGGCTCCACCCAGTTCGACCAGGTGCGCGACGGACTCGCCGCCGACACGGGCCTACGCCGCGAACTTGAAGCCGCGATGCGAGTCAACGTCGACAGGGTCGACCCCGCCGATAGGGGCAACAGGTTCGTGGTGGGTGCCGCAGTGGAGTGGCTCATCGCAGCCGCCGCATGGTCACTCGGTGTCCTCACCATCCCCGGCGGGCACGGCGTCAACGGTTTCGACCTGGTCGACTTGCAGAACGCCGCCCGTGGGATGTGGAGCGTGAAGGCGCAGACCGCGAAGTCCAAGGGCGAGTACCGCCTCACGAACGGCCTCGGCGGGAGCGGGCGAGGCTTCACCGAACCCACCGTCTTCGTCTCCCCCCACCTGCCCGGCTTGGTGTTCATCGACCCCGACACCCATGTCGCGGCTGCATCAATGGCCCGGGCGAAATCTGATGCGGTCGTCCTGCCGTTCGGGGTGGTGGCCCGGCATGCGACTGATCACCCTGAGTGTGTTGCCGCCCTAGAGGCCCCAGTGAACGAGGGCCGAGGCCGCGAGAATCCGTTCTTGGCCTACACGGAGACCATCGCAACCCCGGAGAGGTTCCCCCGTCTGGCGGGCATGTTCCAGGCCGCGAAGCCCCAGCAGACCGGGGTGGTGGGAGACGTCAACGCTCTGATCGCTTTGAGGGACAGCGGTCAGATCAGCGAGGACCAGTTCAGCGCGCTGCTGTCGAAGGTGACCGGCTCCTAGGTGTACTGACCAGGAGGGTTGTTGACGTAGCGAGAGACCTCCGTGTCGAGTTGGGACTGCTGAAAGTGCCCAGATCGATCAACGGAGGTCTCTCGTGTCTCACGCTAACGCCCGGCTGACCCCTGCCGGCAGGCTCACGATGGTGCAACGGATCGGATCCGGTCGAGCAGTGGCTCATGTCGCGGCCGAGATGGGTGTCTCCCGCACCACGGCCTGGCGCTGGTGGCGACGATTCCAGACCGAAGGACTACCCGGTCTTCAGGACCGCTCGAGCGTGGCCCACAGCCACCCGGGACGAACCCCGGCCTGCATCGAGACCCGGATCCGGATCGAGCGCCTCCTGAGCCGCCGTGGCCCGGTCTGGATCGCACGCCGCCTCGGCCTGCCCGCCTCGACCGTTGGCCGGGTCCTGGCTCGTCACCACACCCCACGTCTGTCCGAGTGCGACCCGCTCACGGGCCAGGTCATCAGGGCCCGGCGCCGCAGCGCTCAGCGCTACGAGCACGCCTACCCCGGCTCGTTGATCCACGTGGACGTGAAGAAGCTCGGGCGCATCCCCAGCGGCGGTGGCTGGCGTGCCCACGGCCGCCGCGAACAGGTTCGCGGACGCGGGAACGGCTACGACTACGTCCACGCCGCGATCGATGACCACACCCGGCTCGCCTACGCCGAGATCCACCCCGACGAGAACACCGCCACCTGCGCCCAGTTCCTGACCAACGCCGCGGCCTACTTCGCCACCCACGGCATCACACGGATCGAACGAGTCATCACCGACAACGCCCTGGCCTACCGCCGCGGCACAGCCTTCATCAGCGCGGTCGCCATGCTGGGAGCGAAGCAGAAGTTCATCCGCCCCCACTGCCCCTGGACCAACGGCAAAGTCGAACGTCTCAACCGCACCCTGGTCACCGAGTGGGCCTACACCCAGGTCTGGACCAGCAACACCGACCGAGCAGCAGCCTTGCCAACCTGGCTCGAGCACTACAACCTAGAACGACCCCACCTCGGCATCCGCGGTCAACGCCCCATCGACCGCGTCAACAACCCCACGGGTCAGTACACCTAGGTCACGCCCCAACCTTCGCATCAGCGTCGGCATGGGTCTTCCGGTTGGTGAGGACCTGCGCGATCTGGTGAGTCAGGTCGTCAGGGCCGGCGTCCACGGCCTCCACGATCTTGGCGGCGCCGTTGGCCATCAGCAGGTCGCGGTCGCGGGCAACGTGGGCGCGCAACACGTTCCACACCACGCCCGCGTTGACGCCGTTGCCCAACTGCTTGAACGTCGCGGCGTTGCGCTGGCCGCCGAAGTCGTAGTTGTCGGGCAGGCCCTGCATGCGTGCTGCTTCCCGGGGTGCCAGGCGGCGTCGCTTCGGACCCAGGATGGGGGTCTGGGTGATCGCGACCAGCGCAGGCAGGTGGGTCATGCGCTTGGCGCGGATACCTGAGGGACGCAGACTCATCGCACAGTCCCACAGGTGCTCGGTGTCCTGCGCCTGCCACTCGAGCTTCTGGCGTGACTCCGGGAACGTGCGGGTGACCCGTAGCCACTGATCGAGCCAGTCGCCCAGGCCCCGGGCACGTAGCCCGTCGTAGAGGTCCCAGTTCTTGGTGAGGAAGTTCGCCTTCCAGGCGGGTACCCGGACGCCGCCGGGGGCCATGAGCGCGCGCCGCTTGCGGTCGCTGGTTGTCCATACGTGCGCCCAGATCGGGAAGCCGGGCAGGCGCTTCGCGGGTGCTCCGTCACGGTCGGCCTCTGCCGCGTACAGGACACGGACTGC
The DNA here is from genome assembly GCF_002563925.1 of Serinibacter salmoneus. Taxonomy (NCBI): domain Bacteria; kingdom Bacillati; phylum Actinomycetota; class Actinomycetes; order Micrococcales; family Beutenbergiaceae; genus Serinibacter; species Serinibacter salmoneus. The sequence continues at coordinate 3,042,232 of NZ_PDJD01000001.1, read as the reverse complement.
CTGCACCCACGATTCCCAGTGGTCGATCCACGCGACCTCACTATCCGACAGTTCGGTGCCCGTGAGGTCGTGCTGTGCGTCGACCGTGAGGAGGGGGAGGTCGAGGTTGAGGTCCCACTCCCGGTCCATGCGTGCCTCATCCAGGATGGTGACGGGACCGACCGTGGGGTCCGCCACGCGTCCCTCGGGGACGAGCGTGGCGGTGATGAAGACCCGCTCGCGCACCTGTGGCGCGCCCCCGTACTCGGGCTTGATCTGGTGCGGGGAGACGATGGCCGGCTGGTCGCTGACCTGATAGCCGGCTTCCCGGAGGAGGTCGATGATCAATGCCCACTCGTGCGCGTGGCGGGGGCCGATCAGGTTGCGGACGTTCTCTAGCAGGATCATCGGTGGACGCCGCGCCTGGACGATCTTCATGATGTCGTGGAAGAGGGTGCCGCGGGTCTCGTCCATGCCGCGCTGAGCGCCGGACTTGCTGAACGGCTGGCAAGGGAAGCCGCCGGTGAGGATGGTGTGGGCGGAGACGCGGGTGGTGATGTCGGCGGTGTCGACGGTGACGTCACCCAGCGGGTCATGCCCCCAGTTGCGGGCGTAGGTGGTGGCTGCGGCCTTGTCGATTTCCACGGCGTAGGCGTGATGGACCCCGAGGGCTTGGAGGACGGCGGCGAACCCGCCGATGCCCGCGAAGAGGTCGGCGTAGGTGGCGGTGGGCTCGGTCATGGTCGTCTCCGCAGTGCAAGGGGTCATACGTGTGTACGAGCTAACCAGGTAGCTCGTGGTTGCGCAAGTACCGACACGACGCGGCTCAGGATCGCGCCCTGGTGTCCACTGCGGTGGTCCATGACCACTTCTTCCCCGTGATCGCCGCGGCTGAGATGACGCCGGACGCGCCCGCAGACTGGGGCCAGCCGGGTGGCACGCCATCCCAGTCGCGACTCCCTCGCGTGGCGACGTACCTGCTGGGCAGGGTTAGTCGCTTCCACCCGTAGTGGCGGGTGATGGCGTCGAGTAGCGCCTGCATGTCGTCTCGCCGGGGGACCTGCTCCCCGGGTGGCTGGCTCCACTGGTCACTCTCTCCCCAGTTGGTGCAAACCCCGGACGCACGAGTCAGGTACTGCTTTGCTTCCGCTACCCACGCCCGGGGGGTGAAGGATGGTGTGTCGGCGAGTCGAGCGCCGGGATGCAGGATGCTGCCGGGCATCAATTCGCACGCCCAGTTCAGCACGTTCGTCTTGTACTTGCCCATGGAGATAGATGGCCCGTCTGGCATCCAGGCGAGGCCAGCGCCGATCCTGTCTATGGCAGGGTCGCCGCGCCGTTCATCCTCACCGAGGAGCCACGACACCCACTGATAGGTGCCGAACGGATACTTCTCCTTGTAGAGATCGTTCTGATACCTGCCCGCGATGAGGTTGGGGTTCACGGAGTGCCCGTGCGCTTCGATCACGCTTGCTTCCTGCGCGGTACGGGCGACGACGTGCTGGTCGATGCAGCGGTCCCCGGGGCGGCACATCGCGAGGTCAACCCACGCGACCTGAGACTTGGGGGTGCGGCCTTGGTGTGTCTCTTCGACCCAGATGGTCGTGAGGTCATTGAAGCCGATGACGGGCCAGCCGAAGTGATCGTGCAGTTTCGCGGCGGCGAGTAGGCCGTCAATGTCGGTGTTGATGATTTGGTACCGGGTCTCAGTGCGCCACGCCCATCGTTTGAGCGCCGCAGCCCGCAGTTGCTCGGCCTTCACTGTGCTGCCCCCTGGTCTCGCTAGTGAGTATCTGACACTTCTTGACTCTAGCGCGGTCTGTTCGTTGACATTCGGGGACCATTAGTACCTCAGCGCGCCCACATCCAAACCTGCCGGGACTCCGCAGGCAGGTTGTCCCATCCTCCCGGGCAAGAGGGGCCGATGTGGACGACGGGGCCGATGAGGGCGAGGGTGCGCCCGTGCGTATACCCCCTACCACTACCTGGTCCTACCTGCTCTCAGGTGTACTCACTTGCCGTGGAGTGGGTTTGGTACATCGGATTGGTACATCACCCCGGGAATGACGACGGCGGAACCCCAGTTTTCGTTGGGATTCCGCCGTTCGTGTGTGGTGCGCAAGGGGGGAGTTGAACCCCCACGCCCTTTCGGGCACACGGACCTGAACCGTGCGCGTCTGCCTATTCCGCCACTTGCGCGTTGCTGCGCGACTCCCGTCGCTCAACCTCGAGGACTCTACCACGGCCCGGCGGCGTCGGCCGAATCGCTCACGACACCTCCCCACCACCGGCACCTCCCCCACGTGATCTCGCCGTTACCATGGTCCGGGAGTCGTGACGTGCGCCACGAGGTGACCTCGTGGCGCGAGGAGGCCGAACGGAAGGAGGCGTGCGATGGGCGTGATGGACAGGTTCGAGAAGGGCGTGGAGCGCGTGGTCTCGGGCGCCTTCGCCAAGGCCTTCAAGTCCGAGGTGAAGCCCGTCGAGATCGCCAGCGCCATCCACCGCGACATGGACGACCGCGCGGCCGCGTTCAGTCAGGGCCGCACCGTGGTCCCGAACGTGTTCGAGGTCGAGCTCGGTGAGAGCGACTACGAGCGCGTGGAGGAGTGGGGGTCTGACGCCCTCGCCCAGGAGATCGTGTCCTCCGCGGCGGACTACGCGCGCGAGCAGGGTTACTCCATCGTGGGTCCGCTGTCGGTGCAGTTCGCCGCCGAGGGGGAGTTGGAGACCGGACGTTTCCGCGTGCGTTCCTCCACCAAGCGGTCCGAGGGTTCGCCCGAGGCCGCCGCATCCACGCCGGGCGGGGCCGCCGCGCCCGCGCCCCGCGCGCCCGAGCCGCTGCCCGTGATCGACATCGACGGCGCGCGGTACGTGCTGACCAGCGATGTCACCGTCCTGGGCCGCGGAGCGGAGGCGGACATCGTGGTGGACGACACGGGCGTCTCCCGTCGTCACCTCGAGTTGCGCCGCACCCCGCGCGGGGTCATCCTGACCGATCTCGGCTCCACGAACGGGACCTTCGTGGAGGGCAACCGCATCACGGCTGCCACTCTCGTGAACGGCAATACTGTGACGTTCGGCCGCACCCGCTTCATGTTCTACACCGGCCGGGACGCAATCGCGTGAGCGAACTGGTCCTCTCACTGCTGCGCCTGAGCTATCTCGTGCTCCTGTGGCTCCTGGTGTTGTGGTGCATCAACGCGCTGCGCCGAGACGTCTTCGGCACGCGCGTGGCGGCTCGTACGGCGGGCAAGAAGGGACTGCGCCGGCGTTCCCCACCGGTGGCGGTGGAGGCAGACGGCGAGGAGCCCTCCGCACGCTCCGTCCCGGTGACGCTGCTGGTGCTGGAGGGCCCACTGCGCGGCACCCAGCTCAGCCTGAGCACGTCCGCGGTCCTCATCGGCCGCGCCCCCTCCTGCACGCTCGTGGTCGACGACGACTACGCCTCCGGCAGGCACGCCCGGATCTTCCCCCACGACGGCCGCTGGTTCGTGGAGGACCTCGGCTCCACCAATGGGACCTGGCTCGGTGAGGAGCGGGTGGGCGATGCGGTCCCCATGGACCTGAACATGCCGCTGCGGGTCGGCAAGACCGTGCTGGAACTGAGGCTCTAGTGGTCCTGGCCTTCTCCTATGCCGCGCGCTCCGACGTCGGGTTGTTGCGTGAGACCAACCAGGACTCCGGGTACGCCGGGCCGCACCTGCTGGTCCTCGCCGACGGCATGGGTGGCCCGCAGGGCGGTGACGTCGCCTCCTCCATCGCGATCGCCCACCTCGCACCGCTCGACGGCGAGTCCCACGCGGGGGACCTGCTCGCCCTGCTGCGTGATGCCGTCGCGGAGGCCTACACGGAGCTGCGCACCAAGGCGCTCGCGGACCCTGAACTGCAGGGACTCGGCTCCACCGTGATCGCCGCGCTGCGCTCCGGTAAGCGGCTCGCGATGGCGCACATCGGTGACTCCCGCGCCTACCTGGTGCGCGCGGGTGAGGTCACCCGGCTGACCACCGACCACACCTACGTGCAGCACCTGGTGGACCTCGGACAACTCGACCCGGAGGAGGCCGAGCAGCATCCCCACCGCTCGGTGGTGATGCGGGTGCTGGGTGACCACGACCTGGGCGTGGACCTGGACGAGTCACTGCGGGAGTTGCGCGCGGGTGACCGGTTCCTGTTGTGCTCGGACGGGCTGTCGTCCTACGTCAGCGCGGAGACGATCGAGGACGTGCTGACCTCGGTGGTCGATCCGGGGCAGTGCGCGGACGACCTGGTGGACCTCGCGTTGCGCGCCGGCGGTCCGGACAACGTCACCGTCGTGTTGGCTGACGTGGTCGAACTGGACGACGTGAAGGACGGGCGCGCACCCGAGACGACCCCGCAGGTGGTCGGTGCCGCCACCGAGCACTGGCTCAAGCCCTCCAAGGGTGTGGGTGGTGCGGCCGGACGCGCCGCCGCCCTCCTGGCGCGCCCCGCAGCGGCGGACGACGCGGCGCCCCGGCGCGATCCGGCTCGCCGCCGGCGCCGATGGTGGCAGGCGATCATCGCGGCCGTGCTGCTGGTCGCGCTCGTCGTGGCCGGGTTCCTGGGGTACTCCTGGACCCAGACGCAGTACTTCGTGGGGGAGTCGCAGGGGTCGGTGGCGATCTACCGCGGCATCCCGCAGGAGGTCGGTCCGATGATCCTGAACGAGGTGCTGGAGGAGACCGACATCCGCCTGGAGGATCTGCCCTCCTTTGCTCGCACCCGACTGCAGGACGGCATCACCTCCGGTGACGCCACCCTGGCCGAGGCACGCGCCGTGGTGGAGAGCCTGCGGGAGCAGGCCCAGGAGCAGGAACAGGACCAGGCCCAGGACCAGAGCGGGGAGGGCTGATGGCGACCGTCATGCAGATCACCCCCCGCACGGGGCGGTGGACCGAACTGGCGCTCCTGCTGCCCGCGGTGGCGATCGGGGTCTACGGCACCTGGCAGGTCGGGCTGGCCCTGGACGGTCAGGTGCCCGACTACCTCCTCACCTACGCGCTCCTGCTGGCCGGGCTCGGCCTGGCCGGGCACCTCGTGCTGCGCTGGCGTGCCCCGTACGCCGATCCTGTGCTGCTGCCGGTGGTGGTGGCGCTCAACGGCATCGGCCTGACGATGATCACCCGCGTGCACATCACGCTGAACAACCGGGTGAACGTGCCGGGCTGGGACGTGGACCCTTCGCGGCACATGATGTGGATGGTGGTCGGGGCCGTGTGCGGGTTCGCGGTGCTGATCCTGCTGCGTGACCACCGCACGCTGCGGCGTTACACCTGGACCTCCCTCGTGGCCGGCCTCGTGCTCCTCCTCCTGCCCCTGGCGCCCGGGATCGGTCGCGAGATCAACGGGTCGCGGCTGTGGATCGGGATCGGCGGGTTCTCCTTCCAGCCGGCGGAGCTCGCGAAGATCGCGTTCGCGATCTTCTTCGCCGGGTACCTCGTGACCCACCGCGACACCCTCACCCTGGCGGGAAAGAAGGTGCTCGGCCTCACGCTGCCCCGGATGCGGGACCTCGGCCCGATCCTGCTGGCCTGGGCGCTGAGCATCGTGGTGCTGCTGTTCCAGCGCGAACTGGGCACCTCCATCCTGCTGTTCGGGCTGTTCATCGCGATGCTCTACGTGGCCACCGAGCGCCTCTCGTGGGTGATCATCGGCGTGCTGCTCAGCGTGGGTGGGGTGGCCCTGGTGGCGATGAACGTGGGGTACGTGGAGGCACGCTTCGATGTGTGGCTCCACGCCCTGGACCCCGAGGTGTACAACCGGTCGCCGGGCGGCTCCGGCCAGATCGTCTCGGGCCTGTTCGGGATGGCCGGCGGCGGACTCTTCGGCACCGGGTGGGGTGAGGGCTATCCGACCCTGACCTACTCCGCGAACGCGGACATGATCGTGGCGAGCCTGGCGGAGGAGCTGGGCCTGACCGGGATCGTGGCGATCCTGCTGCTCTACCTGATCATGGCGCAGCGCGGGCTGCGGATCGCGATCGGGGTACGGGACGGGTTCGGCAAGCTCCTGGCCAGCGGCCTCGCGTTCGTCATCGCCCTGCAGGTCTTCATCGTGGTGGGCGGCGTGACCCGTGTGATCCCGCTGTCGGGGCTGACCATGCCGTTCCTCGCCGCCGGCGGGTCCTCGTTGCTGGCCAACTGGGTGATCGTGGCCCTGCTGATGCGCATCTCCGACGGCGCGCGGCGCCCCGGGGTGCCCGAGGGTGTGCCGGCCACGGTCCCGGGCGCCGGACCAGGCCAGGGTGTCGGCGGCCCCGGCGTGGCAACCGGGCCCCGAGCGGCGGCGGGTGATCGCGCATGAACGCCCCGCTGCGCCGGATCAGCGCCGTCGTCCTGGTCATGTTCCTCGTGCTCATCGGGGCGCTGACCTACATCCAGTTCGTGCAGGCGAGCGAACTCAATGCCGACTCCCGCAACGTGCGCATCACCTACCGCGAGCAGGGACGCGAACGGGGACCGATCGTGATCGCCGGCGAGGAGATCGCCTACTCGGTCGAGGTGGACACGCCCTACCGGTTCCAGCGCACCTACGCCGATGGCGCCCTGTACGCCCCCGTCACGGGCTACACCTCCGTGGTGTTCCAGCCCACCGGGATCGAACGCGCCGCGAACTCCGTGCTCAACGGCACCTCGCCGACCCTGTGGCGCCAGCGCCTGGAGGACCTCATCACCGGGTCCCAGCCCGAGGGCGGCAGCGTGGAGCTGACGATCGACCCCGAACTGCAACGGGTGGCCTACGAGGCGCTGGGCGAGGCCGAGGGTGCGGTGGTGGCCCTGGACCCCGCCACGGGCGCCGTGCTCGCGATGGTCTCCACCCCGAGTTTCGACCCGAATCTGCTGGCCTCCCACGACACCGCGGCCGCGAACTCCGCGTGGGAGGACCTGATCAACGACCCGGCTGATCCGCTCGCCAACCGCGCGATCGCCGGGCAGACCTACGCCCCCGGGTCCACGTTCAAACTGATCGACACGGCGGCGGCGCTCTCCACCGGTGACTACACCCCCGAGACCCGGGTACCGGCACCGGACGTGCTGACCCTGCCCGGGTCCACCGCCACGATCCAGAACCCGGCGGGTCTGACCTGCGACGACGGTGAGACGGCCACGCTCATGCTCGCGTTGCAGAAGTCCTGCAACACCCCGTTCGCCGATCTGGCGATGACCCTCGGCGAGGATGCGATCCGCGACCAGGCCGAGGCATTCGGGTGGGGTGAGCCCCTGGACATCCCCTTGACGGTCACCCCGAGCCGGTTGGGTGAGATCCCCGACGACGCCGCCCTCGCGCAGACGGCGATCGGCCAGCGGGATGTGCGCACCACCCCGATGCAGATGGCGATGGTGGCCGCGGCGATCGCGAACGACGGCGTGCTGATGCGCCCCTACCTGATCGCCACGGAACGCGCCGCCGATCTCTCGGTGGTCTCCGAGACCGAGCCGAGCGAGATGTCCACCGCGGTGAGCACCGATGTGGCCGAGATGATGACCGAGATGATGGTCAACGTGGTGGCCAACGGCACCGGTGCCCCGGCGCAGATCCCGGGGGTGGCCGTGGCCGGGAAGACCGGGACGGCGGAGTCGGGGATCGATGACGGCACCACTGCCTCCTTCCCGCACGCGTGGTTCACCTCCTTCGCCCCGGCCGAGGACCCGCAGATCGCGGTCGCGGTGCTCGTGGTGAACGGCGCGGACCCGAGCGGGGACAACTACACCGGTGCCCGACTCTCCGCGCCGATCGCGAGGGCCGTGATCGAGGCGAAACTCTCATGATCCCGGCGCGCGGGTCCGTCCTGGACGGCCGGTTCGAACTCCTCGGCCGGTTGGCCACCGGCGGTATGGGCGAGGTGTGGCGTGCTCGTGACCTGGAGGGGGAGAACGAGGTCGCGGTCAAGGTGTTGCGTGTCGAGTTCGCGGGGCAGCAACAGTTCCTGGACCGCTTCGCCGCCGAGGCCCGCAACGCCCAGGGCCTGGACCACCCCGGGATCGCGCGCCTGCATCAGCACGGGGAGGTCGACGGTCTGGCCTACCTGGCCATGGAACTGGTGGACGGGGAGGCGCTCTCGGACCTGCTGCGCCGCCGCGGCACCCTCACCGAGACCGAGACCCTGGACATCCTGCAGCAGTCCGCCGATGCGCTCGAGATCGCGCACCGTGCCCACGTGGTGCACCGCGACATCAAGCCGGGCAACATCCTGCTCACCCCGGGCGGTCGGGTGCGCCTCATCGACTTCGGGATCTCCGTGGGCGCCGGGCAGCAGGCCATCACGGCACCCGGCATGGTGATGGGCACGGCCCAGTACCTACCGCCGGAGCAGGCGATGGGGAACTCCGCCACCGCGCTGGGTGACATCTACGCGCTCGGCGTCGTGGCCTATGAGTGCCTGGCGGGGCGCCGCCCGTTCACCGGCGGCAACCAGGCGGACATCGCCCTGGCCCACGTCACCGAGACGATCCCGCGGCTCCCGGACGAGGTGAGCGACGGCGTCGCCCACCTCATCACGGACATGCTCGCCAAGGATCCGGCGCAGCGTCCCGCAACCGCCGGCATCGTGGCCCGGCGCGCAGCGGACCTGCGGTCCCGCGCCACCTCCGCCCCGGGGCACCTTCCGCGGCGAGGCGGCCACCAGCGCAGGTCCGACTGGACGGCGAACCGTCCCCGCGGGGTGCGGGAGGCCACGTCGCGGGCACCGTCGGAGCCGCAGACACGCCCATCGTTCGTGCAGCAACCGCCGAAGACGGTAGCCTCACGCAATGGCGTCCCCCGGCGCGTGGCCATCGCGGTGGCGCTGGGCGTGGTGATCCTGGTGGCGCTGGTCACCGTTCTCGCACTTGCGCTCGGCGGCCTGGGAGAATCGGGTGGCGCGACCAACGGTGTCGAGCTGAAGGCCTCGATCGCGATGACCGATCGCGACGGAACAATCGAGAGGGTCGGGTAGTGGCGGACAGCACACCCCGCGTGCTTGCGGGCAGGTACGAGGTCGGTGAGCTCATCGGCCGCGGAGGAATGGCCGAGGTGCTCATCGGCCGTGACAACCGGCTCTCGCGCCGCGTGGCCATCAAGGTGCTGCGCGCCGATCTGGCGCAGGACTCCACCTTCCAGGCACGGTTCCGCCGCGAGGCGCAGTCCGCCGCGGCGCTGAACCACCCGGCGATCGTGTCGGTCTACGACACCGGGGAGGACACGCAGATCGCCTCGGACGGCTCCGAGGTGCGCGTCCCGTTCATCATCATGGAGTACGTCGAGGGCCACACCGTGCGCGATCTGCTGCGCGACGGCGCGGCGCTGCCCCTGGACGAGGCCGTGGAGATCACCACCGGGGTGCTCTCCGCGCTGGACTACTCCCATCACGCCGGCATCATCCACCGGGACATCAAGCCCGCGAACGTCATGATCACCACCGCCGGTGATGTGAAGGTGATGGACTTCGGCATCGCCCGGGCGGTCGCCGACTCCGCCGCCACCATGACCCAGACCCAGGCCGTGGTGGGCACCGCGCAGTACCTCTCCCCGGAGCAGGCGCGCGGTGAGGTCGTGGATGCCCGCTCCGACGTGTACTCCACCGGGGTGCTGCTGTTCGAGTTGCTCACCGGGCGCCCGCCCTTCCAGGGGGACTCCCCGGTCGCGGTCGCCTACCAGCACGTGCGGGAGAACCCGCCCACTCCCAGCTCCATCGCGCCGGACGTGCCCGAGGAGCTGGACCGCATCACCCTGAAGTCCCTCGCCAAGGACAAGACGATCCGCTACCAGAGCGCCGAGGAGATGCGCGCCGACCTGAATGCCGCGGTGCGCGGCGGTGTGGTGGGTGCCCCGGCCGTCGGCGTGATCGCTGCGTCCAACGCGGCGGCCAACGCCGCGCAGCGTGGCGCCCCCACTGAACTGCTCAGCGCCACCCCGGCCAGCACCGGGACCACCTCGACCGCCATCCCGGCGGTCCCCGAGGCGGAGGAGGTCGAGGAGAAGCGCGGCCGAGGCTGGATCTGGGCGCTCGCCATCATCGCCGTCCTGCTGATCGGGGGGATCATCTGGGCCGCGTTCCTGCGCGGTGACGGCCGCGAGGACGTCGCCGTGCCCGAGGTCGTGGGGCTCACCCAGACCGAGGCTGAGTCCGAGCTGACCGAGGTGGACCTCGTCCCGGTGATCCAGACCGAGGCGAGCAGCGAGGTCCAGGAGGGTTACGTCATCTCCACCGACCCCGAGGCCGGGGTCGTGGTGCAGGTCGGTGGCAGTGCCAGCGGCGAGGTCACCGTGGTGGTCTCCGCCGGCCCGGACGCCATCGAGATGCCCGACGTGATCGACGAGGAGCAGGCCGACGCCGAGCGCACCGTGCGCGAGGCGGGCCTCACACCCGTGATCGAGACCGAGGCCAGTGCCGACGTCGAGGAGGGTCGCGTCATCTCCACCGACCCGGCGCCGGGGGACGCCGTGGAGGTCACCGCTGACGGCAGCGCGCCGGAGGTGACCCTGGTGGTCTCTGCCGGACCGGACTCCCTCGAGGTGCCCGACGTGATCGGGATGACCGTGGAGCAGGCCACGAACGCACTGGAGGCCGCGGGCTTCCAGGGCTACACCACCCTGGTCACCGAGGTGAACGTGCCGGGGTACAGCGCCGGTGAGGTGGTCTCCATCGACCCGGGCGTGGGGTCGAGCGCAGAGGTGAACCAGTCCTTCCGGATCGAGGTGGCCTCCGGCAGCGTGCCGGTGCCGAACCTCGAGGGTCTGACGCAGGAGGAGGCGAACTCCGCGCTGCGCGATGCCGGCCTGAACGGCAACTTCCAGCAGATCCCGCAGGACGAGGTCCCGGCCGGCACGGTGTGGGACTGGGATCCCAAGGGCACGGTGGAGCAGGGCACCACGATCACGGTCTACATCGCGACCGAGCCGGAGCCCGAGCCCAGCGAGTCCGAGACCACCACCGAGCCGCCGGATGACGACGGCGGTGACGGTGACGGCGGTGGCGAGGGCGACGGCTGAGTCGCTCACACTGACGCCGAACCCGAGGCCCCCGCGCCGAGACCGTGGCCCCAGGCCACGGTCTCGTCACGGGGGCCTCGGGTTCGCGGCGTCGTGCTCGTGTCGTGAGGCTAGGCGCGCGCCCGGCGGGAGTCGATCACCCCGGTGTTGAACCCCGCGAGGTGCAGACCGCCGTGGAAGCGGGCGTGCTCGATCTTCAGGCAGCGGTCCATCACCACCTCCAGGCCGGCCTCGTGCCCGCGGCGAGCCACGTCGTCGTGCCAGGAACCCAGCTGCAGCCAGAGGGTGCGGGCGCCGGCCCCGAGCGCCTCGTCCAGCACCCCGGGCAGGTCGTCGTGGCGGCGGAAGACGTCCACGATGTCCGGGGGGTGCGGGAGGTCGGCGAGCGAGGCGTACACCGGCTGCCCGAGGATCTCACTCGCCCGCGGGTTGACGAGGTAGACCTCGAAGTCGGAGCTGGACAGCAGGTAGCTCGCCACGAAGTAGGAGGCGCGGGAGGGGTTGCCGGAGGCGCCCACGATCGCGACCCGGCGGCTGCGGCGCAGGATGCCCTGCCGCTCGGTGGCGGTCGGGTTGAGCCAGGCGGTCGTGCTCATCGCGTGGCCTCCAGGCTGCAGGCGGCGCCCGCCTCGGTGGTCTCAGTACGCGCCCCCGCGCCGACGGCGGGTGGCGGGGTGACCCGGGTGGCGGCCGTGAGGGCCTGATCCAGGTCCCAGATGATGTCCTCGACGTCCTCCAACCCCACGGAGATCCGCACCAGGTCCTCCGGCACGCCGCCGGCGGCGAGCTGCTCGGCGGACAGTTGCCGGTGGGTGGTGGAGGCCGGGTGGATCACCAGGGTGCGCGAGTCGCCCACGTTCGCCAGGTGGGAGGCCAGACGCAGTTCGGTGATGAACCGCTCGCCGACCTCCCGGCCGCTGAGCGAGGAACCCCCAGTGCCGTCGGTGTCGTCAGTGCCGCCGGTGCTCCCGACACCGGCGAGCCGGAACGCGAACACCGACGGCGCGCCCAGCGGCAACAGCGTGGCGGCCCGCTCGTGGTGCACGTGTCCGGGGAGGCCCGCCCACAGCACCTCGCTGACCCGTGGATCGGCCTCGAGCCACGCCGCGACCTCGCGGGCGCCCGCCACGTGGGCGTCCATGCGCTGCGGGAGGGTCTCCACCCCCTGCAGGAGCTGGAACGCGGACTGCGCCGAGAGCGACGGGCCGATGTCGCGCAACTGCTCGGTGCGCAACTTGGTGAGGAAGCCGTACTCGCCGAAGTTGCCCCACCACTGCACGCCGCCGTAGGAGGCCACCGGCTCGTTCATCACCGCGGTGTTGCTCCAGTCGAAGGTGCCGGAGTCCACCACCACGCCGCCCAGGGTGGTGCCGTGCCCGCCGAGGAACTTGGTGGCGGAGTGGATCACGATGTCCGCGCCGTGCTCGATCGGCCGGATCAGGTAGGGGGTGGTGAGGGTGGAGTCCACCACGAGGGGCACCCCGGCCTCGTGCGCCACCCGCGCCAGGCCCGCGAGGTCGGCGACCTCGCCGGAGGGGTTCGCCACCACCTCGGTGTAGACCAGGCGGGTGGTGGGGCGGATCGCGGCGGCGAAGTCCGCCGGGTCGGTTCCGGGCACGAACGTGGTCTCGATCCCGAACCGGCGCAGCGTCACGTCCAACTGGGTCACGGTGCCGCCGTAGAGCTGGGAGGAGGCGACGATGTGGTCGCCCGCCCCGGCCAGGGCCGCGAAGACGAGGAACTCCGCGGACATGCCCGACGCCGTCGCCACCGCCCCGATGCCCCCCTCCAGAGAGGCGATCCGCTCCTCCAGCGCGGCCACGGTGGGGTTGCCGATGCGGCTGTAGATGTTGCCGTACTTCTGCAGCGCGAACAGGGCGCCGGCGTCGGCGGGGGAGTCGAACACGAACGAGGTCGACTGATAGATCGGGACGGCGCGCGCCCCCGTGGCGGCGTCCGGCACACCCCCGGCGTGCAGGGCCCGGGTGCGGAACCCGAACGTGTGCTCCTGGGTGGACTCCTGGGTCATGCTGCCTCCTCGTGATCCAGGGCGGCGGCGATCCGCGCCACCGCCCACGGGTTCTGCAGGGATGTGGTGTCGCCGAGTTCGGCGCCGGCGTGGAGCTGGGCGAGCAGGCGGCGCAGGATCTTCCCCGACCGGGTGCGCGGCACCTCGGGCACGAGGACCACGTGCGCCGGCTTGGCGATCGGGCCGATCCCGCGGGCGACGGCGCAGCGCAGCTCCTCGCGCAGCTCACCCTCCAGCGCCGCCCAGGCCGCCAGGTCCCGGGCCGGCGGCTGCCGGGTGGGCACCACGAACACCGCGACGGCCTGCCCGGTGAGCGGATCGGGGACCCCGGTGGCGCCCGCCTCCGTGACAGCCGGGTGGGCGACCAGCGCCGACTCGATCTCGATGGTGGACAGCCGGTGCCCGGAGACGTTGACCACCTCGTCCAGGCGGCCCAGCAGCCACAGGTGCCCGTCCGCGTCGCGCATCGCGCCGTCACCGGCCACGAAGTACCCGCCCCACGGGCCGTGCCCGGCGTAGCGGGACCAGTACGCCTCGACGTAGCGCTGCGGGTCGCCCCAGACGGTGCGCGCCATCCCCGGCCAGGGGCGGGTGACTACGAGCGTGCCGGGCGTTCCCGCGGGAACGGGGGCTCCGTCGTCGTCCACCACCTCCACCGCGATCCCCGGCAGGGGATGGGTGGCGCTGCCCGGCTTCAGGGCGGTGACGCCGGGCAGGGGCGCGACCATCGCGGCGCCGGTCTCCGACTGCCACCAGGTGTCGATGATCGGCAGCGGCGCGCTCGCCTGGGCGCTGAAGGCCCGCTGGAACCAGCGCCACGTCTCGGGGTTGATCGCCTCGCCCACCGTTCCCAGGAGGCGCAGGCTGCTCAGGTCGTACCCGGCCGGGAGGTCCTCACCGAACCAGGAGTGCAGGGTGCGCAGCAGCGTGGGCGCGGTGTAGTAGGTGGTGACGCCGTAGCGCTGGATGATCTCCAGGTGGCGCTCGCGGTGCGGGGTGTCCGGGGTGCCCTCGTAGAGCACCTCCGTGAGCCCGTTCAGCAGCGGGCCCACGATCGCGTAGGTGTGTGCCGTGACCCAGGCGAGGTCCGCGGTGCACCAGTGCACGTCGGTGGGTTTGGCGTCGAAGTGCGCCCAGTGCGCCCAGCCGGCGTGGGTGAGGTAGCCGCCCGTGGTGTGCACCAGCCCCTTGGGGCGTCCGGTGGTGCCGGAGGTGTAGACGATGAACAGCGGGTGCTCGGCGTCGACGCTCAGCGGCGCGTGGTCCGCCGCGTCCGCGGGGGCGGCGGCGAGAGCCTCGTGCCACCACACGTCCCGGCCCGGCGTCCACGGGACTTCGCTTCGGGGGATGTCGCCGGTGCGGCGCACCACGAGCACGTGGTCCACCAGGCCCTCGGCGGCCTCGTCCGCGGCCTGCTTGACCGGCACGGCCGCGCCGCGGCGGTACTGGCCGTCGGAGGTGACCAGGACCTTCGCGCCGGTGTCGGCGATGCGGAACCGGACCGCCTCCGCGGAGAACCCGCCGAACACCAGGGAGGCGACGGCGCCGATCCGGAACGCGGCCAGGGTCGCCACCACCGTCTCCACCAGCACCGGCAGGTAGATCACGATGCGGTCGCCCGCCGTGACGCCGAGCGCGCTCAGGGCGTGGGCGGCGCGGGCCACCTGCTGCTGCAGGTCGGCGTAGGTGACGGTGCGGCGCTCGCCGTCCTCCCCCTCCCAGTGGATCGCGACCTTGGCGCCCAAGCCAGCGGCGACGTGCCGGTCCACGCAGTTGGTGGTGGCGTTCAGCCGGCCGCCGGTGAACCACCGGGCGGCGGGTGGGGTGGTGGGTGTGGTGGGTGTGGCGCTCGGAGCGGGCGGGGTCCAGTCCAGGACCTCCCGCCACGGGGTGTCCCACTGCAGCCGGTCCGCGGCCTGCGCCCAGAAGGCGAGCGGATCGGCCTCGGCGCGCGCGTACGCCTCCGCCGTCACGTTCCAGCCCATCAGCTCCACCTGCTGAGCACGCGGCGCTGGAGGAGCCCGATGATCGAGTCGGTCAGGGTGCCCAGCAGGGCCAACAGGATGATCGCGAGGAACATCCGGTCCACCCGGCCGTTCGCCCCGGACTCCGTCAGCAGGAAGCCCAGGCCCATCGAGGAGGCGATCAGTTCGGCGGCCACGAGGAACAGCCAGGCCTGCGCGAGCGCCAGACGCAGACCGGCCACCACGCTGGGCAGCACCGCCGGCAGCTGCACCGTGGTCAGCAGCCGCACGCCGCGTAGCCCGAACGCCCGGCCGGCCTCGATGATCTGCGGGTCCACGTGCTTCAGCGCCGCCGAGACCGTGGTGTAGACCGGGAAGAAGGAGCCGATCGCGATGAGGGTGATCTTGGACTCCTCCCCGATCTGCAGCCACAGGATCAGCAGCGGCACCCACGCCAGCGAGGGCACGGCCCGCAGCGCCGAGAGGGACGGGGTGAGCAGGATGTCGCCGAGGCGGGAGAGGCCCACGACGGCGCCGATCACCAGTCCCAGCGCCGCACCGATCGCGAATCCGAGCAGCACCCGCTGGGTGGAGATCGCGGTGAACAGCCACAGGTCGCCGTTGGCGGCCATGTCCAGGGCCGCCTGCCAGATGCTGCCCGGGGTGGGCAGCCGGTAGGGCGGCACCAGGCCGGTGACGGTGACCAGCTGCCACACCCCGAGGACCACCAGCGGGATGATCAGCCCGCCCAGGCGGCGGAAGGCGACCGAGTCGACGAGGTGAGAGGACCGCTCGGGGTGGGGTGCGCCGTCGGGCACGGGCGTGCTGGGGGACGGTGCGGCGGCCGAGGCGGCGGCGGTGCCGCGTGCGGGCCCTGGCGCGCTCACTGGGCGGCCTCGGCGAAGGTCGGGTCGAACAGCGTGGCCAGCGCCTCGTCCACGCTCTCCTGGCTCGCGACGTCGCCGTTGCTCACCAGGATCGGCGCGACGACCTCCAGCACCGCCTGCTGCTCGGCGCCCGGCGCGAGGTCGACGGCGAGGTTGGTGCGATCGGCGATGACCCGCTCGGCGATCGCGGGGTCGATCTGGGCGGCCTCGGCCAGCAGGGTGATGACCTCCTCGGGGTTCTCCGCGGCCCACTGCTGCGCCTGGGCGTAGGCGTCCACCACGGCCTGGGCGAGGTCGGGGCTCTCGGCGAGGAAGGCCTCGGTGGCGTTGAGGAAGCCGTAGGTGTTGAAGTCGATGTTGCGGTAGATCAGTTCGGTGCCGGTGCCCTCCTGGCTGGCCGCCATGATCGGGTCGAGCCCCGCCCAGGCGTCCACGGAGCCGTTCTCCAGGGCGATTCGGCCATCGGCGTGCTGCAGGTTCTGCAGGGTGATGTCGTCGGCGCTCACCCCGGCCTCGTCCAGGGCCTGCAGCAGGAAGAAGTACGGGTCGGTGCCGATCGTGGCGGCCACGCTGCGCCCGGCGAGGTCGGCCACGCTGGTGATGTCGGAGTCGGCGGGGACCACCAGGGCGGACCACTCGGGCTGGCTGTAGACCGCGACGGTGTGGATCGGGGTGCCGTTCGCGCGGGCCAGCAGCGCGGCCGAACCGGCGGTGGAGCCGACGTCGATGGCCCCGGCGCGCAGCGCCTCGTTCGCCTTGTTCGAGCCGGCGGATTGCACCCAGGTGATCTCCACGCCGTCGCCCACGATCTCCTGCAGCAGGCCCTCCTCCTTGATCACGAGGCTGAGCGGGTTGTAGGTGGCCCAGTCCAGGGCGAGGGTGTCGTCGGACCACTCGGTGCCGGCGGCGGCGGAGTCGGAACCGGTGTCGCTCGTGTCGCTGGATGCGGCGGAGTCGCTGGAGTCGCCGGTGCTGCCTTCGCCCGGCACGCAGGCCGTCAGGGCGAGCGCTGCCGCGGCGGCGAGGCCGAGCAGGGGTGTCACGGGGGTGCGGCGGATGCTGGTCGACATGGGGTGTCCTTCGGGGTGTGGGGCAGCGCGGCACGGGCGCGGGCTCGCGTTCCGTCGTGCCGGGTGCTGCGGGGTGTGACTGGGTGGGCGCCGGGCGGGCGTCCGTGGTGACGTCAGACGAGGGCGGGTGTGCCGTGATGGGTCGGCACCCCGAGCTCCTCCAGGAGGTCGGCTCGTAGATCGGCCAGCCTCGAGTCCGCGCGGTCACGGGGACGATCGGCCGGCACGGTGACGACGCGGGCGATCGAGGCGTCCCGCTCGTCGGGAGCCAGGGTGCGCAGGACCACCACCTGATCGGCGAGGTAGAGCGCCTCCTCCACGTCGTGCGTCACGAGCAGCACCGTGGTCGGCTGTGCGGCGTGCACCCGCAGCAGTTCCTCCTGCATGCGCAGCCGGGTCAGGGCGTCCAGGGCGCCGAACGGCTCATCGAGCAGCAACACCTCGGGGCGGCGCGCCAGGGCGCGGGCGAGTGAGACGCGCTGCGCCATGCCGCCGGAGACCTGACACGGCCGCAGGTGCGCGGAGGCGGTGAGGCCGACCAGGTCCAGCAGCTCGGCCACCCGGGCTGCGCCGTCGGCCCGGGCGGTGCTGCTCGGCAGGCCGATCGCGACGTTCGCGGCCAGGGAGCGCCACGGCAGCAGCCGCGGCTCCTGGAATCCGATCGCGAGGCGCTCGTCGGTTCCGGTCACCGGCGCCTCGCCCAGGGTGATGGTGCCGGTGCTCGGCGTGTCCAGGCCCCCGATGAGCCGCAGCAGGGTGGACTTCCCGCAGCCGGAGGGGCCGATGACGGCGGTGATGCCCCCGGCCGGCAGCACGAGGTCGACCCCGCGCAGCACCGCGCGGGTGGCGGGTGCTGCGGTGCCGGGTGCGGTGGCGGGGGAGCCGAGAGACGCGGTGCGGCGACCGGTGCGCATTCGACGGCCGTTCCGGGTGGCCTCCCCGGGCATGCGGAAGGCGCGGGAGACGTCGGTCAGCGTGACGGGAAGCGACACTGGTGGCCCTCTCTCTCGGCGGAACGGCTCGGTCCTGCGGTGCCCGGGACGCGCGGCGTCCTGGATGTCTCCACCGTCGCGGGTTCGCCTCGGGCGAACAACAGCGAGATGAGTTGTCTCACCAGGTGGTACAGCCCTTGTGTTGCGGACGCCCGGGACCGGTTGGCCGGCCGCGTCGGGGGCGGGAGGCGCGGGGCGATCCTCGCTGTGGGCGGTGAACCCCTCGCTCAGGGAGGAAGCGCCGCTCTCGGTTCCGAGTCGCCGCGAGCGTCGTTGCAGGTCAGGGGCTTGCCGACCGGCGGTGGCGCCGCAAGGTGTGGAACTGAACCTCCCCCAGCGAGGAATGCACCGCCCCCAGCGAGGACCGGCGTCCCAGCGGGGGTGCGGGGGCTGCGTAAAGGCACGCTCGAAGGGGTGGGAACCGCCGGGGGTGGGGAGCCGGCGAGCGGTGGCGCCTCAGCCCAGGTCGGCGAGCGGGCGCAGTCCCGCGGAGCGCTCCACCGCGTCCGCGTCGCCGGTCATCGCGAGCCAGTTCGCCAGCAGGCGGTGGCCGCCCTCGGTCAGCACGGACTCGGGGTGGAACTGCACCCCGTGCAGCGGCAGCGTGCGGTGGGACAGCCCCATGACGATGTCGCCGGAGTCCGCGGCCGTCCAAGCGGTGACCTCGAGTTCCTCGGGCACCGTGGCGGGCTCCACCGCCAGGGAGTGGTAGCGCGTGGCGGTGAACTCCTCCGCGAGGCCGTCGAGCAGCGCGCCGTCGGAGTGCCGCACCCGCGAGGTGCGGCCGTGCATCAGCTCCGGGGCGTGGGAGACCACCCCGCCGAACACCTCGGCGAGGGCCTGGTGCCCGAGGCACACCCCGAGCATGGGGGTGCCGGCCTCGGCGCACGAGCGGATGATCGGCATCGAGGCGCCGGCCTCAGCGGGGGCGCCGGGCCCGGGAGAGACCAGCACGCCGTCGTACCCCGCCAGGTCCTCGACCGATCCCGCGAGGGCGTCGTTGCGCACCACGGTCACCTCGGCCCCGAGTTCGGTGAGGTAGCCGACGATCGTGTAGACGAAGCTGTCGTAGTTGTCCACCACGAGGATGCGGGTCATGGCGCGCTCCCTGTCTCGACCACGTTCTCCCCGAACGGCACGTACGGGGCCACCCAGGGGAAGACCCACAGGAACAGCACGGCCACGACGGCGAAGATCAGCACGAGCGCTTCGATCACCTTGAACCAGGCGGGGCCGGGCAGCAGTCTCCAGATGGCGCCGTACATCAGGCCTCGCCTCCGATCGCAGCCGGGACGCCGCTCTCGCGCGGCACCCAGTGGTCCAGTTCGCCGTGCACGATGTACCGCTCGGCCACGGAGAACAGGGGGTGGCAGGTGGTCAGGGTGATCATCGCGCTCTCGGCCGCCGTGCCCGGGTCGTAGGGGTTGGCGGCGACCACCTCGCCCTGATCGGGCGTGACGATCAGCGTGTCGGTCACCGTGTAGACGTACCAGGCGTCCTCGGTCTCGACCACGAGCTCGTCCCCGAGTTCGAGTTCGGTGATGTCGTAGAACGGTTTGCCGTGGCTCTGGCGGTGACCGGCGATGGCGAAGTTGCCGACCTCCCCGGGCATGGCGCTGCCGGGGTAGTGGCCGATTCCCAGCACGTCCAGCACGGTGGCGTTGTCCACACCCTCGCTGATGGTGCGCGCGTACTGAGTCGAGCCGGAGTCCCAGCGTGGCACCCACAGTCGGCCGAAGGTGGTGGCGTCGAGCGGCTCGAGTTCCTGCGGTGGCGTGTCCGTGCGCACCTCTCCGATCTCCTCGGGCACCTCCCCGAAGGTCTCCTCGAGCTCGGCGGTGAGCTCGCGCTGTACGGCGGCTGCCTCCACGTCGGTCCACCACAGTTGCCAGACCACGAACAGGCCGAGGAGCAGACCCACGGTGATCAGCAACTCGCCAACGGCTCCGAGCAGGGCGTTGCCCACGCCGCCTCGACGCCGACGGCGGTGCTGAACCGGGCCGCTGGGTCCCCGCGTGGCGGTCGTCATGCGCTCGCCTCGAGTGGCGTCGCGTAGGACAGGCTCCGGCCGCCGGTGTAGGCCGCGAGCGTGAGGTCGTCGCGCTCCACGGCGTACCCCAGACCGAACCGCTCCACGTACTCCTGGTACAGCCGGATACTGGCGTCCTGCGCCAGGGCCTCCTCGAGCGCCTCCTGGTCACCGATCGCCTCGATGTAGTACGGCGGTGAATAGGTGGCCTCGTGCAGCAGCAGCACGTTGCCGATGCATCGCACGGCGGTGGTGGAGACCACTCGTTGCCCCTGGATGCTCATGGCCTCGGCACCGCCGCGCCACAGGGCGTTGACGACCGCCTGGATGTCCTGTTGGTGGACCACGAGGTCGTTGTAATCGTCCGCAGCGGTTCCCGCCGGCGCATCGGTCAGCGTGACCCGCACGCCTTGGCCGGCCACAGGTTCAGCGCCGACGGCGAAGAGTTCCTTCTCGTCGGCACCCACCGAGCTCTCGGGGGCGTCGCCCTCCAGTCGCGCGACGTCGGCCCGCAGCTCCTCCACCTCGACACCCAGGTCGAGCAGTCGCTCGTTCTCCTCGGCGACCAGGTCGCGGAGGTTGCCCGCACGGTCGTCGTCCTCCTGCGCGAACACGGTGGCTGAGGTGGCGAACAGCATCCCGGCGAGGAGTGCGACGCCGGCCACGGCGAACGAGGGTCGACGGCGGTCGGGCGCGTCAGGACCACGCGCCTCCTCGGTGTCCGACTCCTGTGGCACATCTACCTCCGATCACCGAGTCGCAGTGTACGTGGCGGGGCTGAGAACCCTCGGTTGTCCGGCTATCCTGCCGGGAACACTGTCTGCCCCGACCAAGGAGTACCCGTGCCCGTGTCGCGGTCCCGAAAGAAGTCGAAGCCCCAGCCCGAGCGTCAGCAGGTGGGGCTGCCCGAGGAGAGCGGGAACGCGCCGTGGTTCGTCCCCACGTTCGTCTCGCTGCTGGTGGTCGGCCTGGTGTGGGTGGTCACGACCTACATCTCGCAGTCCACCTACCCGATCCCCGCGTTGGGTGCGTGGAACCTCGCGGTCGGCTTCGTGCTGATCCTCGCGGGATTCCTCATGACGATGCGCTGGAAGTAGCGACCGCGGGGGCTGTGAGCGCCCCCGCCGGCGGGTGAATGACACGCGTGTAGTTCTCCCCAACTGGGGACAGTCCTGTGGATAACTGGGTGGCGCGTGGGGCTGCCTCAGCCGATGAGGTAGCCCAACCACGTCAGAGCGCCCAGGCCGAGCACGACGGCGCCGATCGCCGACCACTGCTTGCGCGCCTCACGGAAGGGGATGTAGGCGAAGATCGCCGCGACCAGGGCGCCGATGGCGAGTCCTCCGAGATGCGCCTCCCAGGCGATCCGTGGGATGACGAAGCCGATGGCGATGTTGATCGCGACGATGATCAACACCTGGCGTGGGTCGCCGCCGATCCGGCGGATGAAGATCGCGTACGCCGCGAAGAGGCCGAAGACCCCGCCCGAGGCACCGACGGCAGGCGGCGCGTCGAGCCCCCCGATGAGCAGGTAGGCGGTGCTTCCGCCGATCACGGAGAGCAGGTAGAGCGCGCCGAAGCGCAACCGGCCCAGCAGCGGCTCGAGTTGGCGGCCCACCAGCCACAGGGCGTACATGTTGAACGCGAGGTGCCAGGGGCTGCCGTGCAGCAGGCTCGTGGTCACGAAACGGTAGGGCTGGTCGAGGAACCACGGGGCAGCGGGCGCCCAGATCAGGGCGTTGTCGATCGGGATCCACAGCCGGTCCGGGAGCACGTAGGGCAGGGCGAAGATGATCGCGCAGACCGCGATGATGCTCCAGGTGACGACCGGTTCACCGGTGCGGGCCCGGCCGCCGAACCGGGTGCGGATCGTGCGCTGCTGGGCGCTCGCGGCCCGCTGACAGTCCACACAGTGCACACCGACGGTGGCGGGTCGCTGGCACTCCTGGCACGCCGGGCGCCCGCACCGCTGGCACCTCACGTACGCCACCCGGTCGGGGTGGCGTGGGCACACCGGTACGGCGGCCTGGGGGTGCTGTTGGCCCCATGGGCCTTGAGGTGGCTGCGTCATCCTCGGTCCTCACGTCTCGCTGCGCGGATGTCGGTGCTCGTGCTCACCGGAGACGACGACGGCGGCCGCCGCATGTGGCAGCCGCCGCCGTCGCGCGGGCCGTGGGCCCTCTCGATCCGGGGTGTCAGTCCTCGACGATCTCGATCGAGGAGATGACGACGTCCTGCACCGGGCGGTCGGCGCGCCCGGTGGGCGTGGTCGAGATCGCGTCGACGACGTCGCGGCTCGCCTGGTCGCGGACCTTGCCGAAGATGGTGTGACGCCCCTGCAGGTGCGGGGTGGGCACGCTGGTCACGAAGAACTGCGAGCCGTTCGTGCCGCCGCGGGTGACGGGGTGCCGGCCGGCGTTGGCCATGGCCAGCAGGTAGGGCTCGTTGAACGCGAGCTCGGGGTGGATCTCGTCGTCGAAGGTGTAGCCGGGGCCACCGGTGCCGTTGCCGAGCGGGTCACCACCCTGGATCATGAAGTCGCGGATCACGCGGTGGAAGACGGTGCCGTCGTAGAGCGGACGGTTGACCTCCTCACCGGTGGTCGGGTCGGTCCATGCGCGCTCCCCGGTGGCCAGGCCGGTGAAGTTGGCCACGGTCTTCGGGGCATGGTTCGGAAACAGGTCCACGGCGATGTCGCCGGAGGAGGTGTGGATGATCGCGTACATGCCTCGATCCTCCCATGCCCTCGTTCATGCGGACTCTCATCCACGCGGCATCTGCGGGGGAGTCTCGGAAGTGGCACGATAGGGAGTCAGACGCATACCACCACGAGCGCGAGGGAGCACCATGTCAGACAAGGTCCAGATCGATCCCGACGAGGTTCGCGAGTCGCTCGCCCAGGCCAGCCGTCAGGCGAAGGCGCTCGCAGAGCAGGGAGTGGAGTGGGCCACCCCGCACGTCGAGGCCGCCCGCGAGTGGGCCACCCCGCGCCTGGAGGCCGCCTGGCGGGCCGGTGTGGTCGCTGCCCAGCCGAAGGTCGAGGCCGCGGCCGCCAAGGCCGCGGAGTTCGCCGATGTCGCCTCGGTGAAGTCCAAGGACTACACCGACCAGGCGCACGACACCATCGTCGACGTGGTGATCCCCCGCGTGGTCGACGCGATGCAGACGGCCGCCAAGGCCGCGAGCACCGCCGCCGACACCGCGGCCGCGAAGGCCGGGGAGGCCGTGGACGCCGCCGCAGGCAAGGCGAGTGGCCTTGCTGAGGCCGCTGCCGCCAAGGCGGATGCGGCTGCGGAGTCCGTCACCGCCGCTGCCGATGCCCAGGCGAGCGGCGGCAAGGGCAAGGTCGTGGGCTGGGTCCTGGTCGGTGCCGCTGCCGCGGCGGCCGGATACCTGGTCTGGCGTCGCTCACGCCCCGTGGACGACCCGTGGGCAGAGGAGTACTGGGAAGAGGTCGAGGAGGCGGACGCCGAGGCGGAGGCGGAGGCCGTGGCCGAGGTCGCGGAGGAGCTCGCTGAGGAGGCCGTGGCCGAGGAGATCGCCGAGGAACTCGCTGCGGAGGCCGTGGCCGAGGAACTGGCTGAGGAGGCCGCCGAGGCCGCCGAGGCCGACGAATCAGAGGGCCAGACCGACTCCAAGTGAGTGCCCTCCTGCTCGCCTGCGGGTGGGTTGCCGGCGTCGTCCTGCTGGCCGGCGGCGTGCTCAAGGCGGTCGACCTCGGTGCCTTCCGCCGGAGCCTTCCCACCTTGAGGCTGCCAGGCGATCGCCTCCTGGTGAGGTGGGCTGCGGCGGTCCCCGCTGCCGAGATCGTGCTCGGGCTCGGTGTGCTGTTCCTGACCGGGACGGCATACCGGGTCTGGCTCGTCGGTGCGTGCCTCATGTACGCGGCGTTCCTCGTCGTGGTCGTGCGGGCGGTGGCGCTGCGGCTGTCGGCGACCTGTGCGTGCTTCGGCACGCTCGGGCCGGCGGGTATCGGATGGCGCACCGTCGTACGCAACGTGGCGCTCCTGCTCGTTGCGCTCGCGGGACTCGCGGCCCCCTCCGCCGGCGGTCGGCTCGCCGGTGCGCTCGCGCTCGCGGTGGTAGCCGCCCTCGCCGCGCTCGCGGTGGTGCGCGAACGGCGCCGGAGGCAGCGCGAGATCGACTCGCTCGTGCTGTTCGACGTGGACGGCGCAGCGATGCCGCTGCGCGAGTTCCAGGACCCACCCACGATCCTGGTGTTCTTCTCGCCCGGCTGCGGTGCATGCCGTCACCTGGTGTCCGACTTCCGGTGGTGGCCGCACGCGCTGGCGGACGGGTTGGACCTGCAGCCGGTGTTCATCGGCACCCCGGAGAGCTTCGAGGGCATCGAGGTCTTCGCGCCACTGGCCCCTCACGCCTGGTACGACCATGATCGGGTGGTCTTCCAGCGGCTGGGCGGGGACGCCACGCCGTCGGGGATCCGGGTGGACCGGACGCACCCGCTGGGTGACACCTGGCACGTGGGCGCCGCCGGCCTTCCCCGGCTGGTCTTCCGCCCCGGTTTCGATCGCAATGCCGCAGCCCGCGCCACGGCGTCCGCGTCACAGGACGCCCCCGAGGATCACCTCACCTGACGCTCGCCCCGGGTCGCCTCGGCGTTGCCCGCCGGGTGCCGTGATTTCACCCAGTGGTCGCGGGGCGTTGGCCCAGCGGAAGCGGCGGCCCCCTAGCGTCGCTGTCATGGACACCACCACGGTCGCATCGACGACGACCCTCACCCTGGTCCGGCACGGCCAGACCCACCTCAACGCCCGCCGCATGCTGCAGGGCTCCTGCGACTCCCCGCTGACCCGCCTCGGCCGTGCGGGCGTCCAGGCCACGGCGCGACACCTCGCCGCCGAGGACTTCGACGCCGCGTACAGCTCCCCCCAGGGGCGTGCCATGATGACCGCCGTCGAGCTCGTGCGCCACCACGCGGAACTGCGGCTGCGGGCGCACGCCGGGCTTCGCGAGTTCTCCTTCGGTGCGTTCGAACGTCTCCCCGAGCAGCGCCTGGACGCCCACCAACCGTGGGCCGAGTTGGTCCGGGAGGTACTCGCGGGGACCCATGAGGGCCTGCCCGGCGGGGAGAGCGGCGCTGCCTACATGACGCGAGTGCGCGAGACCTTCGCCGAGATCACGGCGAGTCACCCGGGGGGCCATGTGCTCGTCGTCGGGCACGGACTGACGCTGGGTGCCTACCTGGCCACGATCGGGGCGCCGGTGCTGCACCCCCTGCCGAACGCCTCCGTCTCGCGGGTCGCGATCGTCGAGGGCAAGCCCCGCATCCTCGAGGTCGGGCGGGACGTGGCCGGTCACGGCACCCGTGCCGCGCGCCCGGCACGGCTGGCGCAACCGGCCTGATCCGGGAACCTCGTGGGGGCGTGCGGCGTTGCTCCAGCGTGACCTGGACCCACCGCTCGACCCACCGCCTGCCCGGACTCGCCCGCGCGGGCCTCGTGGTGCTCGCCGCCGGGACCCTGGCCGGCGTCACCGCCTGCTCCGCGGACCAGCAGGAGTCCGTGCAGTGCAGCGTGCTGGAACCGGTGGCGGAGGCCGCCAGCCTGCGCATCACCGACCTCGTCGCGGTGATCGAGGTCAATCCCGAGGTCGCCGGGCAGGGCTTCGCCACACTCGCCGAGAGCGTGCGGACCGCGGCCGAGAACGGCCCGGAGGAACTGCGCAGTGCCGCGGACTCGACCGCGCAGGCACTGGACGGCCTGGCTACGGTGGCGCAGGACGGCACGGCGGCGGTGACGGATACCGCCGCACTCGAGGAGCAGGCACAGCAAGGACTGTCCGCGCTCGTCGAGGGGTGCTACGAGAGTCTGGAGGACTGATGTCGAACCTGGTGCGGATCCTGTTCGCGATCGCGGCGGTGGTGATCGCGTGGTTCCTGCTCAACTTCCTGCTCAGCGCGCTGTGGTTGGTCTGGCGTCTGGTGCTGCTCGCCGTGATCGCCGTGATCGTCTACCTCGCCCTGCAGCGATTGGTCAAATAGCGAACGATCGCGTGTAACGACCCCGCGACCCCAGGTGTGATGTAGGTCACACCTGGGGTCGCGTCATATCTGCGCGAGTCATCCGTCTAGTCCAGTGAACGCATCAATGCGTCGTTGTGGAACGGCGCGGCAGCATCGCCGCAGGGGGGCGATGGGGTCGCATCGTTGGGCTCGGCGATCACCGCAGGGGGGTGATCTCGTGCCACCACACCACCGGACATGGCCGCAGGGGGGTGATGGCCGGTGGGGACGCGGGAGGTGGGTCCGGCTCAGCAGGGGGAGCCGGACCCACCGCGTGCGCTCTGTTGCTACGCTTGGTTGGTATCTCACCTACTTAGCGAGGTTGACGGCGTTGCCCCTGAGATTGCTGCCACCGACCGGCGAGGACTACCTGCGCACGGTGCGCTCGGCGCTGCACGCCTACGTCGATGAGAAGGTCGCCACCGCATCGTCGCAGACGGCCCGCATGTGGAGCGCCGCGCGCCCGTCCATCTGCGGTGGCAAGTTGGTGCGCCCGGCCATCCTGCTGCT
This sequence comes from Serinibacter salmoneus, assembly GCF_002563925.1. NCBI lineage: Bacteria > Bacillati > Actinomycetota > Actinomycetes > Micrococcales > Beutenbergiaceae > Serinibacter > Serinibacter salmoneus. The sequence goes on along the minus strand of NZ_PDJD01000001.1, from coordinate 3,015,758 downwards.
GGCCGCGCAGGCCCTGGCCGCGGATGCGCCGCCGTTGCAGGAATCCGCCACCCGCAAGCGCGAGAGTGACCTGACCGCCCTGGCCGTGGCTCTCGAACTGGTGCATGCGGGCTTTCTCATGCACGACGACGTGATCGACCGCGACACGCTGCGCCGCGGTGAACCCAACCTGCTGGGCCGTGCGTCACAGGTGGCCGACCTCGACCTGTCCGCGGACTCGGCGGCCCGGCTCGGATCCACCCTCGGGATCCTGGCGGGCGACCTGCTGCTCTCGGACGCCCACCTCGCCATCGGTCGTCTCGACCTGTCCCAGGACACCCGGATCGCACTGACGCAGGTGCTCGCCGATGCGCTCAGCCAGTCCGTGACCGGTGAACTGTGTGACGTGCTCTACTCCCTGCCCGAGCGTGACCCGGACCTCGCGGAGGTGCTCGCGATGACGGTCCACAAGACGGGCGTGTACACCTTCCACCTCCCGTTCTCGCTCGCCCTGGCCTACCAGGGGCTCCCCGCCCCCGCCGTGCTCGGCGACCTGACACATCAGCTGGGACTTGCCTTCCAGTTGCAGGACGACCTCCTGGGGGTCTTCGGCGACCCGGATCTGGTCGGCAAGGACTCGGCCTCCGACCTGCGGGAGGGCAAGGTGACGGCGCTGATCGCCTACGCCCGCCCCACCCCCCAGTGGCCGGCGATCGCCGGTGCGGTGGGTGACCCCGACCTGACGCCGCCCCGTGCGGCAGCGGCGATCGCCCTGCTGGAGGAGTCCGGAGCCCGGGCGGCCGTGGAGCGGGACATCGCCCGCGCACTGCAGACCGCGCGAGACCTCGCGTCCACGCTCCCGGGTGTTGGAGCACCCGCCCTGGGTGGCATGGTGGAGGACCTGGTCGACGTCATCGAGGATCGGCAATCATGACCAACCCGTCCGGCGCCGGAACCTCCCCGGCCTCATCGCATGCGGCACGGCCGACACCGGGTCCGCTCGTGGCCGGCTCAGACCTCGGCCGTTACACGGATGCCTCCCGCGCCGCCGCGGGGCGCGTGATCGCCGCGTACTCCACCTCCTTCGGTCTTGCGTGCACGCTGCTGGGGCGCCGCGTGCGCGAGCACATCCGCTCCGTGTACGCCCTGGTGCGCATCGCCGACGAGATCGTGGACGGCACAGCCGAGCAGGCGGGCCTGGACGCCGAGGCGCGGGCGGGTGCGCTGCGTGCCCTGGAGGCGGAGACCTACGAGGCGATGACCACCGGGTTCAGCACGAATCTCGTGGTGCACGCCTTCGCCGCGACCGCGCGTGAGTGCGGGATCCCCCGCGACGTGGTCGAGCCGTTCTTCGCCTCCATGGCGATGGACCTCAGCCCGGGCCCGCTCGATGACGCCCAGCAGCGCACCTACGTCTACGGTTCCGCGGAGGTGGTGGGGCTGATGTGCCTGCATGTGTTCGTGCCGCGCCCCACCCCCGAGCAGGTCGCCGGTGCCCGCGCCCTGGGAGCCGCGTTCCAGAACGTGAACTTCCTGCGTGATCTCGCGCAGGACGCCACCCTCGGCCGGGGCTACCTGCCCGTGCCCGCGGAGGTGGACCGGGAGCGCGACGGCGTGGCGCACCCGGGCGATGTCGGCGCCGGGGCGCTGGACGAGGCGGGGAAGGCGTACTGGCTGGGACGCATCCGCGCGGATCTGACCGCAGCCGACACCGGCATCGCCCTCCTGCCCCGGGACGTGCGCGGCGGGGTCCGTGCCGCGTGGCTGCTGTTCTCCGCACTCGCCGACCGCATCGAGGCCACCCCCGCCGCGGACCTCGCGCGCACCCGGGTGCGGGTCCCCCATCACGTCAAGGCGGGCCTGGTGGTCCGTGCGCTCCTGCGTGAGCGCGGAGGGAGCCGGCCATGAGGGTCACCATCATCGGGGCCGGCGCGGCCGGTCTTGCCAGCGCCGCCCTGCTCGCGCGGGAGGGCCACGACGTGCACGTCCTGGAGCGGGGCTCGCGGATCGGGGGGCGCGCCGGCCGGATCGAGCAGGACGGGTACCTGTGGGACACCGGACCCTCGTGGTACCTGATGCCGGAGGTCTACGACCACTTCTTCCGACTCCTGGGAACCAGCGCACGGGAGGAGCTGGACCTCCGACTGCTCGATCCCGGCTACCGGGTGCTCAGCGGCTCCGGTCCGGGCGACCTGAACGCGGTCGACGTCCCGCACGGTCGCGAGGCGGTGGCCCGCCTGTTCGAGTCGCTGGAGCCCGGCGCGGGCGCCGCGATCGGGCACTACCTCGACTCCTCGCGTGAGGCCCTGGAGGTCTCCCTGGGCTACTTCCTCTACAACCCCTTCAGCGCGCCGTCGTCGCTGCGGGGCGCCCTGGGCTCGAGCCCCGACCTGACGCGATGGTTGGCGACCTCCCTGTGGATGTTCGCCGGTCAGCGCTTCGACTCGCCCGTGCTGCGCCAGATCCTCACCTACCCCGGCATCTTCCTCGGCGCCGACCCACGCAAGGCCCCGGCGATCTACCACCTGATGAGCCAGATCGACCTCGATGAGGGTGTGCTCTACCCGCGTGGTGGGTTCACCGGGGTGATGGCGGCGCTGGAACGCCTGGCACGACAGGCGGGGGCGCGTATCACCCTGAACGCCGAGGTCACCGAGATCGGGGTGTCCCCGGTGCGCGGCCCGTGGGGGCCCGGCGGGCTGCGCGGCCGCAAGGGCGTGGCGCGGGGTGTGGCCTGGCGCGATGCCCGCGACGAGAAGGCACCGGTTCGGCGGGAACGCGCCGACGCCGTGATCTCCGCCGCGGATCTGCACCACACCGAGACCGCGCTCGTGCCCGCGCGCTACCGCACCTACCCCGAGCGCACCTGGCGGCGCACCGCGCCCGGCCCCTCCGCCGTGCTGGTGATGCTCGGCGTGCGCGGTGAGGTCCCGCAGCTCGGCCACCACACGCTGATGTTCACCACCGACTGGGAGGCCAGCCTGGATGCCGTCTTCACGGCCGGTGCCGCCTCGCACGCCGATCCGCTGCCGGACCCCACGTCCCTGTACGTCTGCAAGCCCTCGGCCACGGACGACGGCGTGGCCCCCGGGGGCCGCTCCAACCTGTTCGTCCTGGTGCCGGTCTCCGGGGAGATCGGCCTCGGCGGCGCGGAGGACCCGCAGGTGCAGGCGATCGCGGATCGCGCCGTGCAGCAGATCGTGGACTGGGCGGGCGCCGAACTGGACGTCGAGGCTCGGCACGTGATCGGCCCGGCGGACTTCGGGAGGGACTACCACTCCTGGAAGGACGGCATGCTCGGCCCGGCGCACGTGCTGCGGCAGTCGGCGATGTTCCGCCGCGGGCCGGCCTCGCGCACCGTGGCGGGCCTGTACTACGCCGGCGGCACCGCCACCCCCGGCGTCGGGGTGCCGATGTGCCTCATCTCCGCCGAACTCATGGTGAAGATGCTCCGCGGTGACCGCTCGCCGGGTCCGCTCCCGGAGCCGGTGTGAGCGCGCCCGCAGTCGCGGGAAGGCAGCGGACGGGGTCGCCGCTCGCGGGCCGGCTCGCCTGGTTGACCCTAGCGGGCGGCCTCGCGGTGCAGTCCGCCTTCGCCCTGATGCCGGACGACATCGGCCTGACCGTGGCCAGTGTGGTCCTGTTCGCGCTCACCGCGATGCTGCACGCCGCCGGTGTGGCGGGCTGGTGGCGTGGCGCGGCGATGCTCGCGGGGATCGCGGCGCTCGGCCTGGTCGCGGAGGCGCTCGGCGTCGCCACCGGGTTCCCGTTCGGGGAATACGCCTACACCGGGGGGCTGGGGCCCCAGGTGCTCGGAGTCTCCGCCCTGGTGCTGCTGGCCTGGGCCACCCTGGCCTACCCCGCGTGGGTGGTGGCCCGCACCCTGGTGCGGCCCACCTGGGCGGTGGTGCTCGTGGGTGCCTGGGCGCTGACGGCCTGGGACGTGTTCCTGGACACCCAGATGGTCGACGCCGGGAACTGGGGCTGGGCGCACCCGCAGCCCGCCCTGCCGCTCACCCCCGACATCCCGCTGACCAACTACGCCGGCTGGTTCGGGGTCAGTGTGCTGATGATGCTGCTGATCGAGGCCGTCGTCGGCCGCGCCGCCCGGCCGCGTGCGCTGACAGGGCCGCGTGCGCTGACCGGGCCGGCGGGCTCGGCTCGGGCCACGAGCGCCCCCGAACCCCTGCGCACCTACGCCGTGCCGTACGTGGTCTACGTGTGGACCTGGCTCACGAGCATCGCGGGGAACCTCTCCTTCTGGGACCGCCCGAACGTGGCGCTCGCGGGCGGCCTGGCGATGGGCGTGATCGCGGTGCCGCTGCTCGTGCTGGTGCTGCGGGAGCCGCGGCGTCGTCGACGGATCGGCGCCCCATGAGAGTGGTGGTGGTCGGCGCCGGGGTCGGCGGGCTGGCCACCGCGGCCCGCACCGCCGCCGCGGGGCACGAGGTCACGGTGCTGGAGGCGCACGAGGTGGGCGGCAAGCTCGGCGTGCACCGCGAGGCCGGGTACCTGTGGGACACCGGCCCTTCGCTGGTGACCATGCCGCACGTGTTCGATGAGCTCTGGCGCGACACCGGCGGCGATCCGGGCCTCGAGCTGGAGCGCCTGGACCCCGCCTTCCGCTACCGCTTCCCCGACGGCTCCACCCTGGCGATGCCGGGCCGGCTGGAGGAGGTGCCCGCGGCGATGGACCGGGACCTCGGGGCGGGCACCGGGGCGCAATGGGCTGAGCTGATGCGACGGGCCGCGATCATGTGGCGCGTGGCGGAACCCGCCTTCCTGCGCGAGCCGCTGTCCCTGACCGGGGTGCGCGACGCCGTCGCCGGCCTCCCGCCGGGTACGGCGATGGCCGATCTCGCGCCCTGGCGCACGCTGCGCCGCTACGGCGCCGACAGCCTGCGCGATCCGCGGCTGCGGATGCTCCTGGACCGCTACGCCACCTACACCGGCAGCGATCCCCGGCGGGCGCCCTCACCCCTGATCACCGTGCCCTACAGCGAGCAGCGGTTCGGGTCCTGGTACATCCGCGGGGGGCTGACGCGCCTGGCCCAGGCGCTCGCGCAGCGGGTGCGGGACCTGGGCGGGAGCATCCGCACCGGGCAGCGCGTGGTGGCGGCCCACCGGGACGGGGTGCGCACCGCGAGCGGGGAGTGGGTGGGCGCGGACGCGGTGGTCCTGAACGCCGACGCGCGGCAGGTCTACACCCACCTGATGCCGCACCGGGGGCGGGCGTGGCTGCTGAACCGCGCCACGCCGTCGTTCTCCGGGTTCGTGATGCTGCTGGGCCTGGCGGACCTGCCCGAGCGGGTGCGCACCGCCGCGCACCACCGGGTGCTGTTCGCCGAGGACTACGACAGCGAGTTCGACGGGCTGTTCGGCCGGCGCCCTCGGGGTCGGTCGCGGCCGGTGCGCCGCCCGACCGTGTACGTCACCTCGCCCGATGACCCCGCCACCGTGCCCGCGGGGGTGCCGGGCGCCTCGGCGTGGTTCGTGCTGGTCAACGCGCCGCGGCACGATCCCGCCCGGGGCGCCGACTGGGACGCGCCGGGCCTGGCCGAGGCCTACGCCGACCACGTGCTGGAGGTCATGGCCTCCCGGGGGCTGGACGTGCGCCGACACGTGCGGGTGCGGCACCTGCGCACCCCGGCGGACCTCGAGCGCGCCACCCTCGCACCGGGCGGGTCGATCTACGGCACCTCCTCCAACGGGATGTTCGGGGCGTTCCTGCGGCCGAGCAACGCCACGCCCGTCGACGGCGTGCACCTGGTGGGCGGCAGCGCGCACCCGGGTGGCGGGTTGCCGCTGGTGGCGATGTCCGCCCGGATCGTCGCGGAGCGGATCGGGCCGGCCTGAGGGCCGCCGTGGCGGTTCGGATGCTGCTCAGGCGGCGGCGTCGACCACGTCGTGATCCCAGTGCTCGATCGTCTGCGCCACCCAGAAGGCGATGAACAGCACGAGCAGCACCACCTCCAGCCAGAACACCAGCGCGAAGGCGCTCTGCTCACCGGTGAACAGGAACGTGCCGACCCCGGCCACCACCGCCACACCCATCGCCCCGGCGATGACCAGGTAGGTGCGGCGGAACCCGCTGCGGCCCATCGAGAGCGCCGCCGGCCCGTCCGTGGCATCCCTGGCGTTGATGACCACCACCACGATCAGCAGCGCGAAGAAGCCGATCGCGGAGACGTTGTGACCGAACGCGATGAAGGACTCCCGGGCCAGCACGAACCAGGCGCCCAGCGCCACCCAGATCACCGTGGCGATCGTGACCGAGCGCAGGCTCGGGACCTGGCCGCTCGCGCCGGCGCTGCGCCGGGCGTGCAGGCGGTGCGCCCACAGCAGCACGAGGGTGATCGCGCCCAGGAGGCCGTAGGAGGCGACGTTGTTCCCGATGCCCACGTGCAGATCGGCCGGGACACAGGCCTCGCCGCCGGCGCAGTCCGCCCCGACCCGCCACAGGGGCGAGCCCTCACTCGGTGCGCCGGTACCGGCGAACAGGGGCGTGGGCACGAAGGCGACGAGCGGGACCAGCACGCCGGCGGCGTCCAGCAGGCTGTTCTCCCACCGCACCCGGCCCTGCACCGCCACCAGGGCGAGCCCGACCGCGATCAGCACGCCCACGAACACCGTGCGCACCGGGGAGTAGAACAGGGCGCTGATGGAGGCCGGGACGGCGCCGACGCGCACCACCTCGAGGGTCACGGAGGTCAGTAGCAGCGCCCCGGCGCACACGATCCCCACGCGCAGGCTCCGGTAGGTCGCCAGGATCGTCACGCGCACGTCCGCGCGATCGGTGTTCAGCGTGTGCGCGTTCACGGCGACCCCCTCGTCGACACGGCCCGAGCCACCAGGATGGCACTGCGCGCAGGTTCACGTCGAGGGTGGGCGTCATCCGAGAGCCTTAGGCTTGGTGGGAGCTGAAACACGAAGGAGTTCCATGGGCATCGTCTTCCCCCCCACGTTCACGTTCGGATCCGCCACCGCGTCCTACCAGATCGAGGGCGCCGCCGCCGAGGGCGGCCGCGGCCCGTCGATCTGGGACACCTACTCCCACACCCCGGGCGCCACCGAGTTCGGCGACACCGGCGATGTGGCGTGCGACCACTACCACCGCTGGCGCGAGGACGTGCAGCACCTGGTGGACCTCGGGGTGGACGCCTACCGGCTCTCGATCGCGTGGCCGCGGGTGCAGCCCGGCGGCTCGGGGCCGCTGAACCCTGAGGGCGTGGCGTTCTACCGGGAAGTGCTGACGGCACTGAACGAGGCCGGGATCAAGCCGTACGTGACCCTCTACCACTGGGACCTGCCGCAGGAGCTCGAGGACGCGGGCGGCTGGCCGGTGCGTGAGACGGCGCTCGCGTTCGAGGGCTACGCCCGGGCCATGGCCCGCGAACTCGGCGACCTGGTGCACACCTGGACCACGCTGAACGAGCCGTGGTGCTCGGCCTACCTCGGGTACGCCTCCGGGGTGCACGCCCCCGGGCGCACGGAGCCGGCCGCGGCGATGGCCGCGGTGCACCACCTCAACCTGGCGCACGGGCTGGCGGCGCGGGCGATCCGCGAGGAGCTCGGCGCGGAGGCCCGGGTCTCGGTCACCCTGAACGTGCACCAGTTCTACGCGGCGAGCGACTCCCCGGAGGACGCCGACGCGGTGCGCCAGATGGACGGCATCGCCAACCGCGCCTTCACCGGGCCGATGCTGGACGGCGCCTACCCCGAGGACCTCGTGGCGGACCTCGCGGAGGTCACCGACTTCGCCTTCGTGGCCGAGGGCGACCTCGAGGTCATCCACCAGCCGCTGGTGGCGCTCGGATTGAACTACTACTCCACCACCTACGTGCGCCGCGCCGTGGAGGGCATGAGCGTCTCCGACAACGCCGGGCACCGCGCCTCCACCACGAGCCCGTGGGTGGGAGTGACCACGGTGGAGATCCTGCCGCCCGAGGGCCCGCTGACCGCGATGGGGTGGAACCAGGAGCCGCGTGGTCTGACCGATCAGCTCCTGGAGTTCTCCGCGCGCTACCCCGGCCTGCCGCTGATGGTCACCGAGAACGGGGCGGCGTTCGAGGACGAGGTCTCACCCGACGGCGCCGTGCACGACCCCAAGCGCGTCGCCTACCTGCAAGACCACATCGCCGCGGTGGCCGCCGCGATGGAGCAGGGCGCCGACGTGCAGGGCTACTTCGCGTGGTCGCTCCTGGACAACTTCGAGTGGGCCTGGGGGTATGCCCGTCGGTTCGGGCTGATCCGGGTGGACTACGAGACCCTGGAGCGCACCTGGAAGGACTCCGCGCGCTGGTACGCCCGGCTCGTGGCGACCCGGGAGCTCCCGGAGGTCGACGCCGTCGGGTGACTCACGCCGTCGGGTGATTCACGCCGTCGCCCACCCCGCTTCGCCGAGCGTGCGCTTGCGCCGCCACCCATGCGCCGAGCGTGTTCTTGCGCCGGATCCCCGCGTTCGGATCCGGCACAAGAACACGCTCGGCGCACAGGTGGCTCTGGAGTTACGCGTTCAGTAGTTCCACATGGTGCCGTCCTCCAGGCGCACCACGGGGTGGGAGCCGGGCTCGTACTCGTAGCGCGCGGCCTCGGACTCGTCGAAGTCCACGCCGAGGCCGGGCTCGTCGCTGACGTACATCATCCCGTCGGTGACGTGGTGCTCGGAGGGGAACAGGGCGTCGCACTCCGGCGTGCCGAGCACGAGGTACTCCTGGATGCCGAAGTTCGGTGCCCAGGCGTTCAGGTGCGCCTGCGCCGCCATCGAGAGCGGGGAGTGGCTGGGTGCGCCGTGGAAGCCGGTGCGCACGTGGTGCAGGCCCGCGAGGTCGACGATCCGCTTCACGTGGGTGATGCCGCCCGCGTACGTCACGCCCACGCGGATGAAGTCGATGAGCTCGTTCTCGATGAGCTTGTTGCACTCCCAGATGGAGTTGAACACCTCGCCGATGGCAATCGGAGCGGTGGAGTGCTGCCGGATCAGGCGCAGCGCGTCCTGGTCCTCCGCGGGGGTGGGATCCTCGAGCCAGTAGGGCCGCATGGGCTCCACGGCCTTGGCGAACTCGGCCGCCTCGCGCGGCAGCAGCCGGTGGTGGACGTCGTGCAGGATGTGCAGCTCCGGCCCGAACCGGTCGCGGATCGCGGCCAGGGCGTCCGGCATGAAGCGCAGGTACTTGTCGGTGTCCCAGATCTCGGTGCGGGGCCGCACCCCGGTGTAGTCGGTGATGAAGTTGCGGGTGTCGCCGCGCTTGTCCGAGACCCCGTAGCTCGTGGTGGGCATCCCCGGGATGCCGCACTGCACCCGGATCGCCCGGTAGCCCTCCTGCACGTAGTAGGCGATGGAGTCCATGAGGTCCTCCAGGTCCGCGCCCGTGGCGTGCGCGTAGACCATCGCTGCCTCGCGGCTCTTGCCCCCGAAGAGCTGGTACAGCGGCATCCCGGCGAGCTTGGCCTTGATGTCCCACAGCGCGGTGTCGATCGCGCCGTAGGCCGCCATCGCAATCGGGCCGCGCCGGTAGTACGCGCCGCGGTAGAGGAACTGCCAGATGTCCTCGCTGCGGCGCGGGTCCATGCCGATGATCGCGGGGATCAGGTAGTCCCGCAGGTACATGGCCGGCAGGGTCTCGCGGGTGTTCAGCGTGGCGTCGCCGAGGCCGTAGACACCCTGGTCGGTCATGATCTTCAGCGTGACGTAGTTCTTCTTCGGGCCGCCGACGAACACCTGGGCGTCGGTGATTCTCATGGGGTCTCCTCGTCATCGGGGATGGGTGGCGCAGCGCGGCGGTGCTGTGCTGCTGGGCGTCTGGGAGTCAGGGCAGGGCGGAGACGTCCGTCCAGTTCTCGCTCGCGCGGATGATCTCGATGATCTGCTGGTAGCGCGCACCCTCACGGAAGGTGGGGTAGGGCTCGACCTTCTCGCCGCGGATGTCGGCCACGAACTCCCGCGCGAGGTAGTGCCAGCACTGCTCGGTCTCCCCCTCGACCTCGGGGGTGGTCCGTGCGAGGTGTGCCGGCAGGGGGAGCGCGTGCCACTGCTTGTCCGGACCCCAACGGTGCAGCGTGCCGCTGCCGTAGTGACCCTCGAGGTAGACCGCACCCGTGGTGCCGTAGAACACGATGTGGTCCTCGCGGAAGCGGGGCACCAGGCCCCCGTGCTTGAACAGCGCCGACACGGGTGCGGCGCCGCTTGTGCGGGTGATCCGCGCCATCACCGTGTAGGACCACTCCACGTTGCTCTCGCCCCACTCCAGCGTGGGGTCGGTGAGGTCCTCGGGGATGAAGGAGCGCCGGGTCGCGAAGTTGTGCACGCCCGAAACGATGGGCGCCCGGCCCAGGTCGTCGCGCACATCGCCCGCCACCTGGCTGACCCGGTCGCCGATCACGGCCTCGACGATCGCGAGGGTGTGGGTGAAGTTGTTGTTCAGGCGACCGCCGCCGTCCTCCTTGCGGTGCGACCAGCCGAAGGGGATGCCGCGCTCGAGGTTGAAGTGCGAGAGGCACTCCACCTCGGTCGGCTCGCCGATGGCGCCGGCGGCCACGAGCTCCTGGGCGTGCCGCACGCTGGGGGTGTAACGGAAGCTGGCGGCGAAGGCCGTCTTCACCCCGCGCTCCTGCGCGAACTCCTGCACCTGCGCGGCGGAGGCGGCGTCGTCGGTCAGCGGCTTGTCGCAGAAGACGTGCGCCCCGAAGGCGATGGCCTCCCCGATCGGCTCGCGGTGCGCGCCGCCGGGCGTGGCGATGGAGACGATGTCGGGCCGGCAGTCCTCCAGGGCCCGCTGCCAGTCGGTCCCGGCGTAGGGGATGCCCAGGTCGGCGGCGACCTCGTCGGTGACGGACGCGGTGCGGCCGACGATTCCGACGACGTCCGCACCCGCCCATCGGAAGGCGGCCGCATGGCCTCGGCCCGCGAAACCGGTCCCGTGGATCAACACTCTCGGTCTGGCGTCCATTGCTCCCTCGTCATTGTCGGTGCCCTCGCACAGTAGGTGATCTGGTGCAACGATGCAATGGTGTCGGTGCATCACGGGCGTGGTCAGCGGCTCGGTTTCACGGAATTCGTGGGCCAGGGACGTTCAGGCGTGTGGCGCCGTCGCCTCGTGTTCGGCCGGTCTGTGGTGCAACGTTCTATTGCTCGCCGTTCTATCGCTTGCCGGGGTCGCCGAGCGGGTGCTTGGGCAGGGAATGAGCGCGCCATGCGTGCGCAACCCATCGCTCGGCGGGGGTGTTGCTCGGCGGGGGTGTTGCTCTGCGCGTGTTCCGGGCGGGGCTGTTCCGGGCGGGGGAGCGGGTGCTACTCCCGCGCCTCGCGCAGGAACTTCTCCACGGTCGCGAGGCGGTACTCCTGCTCCTCGATCCGGCCACGGAGCTGGGCGATCTCCTCATCCCGCGTCGAGATCGTGTGCTTGAGCTTCGACTCGAGCGCGGCGAGGTCGGCCGCGTGCTCGGACTCGGAGACCATGCCGGGCGGGCGGGCGTTGCGCGCCTTCACCACGTTCTGCACGCCTTCAGAGACGCCGTAGACCAGGATCGCCACGATCGCGATCCACGCGAACCAGGGCATGGCCATCCTCCTTCACGTCGTGCCCCCGAGTCTGGCACGATGCGCGATCCGGTGGGGACCTGACTGCCTCGCGGTGGGGTGGGAGTGCCTCGCGGTGGGCGTCAGAGGCCGAGGACGGTGCGAATGGTGCGGACCACGCCGCCGTCGTCGTTCGACGGCGCCCGGTACCGCGCCGCCTGCGCCACGCTCGGGTGCGCATCCGCCATCGCGAAGGAGTAGCGCGCCCGCGCCAGCATGCCGAGGTCGTTCGGGTAGTCCCCGAAGGCCATGGTCTGCTCCGGGCCCACCCCGAGTTCCGCCTGCAGGGCCTCCAAGGCGTGGCCCTTGTCCGCCGTCGGGCTCATGATGTCCACCCACACCCCGGCCGAGACCAGGGTGCGCGCGCCCGGCACCTCAACGATCGCCTGCGCCACGCCGTGCTCGCTGCCGTGGGGGTCCCAGACCGCGATCTTCAGGACGTCGTCGCGCACCTCGTGCAGGTCACCCACCTGCTCCAGGAGCGGGTAGTACGGGGCGGTGACCCGCATGAACTCCTCGCTGTGGTCGGTCACGTAGGCGCTTCGGCGTCCGCACAGCACCACGGCGCAGCGCCCTCCGCCCGCCTGGTAGGCCTCCGCGGCGTCCAGCACGTGAGCCAGGGCGTCTCGCGGGACGGAATCGGTGGCCAGCGCCTCCTCGCCCCGCACCACGATCGCCCCGTTCTCCCCGATCACCGTCAACGGCGTGCCCGGCACGGGTGGCACGTCGCGCTGGATGCTCGCCACCTGGCGCCCGGAGGCCGGCACCACCGTGATCCCCGCGGCGACCAGCTCACGGTGCAACGCGGGGAAGGCGGGGTCCAGGCGCTTGGCGGAGTCCAGCAGCGTGCCGTCCAGGTCGATCGTGATCAGCCGGATGTCGCGCGGATCCACGCGCGGCGCGGCCGAGAGGGCCTCGCGCGTGGCGGTCGTGGGAGAGATCGCCATGCCCCGAGTCTCCCAGGTCATGCGAGCAGGTCATGCGAGCAGGTCATGTGAGCAGGTCACCCGCTCACGTCACGCGCACCCGGATGGGAACCGCACCCTCGCGGTCGTAGGCTCATGGGCGGACCGGACCAGCCTCGAGGAGCGTTTGCACGTGACCGCCACCCCCCAGCCAGGCAGCGATGGCATCGTGGGCGACGACGCAGCCACCGATGCGCTCGACGTCGCCATCCGCGCCAGCCGGTCGTGGTTGCGGTCGCTTCCCACCCGGGACGTCAGCGCCACCGCGGACGTCGACCAGGTCACCGCCACCCTGTCGCGGCCCTTCCCGAGCGAGCCGACGCCGGCGCCCGAGGTGATCCGTGAACTCGTGGCCGCCGCCGAATCGGGGCTGGTGGCCACGCCGTCGGGCCGCTACTTCGGGTGGGTGCGCGGCGGGGTGCTGGACTCCGCGCTGGCCGCGGACTGGCTCACCGCCGCGTGGGACCAGAACGCCAGCCTGCTGGTGGGCTCGCCCGCCGGCGCCGCCGCCGAGCGGGTGGCGGCCGAGTGGCTGAAGGAGGCCCTGGACCTGCCGCGTGAGAGCGGCGTCGGGTTCGTCACCGGCGGCATGATGGCGACCTTCACCTGCCTGGCGGCCGCCCGCGGCGAGGTGCTGGCGCGCGTGGGCTGGGACGTGGAGGCCGACGGCCTGGCGGGCGCCCCGGAGGTCGCCGTGTTCGCCGGGGCGGAGCGTCACGTGACGGTGGACATCGCGTTGCGCTATCTCGGCCTCGGGAACCGTCGCACCCGCATCATTCCCGCGGACCACCAGGGGCGGATCGACGCCGGCGCCCTGGAGGTGGCACTCGCGCGGGACGAGCGGGAGCGCCCGGGCCGGCCCCGCCTCGTGGTGCTGCAGGCCGGGAACGTGCACTCCGGAGCCTTCGACCCGGAGCGGGCGCTCGCCGTCGCACAGCAGTACGGCGCCTGGGTGCACGTGGACGGCGCCTTCGGCCTGTGGGCGGCGGCCAGCCCCGCCCATGCCCACCTCGTGGCCGGCCTGCGCACCGCCGACTCCCTGGCGACCGATGCGCACAAGACCCTCAACGTGCCCTATGACTCCGGGTTCGCGATCGTGCGGGACGCCGCCGCCCTGCACCGCGCGATGGGCGCCGACGCGGCCTACCTGATCCAGGATTCGCGGCCGGACCCGTTCGCCCGCACCCCGGAGTTCAGCCGCCGCGCCCGCGGATTCGCGGTCTGGGCGGCGCTGCGTGAGCTTGGCGCCCGGGGCCTGCGCGAGATGGTCGAGGGCTTCGCCGCCCATGCGCAGCGCTTCGCCGCGGAGCTCGGCGCCCTGGAGGGCGTCACCGTGCTCAACGACGTGGTCTACACCCAGGTGTGCGTGGCCTTCCGCGACGACGCCGAGACCGATGCGCTCGCCGCCGCGCTCATGGCGGAGGGCACCACGTGGATGACGCCCTCGACCTGGCGTGGCCGCCGGGTGCTGCGGGTGTCGGTCTCCAATGCGCGCACCACCCCCGACGACGTGACGCGGGCGATCGCGACTCTCACCCGGGTGCTGGGGGAACTGCGGGGCTGACGCCGGAGGCGCCCCAGCCGCGGCGGGAGAGTCTCTTTGCGGTATCGGCTATCTCGCCCACGGAGTCGCGCATCGTGCGGCGGCAGTCGGTGGGGTGGCGGTCTCGGCCGGGATGACGATGGACGCCTGCATCTTCGGGTGAGGCTACATCGGGTGAGTGCCGCGCAGGTGAGATGATCTCGCCCTGGTGGCAGGCTGGGGGTATGGATCCCAGGCCCGACGGCGATGATCACCTAAGCGAACGCCTCGCCCTCCTCCCGGGCCGGCTGGAGCGCATCGGTGAGCGGATGGCTGCCGCCGCGGAACGTGCGGGTCGGGGGGTGTCGGAGGTCCAGCTGCTCCCGGTGTCCAAGACCGTGCCGATGCCGCTGCTGGAGCGGGCGCGCGAGCTGGGCGTCTCGGAGTTCGGGGAGTCCCGGGTGCAGGAGCTTCTCGTGAAGGCGGCGCAGGTCGAGGAGGCAGCGCCGCGCTGGGTGATGATCGGGCCGCTGCAGACGAACAAGGCCCGTGACCTGGCGCGAGTGGCGCACGAGATCCAGACCGTCGACTCGGCCAAGGTCGCGCAGGCGCTGCAGCGCCGGTTGGAGCAGGCCGACCGGCGGATGACGGCGCTGCTGCAGGTCAACACCTCCGGTGAGGAGGCCAAGTCCGGGTGCGCGGCGTCGGAGGTGGAGGCGTTGCTGGAGGCCACGGCCGCGTGCGATCGCCTGGAGGTCCGTGGGCTGATGACGATCGCGACCCGCGGCGGGGACGAGGCCGAGACCCGTCGGTGCTTCGCCGCACTGCGTGAGGTTCGGGATCGACTGAGCGCGACCTCGGGTGTGGCGCTGCCGGAGCTGTCGATGGGGATGTCCGGGGACCTGGAGCTCGCGATCGAGGAGGGCGCCACCGTGATCCGGGTCGGCAGCGCCCTCTTCGGCGCCCGACCGCCCCTGGTCTGACCGCCCCGCGCTCGCCGAGCGGGTGGTTGTGCTGAGGCGAGGCGGCGCGGGCCTGCGTAAGAGCACGCTCGGCGATAGAGGGCGTGCGGAGGCGCGCGCTCGGCGGGAGTGGCGGCGCGGGTGAGGTGCCCGGGGCTACGAGCCCCCGAGGCCGAGCCAGTCGCGGACGATCTCGAGCACCGGGCCGTCGGCGGGGGCGTGCGGGCCGGGGACGAAGCGCAGCGTGAGGTCGTGGATCGCCGCGAGATGCTCGGTGAGTTCCGCGGGGGAGCCGAACGGGTCCTTCTCCCCGGAGATCGCCAGGGTCGGCACCCCGATCTCCGCCAGGTGCTCGATGCGCAGCCGGTCGGGCTTGCCCGGCGGGTGCAGGGGGTAGGACAGGAGCACGAGGGCACCGACCTCGAGGCCCTGCGCCACGGCCACGGAGGCCATTCGACCGCCGAAGCTGCGTCCGCCCACGGCGATCCGCGAGGTGGGAACCCCCAGGTCCGCGGCGAGCTGCGCCGTCGCCCCCCGGATGTGCTCGACGGCGGCAGCCGGCCGCTCCGGCCCCTTCTTGCCCGCCGTGCGGTTGGCGAACTCCTCCCGGCGGACCGGTAAGGGGGCGAGCGATTGCTCCGCGGCCACCAGGGTGCGGGCATCGCGTCCCCCGCCGGCGCCGGGATACAGCAGCAGGCCTGCCGATTCGGTTCTCGCGTGAGGCATGCGTCATCGTAGGCACGCAGTGCCGAGGCATTCACAGGGCCGAACGTCGGACCCGAACCCTATGTCGACTCCGGTATGGTGCGGCGCAGGGGGAAATAACCACGCGTGATCCGCGCTGGTCGACGTGCCCCCGTGACACCCAGGGGGATGTATGTTGACACGTCGCCGTGCAGCGGTAGGGGCCGCTGCGCTGCTGGTTGGATCGGTGGCGCTGGTGGCGCCGGGTGCGATGGCCGCGGAGGTGGTTCCGGAGGTATCCGGCGTCACGTTCACGGATCCGACAACGGGTGACCCGCTCGACGGTGAGCTCACGGTCTATGAGCAGTTCGACCTGCGTTTGGAGTATTCGCTGCCGGACGATGTCGCCTCGGGTGACACCTTCACGATCGACTTCCCAGCGACCCTGGTCGGGATCCCGGACCCGAGTGTGGTGGTGCGTGATCCCGAGACGGGTGACGAGGTTGCCCACTGCGTCGTGACGGCAACCGAGGTGACCTGCACGCTCACGGAATATGTGGACGGGAAGGACGACTTCACCGACTTCGATCTCTTCTTCCGTATGGAGGCAGCGCAGTCCACGAGTGAGGACAGCGTGGAGTTCCCGATCAACAGTGGTGACGGGGTCGTGATCATCGACCTGCCCGGGGACGACGGCGTGATCGGCAGTGGCGGCGTCAGCGAGCCGGAGAACCCCTACAAGGCAGGGTGGGTCTGGCGCGAGGACCCCGAGGTCGTGGAGTGGCGGGTGTTCCTGCCCGCCGATGAGGTCGAGGGGGAGGAGATCCAACTGGTCGACACCCTGGGCCAGGGGCAGACGCTACGCCGGGTCGACGGCGAGCCTGACCTGTGGGTGGTGGTGTGGGACCTCGACGTGGCCCCCTGGGACGCACCCGACCCGTTCAGCCACCCTGGTTCCCGCTGGCTCGCTGATCACGAGTACGACCTCGTGGTGAGCGACGACGACACCTCCTTCACCCTCACGATGGACGTGGTCGAGGGAACGGAGATGTACATGTTCGGGTACCGCTCGAACGTCCCCGAGGGACTGGAGATCCCCGCGGTGCTCACCAATGAGATCACCGGGGAGTCCCACACCCTTCGACAGGACCTGACCTACACCTACTCCTCGGGCGGATCCGGCAGCGGCGACAACGAGCCGGAGCCGACGACGCCGGAGCCGACGACGCCGGAGCCGACCACGCCGGAGCCCACGACGCCGGAGCCGGCGACGCCGGAGCCGGCGACGCCGGAGCCCACGACGCCGGAGCCCACGACGCCGGAGCCGACCACGCCGGAGCCGACGACGCCGGCACTCCCGAGGACCGGAGCCGGTGACGCCACGGTCGGCGGACTCGTCGCCGCCGGCCTGGTGCTCACCGGTGGACTGGTCCTGCTGGTGCGTCGCCGCGCCGCACTGCGCAACTGACAGCGCCGCGAGGGCGGCGGGGTCGCGCTGACGGCCCCGCCGCTCGCGTCGTTCAGTCCGCGAGCGCCGCGTCGATCGCGGCTACCTCGTCCTCCGTCAGGTCCGGGGCCTGGCCCACGGCGGCGGCATCCACCACCTGCTGCACCCGGGAGGCGCCGATGATCGCGGAGGTCACCCGGCCGCCACGCAGCACCCACGAGAGGGCCAACTGCGCGATGGTCTGCCCCCGGGACTCCGCGATCGGCGCGAGCGAACGCACCTTGGCCAGCACCTCATCGGTGATCTGCCCACCGGAGAGGTAGCGCCCGTCGCTCCCGGCGCGGGAACCCTCCGGGATCCCATTCAGGTACCGGTCGCTCAGCACCCCCTGCTCCAGGGGGGAGAACACGATCGATCCCACGCCCTCGGCATCCAGCACGTCCTGCAGCGACCGGCCGTCCGTGCTCTCGTGCGCCCCGGGCTGCTCGATCCACCGGTCCAGCATGGAGTACCGCGGCTGATGGATGGTCAGCGGCGTGCCCATCTCGCGCAGCAACTGTGCCGCGCGCGCCGTGTCCTCGGCGTTGTAGGAGGAGATGCCGACATACAGCGCCTTGCCGGAGCGCACGATCGCGTCCAGCGCCCCCATGGTCTCCTCCAGGGGTGTGTTCGGGTCGCGGCGGTGGGAGTAGAAGATGTCCACGTAGTCCAGTCCCATGCGCCGCAGGGACTGGTCGAGCGAGGCCACGAGGTACTTGCGCGAGCCGCCGTCGCCGTAGGGCCCGGGCCACATGTCCCAGCCCGCCTTGCTGGAGATGATCAGCTCGTCCCGGAAGGGGCGCCAGTCGGAGGCCATGTGCTGGCCGAAGTTGGCCTCGGCAGCGCCGTAGGGCGGGCCGTAGTTGTTGGCGAGATCGAAGTGCGTGATCCCGTGGTCGAACGCGGCGCGCAGCATCGCGCGCTGGGTCTCGCGGGGGTTGGCATCGCCGAAGTTGTGCCACAGCCCGAGTGAGATGCGGGGAAGCGCCAGGCCACTGCGGCCTGAGCGCTGGTAGGTCATGCGGGAGTAGCGATCCTCGGCGGGGTGATAACGCGGGTAGGTGTCCACTCCTCGATCGTAGGTCGGGGGAGGACCCCGCGGAGTTCCAGCCAGACGAACTTCCCGATCGTGGTCGGCTCGGTGCCCCACGCGGTGGCGAGCCGGTCCACGAGGTGGAGCCCGTGCCCGCCACTCGCCTGATCGCCGGTGCGCAGCCAGGGTGGCGTGGTGCTGGCGTCCGAGACCTCGATGCGGCAGCCGTCAGCGCGGGAGCCGATGGCCAGGGTGATCGGGGGTACGCCGTGCATCACCGCGTTGGTGAGCAGTTCGCTGACGAGCACGAGCAGCACCTCGCGGTCTGCGTCGCGCACGCCCAGCCGGTCCATCGTCCGTGCCGCGTGACCGCGTGCCGCCCGCACGCCTGCTGCGTCGGGTGTCACCCAGATGTACTGCATCGTTCCTGCCCCCTGTTACCTGACCTACGCCGTCTGCCTCGCTGCGGCCAGCCGCCTCACCCTCCCGCCGTGAACCAGACGGTGGCCGTGGTGGCCACGAAACTGAGTGCCACGAACGCGATCCACCCGAGGTCTGCCCGTCGCACCCCGTTGTTGCCGGCGCTCAGGGCCTCGGCGCCGAAGCCGGCGGCGCGGGACTCCTCACGCCCGCGGGGGGCCGCACCGCTACGCACGGCCTGCCTCGCTGCGGCGGGCACCTCGGATCCCTCGTCGCCGCCCCGGTCCGTAGCCTCCTGCGGTGCGGCAGGTTCCTGCCCTGCCGCAGCCTCCGGTGTCGCGCCGTGGGTCTCCGGATCGGTTCCCGAGGTCAACGCGGACGCGAGCGCGGGGAAGGTCTCGGCCAGGACTGCGCGAGCGGCCGCGCTCAAGGGCGCGTCGAGCACCCGCGCGCCCACGGTGACCACGTCGCTGCCCTCGGTGCCCTCAGCTCGGGGTGCTGCCGGCTCCGCGGGTGAGTCGGCGTCGCGGGCATCGGCCACCACCACGGTGACGTTGTCCCGCGTGCCCGCCTGCAGGGCGGCGGTGACCAGCGCCTCCGCGCACACGGCGGGGGAGCCGTGCGAGAGGATCCCGGCGAGCTGGGCGTCCGTGAGGTAGTCCGAGAGGCCGTCACTGCACAGCAGCACGCGGTCGCCGTCGGCGAGCTGTTCGGTCAGGTTCACGTCCGGCAGGTCGGCGTGCGTGTCGTCGATGGAGCGCAGGATCACCGAACGGTACGGATGGTGGCGGGCCTGCGCGGAGGTCAGGCGCCCCGCCTCCACCAGGCGCTGCACGTGGGTGTGATCGGTGGTGATCTGGTCCAGGCAGCCGTCCCGCAGGCGGTAGATCCGTGAGTCGCCGATGTGGGCGAGGCTCACACCCTGGGGGCCGACGGCGAGGGCCACCAGGGTGGTGCCCATTCCGTCCAGGTCCGGGTCGACCAGGGACATGGCCTGCAGCGCACCCTGGGCGCGTTCGACCGCCTGGGTGATCGCCTCGGGGGTGTGGTCCTCGCTGTGCTCGCGCAGGGCGTACATCACCACCGAGGATGCGACCTCGCCCGCGGCGTGGCCGCCCATGCCGTCGGCCACCGCGAGGAGGGTGGGGCCGGCGCAGCCGGTGTCCTCGTTGTTCTCGCGTACGAGCCCGACGTCGGACCGCGCCGCGCTGCTGAAGGTGAGGCTCATGGTGCAGCCATTGTCGCGCAGAACCGGCACCTACACGAGGTTTCGCTTCTGCAGGTAGCGCAGCGCGAGCCATCCCAGCGGCACACGACCCCAGAAAGTCAACAGTCGAAAGACGAAAGCCGCCGACAGCGCGACGCTGGCGGTGATGCCTGCCGCGGTCAGTCCGGAGGTCAGGGCGAGCTCCACCGCGCCGATGCCGCCGGGTGTGGGGACGGCGGATCCGGCGGCGTTCCCGGCGAGGTAGATGATCGCGAGGGAGGTGATCGGCAGGGTCTGGTCGAACGCGAGGAGGGTGACCCCGAACGCCGCCACGTAGCCGGCGGTCATGATCACGTTCCCGCCCAGGCCCAGCAGCAGCCGGTGCGGTTGCCCGACCACCCACACCAGGCGCGGCCAGACCTGCTTGAGGGTGGGGGCGGACTTCGAGACCACCCAGCGGCGCACGGTCGGCACCGCCAGGGCGACGCCGATCGCCGCGGCGATGGATCCGGCCACGATGAGCACGGTGCCCGACGGCAGTTGGTCCAGCGCGCCGGAGGAGCCGGTGAGCAGCGCGACGGCGAGCAGCAGCAGGATCGTGGTGACGAACTGGGAGACCTGCACCAGCGCCACCGTCGCCACCGCCATCGGAGTGTCGAGCTTGTTCTTCTGCAGGAACCGCAGGTTCATGGCCGCCGGCCCCACGCCGGCGGGCGCCACCAGGCCCACGATGGAGGCGGCGATCTGCACCAGGGTGGTGCGCCAGACCCCGAGCCGCACCGGGGAGAAGGCCACCAGACCCAGCGCGGAGCCGAGGTAGGTGGACAGGCCGAGAGCGAAGCCCGCCACCAGGTACCAGGGATTGGCCTGCTGCACGTAGGCGACCATCTGCGGCAGGTTGAAGGAGGTGATGACGATCCAGCCGACGACCATCGCGACCGTGACGGTCACGATGGTGCGTGCGGAGAAGCGGCGCAGGGCGATCTGCTCCACGTCCTCCCCGGTGGGCAGGACGGCGAGCAGGAGCTCCTGGAGCTTCTTGATCTCCTTCTTGTTGCGCCGCGCGGCCGCCCGGGTGCGCTCGGGCAGGGCGACCGGCTGCAGGATGGGCGCGATCGCGCGCAGGTCCTCACTGGTGAGGTTGCGGGTGGCCGAGGCCATCGCGCGCTCGGCGCCCACGCGCAGCGCGAGCAGCGCGAGCAGGTGCGCCTGGTCCAGGCGGCGCGCCAGGGTGGGGGAGGAGACCTCTCCCTGGGACCAGTTCGTCAGCCAGACGTGGCCCTCGGCGTTCAGCAGGATGGCCCGGGCGTCCAGGGAGCGGTGGGCGATGCCGGCGGCGTGGGCGGTGAGCAGTTCGCGCCAGATCCGGTCCAGCACGGTGTCGCTGAGGCGGGTGGCGTCGATGTCGTCGAGGGTGAGGGTGCCGGAGACATGTTCGGAGACCAGCACGGCGGAGTCCGCCTCGATCGTCATGCCGCGCAGTTCCGGGGCGTGCACGCCGGCGGCGCGAGCGGCGTAGGTGAGCAGAGCGGCGCGCTCCGCGGAGGCCTGCAAGGAGACCGCGGTGCGGTGCCGCAGTCCCCGCAGGCGAGCAGTAGCCCAGATCGTCTCGAGCATCCCGACCACCTGGCGGTCGCCGTCGAGCACCCCCACGTCCCAGTACTGCCCCTGCGCGTCCCGCACGGAGTAGATCCGGTTCTCGCCCTCGTCCTCACCGATCACGGCCGTGGCGCGGCGCACCGGGATACGGCCGCCGGCGGTCGGGGAGGCGGCGCGCTCGCCGGACGGCGCGGTCTGGCTGGGGGCACCGGACCCTCCAGCCGTGGCGGGAGTGTCGGTGTCGGTGTCGGTGTCGGTGTCGGTGTCGGTATCGGGAGCGCCTGAGCCGGGCGGGATGATCGGCGCATCGATCACCGGGAGTTGCATCGAGACCTCCCACGCGGCCACCAGGTCCCGGGGGTCGCGTTCGGGGGTTCGGGGCGCGCCAGGCTGCGGTGGGTTCGAGGACCCCTCGGCGGTGGTCGCGGCGGGCTCCTGCGCCTGGGTCTGCGCCTGGGTCTGGGTCCGGTGCGGGTGTGCCTCGTGGGACTCGCCGCTGGTGGCGAAGCCGATCGGGCCCTCCCCCAGGACCGTCTCCACGCTCGCGCCCTCCACCGGTTGCCCGTCCACGAGACGCAGCACCCGCTCCGGGTCGATCCCGCAGCGCCGCATGGCGTGCACCAGGTCCGCGGAGTAGGCGCGGTCGCCGAGCACGCCGCTGGCGTAGCGGGCCAGCAGGCCCAGGCCGTAACCGATGAGGATGGAGGTCAGGCCGCCCGGCAGGGTCATGCCGCTGCGCAGCACCTGCAGGGCGAGGGTGAGCCACAGCAGGTACCAGGTCCAGCGCACCAGGCGGCGGCGGTCCGGGGCGCCCACCACGGTGAGGAACGCCGCCAGGGCGGCCATGATCGGCACGAAGGAGAGCCGATCCACGTCGGTGGCGGTCACCCCGTTGACCAGTTGCGGTGTGCCCCAGGTCTCCAGCAGCCAGATGGCGCCCCAGGTGACGACGACGGCGACCGCGGCGGTGGCCGTCGCCTCCAGCACCGCCCGGACCTGGCGCCGGGCGAGGCGAACGGCGGAGATCACCAGCGGGAGGATGAAGATCGTGATGCCCTCGAGCACGTTCACGGCACCGAGCAGCAGGTTGCGCAGGGCGCCGGGCAGGGCCGCCTGCACGTCCTCGGTCACGCCCTCGGTGGTGTGCTGGGCGAAGACCGCCATGAGCAGCACCACGAGGATCGAGACCGCGACGATCACGGCGCTGACGAGGTCGCCCGGGCGCCGCAGCCGGTAGATCGGGAGGTCCACGATGGTCACGGTGCGCAGCGGCGTCGGCGTGCGGCGCACGGGGCGTGGCAGGCGGCGGGCGATGAGCACGGTCTCCTGCTCGATCACCTCACCGGTGCGCGGGTCGATCAGGCCCTCGTCCTCCTCGACCGGCTCGTCCTGCGCCGGGTCGATGCCGGCCGCGATCGAGCGCAGGCTGGCGCGGTCCAGCCGCTCCGTGGGCTGGTAGCCCGGCACGGAGTCGTCTGCGCCCTCGCGCTCCCGCGGATCGTCCGACACCCGGTCAGTCTAGGAGCCGTGTGCGGCGACGTCAGGCCGATTCAGGCGAGTCCGAGTGTCGCGAGCAGGGAGGCGGGCAGCAGCGCGTACCCCACAAAGGCCACCACGTCGATCAGGGTGTGCGCGACGACCAGCGGCATGACCCGCCGTCCCCAGGAGGGCACGAGGTAGTACCAGGCGAACAGCACCCCCATCGCGAGGTTGCCCAGCGCCATGCCCGGGCCCTGGTAGAGGTGATAGCTCGCGCGCAGCAGGGCGCTGGCCAGGATGATCGCGGCGATCCCCCAGCGCAGGTCCCGCAGGCGCTCGGCGAGGTAGCCGACCGCCACCACCTCCTCGAGGAACCCGTTGGCGGCGGCGGCGAGGATCAGCACCGGCACCGTCCACCAGAAGGCGTCCAGGGCGGCGGGTCGCACCTCCACGGTGATCCCCAGGGCGCGGCCCGCCAGGTAGACGCCGAGGCCCGGGATCCCAACGGCGGCGGCCAGCGCGAGGCCGTGCAGCAGGTCGCGTCCGGGGCGGGTCAGGTCCAGGCCGATGCGCCGGACGGCGGAGCGTCCGTTGGCCGAGAGCAGGTACAGCGCCAGCAGCGCCGGCAGGGCGAGGAAGGCGATGCGCCGAAGTTGGTAGAGCAGGTCCAGCCAGCCGCGTTCGTTCGCGGTGGCGTTCAGGGTGGCCGACTGCTCGGCGAGGGGGACGTCGATCGTGTAGCGGTCCAGCAGGTTCAGCGCGGCCAGAGTGGCGCTGCCCAGCAGGCTGACGCCGAGCACGAGCCAGATCTCCCACGTCAGGCGGCGGCGCACGGCCCGCGCGGAGGGGGGCGGTGCGCTGGGAGATGGCGGCGGCAGGTTCGGCATGTCGGCACCCGGGGGAGGCGGGGTCATGGGGGCCGTTCTACCAGGCCGGGCTGTCCGATGCGCCCCTTGACAACCGCACTACACGGCAGCAAACTGGTTTGCAACGCAAACCACTCTGCAAGGGGGATCGATGGACGCGCAACCCGAGGGAGCGCCGCACAAGGACGACGCCGAGCCGTTCGACGCCGCGGCCGCCCAGGCGCTGATCGAGGAGGCCGGCGGCCTGCGCGACCACCTGCAGCCCGACCCCCGCCTGCTGTACGGCGCGTGGGGGCTGGCCTGGCTGCTCGGTTACGGCACCCTCGCGCTCACGCAGAACGCGAACGGACTGCCGCCCGCCGGGGCGTTCGTCGTCTTCGGCGCCCTGCTCCTGGCCGCCGGGGTGCTGACCGCCGTCCACATCACGCGCCGCTCGGCCGGGCTCCGCGGTGCGAGCACCCGAGCCGGTGTGATGTACGGCATCACCTGGCCGATCTCCTTCGTGGTGGTCAGCGTGATGGTCGGCGCCCTGGGCAATGCGGGTGTCGACGGCGAGGCGATGGCGATCGCGGCCAACGGGGCCTTCACCATCCTCGTGGGGGTCCTGTACATGGCGGGCGGTGCGATGTACCGCGACATGACCTGGTTCCTGCTCGGAGTCTGGATCGCCGTGGTTGCCGCCGTGGCCGGCCTGGCGGGCCTGCCCGCCCTGTACTGGATCATGGCGCTCGCCGGCGGTGGTGGATTGCTGATCAGGGCGTCGATCGCCGTGATCACCCAGGCTCGCACTCGGGGCCGGGCATGAGCACCGACGGCCTCGACCCGGTCATCCATGCCCCCGCCCGGCTGCGCATCGTGGCGGCCCTCGCACAGATCGCCCGCGACGACACCATCGCCTTCCCCCGGCTGCAGCGCGAGCTCGAGATGACCGCCGGGAACCTCTCCACCCACCTGCGCAAGCTCGAGGACGCCGGCTACGTGCAGGTCACCAAGACCCACGAGAAGCGCACCCCCGTCACCTACCTCGCCCTCACACCCGAGGGCCGCACCGCGTTGCGGACCTACCGCACCGCACTGACCGCGATCTTGGGAGGATCCTCATGAGCGTCGCGACCCTGGAGCACGTCACCCGCACGTTCGAGTCCGTCACCGCGCTGGACGACGTCACCCTCACCCTCGGCGAGGGCGAACTGATCGGCATGCTCGGCCCGAACGGTGCCGGGAAGTCCACCCTGCTCAGCCTTGTGGCGGGGCTGCGCAAACCCACCGCCGGGACGGTGCGCCTGTTTGGGCGCGACCCGCGCCACGCCGCCGCCCGCGCCACCCTGGGCACCACCCCGCAGGAGACGGGCCTGCCGCCCACCCTGCGAGTGGCCGAGGTGGTCGACTTCGTCGCCGGGCACTACCCCGATCCGCTCCCGACGGCGCAGCTGCTGGAGATGTTCGACCTCACCCCGCTCGCCCGACGCCAGACCGGCGGACTCTCGGGCGGGCAGAAGCGCCGGCTCGCGGTCGCCCTGGCGATCGTGGGGAGGCCGCGCCTGGTGCTCCTGGACGAACCCACCACCGGCCTGGACGTCGATGCCCGCCGGGTGCTGTGGGACGCGGTGCGCGCCTATCACGCGAGCGGCTCCACCGTGGTGGTCACCAGCCACTACCTGGAGGAGATCGAGGCTCTCGCGCAGCGCGTGGTGGTGATCGACGAGGGGCACGTCCTGGCCGATGACTCCCTCGCCGCGATCGTGGCCCGGGTCGGCGCCCGCCACGTGCGCGTCACCCTCCCCGAGGGCACGACGGCGCAGCTCACCTCGCCCGAGTGGGCCGGCGCCACCTGGGCCGGGTCGGGCGCGCAGGTCGTGACCGCCGACTCCGACGCCCTGGTGCGCGACCTCGTGCGGGCCGGGGTCGAGTTCCACGACCTGCAGGTGCGCGGCGCCACCCTCGAGGAGGCGTTCCTCGCGATGACGAAGCCCGGTGCCGCGAGCGGCACCGACACCCCGGCGGGTGCGCCCGTCCCGAGCCTTCTGGAGCAGCGATGAGCACCACGAGCGTTTCCGCCGCGAGTCCGCTGGGCGGCGCCACGCCGTCGGGCACCCCCGGGTTCTTGCGCCTGTGCGCGCTGCACGTGCGGATGCAGGTGACCGAGACCATCCGCATCCCGATCGCCGTGCTCAGCGCCGCGCTCTTCCCGGCCCTGGCCGCCCTGTTCTTCGTGGTGCCGAACGCCGCGGTCTCCACCGTTCCGGTGATCGCCACGGCCGCCATCGCCCAGCTCGGGGTGTTCGGCATCATGTCCGCCTGTCTGTTCACGCACGGCACCGGCGTGGCCGAGGACCGGCAGCTCCCCTTCGACGGCTTCGTGCGGACCCTGCCCGCGGGCGCCGCGCCGCGCCTGATCGGGCGTGTGGTCAACGGGCTGATCTTCTCCGCGATCGCCCTGGTCCCGCTCCTGGCGGTCGGCGCGTTCCTCACCGAGGCAGCGATCAGCCTCCCGCGGCTGCTCGCCTCGATCGGGGTGGCGCTCGCCGTCGCGGTGCCCTTCACCCTGCTGGGCCTGGCGATCGGCTACTCCCTGCCCGCCAAGGCGGCCGTCGCCGTCGTGCAGGTCACCCTGTTCCCGCTCGCCTTCGCCGGCGGCCTGTTCCTCCCCCCGCAGACCTTCCCGGGGTGGCTGGACACGTTCTCGATGGCGCTGCCCTCCCGTGCCGCGCGCGAGCTCATGGTGGTGGCGAGCACGGGGGCCGAGGGCTACGCGCTGGCGC
The DNA here is from genome assembly GCF_002563925.1 of Serinibacter salmoneus. Lineage (NCBI taxonomy): Bacteria > Bacillati > Actinomycetota > Actinomycetes > Micrococcales > Beutenbergiaceae > Serinibacter > Serinibacter salmoneus. The sequence goes on along the minus strand of NZ_PDJD01000001.1, from coordinate 2,989,216 downwards.
TGCCGGTGTTCCTGGCGTGGACGGCCGCGTTCGCGGCGCTCGCGGTGTGGGCCTACCGGCGCGATGAGGGCCGCCGGTTCCGCTGAGAACTGCGCTTCAGCCCTCGTGCTGACGGCGAATGTAGTCGTCCATGTGGGGGACGGTGAACTGGAGCATTCCTCGATCCGGTGCGAAGATCAAGCCCTTCTTGATGAGCGCATCGCGTGCCACGCTGAGGTCACTCGGACGTCGCTTTCCGAGCCGACTGACGAGGTCGGAGAGTTGGCTGCTGCTGCGGTCTTCCGCCATCGCGCGCATGAGGTGCTTCTGCGCGGGCGTGGCGCGGTCCCATCGCGAGTGGAAGAGGCTCTCGTCCAGGACCGCGGTGCCCGTCGTCACCGCTGCGAGTGCGTCGTCGTAGGTGATCGAACTCGGACCGGGGGCGTTGCGCCAAGCCTGGTCCCCGTACACCTGGATGAAGTATGGATACCCGCCCGAGACCTGGACCAGCCGTTCGACTGCGGGTTCTGTGAACGAGACTCCCTCGGCCGCAGCCGGGGATTCGAGGGCGCTGCGGGCATCCCTCGCTGAGAGCGCGCCGATGCGCATGAAGTGGAAGCGCTCGGCATAGGAGTGCACCTCCGCCATTCTCCCGGGGACGTTGGGGAGACCTGCCCCGTAGAGATGGAAGGGCCAGCCCTTCTGGCTTGCCCGATGCTGTGTGGCGATCAGAGCGCTGAGGGTTGCCGCGTCAAGATCCTGTATCTCGTCGACGAACACCGCGAGGGCTATTCCCGACTCTTTGAGTGCCGGCACCAGATCGGAGACCAGTTCTTCGACGTCGATCGAGGGGTCACCGGAGTCCGCACGGCCGCGCGCCGGGTCGACGCCAAGGGTGGCGGTCATCCCGAGTGGGCCGACCGCGACAGAGAACGCCGAGATCGTCGCCAGCGCCCGCTGCCATGCTTGTGATGTGCGCCGCGGTGGCGTGAGAGCCCTAGCACTGGTCACAAGCGCCCGGGCAAGGCGTTGCCGGGTCTGGTCCTGCTGGCTCGCTGTTTGGGTGCCCTCGATCTCGACGGTGAGCCAGCCTGCCTTGTCTGCCTGGGCCTGAAGGGCCTTCAAGAGCACGGTCTTCCCGACGCCACGTAGCCCGTAGAGGATCGGCGGTTGCGCGACGCGCCCTCGAGAGGTCCGAGCGATGACTGTGCGTCCGGCTGCCAGTTCGTCGTCGCGCCCGACGAGTGCGGGGGGTGGAGTTCCCGCTCCTGGCGTGTACGGGTTTCGTGAGTGGTCCACGATCAGACTCTATCAGCCCGTATAACGGATTCGCTTATACAAGCGTAGAGTGTGTGATATGCATGGTGTGCGCGGGTGACGCCTCTTCCCGAGGCATCGCCCCGGGGTGCCGTCTCAGCCCGCCCTGCGCAGCCGCAGCGAGTTGCTCACCACGATCACCGAGCTCGCCGCCATCGCAGCACCCGCGATCATCGGGTTGAGCAGGCCCAGGGCGGCCAGCGGGATCGCGGCCACGTTGTAGGCGAAGGCCCAGAACAGGTTCTGCTTGATCACCCGCAGGGTGCGGCGCGACAGCGCGATGGCCGTGGGGACCGCGTCCAGGTCGCCACGCACCAGGGTGAGGTCGCTGGCCTCGATCGCCACGTCCGTGCCGGTGCCCATCGCCAGCCCCAGGTCGGCCTGGGCGAGCGCGGCGGCGTCGTTCACGCCGTCGCCCACCATCGCCACCACGTGCCCGGCGCGCTGCAGCCGCTCCACCTGGTCGACCTTGCCCTCGGGCAGCACCCCGGCGATGACCTCGGTGATGCCGACCTCGGTCGCCACGGCGCGGGCGGCCGCCTCCTGGTCCCCGGTGAGCAGCACCGGGGTGATCCCGAGGTCCTTGATCCGGGCGATGGCGGAGGCTGAGGAGGTCTTGACCTCGTCCCGCAGGGCGATCGCACCGCGGACCTGCCCGCCCCAGGCGAGCACCACGGTGGTGGCACCGGTGGCCTCGAGGCGAGCGACGACGTCGCCCACCTCGCTTGCCCCGCCCGCCCGATCCGCGACCCAGCCCGGGCGCCCGAGGGCGACCTCGGTGCCGTCGGTCAGCGTGGCGGTGACGCCGGACCCGGCCTGGTTGCCGAAGTCCCGCACCTCTCGCAGCGGACCGGCCTCGCGGGCGGAGGTCGTGATCGCCCGGGCAATGGGGTGCTCCGAGGAGGACTCCACCGCGCCGGCCACCGCCAGGACCTCCGCGCGGGTGGAGTTCCCGATCGGTGCGACCGCTGCGACGCTCATCGCGCCGACGGTCACGGTGCCGGTCTTGTCCAGCACGGCCACGTCGATCCGGCGGGTGGCCTCCAGCACCTGTGGGCCCTTGATGAGGATGCCGAGCTGCGCGCCGCGGCCGGTGCCCACCAGCAGCGCGGTCGGGGTCGCCAGGCCCAGGGCGCAGGGGCAGGCGATGATCAGCACGGCGACGGCGGCGGTGAACGCGGCCTGCACGCCGTCGGTGCTCAGGCCGCCGTTCGTGGCGTCGATGATCAGCCAGACGGCCAGGGTGGCCACGGCCAGGGCGATGACGATCGGCACGAACACGGCCGAGATGCGGTCCGCGAGGCGCTGCACGGGCGCCTTCCCGGTCTGCGCGCGCGCCACGAGGGCGCCGATCTGGGCCAGGGCGGTGTCGGCCCCCACCCGGGTGGCGCGCACCGTCAGGGCGCCGGAGGTGTTCATCGTGGCGCCCGTGACCGCATCCCCCGGGCCGACGTCCACGGGGACGGGTTCGCCGGTGAGCATGGAGGCGTCGACGGCGGAGGTCCCCTCGATCACCTCACCGTCCGTGGCGACCTTCTCACCCGGGCGCACCCGGAAGGCATCGCCCACCCGCAACTGGGCGATCGGGACGAGGCGCTCGGTGCCGTCCGGCAGCACGAGGTGGGCCTCCTTCGCGCCGAGCTCCAGCAGGGAGCGCAGCGCATCACCGGAGGAGCGTCGGGCGCGGTACTCCGCGTAGCGCCCCGCCAGCAGGAAGGTGGTGACCACGGCCGCCACCTCGAAGTACAGCTCGGGGGTGCCGTGGCCGCCCGAGCGCGGCAGCAGGGTGAACTCCATGCGCATCCCCAGGGCGCCCGCGCCGCCGAACAGCAGGGCGTACAGCGACCAGAGGGTGGCGGCGATGACGCCGAGGGAGACCAGGGTGTCCATCGTGGAGGAGCCGTGGCGGGCCGCCTTGAACGCGGCCGCGTGGAAGGGCCAGGCCGCCCAGGTCACCACCGGTAGGGCGAGCGCCGCCACGACCCACTGCCAGCCGGTGAACTGCAGCGGCGGGATCATGGACAGCAGCGCCACCGGCAGCGTGAGGACCGCGGCGACGATCAGCCGGCGCCGCAGCATGGTGCCGCGGTCGGCCGTCGGGGCGGAAGTGTCGCCGTCGTGGTGGCCGGCGGCGTGGTCGGTGCCCGGGTGATCGCTTCCGCCGTGGCCGCCGTGCGCAGAGAGCGCCTGGTCGTAGTCCGGCCCGGGGATCTCAGGCGCCGGGTCGGCTTCGGGCTGGGTCAGGACCCTCGCGGAGTAGCCCGCGGAGTCGACTGCGGCGAGCAGGTCCTCGGTGTCCACGGGCTCGGTGAGAGTGACGTGCGCGCGCTCGAGGGCGAGGTTCACCTCGGCCCGCACGCCGGGCAGTTTCTGCAGTTTGCGCTCCACGCGCGCGACGCAGGAGGCGCAGGTCATGCCCTCGACCGCGAGGTCGACTTCGGTGGTGCTCATCACCGCAGCATACCCCCTAGGGGTATCAAATGCGAGGGGGGGACGCAGTCGCGCGAGGGTCCCCGCGCGCGTGCCCCACGCGTTCGGCACGTGGAGTGCCTACCCTGAGCGGGTGAGTCGTCATCGTCACCCCGCTCGTCGTCGCCCGATCGCGACCCTCGTCGCGTCCCTCGCGGGCGCCCTGTTCGCCCTCGCGCCCCTGGCCGGGCCGGCCGCAGCCGAGGGTACGGACGCCACGGAGGAGGTCGAGGAGGTCGAGGTCTGCCTGTGTGGGCGCCTGGCCACCGTTCCCGGGGAGGAGGCGTTCGTGGTCGCCGAGTCCGCGGTGCTCCGCCGCGTGGACGGGCAGCAGCGCTCCCTGGTGCAACTCGCGGTGCGCGGTGACGCCTCCACGGCTCTGGCGATCTTCCCGACCCCGAACCCGGCGGAGGTGTCCGTGGGTGATGCCGCCACCATGGACCTGGTCGCCGAGCTCGCCGCGCCCGAGGTCGAGGAGGTCAGTCGGTGGTGGCCGGACCCGCAGTACTTCTCCGAGCAGGCCGAGGAGGCCGCCACCCCGCTGGAGCCGCAGGAGGTCACCACCTCGGAGGTGATGACCACCGAGAAGGGCGACCGGGAGGCGCTGGCGACGTGGATCAGCGATGCCGGGATGGCGATCTCCGAGGAGGCTCAGGCGGTGGTGGACCGCTACGCCGACGCCGGATGGTCCTTCTCCGTGGTGCAGTTGACGGTGGACGGCGGCTTCGACGGCGTCCTGCCGCCCATCGAGTTGTCCTTCGCCTCCGACCGGATGGTGCAGCCGATCCTCTTCGACGGTGCCTCCAGCCGCGCCGTGACCATTCGCAGTTACGTGATCCACGAGCAGCGCATCGACCGCGACGACGACCTGCGCGGCGGCGCCGAGGTGCTGTTCGCGGGGCCGATCAGCGCCGCCGACACCCCCGAACTGCAGGGATGGCTCGAGCCCTACGGCGGCTCGGGCTACCTGACGCTCTCCGAGCAGGCATTCACCGCGCCCGCAACCCAGGTCACGGAGAACGCCTACTTCACCGGGTCGACCCTCCCGGACATCAGCCGCAACGAGGTGGTGATCGTGGACCGCATGGTGCTGGGCATGCACGCGGGCCCGGCCTTGGTGGGTCTGGGCCTGGTGGTCATCGCGGTGGCCGGAGTGGTGGTCTCACGGCTTATGCGTCACTGAGGGGGGCGACGTGACCGGCGTGGTCCTGCAGGTGCTGCCCGGCGTGGGACCGGCGCTGCGGCAGGAGGCCGCACGGGCGGGACTGATCGTGGCCGATGCGGTGGCCCCCGCGGGGGATCGGGGCGTGAGCCCCGCGAGCGACCAGGAGGAGTTCGCGCTCCGAGGGGAGGCGACCCCCGCGCTCCTGAGCGCCGTCGGAAACTTGCGCTGCGCCGTCGCCGGATACCTGGTGATCACCTCACCCGAGCGGCGGCCGAGCGGGTTGCTGGCCACGGAGGTCACGCGGCAGGTGCACGACGCGCTGGACCTCCTCGCGCGGCAGCGACCGCGGGTGCGGTTCGCCGGGCTGCGCCTGGAGGCAGCCGGTTCGGACACCCCGCTGATGCTGCGGGTGGCCGAGGAGGTCGCGGCCCTCGCGGGCGTGCCGGTGGACCCCGACGGCGACCTGCTGGTGCGGGTGCGCCGGGCACGTGGGGGAGCGCCCGGATGGGAACTGCTGATCCGGACCACGCCGAGGCCGCTGGCCACCCGTGCCTGGCGCACCGAGCGCTATCCCGGCGCGCTGAACGCGACCATCGCGGCGGCAGTGGTGGACCAGGTCGGCCTCGCGCCGACGTTCGCGGATCTCATGTGCGGATCGGGGACGCTGACCGTGGAACGCCTTGCCCGTCGCGAGGTTCGGGTGGAGCGTGGACTCGCGATCGACCAGGCGCCCGAGGCCACGGAGGCCGCCCGGCGCCACCTGCGCGCGGCTCGACTGCGCGGCAAGGTCGAGGTGCGTACCGGCGATGTGCTCGATCTCGGGTCGGAGGGTGCGGAGTCGGAGGCCGGCTACGAGACGATCGTGTGCAACCCGCCCTGGGGTGAGCTGATCGGCGAGCACGAGACCAACGAGACGCTCTACGTCGGGCTGCTGGACGCCGTCGACCGCCTCGGATCACCCGACCTACGCGCCGGCATCCTCACGCACGACATCCGCCGCTTCGAGCGGGTGCTGGCCGCGGACCAGCGCTGGCACGTGGAGCGCGGCCCGCAGTACTTCGCCAAGGGCCACCGCCCCCGGCTGTACCTGCTCACCCGCGCCTGACCCACCCACCTCGTGGTCGCCCGCTCCTGTCGCTCGGTGTCCGGCTACCCCGTCTTGAGGGCGTAGGTGGTGTCCAGGAGTTGGCGGTACTGCTCGATCTCGAACGACTGGACGGCGGCCTGGGTCTCGGCGAGACGGATCACCTTCTCGCTCGAGGCCAGATCGACCGCCGCCTCTGCCATCGTCACCCCGCCCTCGTGGTGGGCCGACATCAGTTCGAGCCAGTAGCGGCCTTGCTCGAGTCCGTCGAGCCGGGAGAGTTCAGCGAGTTCGGCGTCGGACGCAAGACCGTGCATCTCGGCAAGCGGCATGCCGCCACCGCCGTGCATCCACGCCATCACCGTCTCCGGCGGTGCCGTCGATTGGCCCCAGTCCGCCAGCCACGCACGCATCGTGCCGAGTTCGATTGCCTGGTTCTGCAGCACCTCTGCCGCCGCAGCCGTGACCGGGGTGCCGACGTCGCCGCCCAGTACCCGTTGACACAACACGAGCGCCTGGCTGTGGTGGGCACTCATGTCGGTGAGGAATCCGACGTCGACCTCGGTCGGTTCGTCCGACGAGCCCTCGTCGGGGGCGCACGCACTCAGTGTGGCGCCGGTGACCGCCATGCCGATGGCGCCGAGCGAGAGGCCGAGCAGGCGCCGCCGGCCGGTATCGACGGTGGCGCCGCCGACGGTCACCTGCCGCCTCGGATCTCGACGTCGCCGACGAAGCAGCCGAGGACGTAGGGGAACTCATCGGTCGTGTAGTAGGCGTAGTTGCCGTCGGCGTCGGTGAGACCGTTGCACTCGTCGAGGTCGCCGGACCCTTCGACGTAGGTGTGGGCGGCCCAGGTGTCACTCGCGAACAGCGACTCGTCGGTCAGCTCCCACGACGACGTGTACTGGTCGTTGCCGGTGTAGATCGGGTAGCCGTCGAACGCGTAGCCCAGCAGCTGCGGGCCTGATGCGATCTCGTCGGGGCTGAAGTCGCAATCGGTCGTCTCGCTCGTGCCGACGAGGTGCAGGTGGAAACCGGTCGGGCCGTTGTGGCTCCCGCACTCCATCAGGATGCCGTCGATCGAGCCGACGTCACCGCCGGTTCCCTCCGTCGGTCCGTAGATCGGGATGCCGGCCAGGGTGACCCCGAGCGCGCCGATCAACGGCACGTCGGTGGTGTCGTCGGCCACGGTCGGTTCGGCGGGGATCTCGTAGGTCAGATCCTGCGCTGAGGGCGGGCCGGGGCTCGTCTCGATGTAGGTGTAGTCGGGGATTCCGTTCGAGGTGATCACGATCGTGTCACCGTCGCACACAGCGGACGACTCGGGATCAGGCAGATCCGGGTTCGCCGGGCCGTCGGTGGTGAACAGGGCCGCGATCTCCTCGCACCCCGTCACGACGTCGACCGCGGTCGCGACATCGTCGTCGTTCGTCGTGTCGGCTGCGGTCGTGTCGTCGGCGCTCGTGTCGTCCGTCGACTCCTCCGTCGTGTCCTCGTCGGTCGCCTCGGTCGTGGTGTCGGCCGCGGTCGTGTCGGCGGTGCCGTCGTCGCTCGAGCAGGCGGCGAGCACTAGCGATGCAGCCAGTACGGCTCCGAGTGCCGCATAGCGAGGAGCGGTTCGCCGAATGGTCATGGGGTGGTTCCTTCCGGTTCGCAGTGGTGCTGCGTGGTCAGGAGCCACAATGGCGGAGGTGCTTGTGTGGTTGCTGGGAACCGGCTGGGAAGTATCGGGAGGCACCGCGAGGTGGTTCTGCAGGTACTACGAGGTGGTTCTGCAGGCGACTACGCCAGGTGACCCACGAGGCGCTCGGCGTACCCCGTGTACGAGACGGGGGTCAGCGCGAGAAGGCGCTGCGCCACGTCGTCGGGCAGCCCGAGGTCACCGATGAAGGCCCGCATGTCCGCCCCGGAGACCCGGCGGCCGCGGGTGAGCTCCTTCAGGCGCTCGTACGGGTCCGCCATCCCGGTGGCGCCGGCGATCCCGGCGGCGCGCATCGCGGACTGCACGGCCTCGCCGAGCACCTCCCAGTTCCCCTCGAGGTCGGCGGCCATCGCCTCGGCGTTCACGTCCAGGCCGGCCAGGCCGCGGGTGACGTTCCCGATCGCCAGCAGTGAGTGCCCGAACGCCACCCCGATGGTGCGCTGGGAGGAGGAGTCGGTGAGGTCGCGCTGCAGCCGCGAGGTGACCAGGGTGGCGGAGAGGTTGTCCAGCAGCGAGCAGGAGACCTCGAGGTTCGCCTCGGCGTTCTCGAACCGGATCGGGTTGACCTTGTGCGGCATCGTGGAGGACCCGGTGGAGCCCTGCGCGGCGAGGTTCTGCACGAAGTAGCCCAGCGAGATGTAGGTCCACACGTCGGTGGCGAGGTTGTGCAGCACCCGGTTGAAGCGGGCGAGGTCCGCGTACAGCTCGGCCTGCCAGTCGTGGCTCTCGATCTGCGTGGTCAGCGGGTTCCAGGTCAGCCCGAGGCGCTCCACGAACGCGCCGGCCACCGCCTCCCAATCGGTTCCCGGCACGGAGATCGCGTGCGCGCCGTAGGTGCCGGTCGCCCCGTTGATCTTGCCGAGGAACTCGTCCTGCTCGATCCGCGCGATCTGACGGCGCAGCCGGTGGGCGAGCACCGCCAACTCCTTGCCGAGCGTGACCGGGGTGGCGGGCTGGCCGTGGGTGCGCGCGAGCATCGGGGTGGCGGCGTGTTCGCGGGCGAGGTGGGCGACGGCGTCGCTCACCTTTCGCGCGGCGGGCAGCCAGACCTCGGTGACGGCCGAGCGGATGGTGATCGCGTAGGAGAGGTTGTTGATGTCCTCGCTGGTGCAGAAGATGTGCACCAGCTCGCTCGCGGCGGGCAGCGAGGTCTCGCCGAGCACGTCCGCGGCGGCGCTCATGCGGCGCTTGAGGAAGTACTCCACGGCCTTGACGTCGTGCCGGGTCTCCGCCTCGATCGCGCCGAGCTCGGCGATCTGGTCGGGTCCGAAGGAGGCGACGACGTCGCGCAGGTAGGTCTTCTCGGCCTCGCTCAGCGTGGGGGCGCCCGGGATGGCGCCGACCTCGGTGAGGTGGATCAGCCACTCGACCTCCACGTGCAGGCGGGCGCGGTTCAGCGCCGCCTCGGACAGGTGGTCCACCAGCGGGGCGACCTCGCCGCGGTAGCGGCCGTCCAGCGGGCCGAGGGCGATGGTCGGGTCGGCGGCAAGGGGGGTCCACGCGGAGTCAGACATGGCGGCATTCTCCCGTATCGCTGGGTGGGGGTGTCGAGGTGGTCCGGGTCAGTCCCGGCCGCGCGGCAGGAAGATGCTGAGGATGCCGGTGATGATCGAGATCACCAGGGCGCCGAGCACGGCGGAGGGCCAGAAGCTCTCCACCTGCAGACCCCACTCGAAGTGGCTGGTCAGCCAGCCGACCAGCATCAGCAGCAGCGCGTTCACCACGAGGCTGAACAGGCCCAGGGTCAGGATGTACAGGATGAACGTGAGCGCCTTGACGAACGGCTTGATGATCATCTGGACCAGGGCGAGCACGAGGCCCACCCCCAGGTAGATCAGGACCTGCTGCCACCAGGTGTCGGCGGCGGTCACCTCGATGCCGCTGACCATGAGGTGGGCAAGCCACACGGCGATCGCCGTCACGCCGATTCGGGCGAGGAATTCCTTCACGCCGCCCATGATCCCACGCCGGATGGATCTCGGCGCGGGGGCGCGAGACATGGCCGGGGGTGAGGCGGCATGCTGGTGTCATGGCCAAAGTGACACTGCGGGACGACATCACCGCGCTGCCCTCCTACGTCGCCGGCGCTCGTCCCTCGGGGTCGCTGACCGAGAAGCTCTCCTCCAACGAGAACCCCTACCCGCCGCTGCCGCGGGTGGTGACGGCGGTGGCCGATGCCGCCACGGACATGAACCGGTACCCGGACATGGCCGCCGCGGGGGTCCGCGAGGCGATCGCCGCCTACCACGGCGTGCGCGAGGACCAGGTGGTCGTGGGCAACGGGTCGGTGGGGGTGCTCGAGACCATCCTGCGGGCGCTGACCAGCGCGGGTGATGAGGTCGTGTTCGCCTGGCGGTCCTTCGAGGCCTACCCGATCCTCACGCAGGTGGCGGGCGCGACGCCGGTCCCGGTGCCGCTCACCGCGGGCGCGGAGCACGACCTCGAGGCGATGATCGCCGCCGTCACCCCGCGCACCAAGGCCGTGCTGCTGTGCACGCCGAACAACCCGACCGGGCCGGCGCTCGGCACCGCGCAGGTGCGCCGCGTGCTGGAGTCGGTGCCGAAGGACGTGCTCGTGGTGATCGACGAGGCGTACGTGGAGTTCATCCGCGATCAGGCCGATCCGCTCGACTCGGTGGCCCTGCTGCGGGAGGACCCCCGGGTGGTGGTGCTGCGCACGTTCTCCAAGGCGTACGGCCTGGCCGGACTGCGCGTGGGGTACGCGCTCGGCCGGGCGCGGCTGATCGCCGGATTCCAGGCGACCACGACCCCGTTCGCGGTCAACGCCCTGGCGCAGACCGCCGCGGTGGAGTCCCTGGCCGCGCAGGACGAACTGCTCGCGCGGGTGGATGCCGTGGTCGCTGAACGCACTCGGGTGCTGGCCGCGCTGCGGCAGCAGGGGTGGTCGATCCCGGATGCACAGGGCAACTTCGTGTGGTTCGGGGTGGGCGACGCCGCGGGCGTGCTGGCCACGGCCTTCGCCAGGGCGGGGGTGCTGGTGCGCCCCTTCGCCGGCGACGGCGTGCGGGTCACCATCGGGGAACCCGAGGCGAACGACATCGTGATCGCGGTGGCGGGAGAGTTCCTCGCCGCGGGCGCGCCCACCTCGTAGGCGCTCGCCCCCCGCTCCGCCGCGCACGCCGAGCGTGCGGTTGCGCCGCCCCCAGTGACGCCGAGCGTGTGGTTGGGCTGAGTTCTCGCGTCCGCGCGCTGCGTAAGAACCCGCTCGGCGGGGTGGGTGGTGCGCAGGCGCCCGCTCGACGGCGCCACTCGGCCACTCTTCCCGCTCGCTCTAACTTACGCTACCGTAGGCTACGACCCCGTAGGTTACGGAAACGTAGGTTCAGGAGGATCAGTGACCGGACCGTCGCGCACCGACGCAGCAGCCGACGCCCCCGACGTACCCGACTCCCCCCAGGCGACACCCGACTCAGCGCAGCCTCTGCCGTGGTCAGACCCGTGCGACGTGCCCGGCACGCTGCGGCTGCTCACCCCGCAGGGCGAGCGCGTCGCGCCCGATCCCGCCGTCCCGAACGGCGAGGCGCTCGCATCCCTGGCCGCCACGCTCGACGCCGAGCGACTCCTGGCGATGTACGCCGACATGAGCCTCACCCGGGCCTTCGACCGTGAGGCCACGAGCCTGCAGCGGCAGGGCGAACTCGGCCTGTGGCCGGAGTCGCGCGGGCAGGAGGCCGCGCAGATCGGCTCCGCGCACGCCCTGGCCCCCCGGGACTACGTGTTCCCCTCCTACCGGGAGCACGGCGTCGCGCACGTCCGCGGCCTGCCCGTGCGCGAACTGCTGCACCTCTTCCGCGGCACCCAGCACGGCGGCTGGGACCCCGCGCCCCACAACTTCCACCTCTACACGCTGGTGATCGGCTCCCACACCCTGCACGCCACCGGCTACGCGATGGGCATCCAGCGCGACGGCGACGTCGGCACCGGTGACCCCGCACGCGACCGCGCCGTCATCACCTACTTCGGCGACGGCGCCACCGCCCAGGGCGACGTCAACGAGGCCCTGGTCTTCGCCGCCACCACGAACGCCCCGGTGGTCTTCTTCTGCCAGAACAACCAGTGGGCCATCTCCGCGCCCAGCACCGTGCAGAGCGCCGTGCCGCTGGTGGAGCGCGGCGGCGGCTTCGGCGTGCCGAGCATCCGGGTGGACGGTAACGACGTGCTCGCCTGCTACGCCGCCACGGCCACTGCCCTCCAGCGCGCGCGCCGCGGGGAGGGCCCCACGTTCATCGAGGCGGTCACCTACCGGATGGGCGCCCACACCACCTCTGACGACCCCACTCGGTATCGGATGCGCGAGGAGGAGGAGCACTGGGGCCAGCGGGACCCCATCGCGCGCCTGGCGGCGCTGCTGCGCGCCGAGGGCGTGCTCGACGACGAGGCCCAGGCCCGCATCGACGCCGAGGCCGCGGAACTCACCGCGGGCGTGCGGACCTACTGCCGCAGCCTGACCCCGCCCGCACCGGAGAGCATGTTCGACCACGTCTACGCGGAGCCGCACCAGCGCCTGGACGCCGAGCGCAGCTGGTTCCGTGACTACCAGTCCTCCTTCCTCGATGCCACGGCCGGACGGTGACCATCATGGCGATCACGACTGACATCCAGACCAACGCGACCGGCGACGCCGGGCGACCCACGCCGTCGACCACCACGCTCCCGCTGGCCCGGGCCATCAACGCGGGCCTGCGCCGCGCCCTCGAGCAGGACGATCGCGTGATGCTCATGGGCGAGGACATCGGCCGCCTCGGCGGCGTGTTCCGGGTGACCGACGGCCTGCAGGCCCAGTTCGGTACGCAGCGCGTGGTGGACTCCCCGCTGGCGGAGTCCGGGATCCTCGGCACCGCCATCGGGCTGGCGATGGCCGGCTACCGCCCCGTGGTGGAGATCCAGTTCGACGGGTTCGTCTTCCCCGCGTTCGACCAGATCACCACCCAACTCGCCAAGCTGCACTACCGCTCCCAGGGGCGGGTGCGGGTGCCGGTCGTGATCCGCATCCCCTACGGCGGGCACATCGGCGCGATCGAGCACCACAGCGAGTCCCCGGAGGCGCTGTTCGCGCACACCGCCGGACTGCGGATCGTCAGCCCGGCCACCGCCCAGGACGGGTACACGATGATCCAGCAGGCGATCGCCTCCCCGGACCCGGTGATCTTCCTCGAGCCCAAGTCCCGGTACTGGGAGAAGGGTGCGGTCGAGCTCGACGCCGAGCCGAGTGGCGACCTGCATCGCGCCCGCACCGTGCGCGCCGGGCGCGATGCCACGCTCGTGGCCTACGGTCCGAGCGTGGCCACCTCGCTCGCGGCGGCCCAGGCGGCCGCCGAGGAGGGGCGGGAACTGGAGGTCATCGACCTGCGCTCGGTGGCGCCGCTGGACCTCGACTCCGTCGTCGCCTCGGTGGAGCGCACCGGTCGCCTGATCGTGGTGCACGAGGCGCCGACGGCGCACGGGGTGGGCGCCGAGATCGCAGCCGCCGTGGCGGAGCGGTGCTTCTACCGCCTGCAGGCGCCGGTGCTGCGGGTCGGCGGCTTCCACACGCCCTACCCCGCCTCGGCCATCGAGTCGGACTACCTGCCCTCGCTGGACCGGATCCTCGACGCCGTGGACCGGGCGTTCGCCGCCTGAGCGCTCAGCGCCGGCGAACACAACTGCCTCGCGGTGGTGGCGAAACTGCCTCGCGGATGAATGTAAGGATGAATCGTGCCGAACCTGCAGCGCTTTGCCCTCCCCGACGTCGGTGAGGGACTGACCGAGGCCGACATCGTCACCTGGCACGTCGCCGCCGGGGACACCGTCGCCGTCAACCAGGTGATCGTGGAGATCGAGACCGCCAAGTCGCTCGTGGAACTCCCCAGCCCGTGGGACGGGGTCGTCGCCGAGATCCTCGTGACCGAGGGCACCACCGTGGACGTGGGCACCGCGATCATCGTGGTCGACACCGACCCGGACGGCAGCGCGCCCTCGCCCAGCCCCGAGGCCGCCGGGCAGGCGCAGGCGCCCGACGGCGCAGCCTCACCCGCCGCGGCCGGCTCGCCCCAGCAGGGCTCACCCGCTCAGCAGCCCCAGCAGGCGCCCTCCCAGCCCGAGCCCTCCGGTGGTGTCCTGGTGGGTTACGGCACCGGGCACGCACCCACCACGCGGCGTCCCCGACGCACCGGGGCGCACGGAACGACCCAGCCCGCCAGCCGCCCCACCGCGCAGCCGGCCCCGGCCACCACGCCTGCCACGCCGTCGTCCCACTCCCCGCAGGCCCGCCCGACGGACACCCGCGGCCCACTGGTCTCCACCCCCACGTCCTCCGGCGTCCCGGTGCTGGCCAAACCACCGGTGCGCAAGCTCGCCCGCGACCTCGGCATCGACCTGGAGACCGTCACGCCCTCCGGGCCCGGCGGGATCATCACCCGGGACGACGTCGTGGCCCGTGCCCGCGAGGGCGAGGTCCGGCAACTCGTGACCTATCCCGGGGATGACACCCCCTGGCTCGCCGACGGTGTGGTCTCCGACGACGGCCGGCAGACCCGGGTGCCCGTGCGCTCCGTGCGCCGCCGCACCGCCGAGGCCATGGTCGCCTCCGCGTTCACCGCACCACACGTCACGGTGCTGCACACCGTGGACGTCACCCGCACCATGAAGCTGGTGGAGAAACTCCGGGCGGACAAGGAGTTCGACGGCGTGCGGGTCACCCCGCTGCTGATCGCCGCCAAGGCGCTGGTGCTGGCGATCCGACGCCACCCGGAGATCTCCGCGGCCTGGGACGACGAGGCTCAGGAGATCGTCTACAAGCACTACATCAACCTCGGGATCGCCGCCGCGACCCCCCGCGGCCTCGTGGTGCCGAACATCAAGAACGCCCACCGGCTCGGACTGCGCGACCTCGCGCAGGGCATCGCCGACCTCACCGCCACGGCCCGCCAGGGGCGCACCGCCCCGAGCGACATGACCGACGGCACCGTGACCATCACGAACGTGGGGGTCTTCGGCATCGACACCGGGACGCCGATCCTCAACCCGGGGGAGTCCGCGATCCTCGCGTTCGGGGCGATCACGCAGCGACCGTGGGTGCACAAGGGCAAGATCAAGCCGCGCTGGGTGACTCAGTTGGCGCTGTCCTTCGACCACCGGCTCGTGGACGGCGAGCTCGGCGCCCGGGTGCTCTCCGACGTCGCACGCGTGCTGGAGGACCCGGCGCGCGCCATGGTCTGGAGCTGACCGCCCCTCACGCCGAACCCGTGGCTCCCGCGGCCAGGACGTGCCCCTCGGGCACGTCCCCGCCGCGGGAGCCACGGGTTCGCCGGCTCACCGGACTCGAGGCCTACCAGCCCTGACCGCCGCCGGAGCCACCGCCGAAGCCTTGCTCCTGCTCCTCGCGTCCCTGCTGGGCCTCCCGGTTGCGCTCCTCGAGCTCGCCCAGCAACTCGGCATCGGGGTCCTCCTCGCCGGGTGCCTGCTGCTCGGTGGGGTTCTCCAGCTCGTCCTCCGAGGAGCCTTCGGGGTCCTCGGAGTCCCCGTCCTGCCCGTCGGAGTCCTCGGGTTCCTCCGCGCCGCCGCCCTCACCCTCGGACTGCGCCCCGGCGATCTTCTCCTGCAACCGGATCCAGGCATCCTCGGCGGTGACCTGCTGCGCCGAGGAGGCCTCGTCGTCGGCCGGGTACTGCTCCACACGGCAACCCTCGAGGTGGGTGAGCGCCGTGCCGTAGAAACTCAGTGCCATGTCGGGATCCTGCGCCGCCAGTGCCTCATCGCCCAGGCCCTCCTGCGCCAGGGCCAGGTTGGTGGCGACGGCGCACTCCGGCCAGCCGCGCTCCTCGCCCTCGGCGGCGCGCGGCACGAGCGCGAGCGCCCGTTCGAGGTCGGTCGCGGCGGTGGCGAAGGCGCCGGCGGCGTAGCGCGCGGTCCCGGCGTTGAACGCCGGCTTCCAGGAGTCCGATACGTTCATCGACTCCGTCGTGGTGAAGTCGCGCACGGCTCCCGGGTAGTCCTGACCCTCGTAGGCGCGCACGCCGAACAGAGTCAGGGTGGAGGCGATCACGAGCCACCCCGCGACGATCACGGCGACCGCCACGACGGGCGCGGACCACCACAGCAGGCGGCGGCGACGGCGCCGCGTCGAGGCCAAGGCGTCCTCCTCGGCCTTGCGCCGGGCGGCCTCGTCCATACCGAGGGGGTCGGTCAGCATCGGGGCGCTCATCGGGCATCCTCCGTTGCGGCGCCGGCCTGCGCCTGCTGGGCTCGCTGCCCGCCCTGGGCGCTCCCGCGGCCACGGGCGGCGGTCGTGCTGCGGGCGGACCCGGGGATGCGGGGGAACGCGCCGCCCAGGGCGAACAGTTCCCACGCCAGCAGGCCGAGCACGGCCAGGGCGAAGGGCCACAGCAGCGGGGTGTAGACCGTCACCTCGCGCCGCCCGTCCCCGGCGATCTGTGTCAGGTCGTACCCCTGCGTCACGCTCTCCAGCCCGCCGGGCTGGGTGCGGTGCTCGTAGGGGATCGCGAGCTGCTCGGCCACGGCGCGCAGATTGGTCTCGTCGATCACCGAGACCGCGGGTTCGTCCGTGGCCGGGTCGATGATCCAGTCGGCCTCCTCGGGGGGTGTCGAACCGTCCCACACGCGCATGGTGCCGCCCTCCACGGTGCCGTACCCCAGCACCGCGCCGCCGTCCACCAGCGGCTCCAACGCGTCGAACGGGATCAGGGGGGAGTCCGCGGTGGAGGCGTCGCCGTCCGTGTTCTCCCCGTCGGACATCAGGAACACCAGACGGACGTTCTGCGGATTGCGTTCCTGCGCCGACTCGAGCATCTCGGTGAGCGCCACCAGCGGGCGGTCCAGCCGGGATCCCGCCGAGAGCGAGGAGAGCTCCTGGGTGAGGGTGTCGGCCCAGGAGATCGCCGCGTTGGCGTCGCTGGTCAGCGGCAGCTGCCGGGTGGAACGCGAGTCCCACGCCACGATGCCGTACTCGGCCCCGGGGAAGTCCTGCACGATCTCGGTGATGTCGGCGCTCACCCCGTCCAGGCGTGGCTCGGAGCCGTTGTAGTCCTCGGCGGCCATCGATCCGGTGCGGTCCACCACGAAGATGATGTCGGCATTCACCGCCACGGTACTGGTGGTGTCGCGCGCGGTGGAGGGACCCAGGGCCATCACGAGCGCGAGGAGCGCGATGCCGCCGCGCCGCAGCCACGCGGTGCGGCTCTCGGTGCGCCAGGACAGCGCCAGCGCGATACCGGCGCCGAGGAGCGGCAGCGCGAACAGGGCACTCCACAGCCCGAACACGGGTTGCCAGGTCATAGTCGCAACCTCCACAGCAGCCCGCCCAGGACCAGCAGTGCGCCGCCGAGCACGGCCAGCGGCCAGGCCGGCGCATCGGTGATGGTGACCTCGGGTTCCACATCGAGATCGACCGCCTGCTCCTGTTCCACGGACTCCAGGATGGCGGGCACGGCCTCGGGGTCGGCTGCCTCGAAGAACAGCCCGCCGTGGGAGGTGACGATCGTCTCGTACTCCGTCCGTGCTGCCTCGGAGGCGAGGCTCTCCTCGCCCCCGTAGATCGCCACCAGGTTGATGTCCCGGCGGTCGATGAAGTCGGCGGAGTCCTCCAGCGAGAACACCGGCTCCCCGATCACCTGGTTGTCGGAGGCGAGGATCACGGTGCGGGAGCGCTCCGCGTCGGCCTCGTCGAACAGCAGCCCGCAACTGGCCAGGCCGTCGCCGATCAGGGAGGTGTCGGTCTCGCTGCCCCCATCGGTGCCGGCGATGAACGCGATCAGGGAGTCCAGGTCCTCGGGGTCGTAGGTGTTGTCGTCCAGGGTCGCGACGTCGAAGTCCAGCACGTCCTGGGCGTGCGCCAGTTCCTCCCGCACCAGGTCGTAGTCGTCGGTGAGGGGGAACACGGTGCGTGAGGTCTGGTTCCAGATGGACAGGGCGATCCGCTCGCCGTCGAACTCCTCCACCAGGTCCAGGAAGGTGTCGACGATCTCGGCGTCGTACCCCACCATCGATCCGGAGACGTCCAGGCACAGGACGATGTCCCGCGTGGCCAGTTCGGGGTTCGTCGACTCGCGTTGCACGGGGCGGGCGGCGAGCACGCCGGCGGCGGTCCCCGCCAGCAGGGTCAGGACGACCGCGCCCCACAGGCCGCGGCGGTACTGACCGAGGGCACGCGTGAAGGAGGGCAGCGCGGTGAGGTACCCGGCGTTCGCGACCCACCGCGCCTCACCGAGGGCGGGGCGACGCCGCAGGTACCCGAGCAGGAAGGCGGCCACGAGCGCGGCGAGGGCGAGCACGAACACCCACCAGTGCTGCAGTCCGGCGGTCACCATGAGGCGATCACCGCCCGGGTGGTCTCGGTGGCGCGGCGTGCCTCGGCGTCGCTCTCGGCCGCGAAGGCGGGCTCGGAGAAGGAGTCCAGGGCCTCGCGCAGCGGGCCGGCGTCCGCAAGCCGGTCGAGGTCACGCGCGGTGAGGGAGCTGAGGTCGCGGCCGGTGCGGGCGGTGCCGTAGTCCCGCAGCAGCCGGTTGTACTCCAGGTGCAGTGCGCGCAGGTCGATCTCGCCCGCCTCGTACCGGGCGTAAGCGTCGTCCACGAGTGCATGGTGCTGCTGCCGCAGCGCATCCACCGGGGTGCCAGGGTGCCCCGGCTCGCGCCTGGCCAGGCGCGGGAGCACCACGTACCAGGCGCCGACGGCGAGCAGCAGCAGGAGGGCCAGGAGCCACAGCCAACCCGAGTAGGCCTGCGGCGGGACCGCCACGATGTCAGGAACCGGCACGGCGACTCCTGGCCAGGACCTCGGCGAGCGCGTCCACCACGTCGTCCTCGCCGCGGACCACCACGCTGGGCACGCGGTGGCGCCGCAGCATGTCGGTGACCTCGCGTTGGCGCGTGTCGGCCACCCGGCGGGCCTCCGTCGCGACGTCCTGACGTCCGCGCAGGAACCGCGGCAGTCGCACCGGGGAGTCCACGTCAGCCACGACCTCGCCGGCGAAGTCGGTGGGGAGCGCATCGGCGATCTGCACCACCATGAGCTCGTGCCGGGCGCGCAGGCGCTTGATCGTCTGCTCCGCCTCCCGGGTGGGGCGGGCCTCGTCGGTGACCACCACCACCAGGCTGCGTCTGGTGAACCACGTCAGGGTGAGGTCCAGCACGTGGGTCATCGCCGAGGGCGGCGCATCCAGCGTGATCATGCCGGCGATACGGTGCAGCAGCGCCTCCATGTGGGTGGTGCCGCCGCGCGCCGGGACCTGCACGGACCGTTCGGCGTCGCCCGCCACCAGGGCAAGGAGATCCCCCCGGCTGCGCGCGAGGTAGCCCACGACGTCGCACACGAACGTCGCCAGGTCCGCCTTGCTCGTGCCGTCGGGCGCGAGGGTCGCCATGGAGCGGCCGGTGTCCACGCACAGCGCCATGGCGAGGTTGGACTCCCGTTGGAACCGGCGGATCACGGGGTGGCCCGTGCTTGCGGAGGCCTTCCAGTCGATGTCTCCCACGTCGTCGCCCGGCAGGTAGAGCGCCATCTCGTCGAAGTCCTGACCGTGCCCGCTGAAGATCGACCGGTGCCGGCCGTCCAGGACTCCGGCGGCGTGCCGGACGGTCGGCAACTCCAGACGCGCCCGGACGGCCTCGAGGCGGGAGCGTGCGGCGGTGGTGCGCTGGGCGGGCGCCGTCACGGGCTGGGGACCGCCGCGAACACCGCGTCGATGAGGGACTCCGGCGGGACGTCGTTGGCGAGGGCGTCGTAGGTGCGCACGATGCGGTGACGCAGCACGGCGTAGCGCATCTGCTTCACGTCGTCGGGGATCACGTAGGAGCGCCCCTCCTGCAGGGCGATGGCCTGCGCCACGCGCATCAGCGCGATCGAGCCACGCGGGCTCGCGCCCACCCGCACGTGCTGGCCGAGTCCGGCCACGGGCCGGGGGCCGCCGCCGCGGGTGGTGTTCACCAGCGCCACGATGTACTGCTTGATGGCCGTGTCCACGTAGACCTTCGCGGTGAGGCGTTGCAGGAGCAGCGCCTCCATGGTGCTGATCGGTTCGGCCGTGAGGGGGCGGTCGAAGCTGCCGGCCGAGACCCGCTCGAGGATGCCGACCTCGTCGTCCGGACCGGGGTAGGTCAGGGTCACCTTCATCAGGAAGCGGTCCATCTGGGCCTCGGGCAGCACGTAGGTGCCCTCCTCCTCGATGGGGTTCTGGGTGGCCAGCACCATGAACGGATCCGGGAGTCGGTAGACCTCGCCGCCCACGGAGGTCTGGCGCTCCTCCATCGCCTCGAGCATCGCTGCCTGGGTCTTGGCAGAGGAGCGGTTGATCTCGTCGACCAGCACCATGTTGGCGTGCACCGGCCCGAGCTGGGTGGAGAACTCACCGGTCGCGTAGTTGTAGATCTGGGTGCCGAGGATGTCGTTCGGCATCAGGTCCGGGGTGCACTGGATGCGGTGGAAACTCCCGCCGACGGCCGAGGCGAGGGTGTGCGCACTCAGCGTCTTGGCGAGGCCAGGCACGGACTCCAGGAGCACGTGACCCCCCGCCAGCAAGGAGGTGACCAGGGCAGAGCGCAACTCGTGCTGGCCCACGATCCGCTGGTCGAAGACCCGGGAGATGCGTCCCAGCAGCTCCGAGGAGCGGGTCGCCTCCTCGTAGGAGATGGGCGAGGTGGTCGGTGCAAGGTGCGTGGGCACTGCGCCCCCGATCATTGGTGTTGGCGTCCACGAACGCGCTCATTCTGCCACTGCGAGATCACAGCTCGGGGGAGCGGCCCCGCTCGAGGCGCGTCAGGCGGAGAATTCCTCCTGGAACATGCTCGCTCGAGTGGAAGCGTGTCGGGTCCTCTGGTTATAGTAGTGACACGGTCACTGGCGCGGGCCTGACTCGAATCGATGTGATTCGGTCGGTGTGCGCAGGGCCGGCGGTTCCCCGCATTCGTGCGGGTGCCGGGGCGTCAACCCCCTCATGACGCGCCCGGCCGTGGACGCCCCCCCGTCCGCGTGAGTGCCGTAGGTCGGGGTTCATCCCCCCCGAACCCCGACCTGCGGCGAACCCCTCCCGCCAGCGCATAGGCTCGTGACGTGACATCTCCCGCACCCTCGACCCGCTGGAGAGTGCGCACCCTGGCCTCCGCCGCAGTCCTCGCGATCGTGGTGACCGCCGTGACCGCCTCCCTCAGCGGAGCAGTGGAGGCAACGGCGCTGAGCGACCCCGGCGCTCTGGTGCGCTGGGGCCTGCCGGTTACCGACCTGCTGGTCACCACGGCTGCGACCGTGACGATGGGTGCCCTTACGCTCGCAGCCTTCGTGCTCCCACAGCGCCAGGTACCGGGTGCGGGGCGCGGACGTTCGGGCGGTGCTCGCGCGCCCCGGGGGCCCCGGGTGCGGCCCGACGGCGCAGCCTGGCCGATCGCGCAGCGCACCGCGGCCGCGGCCTCGGTGGTGTGGACGCTCGGCGTGGGTGTGCAGCTCGTCCTCACCTACGCGCAGGTGGCCGGGCGTGCGCCCACCGAACCCGGCTTCACCGCCGAGCTGGAGTTGTTCCTGACGCGCATCGAGCTGGGACAGGCCGGTCTGTGGGCCCTGGCCCTGACGGCCGTGACGGCGCTCGCAGCGGTCGCCACGGCGAGCGCGGCCGGCGCCGCATGGTCGGTCGTGGCGGGCGCCGTAGCCTTCATTCCGGTGGCCGCCTCCGGGCACGCCGCCGGGGCCGCCGACCACATCCTCGCCGTCGGCGCGCTCTATCTGCACCTGATCCCCGTGACCATGTGGATCGGCGGGCTCGTGGTGCTGATGATCGTCTCCCCACGGATCGGCCGGGACGTGCGCTCCGCGGCCTCCCGGTACTCCGCGATCGCGGCGTGGTCTCTCGCGCTCGTGGTGGTCTCCGGTGTGGCCAGTGCCACAGTGCGGCTCGCCGGCCCCTCCGACCTCCTGACGCCCTACGGGGCACTGCTGATCGGCAAGGCGTTGCTCACCCTCGCCCTCGGGCTGCTCGGGCTGTGGCACCGCCGCCGCACGATTCCCCGGCTTGCCGACGGCGCAAGCGCACTCTTCTGGCGGCTGATCGCCGTGGAGGTACTGGTGGCGGCAGCCGTGATCGGGATGGCCACGACGCTGTCCAGCACGCCGCCGCCGGTGCCCGAGATCCCCTTGGAGGCCCCGAGCCCGGGGGAGCTGATCACGGGTTACCCGGTCCCGGTGCAGCCCACGGCGTTCGGGTGGGCGTTCTTCGTGCGGCCGGACGTGCTCGTGCTCGCCGGGATCGGCTCGGCGGCGGTGATGCTGGTGCGCTGGTGCCTGCGACTGCGCCGGCGGGGCGACGCGTGGCCCTGGCTGCGGGTGGCGTGGGGGTTGCTGGGCCTCGGCGTGCTGGCCTGGGTGACCTCCGGCGGCGCGGCGGTGTACGGGATGATCCTGTTCAGCGCGCACATGGTGCAGCACATGCTGCTGGTGATGCTCATCCCCATCTTCCTGGTGCTGGCCGCCCCCGTGACCCTTGCGCTGCGAGCCCTGCCGGGCCGCCAGGACGGGTCTCTGGGTCCACGCGAACTGATGCTCGCCGTCGTGCACAGCAGGCTCGCGGCCTTCTTCGGCAACCCGGTGATCGCGGCGATCAACGTGGTGCTGAGCATGTTCGTCTTCTATTTCACCCCGCTGTTCCAGTACTCCCTGTCCAACCACCTGGTGCACCTGTGGATGATCGTGCACTTCACCCTCACCGGGTACCTGTTCGTGAATGCGTTGATCGGGATCGACCCGGGCCCCACCAGGCCCGGCTATCCGATCCGGCTGCTGCTGCTGTTCGCCACGATGGGCTTCCACGCCTTCTTCGGTCTCTTCATCGCCCAGTCCACCAGTCTCATTGCTGCGCCCTGGTTCGGGGCGCTCGGACTGCCCTGGGGTGTGGACGCCCTCGCCGACCAACAGCTCGGCGGCTACTACGCGTGGGCGTTCGGTGAGGTGCCCTCACTGGTGCTGGCGGTGGCGCTCGGCATCGCCTGGATCCGCGACGACGAGCGCACCGCCATCCGCCTGGACCGCGCGGCCGCGCGCGACGGCGAGGCGGACCTCGCGGCCTACAACGCGATGCTCGCGCGAATGGCGGGCGGCGGCACAGCGGGGGAGACTGACGACGGCCGTTCCCCGCGCGACAACCCCACACAGGAGACCCGTTGAGCGACTTCGACATCGCCGCCTACATCGGCGACGTACCCGACTTCCCCAAGCCCGGCGTGACCTTCAAGGACATCACGCCGCTGCTGTCGGACCCGGAGGCCTTCGGCCGAGCCGTCGACGCCCTGGTGGCCTCGGCGCCCGAGGACATCGACGTGGTCTGCGGCATGGAGGCGAGGGGATTCATCGTCGGGGCCCCGGTGGCGCTGGCCCTGGGCGCGCGGTTCGTGCCGGTGCGCAAGTCCGGCAAACTCCCGCGGGACACGGTGGAGACCACCTACGACCTGGAGTACGGCACCCAGACGCTGGCGGTCCACACCGACGCGATCTCGCAGGGGGACCGTGTGCTGATCGTCGACGACGTGCTCGCCACCGGTGGAACGGTGGCCGCCACCGCTGACCTGATCCACCGGCTCGGGGGATCGCTCGTGGCCGTGTCCGTGCTGATGGAACTCGCGTTCCTCGAACCGCGCGACCTCCTGCTGCGGCGGGATATCGACCAGGTCACCGCACTGGTCAGCTACGAGGAGTAGCCCCGGCTGCCGCCGAGGCGGACGGTGCCGTCCCCAGTCCTCCTCAGTCGGTGTACGCGGTGAGATCGACCTCACTGCCCACGGCTCGCACCCGTACTCCGGCGTCGGTGACCCGCACCTCGGTGAGGGCCATGCCCGGGGGGAGCCCGGAGATCGTGGGGGTCGCGTCCGAGAGTGCCTCCAGCAGGAGGTCGCCGAGCCCGAACGGGAGCGAGGCCAGATCCACGTCGGTGCCCTCCAACCGCACGTCCGTGATGTCGAGGTGGATCACGTCCCCGTCCGCGCGTGGTGTCACGTCCACCTCCAGCAGCCCGAATCCGAGGATGGCGGCCTCCAGGCCGATCACGCCGTCGCCGGTGCTCACCGTGACCTCGACCGCGGCCCCGACCAGCCCGCCGCGTTCCTGCACCGCCTCGGTGACGAGTCCCTGCAAGGAGGTGGTGGGCAGGGTGCCCGCGAGGGACACGGAACCGGCGATCACCTCGCCCCGGATCGGGAGGTCGCTCGCATCCACCGCCACGTTCTCCAGCTCGACCCCCTCCAGGGTGATCGACCCGGCGGAGGCGTTCACCTGCCGCAGTTCACCCGCAGCCAGCTGAGTCAGGAACGGGAACCCCGCGACGCCGGCACGGGCGTCCTGCGCCGCAAGGTCGGTGGTCATGACGGCACTGATCCTGGAACCCACGACGGCGGCCGTCACGCGATCGGCGACCAGGAGCGCCACGAGCGCGAGGACCACGATGATCAGGGCGCGCCGCAGGCGGCTGCGCGGGCGGGGGGCACTCACCCGCTGGACTCTAGCGGTCGCACCTGCATGCACACGCGGGAACGGTCGATCGGGTGGGCGCGGCTCGCGCTGACCGCCCACGGGCCCGTGGCGGCTCGACCCAGTACCGTTGATCCCCGTGCCCGACCGATCAAAGTCACGCCGCGCCGGCCTCGCCGGGCCTACCCGGCCCGATTCCGCGCCCACCGGCCCGAGCCGACTCTCCCTGGAGGTCCTCGGCTCCCGGATCGACCTCGACCTGAGCCATCTCGATCCCGTGCGCGCGCAGGAGGTCGCTGCGGCGTGGGACGGCGCCGCGACGCAGACGGGTTCCCCCTCCCAGGACGGGCACGCTCCGGCCTCCGGGGGCGCGTCGCCGGTCGCTCCCGTCGCCGTCCTGGTGCCCAGGGTGGAGTCCGACCACGAGGTGCGCACCGCGGCGTCCGCGGACCTGCAGGCACGTGAGCCGCTGGCGCAGTATGTCTGGGGGATCAGCACCGAGGCGCTCATGGAGCGACTCTCCTCCGCCGTGACCGTCGCGGCCATCAACGCCCGCGAGGACGAACTACTCATGCTGCACGCCGCGGGCCTGGCCGACGAGGAGGGCAACGTCGTCGCCCTCGTGGGGCCCTCCGGGCGAGGGAAGACGACCGCCACCCGGCACCTCGCGCAGCGGTTCGGGTACCTCTCGGACGAGACGGTCGGGATCGACCCCGAGGGACGGGTGCTCGCCCACCGCAAGCCGCTCTCGGTGATCGAACCGGACACACCCCACAAGGTCCAGCGGGGCGTGGGTGAACTGGGTCTGCGCCCGGCTCCGCCGGACCCGCGGATCGCCGCGGTCGTGGTCCTGGACCGCCGGACCGACGGGCCCGAGCAGGCCACCGTGGAGCCGGTGGACACCCTGGACGCGCTTGCCCTGCTCGTGGAGCAGGCCTCCTACCTCCCCAGCACCCGGGGTGGGCTGCAGTGGATCGCCCGGCTCGGGGATCTCACGGGCGGCTTCCAACGGATCGTCTACCGGGAAGCGGGCACGCTGGATGCCGCGGTCGAGGAGGTCCTGAGCCTGGCGGCACAGGGAGATCCCAGCGCCCGGATCAGGCCGGCGGACGGCGGCCCCCACCCCACGGGGGTGGTCGCACCCACCGAACCCATCGGCGCCGAGGAGATCCTGGAGCGCGCCGGCCGGGTGCGGTTCGGCCGGGCCCGCGCCAACGACTGCGTGGAGCGCGACGGCGAGGTCGCGCTGCTGGTCGGTACCCGGCTCCTGCGCGTGGCCGGGATCGGTCCGGTGCTGTGGGAGCGTCTCGCGCAGGAGGCCACCGTGGAGCAGCTCACCGCGGCCGTCGTGGAGGCATTCGGGGAGCCCGAGGGCGCCGATCCACGGACGCTGGTCGCCCAGGCCCTCGCGCGCCTCAGCCAGGACGGTGCGCTGCGCGTCCTCACCCAGGAGTAGTCTCGCGCGAGTGACATCGGTCGCCCTCGGCCGCCGCGTTCATCCGGCGCGCACCGTGGTCAGCGCTCTCCTCGGGGCCGTCGTGATCGGCACCGGGCTTCTCCTGCTTCCCGCCGCCTCGGTGCAGCCGGGCGGGGTCTCGTTCCTGGACGGACTGTTCACCGCCGTCTCCGCCGTGTGCGTGACCGGACTCGTGGTCCTGCCGCCGTCGGCGTGGACGCCGTTCGGGCAGGGGGTGATCCTCGCCCTGATCCAGATCGGCGGGCTGGGGGTGATGACCCTGGCGAGCGTGATCGGCCTGACGGTGCTGCGCAGGATGTCCCTGCGCAGCACGCTGCGGGCCTCCGCCGAACACCCCTCGCCGCTGCGCGACATGCGCCTGCTCGTCAAGGGAGTGGTGTTGATCTCGCTGGCGGTGGAGGCCGGAATCGCGCTCCCGCTGGTGGCGCGGTTCGCCCTCGGCTACGACATGCCGTTCGCCTCGGCGCTGTGGCACGGGGTCTTCACGGCCGTCTCCTCCTTCAACAACGCCGGCTTCGCCCTGCACCCGGCGAGCCTGATGACCTATGTGGGCGACCCGCTGATCATTCTTCCGGTGTGCGTGGCGATCATCGTGGGCGGCCTCGGGTTCCCGGTGATCCTGCAACTGCGCCGACACCTTGCGCCCCGGCTGTGGTCGATGAACACCCGACTGGTGCTGGTCGGCACCGCAGTACTCCTCGTGGCCGGGACGGTGGTGATCGCCCTGCTGGAGTGGGACAACCCCGCCACCCTCGGCGCACTGGCTACGGAAGACCGGGTGCTGGCGGCCTTCACGCAGTCGGTGCAGACCCGTACCGCCGGCTTCAACAGCGTGGACATCGCCGCGATGGACACCGCCACCTGGCTCGTGATGGATGTGTTGATGTTCATCGGCGGCGGCCCCGCCGGCACCGCCGGCGGCATCAAGATCACCACGTTCGCGGTGCTGTTCTTCATCATCCTCACCGAGGTGCGCGGCGAACGCGCCGTGAACATCTTCGGCAAGCGCCTCTCCCGCGCCGTGCACCGTCAGGCGATCAGCGTGGCGCTGCTCGCGATGGCGCTGGTGGTCACCAGCACCGTCGCCCTCATGTGGATGACGGACTTCACCCTCGATCAGATCCTGTTCGAGGTGATCTCCGCGTTCGCGACCGTCGGCCTGTCTACCGGGATCACCGCCGACCTCCCGGTGGCCGCGGAGGTCATTCTCATCCTGCTCATGGTGATCGGCCGGTTGGGGCCGATCACCTTCGCCTCCGCGCTCGCCCTGCGTGAACGCACGCGCCAGTACGAATTCCCCAAGGAAAGGCCGATCATTGGCTAGGTTGCACATCTTCGGCGGTGACCCCGCGCGCAACTCCAGCGACGCCGTGGCCGTGATCGGCCTGGGCCGGTTCGGGGCCTCGCTTGCGCTGGAGCTGATGGCGGGCGGCACCGAGGTGCTTGGCATCGACCCCGTCGAGTCGGTGGTGCAGGACCTCAACGGCAAGCTCACCCACGTGGTGCGGGCCGATGCGACTGGCGAGGAGGTGCTGCGGCAGCTCGGGGTGGCCGAGTACGGCCGGGTGGTGGTCGCGATCGGGTCACACCTCGAGGCCTCGATCCTCACCACCTCGCTCCTGCTGCGGTTCGGTGTGAAGGACATCTGGGCCAAGGCCGTCTCCGAGGCGCACGGCACGATCCTGCAGCAGCTCGGCGTACCCCACGTGGTCTTCCCCGAGCGGGACATGGGGCGCCGGGTGGCGCACCTGGTGCGCGGGTCGATGCAGGACTACGTGGACCTCGAGGCCGGGTACGCGCTGATCAAGACCCGGCCGCCGAGCTCACTGATCGGCAAGTCGCTCGGGCAGGCCGATGTCCGTAAGGCCCACGGCGTGACCATCGTGGCCCGCCACCCGGACGGTGGGGAATGGGAGGACGCCACGCCGTCGACCGTGCTCGCTTCCGGGGACCTGGTGCTGGTGACCGGCCGCAAGCGCCGCGTAGAGGCGTTCGCGGCGCTCACGTGACCAGTCCCGGGTGAGGGGGAGGGCTCAGGGGGCCTCGTCGTCGTCCACCCCGCCCGGCGGGTACTGCGCCCGCTCGGGGTTGGTGCGCAGCGCCACGATGGAGGCGACCAGGCCGCCCCACACCACGAGGATGGCCACCACGAGCAGCAGCACGGCTTCCGGGGTCATCGAGTCGATCCCTTCGTCAGGTCGAGCGCGGGCCAGGGGGTGAAGTCGTCCGGGTCGCGGCGCCACCGGATCGCGGTCATCACGAACGCGGCGACGACCAGGAAGGCCACCACACCCCAGCCGAGGGTGAGCAGGTACCAGGTGGGCAGGCCCTCATACCCCTGCGTGGCCAGGGTCCACAGCCGCGAGATCAGCATGTAGCCCAGCACGAGCGGGGTCAGCAGGCCCAGGCACCACATCCACCACCGGCCCACCCGCACCGTGGAGACGGCGTTGAGGTGGGCGCGCAGCGTCTCGCCCTGGCGCAGCACCCAGAACAGGGCCACGGTCATCGCCACTGCGGAGGCGACGATGCCGATGTTGTTCGACCACTGGTCGGCGGTGTCCAGGGCGAGCAGCCCCGAGGTGGTGGAGAACAGCGCGAGGGAGATGACGGCGCTGACCACGCCGACCCGCACGGCCGCAGCGCGCGGGGACCACCCGAACTTGTCCTGCAGGGCACTGGAGGTGACCTGCAGGATCGAGAGCAGCGAGGTGAACCCGGCCACGGTGAGCGCCCCGAAGAACAGCACCCCGAAGATCGCGCCCCCGGGCATCTCGGCGATGATCGTGGGGAAGGTGACGAAACTGAGGATGGGGCCGCTGATGCCCTCCAACTCGCTGATGCCGACGCCCTGCGCCGCGGCGAGGAAGCCGAGCGCGGCGAACACCCCGATGCCGGCGAGGATCTCGAAGGAGGAGTTCGCGAACGCCACCACGAGTCCGGGGGAGGTGAGGTTGGAACGACGACGGCGATAGGAGGAGTAGGTGATCATGATGCCGAAGGCGATGGACAAGGAGAAGAACACCTGCCCGTAGGCGGCCACCCAGACGCCCGGGTCGCCCAGGGCGCCCCAGTCGGGTGTGAACAGGGCGTTCAGCCCGTCCATCGCGCCCTCCAGGAACAGAGCGCGCACCACGATCGCGAGGAACACCACGAGCAGCAGCGGGATCGCGATCACGTTCAGGCGCTGCAGGCCCTTGGCCACGCCCCGGGCGAGGACGGCGATCGCGGCGACCCAGACGATGATCATCGGGATCAGCACGCCCGGCACGAACGCGCCGGTGAGGGTGGGGTCGCCGACCTGCAGGTAGTCCGCGAGGAAGAAGGACTGGGCGTCCTCGCCCCAGGCCAGGTTCACGGAGAAGACCATGAAGCTCAGCGCCCAGGCGATGATCGCGGCGTAGTACACGGTGATGACGAAGCTGATCGCCACCTGGAGCCAGCCCAGGGGCTCCAGTCCGCGGTGCAGGCGCCGGAACGCGAGCGGGGCCGAGCCGCGGAAGCGGTGCCCGATCGCGTAGTCCAGCAGCAGGATCGGGATCCCGGCGGTCAGCAGGGCGATGAGATAGGGCACGAGGAAGGCGCCGCCGCCGTTCTCGTACGCCACGCCCGGGAACCGCCAGATGTTCCCGAGGCCCACGGCCGAGCCGATGGCGGAGAGGATGAAGCCGACCTGTCCGGTCCATTGCTCGCGGGGCGGCTGCGTGGTCGTCTGGGTCATGCGGTCGTTCTCCCTGCGGTGTGCGGCGGCTGTCGTCGCTGTGGGGCTGTGGGGCTGTGGGGCCGTGGCCGACGCCCTGGCCCCCCGGTGCCGGGCGGACGTTACTCCCGGTGTCCACGTGGCGCGCCACCGTGTCTCAGTGCTCGGACGCGGGGCGCGGCGGGCGGCGCGGCCTAGGATCGGGGGATGGACCATGGTGCGGGTGCTGGCAGTGGTGGCGGCATGGGCGCGGGGATCGGCCGGGGTCTCGGCGCGGGGCTGGGTGAGGGGTTCCGCAGCGCCTTTCGCGCCGAGTTCGACAAGCAGGGCCTGGAGGTCGGGCGGTTCAACCTGGCGCTGTTCGGCAAGACCGGGGTGGGCAAGTCCACCCTGCTGAACGCCGTGTTCGGCGAACAGGTGGCCGACACCGGGATCGGCAGGCCCGTGACCATGGACTCCCACCTGCACATCGACCGGTACGGCGGACACCTCGGCATCCTGGACACCCGGGGGCTGGAGGTCGGCAAGGACTCCTCCCGCCTGCTGAAGGAGCTCGACGGCGTGATGAAGCACGCCCGCTCGCAGCCCCTCTCGGAGCACCTGCACGTGGCCTGGTACTGCGTGCGCGGCATGGACCGGCGGTTCGAGGACTCCGAGGCGGACTTCATCAAGCGCCTGGTGGCCCTGGGGTTGCCCGTGGTGTTGGTGCTCACGCAGGTGCCGATGCGCGACGGCGTCTATCACCCCGATGCGTTGGCGCTGGCGGCCTCGATCCTCGAGCGGGACCTGCCGGTGGTGGATCGGCGCGCCTATCTCACGCAGGCCGCGCCGGACCCGTTCACGGGAGCGCCCGCCCACGGACTGCACGACCTCCTCGATGCCACCTTTCGCTGCGTACCGGACGGCGTCGCGACCGCGCTCGTCGCGGCGCAGGCGATCGACGGGGCTCGCAAGGTTCGGGCGGCGCGGCGGGCGATCCGCACCGCGGTGAGCAGCGCCGGCACCGCGGCGGCGGTGCCGATCCCGTTCTCCGACGCCGCGCTGCTGGTGCCGATCCAGCTCGCGATGATGGCGCGGATCTCCCACGTGTACGGGATCTCCATGGAGCGCAGCGCGATCATGTCCACGATCGCCACCACGGCGGCCACCCAGGGCGGGCGGGCCGCGGTGACGGGCCTGCTGAAGATGGTGCCGGGCGCCGGCAGCGTGGTCGGGGGCGCGATCGGCGCCGGGGTCGCGGGCACCTTCACCTACGCGATGGGAACCGCGTGGCAGAGCGTCTGCGAGCGCGCCGCGGCCGGTCAGCTCAGCGTGGACGGGGTGCTCGACGACGAGCGCGGCCGGGCCGCTTTCCTGGAGGCCTTCCGCCGGGGTGCTCAGGAGAAGGGGTAGCGACGCGGCGGGTCAGGTGCCGGCCGAGGCGGCACCGCGTCCGGAGTCGTTCGGAGCGTGCCGCCCTCGGGTCCGGTGGCCGGTACGGTAGCGACCATGACTCGCACCGACGTCGAGGTCGCCGAGGCGGCACTCGCTACCCTGGATCTCACCGATCTCAATGATGACGCCACCCTCGAGGACGCCGAGGCCCTGGCCCGCCGCGCCCGTCAGGTGGGCACGGCCGCCGTGTGCGTCTGGCCGCGCTTCGTCTCGGCGTGTGTGGCCGAGCTCGCCGGCTCGCCGGTCAAGGTCGCCACGGTCGTCAACTTCCCCTCCGGCGCCGAGGGCGTGGACGGCGTGGTGGAGCTGACCCGCCGCGCCGTGGCCGATGGCGCGGACGAGATCGACCTCGTGCTGCCCTACCGCGCGTTCCTCGCGGGCGACGTGGCGGCCGCCGAGCGCATGATCGATGCCGTGGGTCGTGCCACCGGTCCGGCGCAGCTGAAGGTGATCATCGAGAGTGGTGAGCTGGCCTCGGTGGAGGTCATCAAGGCCGCCGCGCGGCTCGCGATCGATCACGGCGCCGACTTCGTGAAGACCTCCACGGGCAAGTCGCCGGTCTCGGCGACCCCGGAGGCGGCGCGCGCGATCCTCGAGGTCATCCGCGCCGTGCCCAAGGGCGCACCCGCGGTGGGGTTCAAGGCCTCCGGCGGTATCCGCACCACGGCCGACGCCCGCGTGTACCTCGAGCTGGCCGACGAGATCATGGGCGAGGGCTGGGTCTCCCCGGCGACCTTCCGGTTCGGCGCCTCCGGGCTGCTCAACGACGTGCTGAGCGTGATCGAGGGCACCGAGACCCCGGAGAACACCTCCGCCTACTGACCCCGCCGCGAGGTGGTTCTGCAGGTACCGCGAGGTGGTTCTGCAGGTACCGCGAGGTGGTTCTGCAGGTACCGCGAGGTGGTTCTGCAGGTACCGCGAGGTGGTTCTGCAGGTACCGCGAGGTGGTTCTGCAGGTACCGCGAGAAGGTTGTGCCGTATCACCGCGGAGTGCCCGCGGAACCTGGTCGTGGTGCCTGCAGAACCTGCTCGTGGGGGTGGTCACAGGTAGTTGACATCGGTCACGCATCGTCGGATAGTTGACCCAGGTCAACTATCCCAACTGTGTGTGAGGTCTCCCCGCGAATGCCAGCAGCTCGCCCCGCCGTCGATCAGCACATCTCCCCGGCGGACAGCCGCGCGGCTCGCCCCACCGCGGGTGACGGCCGCACGGGCGGGGGCTCGCCGTCCCGCTCGGCCGGTCCGCCGAAGCGCCTCGACGCCGCGAGTCCCGTGCCGGTGCTGCTGGCGCTGCTGATGGCGATGTTCGTCTCGATGCTGTCGAACACCGTGGTCAGCACGTCGCTGCCGGTGATCCTCGCTGACCTGGACGGCACGCAGTCCGCCTACACGTGGGTGATCACCGCCAATCTGTTGGCGACCTCGATCGCCACCCCGATCTGGGGCAAGGCCGCGGACCTGTTCAACCGCAAGGTGCTGATCCAGATCGCCCTGGCGGTCTTCGTGACGGCGACGATGGTGGCCGGACTCTCGCAGGACACCACGATGCTCATCACGATGCGCGTGGTGCAGGGCCTCGGGGGCGGGGGCATCATCGCGCTCTCGCAGATCGTGATGGCCGATGTGGTCTCGCCCCGCGAGCGCGGCAAGTACGCCGGTATGTTCGGCGCCGTCACGGCGCTCGGAACGGTCGGGGGCCCGCTCCTGGGTGGCGTGATCACCGACTCCCTGGGGTGGCGCTGGAACTTCTACGTGGCGTTGCCCTTTGCCGTGGTGGCGATCATCATGCTGCAGCGCACACTGCGCCTGCCGGCCATCGAGCAGCGCCGGGTGCAGATCGACTACCTCGGCATCGCGTTGATCTCGACCGGGTTCTCCGCCCTGCTGCTGTGGGTGACGCTCGGCGGCTCCACCTTCGCGTGGGCGTCGGCGACCTCCATCGCCATGGTGAGCGGCGCCGTCGTCCTGCTCGCCCTCGCCGTCTGGGCGGAACTGCGGGCACCGGAGCCGCTGCTGCCGCTCCCGCTGTTCCGCGACCGCACCTTCGCGCTGGCCGTGGTGGCCAGCCTCGGTGTGGGAGTGGCGATGTTCGGCACCTCGGTCTACCTCAGCCAGTACATGCAGTTGGCTCGCGGTGCGACACCCACGATGGCCGGGGTCATGACGATCCCCATGATGGGCGGACTGCTGCTGACCTCCTCGATCGTGGGCGGCATCATCACCCGGACCGGACGGTGGAAGCGCTTCATGGTGACCGGCGGCGTCCTCATGATCGTCGGCTCGCTGCTGCTGTCGCAGCTGCACTACGACACGCCGTTCTGGCAGGTGGCGATCTCGATGGCCACCCTCGGTGCGGGGGTGGGCATGCTGATGCAGAACCTGGTGCTGGTCACTCAGAACGCCGTGGACGTGCGCCAACTGGGTGTCGCCACCGCGGGGATCACATTCTTCCGCATGTTCGGCGGCAGCTTTGGTGTCTCCCTCATGGGTGCGGTCCTCGGCTCCTCGGTGGCCTCCCACATCGCCGACGGCGCAGCGGACCTCCCGGCTGCCGACGCCGCCCTGGTGGGCACGCTCGAGGGCGGCGCGATCCCGAACGTCAATCAGCTCCCGGAGGCGCTGAAGCTGCTGGTGGAGAGTGCCTACGGGCTCGGCGTGGGCTTGGTGTTCCTGACTGCGGTGCCGCTGGCCGTGGTCGTGCTGGTGGCCGTGATCTTCCTGCCGAACGTGCCGCTCGGGACCCGCAACGCCATCGAGTTGCGCGCCGAGGAGGCGTGGGACGAGGACCCCGAGGCCGCGGCCGAGTCGGCGCTCGCGATCGGGGCGGACCTGCCCGGCGGAGTGCACCCGGGCGACGGGGAGGAAGCGCGCCGGAGGGTCGCGGCCCTCTCGGGAGACCAAGCGCACGCCGAGGCGCGAGAGAGCACGCGGGTCCCGATGCGGGCGCCGCAAGTGTCCGCCCCCGCTCCTGCGTCTAGCCCCGCTTCCGCTCCTGTGTCGGGCCCCGCTTCTGGTTCCGCGCGTCGCACCTCGGTGCGACCCGTGGGTCGGGAAGCTGCTCGCGATGCCGGGCGTCCCCGCCGCGAAGCACGGCGGCGCGGACGGGAGCGCGCATGAGCCAGCCCATCGACGATGCCGAGTACGCCGCCTGGCTCGATCAGTACCTCGTGTTCCACGAGCGCACCCGCCGGATCTGGCGGCATGCGGCCGGAAGCGTGCACCCGGACGTGCAACCCATTGGCTACCGGGTGCTGAGCTACCTGGTGCGGAAGGGCCCGAGCACCCCGGGTCGGTTGTCCGAGGAGCTCGATCTGGACCGCAGCGTGGTGAGCAGGCAGGGCCGTCAACTGGCGGACCTAGGCTTCCTGGAGATCTCCTCTTCCGAGAGTGATGGGCGATGCAAGGTCTTCGTGCCCACCCAGTCCGCGCGTGACGTGGTGGCCACCGCACGTGCGATGAGCGGCGCCCGGATGCGTGAGCAACTCGGTGAGCTCAGTCACGAGGAACTCGCGGCGTTCACCGAGATGCTCACGCGTCTGAATGATGCCGGCGCGCGCTTGCTCGACCCCGGTCCGTAGCGGGTCAGGACGCGAGCAGCTGCCGCTCTGCTGTGCGGTACGCGCTGGGCATCGGTACCTGCCTGCCGCGGTAGGTCCAGCGCAGGAGCGCGGTGGCGTGCGGGGCGCCGGCGCGCACGCAGGCGCGGCACTCCATGGGCGCCCGGGGTCGCCGGTGGCGCACCGTCGCGTGACCGGCTCCGCAGGTGCCACGCCAGTCGCCCAGGCCGTGGGTGTCGGTCGAAGCCACGGTGCTGCAGTCGATCGTGATGCCCATGATCATCCTCCTCGAACACTCTGCTTGCTATGTGTGTTCGACGGTACGGGTGCCCACTGACATCCTGATCGGCGCGGGTGCGCCGGCCCTGAGAATCAGGGTCGGCGCAACCGGCTGAGTGGTCGCCTCATGGGCAATCAGCCCACGTACGCGATCAGGGCATCACGCACGAAGCGTGCGCCCCCAGGGACCTCTCCCAGCGGGTCGCTCGTCCAGTTCTTCGCGAACCGCTCATCGTCTGCGTACATCTCGGCCAGGCCCAGCACGTAGCCACGCAGGTCCTCCTCGCTCCCGCCGTGTGCGGGAGTCCCGGGGATCGAACGCAGCCAGCGCACGTGACGAGCGGCCATCTCCTGGCCGCGTTCGCCGTCGGGCGACTCGCCGCTTCGTGCTGCTGCCACCCAGTCCGCGTTCAGCTGTGCCGCCAGCGACTTCCAGTCGCCGCGCTCCTGTTCCGTCATGCCCTCCCACCAGGCGTTGGAGCGCTCATAGGCCTGCTTGCCCCACCGCGCGGTGACCTCCTCCTCGTACTGCGTGTGGTCGAATCCGTCGAACATGTCCTTGGTCATGGGCCGTCCCTTCTCTCGTGCCTCGATCGTTCGTTCGACCGCGGCTATCCGACGGTCGAGAGCCACTCTCTCGGCCGTGAGGAGCTCGAGGTGGTGCACCAGCGCCTCGGTCTCCCGGGAGGGGGTCCCGAGGTGCTCCGGCGGTGCGGCGTTCGGGTCGGGCAACGCGGCTGCGATCGCCTCGAGGCCCAGGCCCAGGTCCCGCAGCAGCAGGATGCGCTGCAGCCTCAGGAGTGCGGCGTCGTCGTACTCCCGCACTCCGCCGCTGGAACGTCCCGCGGGCAGCAGGCCGATGGCGTCGTAGTGCCGCAGTGTGCGGCTGGTGACGCCGGTTGTGCGCACCACCTCGTGGATCGTCCAACTCATCTCGCTCTCCTTGCTCCTCGGAAAGGACTCTGGCAGTTGACGCTACGTCAACCGCAACCTCCGGGTGGGAGAGGGTCCGTCGGTGTTGCGCGGGTGTGCGGGTGGTGTGGCGCGGGCGCAGGGGTGGTGGTGTGTTGTGCGGGTGGTGCGCCGCGTGGGCGCATGGGTGGTGTGTTGTGCGGGTGGTGCGCCGGGCCGCGGCCGTGCGGCGAGCCATGCGGCATTGCCGTCGCGCGTGCGGTGGGGCGACGCGCCGAGGTGGATCGAACCACCGGCAGGCGGGTCACCAGAGAGCTGGTGCAGCTGCTCGCGTTCTGGGAGGCGCAGCGCCGCGCGCCCGGGGTCCTTCCGGTTCGCGTTCCCCGGGTGGCGGCTGTGCGGGTGCGCAGCGGAGGGCGCCGACCCTACGCGAAGGCTCCACGGGTGGATCGCCGTGCGGCGAGGGGATGGATCGGGGAGCAGCGCGTACCGGCGAGAAGGAGAGCTCGGCTGCGGGTATCAGGAGGTGGTCGTGCAGGCGCGTCGTCCTGCCGATCCGACGTCCGGAAGGCGTGGTGAACTGGAAGCCGCCCGCGATGGGAGTGATGGTGAGACGTTCATCGTGTACCTGGTGGTGGTGTGCGGAGCACAGTGTGATGCCGTTCTCCTGAGATGTGGCGCCCTGGCGGCTCCAGTAGAGGATGTGGTGCACCTCGCACCACGAGGCGCGCATCGAGCAGCCCGGGTACTGGCAGTGGCGGTCCCGCACGAGGATGGCGCGGCGCAGGTCGCCCGTGAAGGTGCGCTGGGTACGGCCCACGTCCAGGGGTGCTCCCTGGGGATCGAGAACGACCCGCTGCGTGAACGCATCGCACGCCATGACCTCGAGAGCCGCGAAGGGAATCAGGGTGCCATCGAGCAGCTCGGCCAGCGCCGGCTCCTGACGCAGCCGCGAGCGTGCAAAGGCTTCGCCCGTGCGGCGAGTGGAGCGCCCGTCGGCCGCGGGTGCCTGGCTACCGATTCCTTCCGGCCCCTTGGGGCACGCCTGGCGGCGTCGAGCCAGCAGCAGTAGCCAGGCGTCGTGGCGGATCAGGACGGTCAGGGTCGGGCGGATCTGCGCACCGGGCCGTGTGACTCCCTGGCTCAGCGTGCGCTCGGCAATCGCGAGAAGTCCGTCGGCGCGGCGCTGTTCAGCGGTGCGTTGATCCTCCGCTGTGGGGGCCTGGGTCACAGCCTCCAGTGCGGTGCGCAGCGTTGCTCCGGCGACTGCGTCCAGGAAGCCCTCCACGGCTACGCCACCGCGCTTGTTGATGAGAAAGAGGCGGCGGTTCTGCCGTGCGACCTCGAAGTCGCGGTCAGCCTGATCGGCCTCGAGCGCGGCAGCGGCGGCCCGCAGCTCCTTGCGTAGATCGGGGACCGTGGCCTCCTGAGCTCGTCGGAGGATCTCGCCCTCGCGTTCCATGAGCCGGTCGCGGACGTTCTCAGGCGCACGCTCGAGTACTCCGGCGATGGCCCGCACGTGACCTTCGCTCACTGTCCCTGCTCCGGCCGCCTCCCGGATCGTGCTCAGTCGGGCCAGAGTGCGACCGGTCTCCTCCTCGGTGCGGGCGGCACCGATGCCCTGCTTGGTCGAGTTGGCGCGCCATGACGTGAACTCGCGATCTCGACCAGAGGTTGCGCTCTCGTGGTGGCGCCGCGCCAAGCCGACGACTCGAAGGCGCTGCACCCCCAGGATCGAGGCCGCGGCGTCGAGAGCGGTGGCGGCCTCGCGCGCCCCGGGATCGTGCGAGGCCCCGGCCTGCTCGGCCGCGTCGACGTGCTCCACGAGGCGTGACACGGCCTCGCGCACCATGCTGGCAGCAGCCAGGAGTGACGACGGACGCCCACCAGCCGCCGGCGCCGCCGCATCGGTGCCGGATGGGCGACTCGCGGGTGGGGCAGGCCGAGGGGTTCTGGCCGGCGTGAGCGCCATCGCAGCGGCGCTCGCCCCCGCGCTCGATGAGTCCAGAACCATGGCCTTCACCCCCTGCCCGTCGCCGTCGACCGAGTGATTCGAACTGATGTAGTGACTCTAGCGCCGGACACCGACAACGTCGGTCGACCGGTCACCGACCTGTGCATAACCGGTGGCGCGGAGTGGTCTCGGCGGCAACGTCGGTGGTCCGTGCCAAGATCGAGACATGACGCAGCCGCAGGAGTCCGCGACCAGCAGCGCAGCGACCGGTCAGCCGGATCGCCCCTGGTGGAAGAGTACCGTCGTCTACCAGGTCTACCCGCGCAGTTTCAGCGACTCGAACGGGGACGGCATCGGCGACATCCCCGGCATCACCGCGCGCCTGGATCACCTGGCGGCCCTCGGTGTGGACGTCCTCTGGCTCAGCCCCGCCTATGCCTCCCCGCAGGACGACAACGGCTACGACATCTCCGACTACCAGGCCATCGACCCGACCTTCGGCACACTGGCGGACCTGGACGAGCTGATCGCCCAGGCGCGCGCTCGCGGCATCCGGATCGTGATGGATCTCGTGGTCAACCACACCAGCGACGAGCACGCCTGGTTCGAGCAGTCGCGCTCCAGCAAGGACAACCCGAAGCGGGACTGGTACTGGTGGCGTCCGGCTCGCGAGGGTCACGAGCCCGGGACCGAGGGCGCCGAGCCCACCAACTGGGGTTCGTTCTTCTCCGGCAGCGCATGGCAGTGGGACGAGGCGACGGGTGAGTACTACCTGCACCTGTTCTCCCGCAAGCAGCCCGACCTGAACTGGGAGAACCCGCAGGTGCGCGAGGCCGTCTACGCGATGATGCGGTGGTGGTTGGAGCGCGGCGTCGCGGGGTTCCGCATGGACGTCATCAATCTCATCTCCAAGCAGGTGGGGCCGAACGGGGAACTGACCGACGGTGCGCCGCGCGCTGACGGCTGGGGCAACGGGTTCCCGCAGTTCGTGGACGGGCCGCGGATCCACGAGTTCCTCGCGGAGATGCACCGCGAGGTATTCGACGCCTACCCCGAGACCACCTTCTTCACGGTCGGGGAGACCCCCGGCACCACCCTGGAGCAGGCGCGTCTCTACTCCGCACCCGAGCGCCGCGAGCTCAACATGGTCTTCCAGTTCGAGCACGTGGACATCGACCACGGGCCGGGCGGCAAGTTCGACCCGCAGCCGCTGGACCTCCCGGCACTCAAGGCCAACCTGGCACGCTGGCAGGAGGGCCTGGCCGGGACGGGCTGGGGCTCGTTGTACTGGAACAACCACGATCAGCCGCGCATCGTCTCTCGCTGGGGCGACGAGACCCACCGGGTCGCCAGCGCCAAGACGCTCGGCACGATCCTGCACCTGATGCAGGGCACGCCGTTCGTCTACCAGGGCGAGGAGATCGGCATGACGAATGCGCACTTCACCGACCTCTCGCAGTACCGCGACCTCGAGGCGCTGAACTACGCGGCGGATGCCGAGCGCCTCGGGATCGATTACGACTCACTCATCGCGGGACTTGCGGCCAACAGTCGGGACAATGCCCGCACCCCCGTCGCGTGGGACGCCGGCCCGAATGCCGGCTTCACGACCGGGGAGCCGTGGATCGGCATGACCCCCGGGTGGGAGGAGGTCAACGCCCAGGCGGCGCTCGCCGACCCCGGCTCGGTCTTCCATCACTACCGCCGGCTGATCGCCTTGCGGCACGGCGAGCCGATCGAGGGGTTCGACGGCGATGTCTCGCCCCTGGTCATCGACGGCACCTTCGCGCTGCTCGCCGCGGCGCACCCCGCGCTGTGGGCCTACACCCGCACGCTCGGCGAGCGGCGACTGTTGGTGGTCGCGAACTGCTCCAGCGAGACGATCGAGGTTCACCTGGACACCGATCTCGACGGCATCTCCCCCTGGAGCGCGGCCGCGCTCGTGCTGGCGTCGCATGCGCAGCCCGCTGTGCCGGACGACGCAGGCACCCTCTCCCTGCGGCCCTGGGAGAGCGTGGTCGTCCGGGCGGAGTGACCACCTCGGCCCGCAATGCTCGCGACCCGCGAGGGTGCCCCGTGGTGGCCTGACGAGTCGCAGTGTGGGTGATCGGCCGCTCGGAGCCAGTCGTGCGCCAGGTTGAAGCGCCGAGCGAAGCGGTTCTGCGACGCGTTCGGACTGTTCGGATTTGTTCGGAGTTGCAGTTCGGAAGCGGGTCGTAAGCGCGCCACTCGGGCGTTTTGAACCTGTCTCGCATTGTTGGATGCGATGAGGTGCCCGCGCCATCGGTTGACCGCACCCCTCCTGCCTGGCAACCTCCCATACACGACGTGAGGGTTCGACTTGCCGCGTGAGGCGGTGTCGACGAGGCACATCGTCGCGACGGGGGTCGCGATGGGGGACATTCTTGGGGGGCACCTTGACTGGGACGCGCGTGACTGCCGTGCGCCGATTTGCCGTCGGACTCGGCCTGACGGCACTGGTAGCGGCCGGCCTGGCACCGGCGACCGCGGAGCCGACCGCTTCGTCCGCGGCGGTGTCGGCCACAGCTGACGCCACGACTGACGCTTCCGCCTCGTCCACCTCGGTGCTCGGGCTTCGAGACGTTTCGACCGAGTCGTCGACCGCCGAGCCCGACCCCGACGCCGCTGAGACCGACGCCAACGCGGACGAGCCTGCGACCGGCGCGACCGGCGACGCGAGCCAGGGCGCGTCGCCGGACACCGCCGAGGAGGCCTCGACGCCGGACTCCGAGGTCACGGAACCCTCCACCGCCGAGCCGACCGCCGAGCCGACCGCTGAGCCCAGCGCCGAGCCGACCGCTGAGCCGACTCTCCCCGCGACCGCGGGCCAGGCGACGTCCGCCGATGGGCCCCAGATCTCCCCGCTCGCCGTGCCCGATCCGAGCTCCGGTCATGCCGTGGTCAGCGTCAAGGTCAGCGGCGATCGCACGCCGGGCGCGGCAGTCGCCGGCACGGGGGTCTCCGGGGTCACGCTCCGACTCAGTTCCTCCATGACGAATGCGAACGCCTGGTCGAGCTACCACTGGGCAACCTGCACCTCGGACTCCGACGGAGACTGCACCTTCCTCATCCCGATCACCAGCAGCACCGGCTTCTCGGGCATGAGCAGCAACGCCAACCCATGGGTGCACCAGGTCTCCGTCCCTTCCGGCTGGCGGATGAACACTGAACTGCGCGCCGGGCACGGCAACGGCACCAGCCAACCCAACGCGCTCCTCCCTTACACCCTGCAGATCCTCGACCGCCTGCAGAACGGGCGTGTGTACGAGTCGACGCGTGACCTCACGCTGCGCGCGAGCACGTCCTCCAGTCAGTGGTCAGGTAGTGATCGACGCGAGACCCTTGCCACGTCGTCCGGGACCTGGGCGATTGCGCGCACCAACCCGGCGCAGCCGCTGCAGTGCGGTCTGGACTATGCCGTGCTGATCGACCTGTCCAGTTCGATCGGGTCCCAGCTTCCCTCGGCCAAGAGCGCTGTCGACACCTTCGTCGACGCACTGCGCGGAACGCCGTCGCGCGTCGCGATGTACTCCTTCGCTAAGAGCAGTCCGGCCTACAACGGCTACGAGGAGAGGGTCCTGCGTTCGGTCCGTACCACTGCCGAGGCCAACGGTGTGAAGAACTCCTACGCTTCCTGGAGCATCCAGTCCGGCACGAACTGGGACGCGGGACTCAATCGCGTCGCCGAGCGCGCGAACGAGTACGACGTCGTGGTGGTCCTGACAGACGGCAACCCGACGGCGTACGGAACCTCGAGCGTTGATCAAGACGGCTGGAACCGCATTGCCGATACCGAGGCAGGGGTGCTGTCCGCCAATCGGATCAAGGCCGCGGGCGCTCGGGTGGTCACGATCGGCGTCGGCGCTGGCGCCGGTGGGGACTCCGAGGCCAATCTGCGGGCGATCTCCGGTCCCACCAAGAACTCCGACTACTTCTCGGTCGGCGACTATCAGGCGGCCGCCACCACCCTCTCCGACCTTGCCCGCGGCAACTGCGAGGGCTCGATCGACGTGGTGAAGCGCGTCATCCCCGCCTCCGCCACCGTGCCCACCAACCCGACCAAGTCCCAGCTCGACGCGATCTCCACGCCCGCCAGCGGGTGGGCGATCAACGGTGTCAGCACGGGCGCCGGGGTGACGTTCGGTGCTCCCGCCGGTCCGTGGACCACGAACGCGCAGGGCGTGGCCACCATCCCGCTGCGGTTCCCGACGCCGACGGCGAGCGGACCCGTGGTCTGGACCGAGACCCAGCAGGAGGGCTACAGCCACGTGCCGGTGCGCGCCAACACCAGCACCAACAGTGCGGCCAACCTGCGCAACGCGTACTGCGTGAACACGAACACGCGCCAGCAGGTGGCGGCCGCCGACTCCGGCGGGGCCAATGCGCCCGGCGCGAGCCTCCCCGTCGCCGTCAACACGGCGATCGAGTGCACGATCTACAACCGGGAGGCCCCGGCACCCGCCGCGCTCGCCACCACCAAGGTGTTGACCACCGTCGATGCCGGGGACGGGCCCGAGGCCGCCGACGACACCACGGTGATCCGCGCCGGCGACGTGCTGACCTACCGCATCCGTGTGGTGAACACCGGCGGCCAGGTGGGCACCACCGTGCTCACCGAGACGGTCCCCGTCGGCACCACCTTCAGCGGCGGTGAGGGCTGGGCCTGCGCCGCGACGCCCGCCGTCGGCGGCACCAGCTGCACCCAGTCGGTGACCGTGGCCGCGGGCGCCACCTCGGACGTGAGTTTCACCGTCACCGCGGACTCGCCGATCCCCAGCGACCTCTCGCAGATCCGCAACGTCGTGACCTCGAGCGTCGGCACCTGCGAGACCTGCACCACCACCAACCCGGTCGCGCCGGTGTGGGAGATCGAGAAGCAGGCGCTCCTGGACGGCTCGGAGTTGGCGCAGGACGCGGTCGTGGAGCCGGGCGACATGATCACCTACCGGGTGACCGCGACCAACACCTCCGGTGTGCCCGTCACCGACGTGCAGCTCGTGGACGACCTGACCGATGTGCTCGACGACGCCACATTCGTGGCGGACTCCGCGGCCCTGACGATCGGGACGGCGTCCCCGGTCGCCGTGGCGAACCCGACTGGGACCACCCTGAGCACCGATCCGTTCACCCTCCCGGGCAACCAGGCCGCGGTGCTGACCTACATCGTGGTGGTGGACGAGGATGCCTGGGCTGCGACGTTGACGAACCTGGTGACCGGGTCGGGCTCCGAGCCGCCCGCCACCTGTGAGGACCCGGGATCGCAGGATCCGGGCTGCTCGACCACGCAGGTCACCCCGAGCCCGATCCAGGTGTTGAAGGTCGGGGAGAACGCGGCCGGCGAGGTGGTCCCCATGGACGGTTCCAGCTGGCGGATCTGGGATCAGCGGCAGAACGGCTCCGTGGTGCTCGAGGAGGTGCCGGCAGCGATGGCCGGCGGCACGGCGGTGACGGGCCTGTTCCGCACCACCGACCTGGCGCCCGGCGTCTACTGGCTCGAGGAGTCCCGTGCGCTTCCCGGCTTCCAGTTGCTCCCGCAGCGTGTGCGTTTCGTCATCCGCGAGGACGGCAGCGTGCGCCTGGGCAACGAGGACAACACGAACACGGGGAACACCGCGAACATCTCGGTGATCACCGATGCTCCCGGCGGTGAGGGCATCCCGACCATCCGGGTCGAGGACGTCCCCATGCTGGAGCTTCCTGAGGCCGGTGGCAGCGGCGTGCTGCCCTGGCACCTCGTCGGCACCTCGATCCTCGCGGTCGGTGTGCTCGGCGTCCTGATGGTGCGGACCGCTCAGCGACGGGGGGATGCGATCCGGCCACCCAGCTGACACCTCCCGACTGAGTACACGCACGACCCGCGGACCATCCGCATCGTTTCCGTGGCAACCGCCACACCGAAAGTGATTGAGGGGACCATGACCACCACTACCGCCAAGCGTGGCGTTCGCGTCGCGATCGCCGCGGCCGCCGCGACGCTGCTCGCGTCCTTCGGGATCGCGGGGCCGTCCGCGGCCGCCACTCCCAACGAGGCCCGCGACGGCTCGTCGAGCCTGACCATCCACAAGTACGAGGGCGCGCCCGTTGCCGGGGAGAACAACGGCACCGAGCTCGCCGTCGAGCCGGCACTGCCCGGCCTGAACGACGTCGAGTTCACCCTGCAGCCCGTCCTGACCGGCGGCGCCATGTTCGACCTGGCCACCAACGACGGCTGGGCGGCCGCGCAGGACCTGTTCGACGTGGTCGGTAGCAACCCGACCGCCGCCGAACTGACCGCCGCCGGCGTGACGCTGGGCGCCGGGAGCACCCAGATCACCGCGGGCGGCACGCCGACCCAGGGCGCCGAGGCGACCTTCTCCGACCTGCACTTCGGCCTGTACTACGTCACCGAGACCGATGCGCCGGCCGGCACCACGCCCGCCGCCCCGTTCCTGGTCTCCGTGCCGCTGACCAACGCCGCCGACCAGTCCTCCTGGCTCTACGACGTGCACGTCTACCCGAAGAACTCCGTCTCCGCCGTGGAGAAGGAGGTGGAGGACTCCGGCTCGATCCAGCTGGGCGACGAGGTGGTCTTCACCATCACCGCCGACATCCCGGACCTCGCCGAGGGCACCCCGATCGATGGCTACAAGATCGTCGACGACCTGGACGAGAAGCTGGACCACGTCTCCGCCACGGTGGAGCTCTCCAACGGCACCGCCCTTCCGGCCGACGCCTACACGGTCACCCCGGACGTCGCCACGCCCGGTGGCCCCGAGGTCACGGTCGAGTTCACCGAGTCCGGTCGCGCCATCCTCAAGGCCAACGCCGACGCCCAGGTGATCGTCACGATCACCACCACCGTGAACACGGTCGGCGAGATCGAGAACTCCGCGCTGCTCTACCCGAACGCGCCGTCCTTCGACATCGAGCCGGGCGAGCCCGGTGGCCCCGGTGAGCCCGAGGAGCCCGTCGTCACCAAGTGGGGTGGCATCACGCTGAACAAGACCAACGCCGCTGACGGCTCCCCGGTCGAGGGTGCGCGCTTCCACGTGTACGCCGGCAGCACGGACGTCTTCGCCGAGGCCACCCCGGTGACCGTCGACGGCGTCGCGGCCGAGGACGGCGGCTCCGTGTGGACCTCCGCTGAGGGCGGCATGGTCGTCATC
This sequence comes from Serinibacter salmoneus, assembly GCF_002563925.1. Taxonomy (NCBI): domain Bacteria; kingdom Bacillati; phylum Actinomycetota; class Actinomycetes; order Micrococcales; family Beutenbergiaceae; genus Serinibacter; species Serinibacter salmoneus. The sequence continues at coordinate 2,944,565 of NZ_PDJD01000001.1, read as the reverse complement.
GAGGGCCTGCGCTACTCGACCTGGGCGAACAACGCCGAGGTCGCCCCGGGCGAGGCCGGCTACCTGTACTACTGGCTGGTCGAGATCGAGTCCCCCGAGGGCTTCGAGCTGCTGCCCGAGCCGATCTCCTTCGAGGTGAACTCGCAGTCCACCGCGCAGACGGTCACCGTGGAGAACATCCCGTCCAACTCCGGCTTCGAGCTGCCGCTCACCGGTGGTGCGGGCACCACGGCCATCTACGCTGCCGGTGCGCTCATCCTCGCCGGTGGTCTGGTCCTGGCGGCACGCTCGCGTCGCGCCAAGGCCTGATTCCGACGACGGCGCTGCCCGCCTCTCGGCGGGCAGCGCCCTCGGCATTCCCCCACACGCAAGGCGGATCATGACTCTGACTGACCAGGCGCCCGAGCCGGCCCCGCGTCACCGTGGCGCTCGGCGGCGCCCTTCGGATGCCCGACGGCGCTGGCGGTGGCAGCAGGTGGCGACCATCGCCGTCGTGGCGCTCGGGGCCGGTGTGCTGCTGTACCCGACGGCCGCGGACTGGTTCGCGACCCGGGCGCACGCCAGCGAGATCGGCGGCTACGTCGAGTTCGCGGAGTCGATCGACGAGGGGGAGCGCGAACGGATCCTGCAGGCTGCGCGGGAGTACAACGAGAACCTTCCCAGCGGCCCGTTGCGCGACCCCTTCATGCTGAACGAGCAGGGAGAGGTCGTGGACATGCGTGAGGGACTCGCGGACTACGAGGCGCAGCTGACCGGGCAGGTCGGTGGCGTCATGGCGCGGGTCCGCGTCCCCGCGATCGGGGTGGACCTGCCGATCTACCACGGCACGGACGCCCACACGCTGGATCGTGGTGTCGGGCACCTGTACGGCTCCGGCCTGCCGGTGGGGGGCGAGAGTACGCACGCGGTCCTCACCGCGCACTCCGGGCTGCCGAGCGCCACCCTGTTCACCGACCTGGAGCAGGTGGCCGAGGGTGATGTGTTCTTCGTGGACGTGCTCGGCGAGGAACTCGCCTACCAGGTGGACCAGATCACGATCGTGGAACCCGATACCGGTGACGACCTGCGGCAGGTGCCGGGGGAGGACTACGTCACGCTGTTGACCTGCACCCCGACGGGCGTGAACAGTCACCGCCTGCTGGTGCGCGGCACCCGGATCGACCTCGGGGCCGCGCAGGCCGACGACGCCGCCCAGGCCGTGCAGATCGCCGCGCCCGTAGCGGGGCCCGGGTTCCCGTGGTGGGCGCTGTTGTACGCGGCCGGCGTGGGTGCGGCCGTGGCCGTGGTGGCGCCCCGCCGGGAGAGTGCTCCCCGCGACGAGGACGAGCCCATCGCCTAGGCTCATCGCGGGGCGCCACCCAGGCGCACCCGGGCAGTGGCCCGCAGGGGGCAGGCCCGTTCAACGTGAGAAGGAGAACCCATGGGACTCGACGACCTCGTGAACAAGGCAACCGACGCGCTGGGTGGCGAAGAAGCCACGGAAGACAAGATCGATCAGGCCGCCGAGTTCCTCAAGGACAAGGCTCCGGCCCAGCACGAGTCGACGATTGACAAGATTGCTGGCGCAGCCAAGGACCACATCGACACGAACGGCCGGTGACGGGAGAGCGTTCCTGAGCTCGTCCTCAACGGATCGTCGGGCTCGGCTGGCCCTCGTGGCCGGCCGGGCCCTCCTCCACCGCCCGCAAGTCACCGGTGGCCGGCCCTTCGATGAGGCGGCCATCGGCACCGAACCGCGACCCGTGCAGTGGACAGTCCCAGGTGCACTCGGCGTCGTTCCAGGCCACGATCCCGCCGAGGTGGGGGCAGGTAGCACTGACGGCACGGGTGACGCCAGCGTTGGTGGAGACCGCGGTGGGGCGCGCCGTGCCGGTGACGCGGCCCGTTCCCTCACGCGGCGCCTCGCCGTCCGGATGTTGGGCGGCGGAGCGCACGGCAGCGATGCGATCGGCCACGAGGTGCTTCGCCGTCGCCGCCTCCAGGCGAGCGGCCGAGGCGACACCTTTCACCTCGTGGTCGGTCCAGGCCTGGAGGGCGGGTGCCCACCCGGGGGCACCGGGGCCCTCGCCGTCGCGCAGGAGCCGCGACGCGATCACCATCGCCGCCGCCGGAGCTGCCGCCATCCCCCACTTGCCGAATCCCGTCGCGATCATGACCTCCTGCCCACCGGGATGAAGCGGTCCCGCGTAGGGCAACTGGTCGATCGGGAAGTAGTCCTGCGCCGACCACGAGGCGAGCACGCGCGCGCCGGGGTGGTGCGTGAGTGCCCACAGCGTGAGTTCCTCGACGTGTTCGCGTTCGGAGCGTGCGCGGCCCACCACATGCCCGCTGCCACCGATCAGCAGCACACGGTCGGCGCGGCCTGGGTCGGGAGCCGTCCCGCTCGACAGGACGGCGTCGCGCACCGAACGGGTGGTGCCCGCGATCGAGAGGTACATGTCCGACTCGATCGAGTCGGGAAGGTCCAGCGCCAGCGAGTACGAGCGTTGCGGCTCCAGGCGCGCGAAGAAGCCTCCGGAGTCGCTGAACGGCATCCCGGTCGCCTCGACCATGCGCCGCGCGGGCACCGCGCCCCGGCTCGTCAGGACTGAATGTCCATCACGCCCACTCACCCGGGTGTGCTCGAACACCTCCGAGCCCAGCCGCCGCACTTCTGCCGCCAGCGCGTGGAGAAGGTCGAGGGGGTCCACCTGTGCTTGGTCCGGCAGCTCGACACCCGCGGCCACGGGGAAGGCCACGTCCGCGCCGTCGCGCCACTGCACCGGCAGCCCCGCCGCCCGTGCGGCCTCCGCCTCCTGTTCGACCGCGGCAATGGAGTCCGCGTCGGGCACATAGCTCACGGCGCTGCGCCGTTGGACAGCGACGCCAAGGCCCTCGGCGCGTTCCAGCAGCCACTGCATCCCGTCGTGGTTCGCCGCCACGTACTACTCTGTGAGTTCGGCGCCGTGCGTGGACCGGATGCCGCTGAGGCGGGAACCCTGCAGCAGGGAGATCTTGGCGGTGGAGTTGCCGGTGGTCCCGGCGCCGACCGTCCGTGACTCCAGCACCGCCACGCGGCACCCTGCCTCGGCGAGCAGGATTGCCGTACTGAGACCCACCAACCCGGCGCCGGCGATGGCGACGTCATAGGTCCCTGATGGCGCTCCCGCGGGCTCATCGGCGCGAGCGGCACTGGCGCGACCGCTACGTGAGGAACGGTGCCAGATGGAGGAGCGAGCGGGAAGCGGGTACGTCATGGGGGAGTCCCTTCGGCGGGGGGTGCCTGCTGTGCAAGCCTGCGTCCGCCTCGCCCGCCGGCGCCAGAGTGGCGGCGGAACTCGTGGTCACCGATGCCGCACGTCCCGGGTGTTCCCGTGGTGGTGACCATGGGAACACTCCTCGGGCTTCCACCACGCTGCCTACACGGCCGCCAGGGCCTTGCGCACCCGCTTCGCGGAGACCGACTCCCGGGTGCCGAGTTGCTGCGCGAACAGAGAGACCCGCAGTTCCTCCAGTTGCCAGCGCACCGCGGCGACCCGGGCCCGGCGCACCGGGGACAGTGACGGCGCATCCACGGCCTCGATCTCCTCGGCGAGTTGCTGCACCTGCCAGGCGAGGGAGGCATCCCGGTTCGGGTCGGCCTCGGCCTTGGTCAGGCGTGCGGCGTCGGCCTTGAGGTAGCGCGGCAACTCGCGCAGCATCGCCGGGGGAGTGGCGGACACGAACCCCGGGTAGACCAGGGACGCGGCGTGCTCGCGGATCTGCTGCAGGGTGTTGAGCAGCGACATCGCGGTGGCGCGGCGCACCTGCGTCTCCAGGTCTCGGAAGGCGGCGAGCACCTTCACCACCTCGCCGACTACCGCGTACACCGCGTCCTCATACCCCGGGCGCAGGCGAGCGATCAGGTCGGCGTAGGCGGCGCCGTCGCGCACCGCCACGAGGTCCATCCCGTCGGTGAGCCTGGCCACGGCGGCCGCCTGCACGTCGGCGACGAGCGCCGCGGTGTTGCGGTACGGGCTCGAGGCGAGGGTGAGGGCCTCCGTGCCGGTCCAGCGCGAGGTGATGCGACCCTCGCCCAGGGCGAGGTCGGCGAGCAGCAGCGCCCGTACCCCGGCCGCGTGCTCGGCCTGGGCCCGGTCGGCCTCCGAGAGCACCCGCAGCGCCACGCCCTCGCCCTGCGCCACGAGCGCCGGGTACCCGGCCACCTCCAGTCCGCCGACGACGGTGCTCACCTCCCGCGGGATCGCCGCGCCGAGGTCGGCCAGGGCCCTCACGCGCTCGCGCTCCACGGCCCCCGCCGTCGTCAACCCCGTGCCATCTCTCCCAGCGCTGCGGCTGTGCCCGGGTGTGCCAGGGAGTGGTGATCCTTGTCGCGAGGCTGTCGGGGAAGGTGCCCCGGACGATGGTGGGACTGCGCGGGTGGCGGCCGGGGCGCCTTCCCCGACAGCCTCCCCAACGGACCCGGACCCGGACCCGGCCGACGCCTCCCGCAGCGCCCGCCGCACCGCCGTCTGCACGGACGCCTGGGACTGAGCCGCCAGCCGCCGCTGCAGGTAGGGGAGGTCCCCGCTCTCCTCCACGAGCTGCCCGCGGTCCCCGACCACGCGGAAGGTCATCCGCAGGTGGGCGGGCAGCCGCTGCGCGGCCTCGGCGAGGGCCTCGGGGGGCACGACGACGCCGCGCACCTGCCGCACGGCGCTCGCGAACGCCTCGGCGAAGGTGGGCGCGCCGGGGCCGGCAGGGGCGACGTCGTCCCACGCGGGCAGGAGTTGGACGGCTGCGGCCGCGGTATCCGGTGCGGGCACGAGCTGCACGCGCACCGGCTTGGGCAGGGCCCGGATCGTGGCGGTGACGAGGTCGGGCAGCAGGTCCGGCACGAGCCAGTCGAACCCGTCGGCGCGCAGCCGCGGCAGCACCGCGAGCGGGACGTGCACGGTGACGCCGTCGGCTGCCTCCCCCGGGGCGAACTGGTAGGTCAGGGGGAGTTCGAGGTCCCCGCCGGCGGGCAGCTCCTGCCGCCAGGTGTCCGGCAGGCCGGACTGGTCGACGTCGTGATGCCCCGGGGCGAGCACGTCCAGGGTGTAGGTGAGCAGGTGGGGAGTCTCCCGCCGGGCATCCTTCCACCACGCGTCGAAGGTGCGGGAGGTGCCGATGTGCTCCGGGAGCCGCTCGTCGAAGAAGTCCACCAGGGCCTCCTCGTCCGCGAGCAGGTCGGGGCGCCGGGTGCGTTCGGCGAGCTCCGCCGCCTCCTCGCGCAGCGCGCGGTTCTTCGCGGCGAACCGGTGGTGGGTGTTCCAGGCGTCCTCCACCAGGGCGTGCCGGATGAACATCTCCCGCGCCCCGGCCGGGTCGACCTTGGCGTAGGGGACGATGCGGTCGGCCACGAGGGTGACGCCGAACAGCAGCACCTTCTCGTGGCACATGGCCGCGCCCTGTTTGCTGGACCAGTACGGCTCGGAGTGGTTGCGCTTGACCAGGTCGGCGCCGAGCCGCTCCGCCCACTCCGGCTTGATGCGGGCGTTGGTGCGGGCGAACAGCCGGGAGGTCTCCACGAGCTCGGTCGCCATGATGAACGCCGGGGGTTTGCGGGCAAGGACCGAGCCGGGGAAGGGCACGAATCGGGTGCCGCGTGCCCCGGCGTACTCCCGGCGGCGTTCGTCCCAGGAGCCGATGTGGGAGAGCAGACCGGCGAGCACGGAGCGGTGCACCGCGTCGGCGTCGATGACCCGCTTGCGGATCACGCCCTCGCCGGCCTCACCCGGCAGGGAGCCGCGCGTCTCGGGGCGGATGCCGAGGCCCTCGGCGAGCTGACGCAGTTGGCCGTGGACGTCCTGCCACTCCCGGATCCGCAGGAAGTGCAGGAACTCCGCGCGGCACATCCGGCGGTACGCGGAGGAGGAGCGCACGTGCCGCTGGTCGGACAGGTAGTCCCACAGCGTGATCAGGCCGATCAGGTCGGAGGTGGGGTCGGCGAACCGGCGGTGGGAGGCGTCGGCGAGTTCCTGCTTGTCCACGGGGCGTTCGCGCACGTCCTGCACTGACAGCGCGGCCACGAGGATCAGCACCTCGGCGACCACCCGATTCTCCTGCGCCTCGATGAGCATGCGGCCCAGCCGCGGGTCGATGGGCAGATGCGCGAGCTGGCGGCCGACCGGGGTCAGCCGCACCTGCGCATCGTCCGGGTTCTCCGCGATGGCGCCGAGTTCGGTCAGCAGTGCCACGCCGTCGCGCACCGCCCGGGTCTCCGGCGGCTCCACGAACGGGAACTCCTCCACCCGGCCCAGGCCCAGATCGGCCATCTGCAGGATGACGCTGGCCAGGGAGGTGCGCAGGATCTCCGGCTCGGTGAACTCCGGGCGTCGCTCGTAGTCCTCCTGGCTGTAGAGCCGGATCGCGATACCGTCCGCCACGCGACCGCAGCGGCCGGAGCGCTGGTTCGCGCTGGCCTGGGAGACGGCCTCGATCGGCAGCCGCTGCACCTTGGTGCGCGTGGAGTAGCGGGAGATGCGGGCGTAGCCGGTGTCCACCACGTAGCGGATGCCCGGCACGGTCAGCGAGGTCTCGGCCACGTTCGTGGCGATCACCACGCGCCGGTAGGGGTGGGACTGGAAGACCCGGTGCTGCTCGGCCGCCGAGAGCCGCGCGTACAGCGGCAGCACCTCCACCGCGCCGGGCGTGGTGTTGCGCTCCCCGGGTGCGGTGAACCGGGGGCCGAGACTGTCGGCGAGGGCGTCGGTGGCGTCGCGGATCTCCCGCTCCCCGGAGCAGAAGACGAGCACGTCGCCGGTGCCCTCGTGCATCAGTTCCGCCACGGCGCGGGCGATCGCCGTGGGCTGGTCGAGGTCCTCCTCGGGAGGGGTCGCGGGTACGCGGCCACCTGTGGGTGGAGCGGAGGCGGGCTCGTCGGGGTCGTCGGTGGGGGGCTCGGGCGTCAACGGCCGGTAGCGGATCTCCACGGGATAGGTGCGGCCGGTGACCTCGATGACCGGGGCGGCCACGCCGTCGTCCCCCACCCGGGGGGTGACCAAACCGTCCGGGGTCTGCGCGAAGTGTGCGGCGAACCGGTCGGAGTCGATCGTGGCGGAGGTGATGATCACCTTCAGGTCCGGGCGCCGTGGCAGCAGGCGCCGCAGGTAGCCCAGGATGAAGTCGATGTTGAGGGACCGCTCGTGGGCCTCGTCCACGATGATCGTGTCGTAGCGCGTGAGGGCCGGGTCGCGCTGGATCTCCGAGAGCAGGATCCCGTCGGTCATGACCTTGACCAGGGTGGTCGGCTTCACCTTGTCGGTGAAGCGCACCTGGAACCCGACGGCGCCGCCCAGCTCGACGCCCAGTTCCTCCGCGAGGCGGTCCGCCACCGCGCGCGCGGCGATCCGCCGGGGCTGGGTGTGCCCGATGGTGCCGTGGATGCCGCGCCCCAGTTCCAGGCAGATCTTGGGGATCTGGGTGGTCTTCCCCGAACCGGTCTCACCGGCGACGACCACGACCTGGTGGTCGCGGATCGCCGCGGCGATGTCCTCACGCCGCGCCGTCACCGGCAGTTGCGGCGGGTAGGAGATGGCGGGCAGGGCCGCCCTGCGCTGAGCGATCAGCTCCGGGCTGGGCGGGCGGGGTGCGCGACGGCGCTGCTCACCCGGTCCCGAGCGTGCACCCCGCCGGCGGGGGCGTCGGCGCTGGGGCCGGTCGCCGTCGGGCGTGCGCGGCCCGGGCGTGTGTGGGTCGGGGCGGGAGTCCATCACCCGCCATCATCCCAGGTGCCTCGCGCGCGATCCCGATCGGCCCGAGGAGTCAGGTGCACACCTCGAAGAACAGGCGCGAGAGCACCACCACCTGATCGGTGCCCGGCCGGTCCAACCACAGCACGTTCGTGTACCGCAGCCCGAAGGAGGTCAGCGGCCCGGGGTAGGTCGCCACCACCTCGTAGGCCGCGTTGGTGCCGTAGATGTCGTTCTGGAAGCTCTTGGACACGCTCCACGGCGTCGTGAGGGAGCCGACGCCCGTACTCACGTCGACACCGCTCACCATCGGCGCCCGCCCTGGGGACCAGGTGAAGGATCCGGTGAGGGCGATGGCGTCCAGGTACGAGCCCTGACCCACGTGCGGCCAGTGCTGATCCGCGGTGCCGTCGATGTCGCCGATGGCAAAGGTGAGGTTGCGCACCGCGATCGGGGCGCCACCGCTGGTGAAGTTCACGGTTGCGGTCTGGCCGGAGTTGCGGGGTGCGCGCTGGAACAGCGGCAGCGAGCGACGCTTCGTGGTGTTGGACGGGTCGATGTCGACCACGGTATTGATGGGTCGCAGATTCGCGCCGGAGGTGGCGTCGAGGAGGGTGACCCCGGTATCCGGGGTGGAGGTGACCGTCACCGTGATGGGAGCCCCCGTGGCGGAGGTCGCGACGCCGGAGCCGGCGCTGACGGAGGTCCGGGACCACGTGGAGTAGTCCAGGACGTACTGGTGGCAACCGCTGGCTGCGAGGGCCGGGGCGGTGGCCGCGAGGGAGACGATCGGCATGGACCAGGCGGCGGAGTGCACCAGCCGTCGGCGAGTGAGCGGATGCGATGCCTGATGGCTGGTGTTCGCCACGCTGGCCTCCAGGGAGCTCGGGGGCGAAGGGGATGCGCGCCGCGCGTCGCGGTATCCGGGCCGGGTGGCCCTGACCCGTGGGCAACCCGCCGCGCGCGTGAGGTGGCGAGGGCTCAACAGGGGACGTCGAAGTACAACGGGGAGACGAACACTGCCTGGTCGTTGCCGATCGGGGAATTGTCGCTGATCTGATTGATGTACGTGAGGGTGAAGGTGGTCAGCGGACCGGGGTAGGTCACGCGGACCTCGCGCCGGCCGGTGGTCAGGTAGTCGCCGTCGCCGGTGTCCCGAATGCGCCACCCGTTCCCGAGGGTGCCATCGCCTGGCCACGCCGTCGTCGGCAGCGTGGCGCCGGTGGGAACGGTGGGTCCGTACCCCGTGGTCCACGTGAACCCCGAGCTGAGGCTGACGGCGTCGCGGAAGTACCCGTTCGCCGGAGTGTTCACATCGGTGTCGATGTCCCCGATCGCGAACCGCAGGTTCGTCACCGGCCGCGCGAAGGTGAACACCACCTGCTGGCCGGACTTCATGTTCGGGGCGTTCATCCCCAGGCCCAGGGTGTCGAGTTGGGGTCGTGCTTCTGAGGAGGTCGCCCCGTCCACGATGTTCACCACGCTCTTGACGACCGCGACGTTGCCGGGGAGCCCGGTTGCGCCGAAGGTGACACCGGAACCTAGGGCGCTGGCAACGGCGCTGATCAGGACGTCGGGGCCACCGTTGACGGATGTCGCGTTCCCGCTCGCCTTGGTCGAGGTGGTTGTCGTGACGGTCCGCGTCCACCCGGTGTAGGCGTAGGCGTAGGCGTATCCGCCCTCGGGGCACGCGGAACCCGAGGCGTGAGCGGGGGCGCTTGCCGCGAGTGCGACCACGGGAGCGGACCACGCTGCCGTGGTCAGGACCGCCCGGCGGCTCGGCGAGCGAGGCTCGCCAGCAGCGGAGTGCGTCGGGATGGCGGGCATGGTCCCTCCAAGGGGGGCGTGGCGTGCCGTTGCGGCGAGCGTAGGGGGTGCGTGCGGTGTCGCAACGCGGGGGGCGCCGTGGGAGCGTGGATGAGATCATCAGGGTATGCCAGGTTTCCTCCCCCTGAACGACGGCACCCACCTCCCCGCCCTCGGCCTCGGCCTGTACAAGGTCGCGCCCGGCGAGTGCGCCGCCACGATCACCTCGGCCGTCGGCCTCGGCTACCGCCTGCTGGACGGCGCGAGCTTCTACGGCAACGAACGTGCCGTCGGGGAGGCGATCAGGGCGCTGGAACAGGACCGCGGCATCCCGCGTGAGGACCTGCTGGTCGCCTCGAAGTTCTGGGGCGAGCCGGTGCAGTCCTACGACCAGGCGATGGCCGACTTCGAGGCCACCGAGTCGGCTCTCGACATCGGCCCCCTGGACCTCTACTACATCCACTGGCCGCGCCCCTCCCAGGACAACTACGTGGACACCTGGCGCGCCCTGGTGGACCTGCAGGCGCAGGGCCGGGTGCACACGATCGCGGTGTGCAACTTCAACGCCGAGGAGCTCACGCGGCTGATCGAGGAGACCGGTGTGGTCCCGGCGATCAACCAGGTGGAGTCCCACCCGTGGCTGCCGCAGCACGAACTACGGGCCTTCCACGCCCGGTACGGCATCCTCACCCAGGCCTGGAGCCCCCTCGGCCGGGGGCGCATGCTCGCCGTCCCCGCGATTCGCGGCATCGCCGCCAAGCACGGCTGCACACCCGCGCAAGTGGTGCTCGCCTGGCACCTCGCGCTGGGCGGCGCGGCCATCCCGAAGTCCACCCGGGCCGAGCGGCAGCGGGAGAACCTGGCGGCGGACTCGGTGTTCCTCGACGCCGACGACATGGCGCGGCTCGCCGCGCTGGAGAACGGCACGCACACCGGCACCTCGCCGGACGAGCGCCGCTGACGGCGATCTGCGCCCCGCGCGGTGCCCTCGCCCCGCGCGGTGCCCTCGCTCAGGGCGGTGGACCCCTCGCCCAGGGCGGTGGAGTTGCCCCCCGCGGGCCCCTCGTGCGGCGTGTCCCCGCCGACACGCCGTCCGCGGGCTGAGCAGACCTCCCTCAGCGAGGGTCACGCCGCCCTCAGCGAGGGTCACGCCGCCCTCAGCGAGGATCACGCCGCCGTGAGTGCGACGCCGCACTCCGCCGCACGCCATCCGCGCACAGTCAGCGCCCCGGCCGGGCGCCCCGGTCGGGCGCCCCGCGGCGTTCCGCAGGCCGAGTGCGCCGCTGTGCGTCAGGATGGGGGAACCAGATGTGAAACGGTCGCGAACCAAGGAGTGGCAATGCAGCTCGGAATGATCGGACTCGGGCGGATGGGCGCGAACATCGTGCGCCGCCTGATGCGCGCGGGGCACGAGTGCGTGGTGTGGGACGTGGACGCCGCGGTGGTGGCGCAGCTCGCGAAGGAGGGCGCCGTCGGCGCCGCGGACCTGGAGGACTTCGTCTCCAAGCTCACCGGTCCGCGCAACATCTGGGTGATGGTGCCCGCGGGCTACGTGCAGTCCACCATCGACAAGCTGGTGCCGCTGCTGGACGCCGGCGACGCGATCATCGACGGCGGTAACTCCTACTACCGTGACGACATCGACCGGGCCGCGCAGCTGGCGACCTCCGGCATCCACTACCTCGACTGCGGCACCTCCGGTGGCGTGTGGGGCCTGGAGCGCGGCTACTGCCTCATGATCGGCGGCGAGACCGAGATCGTGCAGCGCCTCGACCCGATCTGGGCCACCGTGGCACCCGGCAAGGGTGACGTGGAGGAGACCCCCGGTCGCGCCCCCGGCGGCACCGCTGAGCAGGGCTACCTCCACTGCGGCCCGAACGGCGCCGGCCACTTCGTCAAGATGGTCCACAACGGGGTCGAGTACGGCATGATGGCCGCGATCGCCGAGGGCCTGTCGATCATCAAGAACGCCGACGTCGGTAAGCACCAGCAGGAGATCGACGCCGAGACCACCCCGCTGCGCGACCCGCAGTACTACCAGTACGACATCAACGTGGGCGACGTGGCCGAGGTGTGGCGCCGCGGCAGCGTGGTCGGCTCCTGGCTGGTGGACCTCACCGCCGCCGCCCTGGCGCGCGACCCCGAGCTCGCGGAGTTCGGTGGCCGAGTCTCCGACTCGGGCGAGGGCCGCTGGACCGTGCTGGCGGCCGTGGAGGAGGGCGTCCCCGCGAACGTCATCCAGGCCTCCCTGAACGCGCGGTTCGCCTCGCGTGACCTCAACGACTTCCAGGACAAGGTCCAGTCGGCGATGCGCAGCGAGTTCGGCGGGCACAACGAGAAGCCGGCCTCCTAGGCAGAGTCTCGCGCGGCAGCGCGGCGACGCCACAACGCGACGGCGCCCCGGTCACGTGACCGGGGCGCCGTCGTCGTCTCACGCCTAGTCGGCGAGCACCTCGAACTCGCTCGCGAGCAGGTCCGCCTCCCGTGAGCTGGCGCCCACGAGCAGCCGGAAGGCGCCCGGCTCCACCACGCGCTCGCCCGCCGCGGTCACGATCGAGCAGTCGGCGACGGCGATGCTCACCTCGACCTGCTCGCTCGCCCCGGGCGTGAGGTCGACCTGGCGCACGCCCTTGAGTTCCTTGCCTGCCCAGGTCACCGACGTCACGACGTCGTCCACATACACCTGCACTGTCTCCCTCACCGGGCGTTCGCCGGTGTTGGTGACGGTGACCACGGCGCGCACGTGCTCGCCGTCGTGCACCCGCGGCGTGAGGACCCGCAGGTCGGCGTACTCGACCGTGGAGTAGCTGCGTCCCTGCCCGAACACCCACTGTGGCTCCTGGGTGAGGTCGGCGTACCGGGTGCCGTGCTGGTGCGGGATGGCGTTGTAGAACACCGGCAGCTGGCCCACGTGCCGGGGCCAGGAGATCGGCAGCCGGCCGGTCGGCTCGATGTCACCGGCCAGCAGCTCGGCGAGGGCCTGCCCGCCACGCATCCCCGGGTTCCCGGCCCAGATGATCGCGTTGGCCCGCAGCGCCGCCTCGGGCAGCACGTGCGGCTTGCTGGCGAGCACGACGACGATCAGCGGCTTCCCGGCGGCGCTCGCCTCGGCCTGGACCGCCTCGAGCAGCGCGACCTGGCCCCCGATCAGGTCCAGCGTGGCGGTGGAGCGACCCTCGCCCACCAGCTCGATGCGGTCGCCGACCACGGCCACCACCGCATCGGACTCGCGCACCGCCGCGACGGCCTCGGCGATCATCGCCTCGTCCGGCTGCGCGGGGATGACCACCTGCGGGCGCGGTTGCCCGTCGGGGAAGAACGCGCCCGCGGGGTCGGGACCGAGGGTGAGGATGTCCGCACCCCGGGCGTGGGTGACCTCCCAGCCGGCGGCGCGGGCGCCGTCGAGCACGGTCGAGATCATCTCCCGGGGGTGGCCGCCGCTCATCCAGGTGGCCTGCCCGGAGTTCCCGGCCCAGTCACCCAGGGTGGTGTCGGGATCGTCGGCGTTCGGACCCACCACGGCCAGGCGGCGGGTGCTCGAGGGCAGGGGGAGGGCGCCGTCGTTCTCCAGCAGCACGAGGCTGCGGCGCGCGATCTCGAGGTTCAGCTCCGCGTGTGCCGCGGAGCCGATGACCGCGCGCTGACGCTCCTGGTCCGGCAGCCGCGGGTCCTCGAACAGTCCCAGGGCGAACTTCTGCGTGAGGATCCTGCCCACCGCGGCGTCGATCGCGGCCTCGGGCAGTGAGCCCTCGGCCACCGCCGCCTGGGCGCCCGCGAAGAACTCCGGGGTCGTCATGATCATGTCGTTCCCGGCGAGGACGGCGCGCCGCGCCGCATCGGTGAAGTCCGGCGCGATCTGCTGGATCCGGACCAGCTGCCCCACGTTGTCCCAGTCCGTCACGAGCATCCCGGTGTAGCCCCAGGCACCCCGGAGGGTCTCGTTGAGCAGCCAGTCGTTGATGGTGATCGGCACGCCGTCGATCGCCTGGTAGCCGAGCATGAACGTGGCGCAGCCCTCCCGGGCGACCCGCTCGAACGGCGGGGTGTACCAGGACAGCATCTTGCGACGGGAGACGTCGGCCTCGGAGGCATCCCGCCCGCCCTGGGTCTCGGAGTAGGCGGCGAAGTGCTTCGCGGTGGCCAGGATCGCCGTCGGGTCCTCCAGACCCTCGCCCTGGTAGCCGCGCACCATCGCCGAGGCCAACTCCCCGATCAGGTACGGGTCCTCCCCGAAGGTCTCGCTGACCCGGCCCCAACGGGTGTCCCGCGCGATGCACAGCACCGGGGAGAAGGTCCAGTGCACCCCGGTGGGGGCGACCTCCACGGCGGTGGCCCGCGCGACGGCCTCCACGAGGGCGGGATCGAAGGAGGCGGCCATCGCCAGCTGTGTGGGGAAGATCGTGGCGCCGGTGAAGAAGGAGTGGCCGTGGATGCAGTCCTCACCGATGAGCAGCGGGATGCCCAGGCGGGTGGTCGCGGCGAGTTCATGGGCGAGGGCGAGCTGGGCGGGGGAGGCGTGCAGGATGGAGCCGACGTGGGTTCCCAGGACGAGCTCGCGGATCAGGTCGGCGTTCGGCGCGCCCGTGCTCGGGTCGGTCTCGCGATCGTCGTACGTGGTGGCCGAGAGCTGCATCATCTGCCCGACCTTCTCCGGCAGGGTCATGCGGGACACGAGGTCCGCCACGCGCTGCGGGATCGGCAGGGCGGGGTTGCGGTACGGGGCGTCGGCGGGGGCCGGCGCCGTGGCACCGGTGAGGGTGGGGGGTGTCTCGGGCACGAGGTCTCCTTCGGCGTGGGTGCGCTCCCACGGTAGCGCGAGCCGGGCGGAGGGTCGAATCGATTCGATGCTTGCGCGGAGCGCACGACCGACATGGCCCGGGGTGGCCCGGGGTGGCCCGGGGTGGCCCCCGGGTGGCCCCCGAGTGGCCCCCGAGCCGCCGCCCTGTCGGCACGGGCGTCACGCCGTCGGGCCCCTCGACGAGCGCAAACGACGCGTTCCCACTACCGTGACCCGGCAGAGCGCCTCCCCCCGATGCGCTCCCGGCGCAAGGAGGAACCCCCATGGACATGGTCGACACCGAGAGCTACTTCTCCCCCGGCTACTTCTTCGCCGGTCTGATCGGCTACATCATCGCCGCCCTGATCCTCGGCTTCGTCTTCTCCAAGGCGGGCAAGCCGGTGTGGGCGGCGTTCGTGCCGATCTACAACATGATCGTGCACCTGAACATCGCCGGACTCAGCGGCTGGTTCTTCCTGCTGTACTTCGTCCCCCTGGCCAACATCGTGCTGGCCATCATCGTGGCGATCCGGGTGGGTCAGGCGTTCGCCCGCAGCACGGCGTTCAGCATCCTGTTGCTGTGGCTGTTCAGCCTGATCGGATACATCATCCTCGCGTTCGGGCAGTCCACCTACGACCGCAACCGGATCGGCTGAGCGTCCGGCCGGGCGCGCGTGCGGCACGTGTGGCGCGCACGGCGCGGAAGTGGGGTGGGGTTACGCGCCACACGTGACCCGTGGGGTGACCTCCACGTAGGGTGCATCCCCCGGCGCAGTTCCCGCACCGAACTCGGTGCCTCCACAGCACTCGGTGCCTCTACGGAACTCAATGTCCGGCTCGATGCCTCATGGCCGTTCCGCAGCCCCCTGCCGCTCGACTCCTCGCGGGCGCCACCCGCGGGTCATGAGGAAGTCCAGGCAGACCAGGGTCCATGCGGCGAGTGCGAGCCAGATCGCAGCCGCGCCCCACGCGCCGATCCCCGGGACGGGTTCGCTCTCGCCGATGGTCATGCTCGCGACCGAGTAGACCGCCATCGGGAACACCATGGCCCACAGTTGGGTGTTGTAGCGCGCGCTGACATGCCGGCGCAGGTGGCGCCATGCCCCCAGGAGGAGGAGCGCGGGCGCGAGCCACGTGGCGAAACCCCACAGGATCATGGCCGTGCCGCCGGCGATGCCGTGCGTGGCGGCGGCCGCTGGGCTGCCCCCGGCCATCAGTTGAACGTGTCCGGCCGCCAGTGCCGAGATCGCCAGCGCCCCCATCACGACCCAGAACGACGGCACCAGGGCGTTCGCGCTGATCCCGAACCGCGCGACGCGCAGGATCAGCAGCACCCCGACCACCGCGTACAGGCCGAGTCCGGTGGCCCAGGAGATCACGGCGATGACGGCGAGCACATCGGCGAACCGTGCGCCGGACGGTTGCAGCATGGCGGCGAGCACGGCGATCGACTGTGCCGCCACCACCCAGACGAACCAGGTGCCGTCCACGGTGGTCACGACCGGAGGCTGCTGTGGCGCCACGGCACCGTCAGGGTGGCTGCGTTGCAGCACGAGCCATGGCACGGCGTATCCCAACCCCAGCCACAGGACGAGGGCGGCCGCCAAGGCGATGCCGGCTACCAGCGGATGACCGGCGACGGCGAATCTGATGCCGAGCACGCTGGTGGAGACGACCACGGCGAATATGCCGAAGGCGCGGGATCCCACCTGCAGGTCCTCGGCGACGCGCCGTGGGTAGATGACCGCACGAGCGAGCAGCAGCAGTGTGAGCACCACCCATGCGATCCCGGCCACCCACCACAGCGCCACGGACAGCGCGGGCTGCTCGATCAGGGAGAGGCCGATCGAGAGCACACCGGTAGCCATGACGAACGCGTGCGCCGCGGGTGGCAGTGCCCGGACGATTCCGGTCAACCACGTCATGCCATGGTCCTTCCTGTGGTGCAGTCGCAGCCTCGCACGAGGTCGGACACGGCGCACCCCGGACACGGCGCACCCCGGACACGGCGCCCCCCGGACCCGGGCGCCTCCCGGACCCGGGCGTGCCGCACGGCTGCTGGCCTGCCTCGGCCCCACATCACCGTGGGCGCCGCGAGCCTGTCCGCGGGTCTCCCGCACCCTGAGACGGCCGGACTGTGGGTTCGGGCCGGGACCCGTTCTAGGGTGGAGCGGTGAGTGACGCACTGATTCTCGACGGCGACGGCACCGGTGGCAGCGCGGGCGCCGCGGGCCTCCTGGCGCCCGGCGCGCGCCTGGAGGCCATTGCCCACGGCGGCGACCTGTTCCAGGGCCCGGTCTGGCTCGGCGATGCGCTCGTGTGGAGCGACCTCGAGGCCAACACCGTGCTGGCGTGGGACGCCGATCGCGGCACCCGCACCTGGATCAGCCGCTCCGCGTTCCAGAACGGCCACGCGGTGGACTCCCAGGGCCTGCTGTATGCCGCCAGCCACGGGGAGCGCGCCGTCGTGCGGCGCGAGGCGGACGGGCACTGGGTCATCGTGGCCGACCTGCTGGTGGACCGGCGGTTCAACGCCCCGAGCGACCTGGTGGTCACCGGCGAGGGCGCCGTCTGGTTCACCGATCCTCGCACCGGCCTGACCGACCCCGCCCAGGGCTACGGCGGCGAGGCGGAGGTCGACGGCGCCCACGTCTACCGGGTCTCACCCGGGGTGCGGCGCGGCGGCGTGCTCGGCGGCGTGCAGTGCATGAGTGCGGACCTGCCGGCCATGAGCGCGCCGACCGGTCTCGCCTTCAGCCCCGACGAGACCGTGCTGTACGTGACCGACGCCGAGGAGGACGTGGTCTGGGGCTTCCGGGTGCGCCCTGACCTCGACCGCATGCTGATGAGTCACCGCTGGCTCGTGCACACCAGCGTGCACGGCACGCCCCGGGGCGTGCGCGTGGACCCCGCGGGGCGCCTGTGGGTGACCTCGAGCGCGGGCGTGGAGATCCTCGGTGCCCCGCCGCGCGGCGGGAAGGCACCCTACCTCGGGGTGTTGCGCACGCCGTCGCCCGCCACGAACCTGGCCTTCTCGGCCGACCATCGAGTGCTCGCCATCACCACCACGCACACCGTGTTCCTCGTTGCCCTGGGGGACCTCGCTTAGGCTGGACGCGTGCCAGCACGCATCGCCGTCGTGATCACGGTGTCGGACCGCAGCGCCGCCGGCGAGCGCCCCGACGCCTCGGGTCCGCGCGCCGTGGAGCTCCTGACGCAGGCGGGCTTCGGGGTCAGTTCGAGCGTGGTGCCCGACGGCGCGGCCTCCGTGACCGAGGCCCTCACCCTGGCCCTGGGTTCCGGGGCGGACCTCGTGCTCACCCTGGGCGGCACGGGTATCGGTCCGCGGGACCGCACCCCGGAGGGCACCGCACCCGTGCTGGACCGCGAGGTGCCGGGGATCGCCGAACTGCTGCGGGAGCGGGGGCGCCGTGCGGCCCCCGCCGCCGCCCTGTCCCGTGGGATCGCCGGGGTCGCCGGGTCCGCGCTGGTGGTGAACCTGCCCGGGTCACCGAAGGCCGTGGCGGAGTCCCTGGAGGTGCTGCTGCCACTGGTGCCGCACGCCCTGGACCAGATCGCCGGGGGTGACCACTGATGACGTGGGAGCCGGACTGGGCGCGCGTCACCGCCGAGACGCTGGAGGTGAGCGACCACCTGGATGCGGTAGCCGACCCCCGGTGCGGCGCCGTCGTCACCTTCCTCGGGCAGATCCGCGACCACGACCCCGGCGCCGAGGGGGAGGTGACCGGGATCGCCTACTCCGCGCACCCGGACGCCACCGCGGCCCTGGAGCGGATCGCGCGGGAGGTGGTGGCCGGGGCCGTGCCGCACGAGGATGTGAGGCACGAGGAGGTGGTGCGGCTGGCGGTCTCCCACCGCGTGGGCGACCTCGCGGTCGGCGACCTGGCGCTCGTGGCCTGCGTGGCGACGGCGCATCGCGCCCTCGCGCAGGATCTCTGCCGGGAACTGGTCGAGCGCATCAAGGTGGAACTGCCCGTGTGGAAGAAGCAGCACACGGCCGACGGCGCGAGCCACTGGGTGGGCCTGTGAGGGTCCCGGTGAGCATCGGATCCGCGCCGGCGCCACTGGACGGCGTGCCGCGGGAGCCCGATCCGCGCCGTGGAGCGCCGATCGTGGACGGCCACGGCCGGGTGCACCGCGACCTGCGCATCTCCCTGACCGACCGCTGCTCCCTGCGCTGCACCTACTGCATGCCGGAGCAGGGCAACGAGTGGTTGGCGCGCTCCTCGATCCTCACCACCCCCGAGATCGTGCGGATCGCCGGGGTGGCGGCCGAGGCGGGGATCTCCACCTTCCGCCTCACCGGTGGCGAGCCGCTGCTGCGGCGCGATGTGGTGGACGTGGTGCGCGGCATCGCGGCGCTGCGCACACCGGCCGGGGAACCGGTGCAGGTCGCGATGACCACCAACGGCATCACGCTGCCGCAGTTCCTCCCCGCGCTGATCGAGGCCGGGCTCAGCCGGCTGAACATCAGCCTCGACACGGTGCACCCCGAGCGGTTCCGGGAGCTCACCCGGCGCGACCGGTTCGACGACGTGATGGCCGGCATCGCCGCGGCCCGGGCCAGCGGGTTGCGCCCGCTGAAGATCAACACGGTGGCGATGCGGGGCGTGAACGACGACGAGCTCCCCGACCTCGTGGCCTACGCGATCTCGCAGGACGCCCAGTTGCGGTTCATCGAGCAGATGCCGCTGGACACCGGGCACACCTGGGACCGTGAGCGCATGGTGACCCGCGAGGAGATCCTGGCGGCGCTGGGCGAGCGGTGGGATCTGGAGCCGATCCCTGGCCGGGGTGGTGCGCCGGCGGAGCGCTGGCGGCTGACCGGTCCGGGGTCACCCGCCGGCGAGCACACGGTGGGGGTGATCGCCTCGGTGACCGCGCCGTTCTGTGGGGCGTGCGACCGGATGCGGCTCACCGCCGACGGTCAGCTGCGCAACTGCCTGTTCGCCCGCGGGGAGTACGACCTTGTCGCCCTGCTGCGCGGCCGGCAGGGCGCGGGCGGCGAGGCGGGTCACGACGGCGTGGACGACGCGCTCATCGACGCGCAGTTGCGGGCCTGCATCGACGCGAAGCTGCCCGGTCACGGCATCAACGACCCCGGCTTCCTGCAGCCCGACCGCGGCATGAACGCGATCGGCGGCTGACCCCCGCGAGGTGGTTCTGCAGGTACCGCGAGGTGGTTCTGCAGGTACCTTCTCGGGGGCAGGGCTCAGCCGCCGGCGAAGGGCGGCAGCACGTCCACGACGGCGCCCGCGGGGATCGGCGCGTGGGGCCCGTCGGCGCGCTGGCCCGCCACCAGGACCGAGCAGCGCCCGAGCACGTCCACGGCCAAGGGGCCGCCCCGCTCGGCGAGCTCGGCCATCAACTCGCCCACGCTCCCGGCCGACGTCGCTACCTCGTGGGCGCCGACGGCCTCGGCGGCCCCGGCGAAGAGCCGCACCGTTGTCGCCGTGGTCATTCCGCCTCCTGCGACAGCGCGGTGGCCCGTACCTGGAGCCCCAGCCGCGAGATCTCGGCCGCCACGGACTCCCGATCGGCGCCGTCGGGCACCGACCGCGCGACGGCCACGCCGAGCAGGAACGTGCTGAGCGGCGCGGAGGGCCGGTTCACGCCGCGGGAGACGTCCCGTGCGACATCGAGCACCTCGCCGATATCGGTCGCGTCGAGCCGTTCGCTGAGCCCGAACAGGCGCGCGACGGCGTCCGCCCAGTCGGTCAGGTCCTCCGGCGGCAGGTGGTGGGCCGGGCGCGGTGGGGTGGTCATGACTCCATCCTCTCTCGGTGCGATCGGCGTGCGGCGGCGCGCGCACGCATCAGGTCCTCGGGGGTATCGACGTCGGCACTGGCCCCGTGCGGATCGGGCACCTCACGCAGGTGCAGGCGTCCGAAGGCGGCACGCAGCGGCAGCCCCACGAGTCCGTCGGGTCCCTCGGTCGATGCCGCCGCGCACGCCGCACGCAACGGGCCGATCCGGTAGCACCCGGCGAGCCACTGCCGCCTTCCGGCGTCGTCCACCACGAGCCAGCCGTCCGCTCCCTGCACTCGCTCTCGAGCCACCCCCGCGCCGTCGTCCTCCGCTGGCGACCCCGTCAGCAGCAGCGGAATCACCTCGCCCGCACGCGGCAGATCGCACGCCAGCACCATCACCCACGCTTTCCCGGGCAGGTCCGGCAGCGCCAGCAGTCCCGCGGCCACCCCGGCCAGCGGCCCCGCGAACGGCGGATCCTCCCGGGTGACGACCACGCCCGCACGCTCGAGGCTGGGCGGGTGCCCCACCACCACGGCGCGCTGGATGCCCGCGGCGGATACGGCGTCGAGCACCCCGTCCAGGAGGGGTATGTCCCCCACCCGCACCCGCCCCTTCGGGGTGCCCCCGAGACGCGAGCCGCGTCCGCCGGAGAGCACGATCGCGGCATCCGGGAGCCAGCCCGGCTCCGGCTCCGAGTCGGCGCTCACCCCCGTGCTCACCTCTCCGCGCGCCGCCACGGTCCCGACTTCCCGCCGGTCTTCTCCTCCAGCCGCACCTCGCCGATCCAGGTGTGCTTGTCCAGGCCCTTGACCATGTCCACGAGCGCGAGGGCCGCGACGGTCACCGCGGTGAAGGCCTCCATCTCCACGCCGGTGCGGTCGGCGGTGCGCACCGTGGCGGTGACTCGGACGCCGTCGGTCTCCAGCGCGAGGTCGACGGTGGCCCCGTGCACCCCGATCACGTGCGCGAGCGGCAGGAGCTCGGCGCACTTCTTCGCGCCGGCGATCCCCGCGATCCGCGCCACCGCGAACGCGTCGCCCTTCGGTACGGAGCCGTCCCGCAGCGCGTCGAGCACGGCGGGGGAGCAGTGCACCATGCCGCTGGCAGTGGCGCTGCGCACGGTGGGGGACTTCTCGGTGACGTCGACCATCCGGGCGTGGCCGGCGGCGTCGAGGTGGGTGAAGGTCATGGGGTCTCCAGGCTGGTGCGGACGATCGACACGGCGTCGCCGCGGGTGATGTGGTCGACGGCGGCCGGCACGATCGCGTACCCGCTCGCCTGGGCGAGGCTCGCCACGAGATGGGACTTCGACCCGAGTGCCGCCACGGGCGTGGCCACCAGCACCCTGTCGTCACGGGTGCTGATCCGGGCGGGCAGGTACTGGTCACGTCCCGGGGGTGTGCCCCAGTCCGCCCCGGCCACTCCGGGCACCGCGGGCGGGGCCGCCCGCTCCCGCGGCATCCCGTGCATCACCGCGAGCGCCGGTGCCACGAACACGTGGAAGGAGACCCATGCGCTCACGGGGTTCCCGGGCAGTCCGAACAGCACCGCATCCCCGAGCCGCCCGAACGCCTGCGGCTTGCCCGGTTGCATGCGCACGCGCGCGAACTCCACCCCGCCGGCCCCGGTGAACAGTTGCTTGACCGGGTCGAAGGCGCCCTCGCTCACCCCGCCGGTGAGCACGACGACGTCCGGCGGCTCGGGCGCCTGGCTCACCTGCCGCAGGGCCTCGGCAAGGTGCGCGGCGTCGTCGTCCACGTGCCGCACGGCGACCACCTCGCCGCCGTGCTCGCGCACCAGGCCGGCCACCAGCAGGGAGTTGGAGTCCGGGATCAGCCCCCGGGTCAGTGGCTCGCCGGGGCGGACGAGTTCGCTGCCGGTGGCGATGACGGCGACCCGCGCCCGCCGGTGCACGCGCACCGTGCCGTGCCCGGTGGCGGCCAGCGCGGACAGCGCCGCGCCGGTGGCGAGGCTCCCGGCCGCGAGGACCGGGTCGCCGGCCACCAGGTCCTCGCCGGCGCGGCGCAGGTGCTGGCCGGTACCCGGAGCCCGGTACACGGTCACGGTCTCGGCGAGCGGAGCCATCGGGTCGTCCCGGTCGGTCTGCTCCAGGGGCACGACGGCGTCGGCCGCCGTGGGCACGACGGCCCCGGTCATGATCCGGGCCGCCTCGCCCGGCGCGAGGTGGGGGTCGTCGCCGGACCCGGCGGGCAGGTCGGCCACGATCCGCAGGGTGATGCCGTGCTCGTGCGTGGCCGCAGCAATGTCGCCCGCCCGCACGGCGTAGCCGTCCATGGCGGAGTTGTCCCAGGTGGGGACGGCGATGGCGGCCGTCATGTCCTGCGCCAGGCGCAGCCCGTGCGCCTCGGCCAGGGGCAGCACCGTTGTGGGGAGGGGGGCGACGGCGTCGAGCACCCGGGCGCGCTGGTCCGCCACGGAGCGCATGGCACCCCCGGCCGGTGCCTGATCGCCGCGGGGAGGGCCGCTCACGCTCGCACCTCCCGTGCCCGCATGGCCTCGACCTGGGCGGGCGGCAACGCCTCGGCTCTCACGCCCGCGGCCTGGAGCGCCCGCGCGGCGCGGGTGGCCCGGATCCCCGCCGAGCAGTAGGTGCGCACGGGGGCGTCCGGGTCCACTCCGCGCATGATCAACAACTCACGCAGGGCCGTCGGTCCCCGCCGCGCGGTCTGCTCGACCTCCGCGACGCTGAGGTGCACGGCGCCCGCGAGGGCGTCCTCCCGGAACTCCGGACCCTCCCGCACATCCACCAACGCCCCCGCACCGTCGAAGGGTTGAGCGGATGGCGGCCCGACGGCCTCTCCCTCACCCCCAACCCCAGAGAAGCCACGAGGAGACGAAGACGACGGGACGAGCGGCACCTCGTGCACCCGCATCGCCAGCCCGTCCACCACCGCGACCCGCCCGAGCAGGGCCTCCCCGATTCCCGTGATGAGCTTGACCGCCTCCGTCGCCATCATCGAGCCGACCATGCCGCACAGGGCCCCGAGCACCCCGGCCTCGGCGCAGGAGGGCACGGTCCCGGGCGCGGGCGGCGCGGGGAAGAGGTCCCGCAGCCCCACCGGCACCGCGGGCGCCGGCGGCGTGGACCAGAACACCGAGACCTGGGCGTCGAACCGGAGCACGGAGCCCCACACCAGGGGCACGCCGAGATCCGCGCAGGTGTCGGCCACCAGGTAGCGGGTGGCGAAGGTGTCGGTGCCGTCGAGCACCACGTCCCAGCCGCGCAGCAGGTCAGCGGCGTTCTCGGGCACGAGGCGGGTGCGCAGTTCGGTCACCCGCACCTGCGGGGCGACCTCCCGCATCCGGCGGGCGGCACTGGCGGTCTTGGGCTCCCCGACGTCGCCCGTGCCGTGGATCACCTGGCGGTGCAGGTTGGAGGCGTCCACGTCGTCGTCGTCGATCACCCCGATCTCCCCGACGCCCGCCGCGGCGAGGTAGAGCAGGGCCGGTGCCCCGAGTCCGCCCGCGCCGAGCACGAGGACCCGGGCAGCGGCGAGCCGTCGCTGACCGATCTCGCCGAGCTCGGGCATCCGGGTGTGCCGCGCGGTGCGTTCCGCCTCGGCCGCCGAGAGCGACGGTGCCGGTTCCACGATCGGGGGAAGGGCCATGTCCCCACCGTAGATCAGGCCGACAGCCGCGCGGCGGCGCGTAGGTTGGTCGCATGACCAGATCCACGCAGCGCCGCCCCGTCACGCGGTTCTCGCTGGACCGCGACCCCGTGACGCGACCGGACACCCTGGCCGCGGAGGAGCCCCTGGAGATCCGGGTGGCGGGGCGCCGGTTCGCGGTCACAATGCGCACGCCCGGCAACGACTTCGATCTCGCGGCGGGGTTCCTGGTCTCCGAGGGTGTGGTGGCACGCGGCGGGGACATCGTGACCACCCGGTACTGCGCGGGCGAGACGGCCGACGGGTCCACCACTTACAACGTGCTCGACGTGACGCTCGCGCCGCATGTGCCGCCACCCGATCCGCAGCTCGCGCGGGAGCACACCACCACCTCGGCCTGCGGTCTGTGCGGGAAGGCCAGCATCAGCGCGGTGCGCACCCACTCCCACCACCCGGTGGCCGACGACGCCGCGCACCTGAGCGCCTCGGCCCTCCTCGCGCTCCCGGCCAGGCTGCGCGAGCAGCAGCGCCTGTTCGAGACGACTGGCGGCCTGCACGCCGCCGGCCTGGTCGATACCGCCACCGGCAACCTCCTGGTGGTGCGCGAGGACGTCGGACGGCACAACGCGGTGGACAAGGTCATCGGCTGGGCGCTCGCGAACGATCGGCTCCCGCTGACCGGTACCGCGCTGCAGGTCTCCGGTCGGGCGAGCTTCGAACTGGTGCAGAAGGCCTCGATGGCGGGCATCCCTATCCTGGCGGCCGTCTCCGCGCCCTCGAGTCTCGCCGTCGACCTGGCCGTGGAGGTGGGTCTGACCCTGGCGGGATTCGTGCGGGAGCGCTCGTTCGTGCTCTACAGCCGCCCCGATCGGATCGACCGACTCAGGCCGGACGGCGCCGACGCGAGGCCCAGATGAGGGCGAGGCGGTGGGCGCTCCTGCCCGCGGTGGCCGTGACGCTGCTGATGGGATGCGCTGAACCCGCCCCCACGCCGTCGCCCTCCGTGACGGGGCAGGAGGCCGCAGATGCGGAGATCTCCGGGGACCTGGTCGTGCTCGCCGCATCCTCGCTGGCGCAGGTCTTCACCGACCTCGGGGCGCACCTGGAGGCCGAGCATCCGGGGCTGACCGTGACCTTCTCCTTCGCCGCGAGTTCCGCGCTCGCCGCCCAGGTGGTTGCCGGGGCCCCCGCCGATGTGCTGGCCACGGCGAACCGGGTCACGATGACCCAGGCAGGGGACCGGGCCACGGACCCGGTGGTGTTCGCGACCAACACGCTGACCATCGTCACCCCGGTGGGGAACCCGGCCGGGGTCACGGGTCTGGCGGACTTCGCCGACCCCGACCTGCGCATCGCGGTGTGCGCGGTGGAGGTGCCGTGCGGGGCGGCCGCCATGCAGGTCTTCGACGCCGCGGGGGTCACGCCGGCCGTGGACACCTACGCCGCGAATGTGTCCGGCGCGCTGACCCTGGCCCGAGCCGGCGAGGTGGATGCCGCGCTCGTGTACACCACCGATGCGGCGGCCGCCGGCGGGCAGGTCACCGAGGTGCCGACCCCTCAGACCGTGGCCGCGGTGAATGAGGACCTGATCACCGCCCTTCAGGACGCGCGGAACCCCGAGGCCGCGCAGGCCTTCGTGGACCTCGTGACCTCCCCGGCGGGGGCCGAGGTGCTGCGTGCGGCGGGTTTCGTCGTTCAATAGCGGGATGAGGGAGACGAACGCGGTGCGCTCGGCACCGGCCCGCCGCTCCGGCCGAGGAGCGCGCCGAGGGCGCCGCCTGCCACCCTGGCAACTCCTGATCCCCGGCGCGCTCGGCTTCGCGTTCCTCACGCTGCCGCTGATCGCGCTCATCGCGCAGGCCCCGTGGGCGGACCTGGCCGGCACGGTCACCTCCGCTCCGGTGGTGCAGGCCCTGGGGCTCTCGCTGCGCACCGCCGCGAGCGCCACCGTGATCAGCGTGGTGCTCGGCGTGCCGCTCGCCTGGCTGCTCGCCCGGGGCGACCTGCCCGGGGCGGGGGTGTGGCGCGCCGTCGTCACCCTCCCCATGGTGCTGCCCCCCGTGGTCGGCGGCGTCGCCCTGCTGGCCCTGCTGGGGCGCCGCGGCCTGCTCGGCGGCGCGCTGGAGGCCCTGGGGATCACGCTGCCGTTCACCACCGCCGCGGTGGTGCTCGCCCAGACGTTCGTGGCGATGCCGTTCCTCGTTCTCTCCGTGGAGGGCGCCCTGCGGGGAATGGACCGGCGCGACGAGCAGATCGCCGCCACCCTGGGAGCCTCGACCTTCTACGCCGCACGGCGGATCACGCTGCCCGCGGCCGCCCCCGCGATCGTCTCCGGCGCCGTGCTGTGCTTCGCCCGCGCCCTGGGGGAGTTCGGTGCCACCATCACCTTCGCCGGGAACTTCCCCGGCACCACCCGCACCATGCCGATCGCGATCTACCTCGCCCTCGAGCAGGACCAGGATGCCGCGATCGCGATGGCGCTGCTGCTCATGGTGATCTGCGCCGTGGTGCTGATCGCGCTGCGCTCGCGGTGGCTGGGGTGGTGGCGGCGATGAGCGACCTCACCCTGGCCGGGGTTCGTCTGGAGCGAGGTGGGTTCACCCTCGAGGCGAGCCTCGCCGTCGCGCCGGGGGAGATCGTGGCCCTCGTGGGCGCCAACGGTGCCGGGAAGACCAGCCTGCTGCACGCCGTCGCGGGCTTGCTCGCTCCCGCCGCCGGGGAGATCACCCTGGGCGGGATGGTGCTCGACGGCGCGGCCACCCGCCTGCCCCCGGAGCGGCGGGGCGTGGGCCTGGTGCCGCAGCAGCATGTGCTGTTCGGGCACCTGAGCGCACTGGAGAACGCGGCGTTCGCGCTGCGTGCCAGGGGGGTGCGGCGCGCGCAAGCGCGCCGGGAGGCGCTCGCGGAACTGACGCGACTCGGCGTGGCCGATCGCGCCGGGGTGCGGGCCCGGGACCTCTCCGGGGGGCAGGCGCAGCGCGTGGCGCTCGCGCGCGCGGTGTGTGCGCGACCCCGGGCGCTGCTGCTGGATGAGCCGTTCGCGGCGTTGGACGCCGGTTCGCGCGGTGAGATCGCCGAGGCGGTGCGCCGCCTGGTGGACGACCTGGCGGTGCCGTGCCTGCTGGTCAGTCACGACGCCGGTGAGGTGGCGCGCCTCGCGGACGCCGTGGTGCCGGTGGCGGGCGGCCGCGCCCGCCGCTGAGGCCCGGCCCGGGGTCAGGAGTTGCGGGGGCCGAACATCGCGGCCGCCTCCAGGTGCGCCACGCCGGGGGAGAGTTGGGCGATCTGCAGGGTAGTGCGCCGGGAGAACAGCACCCGCAGCAGCTCGAAGTCGTCCCCGGCGAAGTCGAACTCCGCGATCGGGGTCTCCACCCGCCAGGTGTGCTCGCGGGTGGTGACCACGAACCCGTTGACCGCGACCTTCGCGCTCAACGCCGCTACGACGGAGGGCAGCAGCGAGCGCCAGGTCTCCTCCGGGGCGCGCGGTAGGTCCAGGGCCTCGCGGATGTCCGCCTCGTGCACGATCGCGTCCCACGCCGGGGTCACCCCGCCGCCCGCGAACGCCTCGGCCGGGATCTGCGCGGCGTACTCCCGCCACTCCGCGATCATGTCCGCGGCCTCGGTGTGGCGACGCGCCACGACCTGACGGTTGGTCCAGGCCGGGCTCGGCGCGTCGGCCATGTCCCCCTCCACGATGTTGCGCGCGGTCCCGGCCTGGTGCGCAAGCACGTCGCGCACGCTCCACATCGGTGTCGCGGGCACGATCGTGCCCCACTGCGCGGGGCTCAGGGTCTCGGCGAGGGCGGCCACCCGGTCCACGGTGGCGGCGTACAGCGCGGCGGAGTTCACCGTGCGAATCTACCCGGCCGCCTCGCGCGGCCGGGTCCTCGGGCCGACCGCGCCGGCGGAGACGTCTCGTCGATCGCGCGGAGCGGACTCAGGCGGCGCGCTCCAGGGCCCCCACACGGGTGGTGCGGCGGGCCGCCGTCGCCATCCACGTCAGCACCAGGCCCGCCACGCCCCAGAGGATCACGATCACCAGCGCCCCGGTGCCGCTCGGCGCACCCGGCACCAGGAGCCCCGCGAGCGCCTCGGCCGCGGCGCCGGTCGGCAGCGCGGAGTCCCAGGCGAGCGGTGTGATGACGGCGGCCACCGCCACGCCCGCGAGCAGCAGCGCCAGGAGCCGGCCGAGCACGGGAGCCGCGACGACGAACGCCGCCTGCAGCAGCAGGAACGCCAGGGAGCTCACCGCGCCGATCAGCACCGCGGCCGGGTAGTCACCGGCGTCCGCGCGCGCCCACCCGGCCACGATCGCGCCGGCGAGGGCGCCCAGCGCCAGCGACCACAGGGCCGGGCGCGCCAGTGCCGAGAGCGCCAGCCTCAGCGAGGAGCGCACGGAACCGAACGCCGTCGGGAGCAGGGCGGGGAAGGTCAGCAGGAGGGCAAAGGCACCGAGCCACAGCATGAGCGTGACCGCTGCCATCCCGGTGGCGGGCACCCCGGTCTCCACCGAGGGGGCGGTCACGGGTGTGGCGATCGCGGCACTGAGGGAGTCCACCTCGGAGTCGGTGTAGCTCGGCAGTTCCGAGACGGCGGTCTGGAGACCGCCGGCGAGCTCACCGGCCCCCTCGGCGATCTGGGAGGTGCCATCGGCCAGGCCATCGGCGCCCTCGGCGAGCTGACCGGTGCCGTCCGCGAGGCCCACGGCGCCCGCGGCCAGTTCCCCGGTCCCGGCGGCGAGGTCACCCACGCCTGAGGCCAGGTCTCCGGCGCCCACGGCGAGGTCGCCCGTGCCGGAGGCGACCTGCTCCACCCCGCCGGCGGCCTGGTCGGCGCCCGCGGCCAGTGCCCCGGTCCCGGCGGAGAGCTCAGCCGCCCCGCCGGCCAGCGCCCCGGCGCCGTCGGCGAGGCCCGAGATCCCCGTGCTGGCCTCCTGGATGCCGCCGCTGAGGCCGGTCACCCCGGTGGCCAGGCCATCGGCGCCGGTCGCGAGCTCGGAGGCACCAGCGGAGAGCTGACCGAGTCCGGCGGCGAGCGCGGGTGCGCCCTGCGCGGGATCGTTCAGGGCGGTGATGCCGCCGGCGAGCTGGCCCACGCCGTCGGCGAGCCCCTGGGCCCCGGTCGCGAGTTCGTCCGCCCCGGTCGCGAGCGCGTCCACGCCGGCGGCCGCGGCCGGCAGCCCGGTGGCCGGGTCCACGAGTGCCGCGGTGCCGGCGCTCACGCCCTGCGCCCCGGTGACCAGCGCGCCGAGGTCGCCGAGGCTCGCGCACGCGGCACCCATCGTCTCGCCGGCGTCGCAGGAGGCCTGCAGGAAGGCGAGGTAGCCGGCCAGGCCGGTGGCCACCCCCTGCGCCCCGGCGTCGAGCTCCTCGAGCTGCGGGAGCTGGCCGTCCAGCTGGGTGGCGAGGTCCCCGAGCCCGGTCGCGAGGCCGGCGGCGCCGTCCGCCACACCCGTGGCGCCCGCGGTGAGCTCGCCGGTGTTCTCGGCGAGCTGCCCGACGCCGTCGGCCAACTGTGAGGCGCCGTCTGCGGAAGCGGCCACACCCGCCGCGAGCTCCTCCGCGCCGCCGGCGAGGTCGTCGGCCCCGGTCGCGAGCTGCGCGCCCCCGGTGGCGAGTGCGTCCATCCCGGTGGCGGCCTGGTCGGCGCCGTCGGCGAGCTGGGCGGCGCCGTCCGCGGACTGCGCGGCACCGTCGGCCAGCGCGCCGGTGCCGGTGGCGAGCTCCCGCACACCGGAGGCGGCCTGGTCGGCCCCGTCGGCCAGCTGCGCGGCGCCGGCGGCGAACTCCCCGGCCCCGGAGGCGGCGGCCGAGGCGCCGTCAGCCAGCGCGAGGGTGCCGTCGGCCAGTTGGGTGGCGCCGTCGGCGCTCTGCCCCAATCCGTCGGCGAGTTGGGCGGCGCCGTCCGCGGACTGGGTGGCGCCGTCGGCCAGGTCGCTGGCGCCGTCGGCGGCCTCCCCGAGCTGCTCGCCCGTGGTGGTGAACCCGATGAGCACGTTCTGCAGGTAGTTCTCGGTCAGGTCGGTGCCGAGCGTTGCTGCGGCGGAGGAGGTGATGAGCTGCGCCACCGCGTCGGCATCGGCCGAGGTCCCCGGCCGGGTGGCGACGTCGATCGTGGCCGAGGTGGCCAGGCCCGGCTCGTCGGCGAAGGACATCGCGGCAGCGGAGAAGGTCTCCGGGATGGTCACCACCACGTCGAAGGTGCCGTCCGCGAGACCGTCGGCGGCCTCCGGCTCCCCGGTCACCGTCCAGTCGTAGGGGCCCGGGTTCGCCACGATCTCCGCCGCCAGCTGCCGGCCGAGCGGCACCAGCTGCCCGTCGATCTCGGTCGGCTCGTCCAGGTTGACGATCGCCCCCGACATGGTGCTGCGCGAGGTGGAGATGCTGTCGCCGGAGGCGGGGCGCCCGATCGCGGAGAGCACCACCACGAGGGCGAGTAGCCCGATCACCGCGGCCGCCAGGACGGTTCCCAGGGGTGCGCGTGCGGTCCTCATGCGTGGATCTCCTCGGTCGCGTGCGATGCCGTGTGGGCGGTGTCGATGTCGGGGGTGGTGTCGGGGGTGGGCGTGTCGAGGTCGTGCACCGGCAGGTCACGCACCCCGGCGTGCTCGACGGCGGAGGTGAGGGCCCCGGCGATCACGGCCAGCCCCGAGGGGGCCGCCTCGGCGAGCGCCGCGAGGTCGCGCGGCAGGTCCGCGGCGGCGGTCAGGTCGACCACGGCCACGCGGGCGCCGTCGCGCCGAGCGGCGTTCAGGGCTACGGCGGCGGCCTGCGGTCCGGCGACGTCCTGGGCGTGTAGCACCGCGACCAGTCGGCGCACGCGGGCGCCGCGATCCGGCAGGAGGAAACCGTCGACCTTCACATCGCCCTCGGTGACCTTCAGGCGCCCGGCCACGCTGAGCAGGAACGCCTGTACCTGGCGGGGTGAGGTGGCCGTCACGACCTGGGCTGCGCCGTCGGGCACCTCCAGGCTGGTGGCGGGGAGCACCTCGGAGTGGGCGTCGGTCACCCGCAGGTTGCGGGCGGCGACCACCACCCCCTGATCGGGCCACTGCGCCAGATCCAGCTCGCGCACCAGCCCCTCGCCCTCCACGTCGAATGTGGGCAGCAGGCGGTCCAGCCAGCGCGGGATCCACCAGGCACGATCACCCAGCAGGGTCATGATCGCGGGGATGAGGGCCATGCGGACCACGAACGCGTCCACGGCCACACCGATCGCGAGCCCCAGCGCGATCGGCTTGATGTTCTGATCACCGTGCGGCACGAAGGCCACGAACACGGCGATCATGATGATCGCGGCGGCGGTCACCACCGAGGCCGAGCCCCGGAACCCGGCGTGGATGGCGGCGCGTGCGTCCTTCCCGTGCACGTACTCCTCCCGCATCCGGGAGACCAGGAAGACCTCGTAGTCCATCGCGAGTCCGAACAGCACGCCCATCAGCAGGATCGGCATGAAACTGATGATGGGGCCGGTGTCGGTGACGTTCAGCAGCCCCCCGAACCAGCCGTACTCGAACACCAGCGTGGACGCCCCGAACGCGGCGGCCACGGACAGGATGTAGCCCAGCGTGGCGGTGATCGGCACCCAGACGGAGCGGAACACCATCGCGAGCAGGATGAGGGAGAGACCCACCACCACCACCCCGAACGGCAGGAGCGCGGCGCCGAGCTTCTCCGAGACGTCGATGCCCGCGGCGGTGAACCCGGTGACCTGGAGGTCCACACCGTAGGTCTCGTTCAGGACCTCACGGTCCTCGCGCAGCTGGTGCACCAGGTCGGCCGTCTCCTGAGTGGTCGGACCGTCCTGCGGGATCACCGTGATGACCCCGACCGTGGCGTCCTGGTTGGGCGTGGCCAGCGGCACGTCCACGACCCCGGGGAGCGCGGAGATCTCCTCGGCGAGATCCTCCATGAGGCCGACCGGGTCGGTGCTGGTGACGATCGGCGTGGTCAGCAGCAGCATGCCGTTGTAGCCCTCACCGAAGTGCTCGGAGACCAGGTCGTAGGTGATCCGGGCGCTGTTGTCCTGGGGGAGGCTGCCGGCGCCGGGCAGGGCCAGTTTGAGGTTCTGCGCCGGCAGGGCCAGGGCGCCGACGGCCACGACGAG
Organism: Serinibacter salmoneus; assembly: GCF_002563925.1. Classification (NCBI taxonomy): domain Bacteria; kingdom Bacillati; phylum Actinomycetota; class Actinomycetes; order Micrococcales; family Beutenbergiaceae; genus Serinibacter; species Serinibacter salmoneus. Next base: position 2,912,781 of record NZ_PDJD01000001.1, on the reverse strand, counting down.
CGTGACCAGGGTGAGCACGGGCTTGGCCGTGACCACGCGGACCCATCCGGCGAAGAACCCGGCGGGCTTGCGGGACTGCTCCCCGCCGGCCGTCCCCTGGTTCAGGCTGCGGCGGGCGCGGCGGCTGAGCAGGCGGGGACCGACCACGGCCAGCAGCGCCGGGAGGAAGGTGAGGGAGACCAGGACGGCCACGCCCACCCCGGCGGCCGCCGCGATCCCCATGGTGGTCAGGAACGGGATCCCGGCCACGCTGAGTCCCACCAGCGCGATCATCACGGTCAGGCCGGCGAAGATGACGGCGGATCCCGCCGTGGCCACGGCGCGCGCGATCGACTCGTGTACGTCGATGCCCTCGCGCAGTTGGTCGCGGTGACGCGAGACGATGAACAGGGCGTAGTCGATGCCCACGGCCAGGCCGAGCATGACCGAGAGCAGCGGTGTGGTGGTGTTGATCGAGGCCACGGAGGTGGCCCCGAGCATCAGCACGGTGGTGAGCGCCACGCCGAGGATGGCGTTGACCAGCGGGAGGCTCGCGGCGACCACGGTGCCGAGCGCCAGCACCAGCACGAAGAAGGCGACGATCACGCCGAGCGCCTCGGTGGCCGTGAAGCCGGGGATCTCCACGGCGAACAGCGAGCCGCCGATCTCGGACTGCGTCCCCTCGGGCAGCGCGGCCGCGAGGTCCTCGGCCACGTCGCGGAGTTCGTCCTTGGTCTCGTCCGTGACCGAGGGTTCGCCCTGGTCGAGTTGGATGGTCAACAGGGCGGCCTGCTCGTCGTCGCTGATGTCGGCCGCCAGCAGGTCGCCGTCGATCTCCGAGACGGCGACCACGTGGTCCACGGCCTGGAAGTCCTCCACGGCCTGGTCCACCGGTTCGGTGATGCTCGGGTCCAGCACGGATGTGCCTTCGGGCGCGACCACGATGACCTGCGCACTGGCACCCACGATCTCGGGGAAGACGGCGCTGAGGCTCTCCAGTGCGTCCTGGGACTCGGTGCCCGGGATGGAGATGGCGCTGTCGAAGCCCTGATTGATGGCGACGGCGCCGCCGGAGATGGCGACGAAGGCCACAAGCCACAGGGAGATCACCAGGCGCCTGGCGTGGATCACCCATCGGGTCAGGGCGAAGAGCAGTGACGACAACGAGTCCTCCGTGGTGCGCCGGTTCGGGTGCGGGCCGGACTCGCCGTTGAATCCGATACACGACTGTATCGAATACGCTGCTGTATCGACATGTCCTACCTGTGAGCACCCTGAGGACGCATGACCGCCACACCGCCCCATGACCGCCCGAGCCGCCGCCGAGGCGCGACCCGCGAGCGCCTGCTGGACGCCGCCTACGCGACCTTCGCGCAGGCGGGGGTGGCGCAGTCCTCCATCGAGGCGATCTGTGAGGCGGCCGGGTTCACCCGGGGGGCGTTCTACTCCAACTTCTCCAGCAAGGAGGAGTTGTTCCTGGCGCTCGCGGACCGGGAGATCCATGCCCGCATCGACGCCCTGGAGGACGTGGTGGAGCGGGTGACGCGCGATCCCGCGCTGCTCGCGCAGGGACTGGCCAATCGGGAGGCGCGGCAGGCGCGAGAGGCGCGAGAGGCGCGAGAGGCGCGAGAGGCGCGAGAGGCGCGAGAGGCGCGAGAAGCGGGTGCGCCGCGCCCTGCGGTGCCCGGGCCTGGAGTGGAGCCGGGGAGTGCTCTGGAGCGCCCGATCGTCCAGGCGATCCTGGCCGAGGTGTTGGCGGATGTGCACGGCGAGCGCCAGTGGCACCAGATGAACCTGGAGTTCGAGCTCCTCGCGCTGCGCGATGCGCAGGTTGCCCAGGCGTTCGCCGCCCTGCGCCAGGCATACCTGGCGCGTGTGGCGGACGTGCTGGAGCGGATCCTGGCCCGGCTGCGACTGCGGTTGCGGACCGCGCCGGTCGCCGCGGCCCAGATCCTCATCGCGGGGTACGTGGCCGCGACGCGCGAGGTCTACATCGCCGGCGATGGCGAGCGCTCGGGGGTGGGTGCGGCTGGGTCGACCGGGGCGGCCGAGCCGACCCGGACCTGGTTCACCGCGCTGATCGAGTTGGTGGTCGAACCGGACTGAGTGGCCGGGGTCCACGCCGACGGTGTCGCCGCGAACCCCGGCCATGGCTCGGGTGGTGCCTGTCTCAGCCCGGAATGGCGGCGCGCGCCTGTTGCAGCGCTCGGCGCGCCACGTCGTCGTTCTCCGAGAGCGAGGTACGGATGGCCGCGATGACGTCCCGCACCTGCTGGCCGGCGGTGTTCCACTGCTGCTCGAGCGCCGCGTACTCCGCGGAGACGCCGTCGGCCTGGTAGTCGGCCATGGCCTGCTTCACGTCGCTGTCGCGGCGATCGAGCGCGGCCTCCAGGCGGGCGGCCACCGCCTCGAAGTTCGCCTGGGCGGACTCGGAGGAGGAGATGTTGTAGTCGTTGCGGTCGGCGATGTTCATGGACACGGTGGTCTCCTTCAGTCGGGGTGCGGCCTCAGGCCTGCGGGCCGATGCGGTTGAGGAACGCCTCGGCGCTGAAGTCCGTGGCACCCGCCGTCGATTCGTGCGTGGCGGCGCCCTCCTCGGCGGCGGTGGTGAAGGCGAGGTTCTGACCACCGATCGAGGTGACGATGCCCGCCAGCGCCCCGTTGAGGGAGTGCGAGATCGCATCCGTCTTCGCCTTGAAGGTGTTGAACGCGGCCTTCGCTGGGCCGTTGAACGTGGTGGCCAGAGGCTCCGCGGCATCACCCAACTGCCGCACGAGCTCGGCAAGGTCATCGGATTCCGTCTGGGAACGCTGCCCCAGCGTGACGAGCGTCTGTGCTTCCATCGAGAACTTCATCGAGTCATCCCCTCCGGGCCCGGCGGCCGCTGTCGGCGCAGCGGTGAGGGCCGTCGTGCCCGTTGTCTTGGCCGCGATATCGGCGCGGCCAGGCTGACACGGCCACGGCGGTGGCGTCCAGGGCCGCGCATGGGGAGAACTCCCCATCGAAGATCTCCTCGTGCCTCGCTAGCCTCCAGCAAGTGTGGGGACGTGGGGAGATTCCGGCGAGCGTGCCCAGAGTGGCCGCCTCGGTGGTGATCGACGCTGCCCTCGTGCTCGGCCTCGCTGCGGGCGCCGGCCTGCTCGCTGCGAGCGGCTACGGACCCCGCGCAGCCTGGGTCAGCGCGTGCGCGATCGCCGCGAGCTGCCTGGGGGCATGGTGGTGGGACCGGGCGACGATGGGAACGAGTCCGGGGCACGCCGCCCTCGGCCTGCGCACTGTGGCGGCCGCCGACCGCATGCCCTCCCACCCCCTGCGCGGGCAGCGACTCACCCTGGACATCGGGACGGGTGCCGACCCGCTGCGGCTCCGGGCCCGGCCGATCCACCTGGATCCGCCCGCCCGGCGGCAGCGGCGCAGCGACCGGGCGGAGGTGCGTCTGGTCTTCGAGGATGGGACCCGCGTGGAGGGTCGGGGCACTTTCGTGCTCGGGCGCGCACCCAAGCCGCAGCGCCACGGTGACGCCACGATGGCGGTGCCGGATCTCACGCGCAGCCTTGCGCCGTCCCACGCCGTGCTGCGGGTGGACGGTCGCGGTGTCACCGTCACCGACCTCGGGAGCGCCCACGGCACCATCGTGGTGGACGCGGCCGGCCGCCGAGCCCTGCAGCCACATCTTCCGACGCACGTGCCGTGGAACTCCACCCTCACCCTGGGTGAGCGCTCCGCCCTCCTGGAACGGCGCGACCCGATCGAGGCACGCGAATGATCGACGCCGACCGCACGCTGGTGGAGACGACGGCCGCCCATCGTGAACGCATGGTCAGGGTGCTGACGCGACCGCCCCGGGGACCTCGTCGCCGCTTCCGCTCCAACGTCGGCAGGCTGATGGGGTCGGTCGTCCTCGCGGCCGTGATCTGCTGTGCGTGTCTGGGAACGGGCTTCGTCCTCGGCCTCCTGGAGCGGCAGCGACACACCGAGGCGGTGGCGGCCTTCCAGGCCGCGCTCGCTGCCAACCCGATCCAGCCAGGAGACGGGCTCCTCGAGGAGGAGGGCACCGCCTTCCTCCTCGATGAGGACTCCGGCGAGTACATCGACCCCCGCACGGGGTTCCCGGTCGATCCCGAGACCGGGTACGCCACCGATCCCCAGGGGCGTCTCCTGGACACGCGTCTGGGCTGGTACGTCGATCCGTTGACCGGCTGGTACACCGACCCCACCAGCGGCGTGACCCTTGACCCGCAGACCCTCACCGTTGTGGAGGACCCGTGACCTACACCCGCGTGACGATCCGAGGGAGCCGGCGGAAGGCAGACGTCACGGTCCCGAGTGAGGAATCCGTGGGCACCCTCATGCCAGCACTGCTGGACCTGCTCCAGGAGCCCTCACGCGGTGGCGAGGCCATGGTGATCAGCGACCTCGCGGGGTCGGCACTGGACCCTGACCTGACCTGGCAGGAGCAGGGCATCCGACCCGGCGCCCTGCTACAGGTGACAACGGTCGACGACGCACCTCAGGCGCCCGAGGTGATCGCTGTGACGGACGTGCTCGCCGATCGCCTCGCCCACCGTCGGGATGCCTGGAACCCCGGGTACACCGCGGCGGGCATCCGGCTCGGGGTCGCGGTGATGGGCTTCCTCATCGCCCGACTCCTCACGAGTCGACCGGAGCTGCTGGCGGGAGCGTCGGGAGCGCCGAGTGCGTGGACGATCGTGTCTCTCCTGGCCGGGGGCGGCGTGGTGCTCGGCGCGGTGGTGAACCGGCGTGGACTCCCCGGGCCCGGTGGCGCCCTGATCGCGCTCGGGTTCGGTGCCTCGCTGCCGCTCGCGGGACTGCTCGGAGGAGGTGACCTGGTCAGCGTGAGCGTGTGGGCGGCGGCGCTCGGCTGGCTCGTTCTGGCCGTCGGACTCGGCCTGGGCAGGGGGAGCACCTCCGCCCTGATCGGCGGCGGGCTGGGCACCGCCGTCTCCGCGCTGCTGCTGGTCGCCCTCGCCTGCGGAGTGCAGCCGGCCACGATCGCCGTGATCGGGGGGATCCTGGCGATCGGGGCCCTCGGCCTGCTGCCGGGAATCGCCCTGGCCCTCAGCGGCCTGACCGGCTACGACGAGCGTGCCATGGGGGGTGCCGTGGTGCCAGGAGCCGACGTGGTTCGCAGCGTGGGCTCGGCGTTCGCCACGCTCACCTGGACCACCGTGGCGGTGGCACTCGTCGCTGCCGAGGCCATGGTGGTGCTCGTCCTCACGGGCCGAGGGTGGCATATGGGGCTCGCGGTGGCGCTGGCCGTGGTCACGGCGCTGCGCGCCCGCACCTTCGCGCTGGCAGCCTCGCGGGCGGCGCTGCTGGCCGCGACGGCGGCGCCGGTGATCGCGTGGGTGGCCGCCTCCTCCGCGGGCGTCACCGAGCGGATGATCGCTGCCGGGCTGGCGGTGCTGCTCCTCCTCGTGTGGTCCGCGGCGCGTCCGAGTGACGTGGTGCAGGCGCGGCTGCGCCGCCTGGGCGATGTGGCGGAACTCCTTGCGATGCTCGCGACCGTGCCCCTGGCGCTCGCCGCACTGGGAGTGTTCAGCGACCTGCTGCAGGTGTTCGCATGAGGGCCGCGGGCGCACTCGGAACACTGCTGCGCTCCGCCGGGCCGGCGTCCGGTCGGGACCTGCGCGCGTGGCACAGCGGGGCGGTCGCGCCGCTAGCGGTGAAGCGACGCGTCGGCGTGACGGCACTGGCGGCGGGCGCCGGGTGCACCACGGTCGCCCTCGAACTCGCCACGCTGTTCGCGACCCGTCGCGCCGGCGGGGCGCGACTCGTCCTGGCGCAGGGACCGGGGACGCCGCGCTCCGCCCGCCTGGAGACACCCGGGCTCGAGGTCGTCACTCTTGCTCGTGAGGCGTGGCCCGCCGATACCGCGGCGTGGCGGGCCGCCCAGGATCGACTCGCGCCACCGGTGGACCTGACGATCACCGACTGGGGTGCCACACCCGCGAACCGTCTGCGGGACCTCGCCGACCACTCGCACGCGATGTGCGTGGTGACGAAGGCGGACCGCGCGAGCATCCAGGAGGCGTTCGACGTGGCGACGGCGCTGGCCGTTCGGGTGCGGATCGTGCTCATCGCCGTCGACCGTGCCGGGAGCGCCGGGCGTGCCACGCGCTTCGTGCTCGAGGCACTGCCGCTCCCGGCGGTGCTCATCGAGCACGACCGGGTGCGCGCCCGCGGCGTGGACCGTGCGCTGGCCGCTCCCTCGCTCTACCGCGCTGCGGCCACCGTCATCGAGGCCCTCGCCGCACCGACCGAGACCACGCCGGCGGCCCACGCGGTCACCCCCGCACCCGGGACCCACGAGACCACGCCCGCGGCCGGTGCCACCGAGACCCTCCCGACCCGCCGCCGGCGCCGGGCACGTACCACCGGCAGGGCCGGGGACTTCCAGGCCGGGGACGGCGAGCCCGAGGAGGGGAGATGAGCATCGACCCGCACCACAGGCACCGGCCCACCCGGACCCTGTTCAGCGCGCCGAGGCCACCTGCCCTGCAGGTGGCCACACCGCCGGTGCTGAGCGATGACGCCACCGGGACCCCGTTCCAGTTCCTGCTCCCCGTGGTGGGCGCGCTGACCTCCGTCACGATGATGGTGGTCCTGCGCAACGGGCAACCACTGTTCATGCTGATCGCGGGGATCGTGTTCCTCGTCGCCGTGGTCTCGGGGGTCGGGTTCGCGGTGTCCGCACGGGGACGCGCGGGCCGGGCCCTGCGCCTTCGACGCAGCCGGTACCTGGACTACCTGGAGCGCACCCGCATCCGTCTTCGGGAGCAGGCGCTCGGCACAGCGGCCGCCCAACGCGAACTGCACCCGGCACCGCCCGCGTTGCTGTCGGTGGTCCGCGACCCCGCTCGGCTCTGGCACCGCCGGCCCCGCGATGAGGATCATCTGCTCGCGCGGATCGGGACCGCCACGGTGCCCTGGTTCGACCTCTCGGTGGATTCCGAGGAGTCCCCGACCGAACCCCTGGATCCGATTCTGCTGCGTGAGGCCGAACTCCTGGTCGAGGCCCATCGGGAGGTCCCGGGAATGCCCGCCCTGGTGGATCTGCGCTCGGCCGGGACCGTGGCGGTCATCGGGCCGCGGGAGGAGACACTTCCCCTGGTCCGGGCGATGCTCGCGCAGGTGGCGAGCCATCAGGTCCCGGAGGACCTCGCTCTGGCCGCGGCCTACCCGCACGACCGGGCCGCGGACTGGCGCGGGTTCGACCTGCTGCCCCACGTGCACAACCCCCAGTTGTTCGATGGGCCCGTCCCGGCCCGTCGTGTTGCCCCTGATCTGCGCCAACTGGCGCAGGTGCTCGGCGCCGAATTGGTGGACCGGACCCAGGCTGCGATCCAGGCACGGCGCCGCGGGGCACCCGCGGCTGACCTCCCGCGCCTGATCGTGGTGGACGACGCATACGGCCACCCGGCCGGTTCGCTGCCGCTACCGGATGCGGCGCTGCGGCCGCTGGCGCTGGGTATCACCGTGATCCATCTGGTGGCGGACCGGCTCGACGAGCCGGACGATGTGGACGTGCGGATCGTGGTCGACCCGCAGCCAAGGCTCACCCATGCCGCAGACTCGCCGCAGGCTGCGCACCTGACCTTCGAGCCCGATGGGATGACCGCTCCCGCGTTCGAGGGGCTTGCGCGTGGCCTCGCTGCGCAGCGCACGTTCGCGGCAGCCACATCGCCGGACGACGCCCCGGCGGCCGACCTCGCCGACATCCTGGGGGTCGAGAGTCTGCACGGCATCGATCCGCAGCAGGTGTGGCAACCGCGGCCTCCCGGGGAGTTCCTGCGGGTGGCGTTCGGCGTGAACGACCATGGCCAGCCGGTCCACCTCGACCTGAAGGAGAGCGCGCAGCAGGGCATGGGGCCGCACGGGATCTGCATCGGGGCCACGGGATCGGGCAAGTCCGAGATGCTGCGCACCCTCATTCTCTCGCTGGCGATCGCGCATCCTCCCGAGGACCTGGCCATGGTGCTCGTGGATTACAAGGGAGGTGCGGCGTTCGCTCCGTTCGCCGGCCTTCCGCACCTCGCGGGCCTGATCGACAACCTGGCCGATGACCCCCAGTTGACCGAGCGGGCGCGCGCCTCCATCCAGGGTGAGGTGGTCCGCCGTCAACGGCTGCTCAAGGAGGCGGACTCAGCGCCCTCGATCACGCACTATCGCGAGGTGCGCCGCACCCGAGGGGACCTGCCACCACTGCCGCATCTGTTCGTCGTCGTGGATGAGTTCGGCGAGTTGCTCACTGCTGAGCCGGACTTCATCGACCTGTTCCTGCAGATCGGCCGGATCGGCCGGTCGATCGGCGTGCACCTGCTGCTGTCCAGCCAGCGCATCGAGGGCGGGAAGCTGCGGGGACTGGACACCTACCTCTCCTATCGTCTGGGGCTGCGCACGTTCAGCGAGGCGGAGTCGCAGGTGGTCCTCGGGACGGCGGATGCCTTCCGCCTGCCCCCGCTCCCCGGCTACGGCTACCTCAAGGTGGACACCAGCGTGTACGAGCGTTTCCACGCCGGGTACGTCTCCGGGCCGTCGCACGAGCCGGCGCCGGTGTTGCCCGTCGCCGAGGAGGGCACCGCCGGGGTCATCGAGGTGCCGACCTACAACACGATCCGCAGCCGCGCGGAAGGGCAGTCGACCCCGGAGCTGCATGCTCCCGACGTCGGTCGGACCGTGGTGGAGGAGGTCGTCGATGGCCTGCGGGGGGATCCCGTGGCCCCGGTGTGGCTACCGCCGCTGGGTGAACGCATCGCGCTCGGTGAGGTGCTCGACCCGCAGGGGTCGGGCGATCCGTTGCAGGTGGTGATCGGCCGGGAGGACGACCCGACCGGGCAGCGGCAGGAGCCCTGGGTCCTGGATCTCACCCGGTCGGGTGGGCACGTGGCCATCATCGGTGGGCCCCAGTCGGGTCGTTCGACGACGCTGCGCACCATCGCTGCCTCGCTCGCGCTCTCGAGCACACCGCAGCAGGTGGGCGTCTACGGCATGGACCTCACCGGCGGCGGCCTGCGGCGCATCGAGGCGTTCCCGCACGTGGGTGGTGTGGCCACGCGCGGTGACGCGGGCCGTCTGTCTCGCCTGATGGAGGAGATCACCGCGATGCTCACGCTGCGCGAGGAGGTGTTCAAGAGGGAGCAACTGGACTCGATGGCGCAGGTGCGTGCGCGGCACGCCCAGGGAGCACTGCCGGACCTGCCCACGGCCGACATCGTCCTGCTCGTGGACGGCTACGGTGCCTTGCGCCAGGACTTCGAGCACCTGGACCCCGTGTTCACGAGACTGATGGTGCAGGCCTCGAGTTACGGAATCCACCTGGTGTTGACCCTGGGCCGGTGGAGTGAGTTGCGCATGGCCCATCAGTCGGTGTTCGGTACCCGCATCGAGTTGCGGCTGAATGAACCGGCGGACTCCACGATCGATCGCAAACTGGCGGCGACGGTGCCCCCGGACTCACACGGACGTGCGCTGACCGATGCCAAGACCCTCGCACAGGTGGCGCTGCCCGTGCTCGAGGTCACCGAGTCCCTGGATGTCGGAGAAGAGCTCACCCGGCTCGCCGAGCGCGTCGCGGCGTCATGGCGAGGTCCGGGGGCTGCCCCCATCCGATTGCTCCCGGAGCGGGTGGATCCGGCCCTGCTGCCCTCCGTCACCCAGGAGCCGGACGCCGTGCCGCTCGGCCTCCGGCAGGACACGATGGACCCGTTCTTCTGGGAGTTCGAGGACGGCGAACAGCACCTGGTGGTGCTCGGAGACGCCCGCAGTGGGAAGTCCAGCACGCTCCGTTTCCTCGCCCGGGGCCTGGTCGAGCGGTTCACCTCGGAGGAGTTGGCCATCGCCGTCGTGGACCCGCGCAGCACCCTGGCCCCCGCCATCCCTGAGCCCTACCTCGCGGCGCATGCCCGCTCCGGCGCGCAGGTGGCGGGGCTCGCCGCTTCGATCGCGGCCGAGATGACGCAGCGGCCGGAGCGACCTGAGGGCTCACACGCCCCCAGGATCGTCGTGCTCGTGGACGACTACGACATCGTGGCGGCGGGCGGCGCCGATCCACTGGGTGCGCTCGTGCCGCACCTCCCGATGGCCCGCGACCTGCGCCTGCACGTGGTGGTCGCGCGTCCCGTGGCCGGCTCGACCCGGGCGATGTATGCGCCGTTCCTTCAATCGGCCCGGGAGACGGGAGGTGCCCTGCTCCTCCTCTCCGGTGAGCGTGGGGAGGGCCAGATCGCACCGCGGTTGTACGCCGAGTCGATGCCCCCGGGGCGGGGCCGTTTCCTGCAGCGCGGCGCAGCACCGGTGGTGGTGCAGGTGGCTTACCACGAACCGGCTCCCGGTGGGGTGAACGATGCCCCGTGAGAAGTGGGGAGTTCTCCCCATCGCCCGAGGCGGCACCCCCGGGTTAGCGTCCTGAGGCGCGGGGTGCGGAGCAACGGGGGGACGGCGGCGGGTGCACATACCAGAGTTCGGCGAAGAGCACGGAGGTGCCACGCCCCGCGGCGTGCCCTTCAGTGAGTACCGCACCACCTCCTGGCGCGTGACCCTCACGGCGCCGCTGCAGAGCTTCATCGCACAGTCCGTGGCGCACGGGGTCCGTCCGATTCTCCTGACGGAGGTCGGTGCCCACGTCTCCGCCTTCGTGGTCGCGGCCCTGCGTGCCGCTGGTGGCCGATGGGTGGCCGTGGGGATCGCGCAGTGGGACGCCCTCCAGTGCACCCTCCTGGACACTGTCGATGACGTGCTGGGGAGTGTGTTCGACCACCTGGAGCCAGATGAGGCGATCGAGTCGCATCCGGACCTGGTGGATCCGCCGTTGTTCGCTCAGCGGATGCCCGCCTACCTGGTGCGGGTCCACCTGGAGCACCGCGCGGAGGCCGGCACAGTGCTCGGTGCGGTGGTCGAGGATCTCCTGCGGTTGTTCGGTGCCGGGCGACCTCTGCTGTGGGATGTCACCGAGCCCGTCGCCCAGCCGTGGAGCGCCCCCGCGCTCACGGCCTCCATCCGGGAACAGATGCCCATCGCGCGCCCGCATCTGATCCTGGGGGAGGGGCAGAGCGCCGCACAGGTCATGGGGGCGCGCACGGCGACGGGGGTCGCGGAGTACGCGGAGGCGTGGATCCCGATCCGGGACGAGGCACGTGTGGCGCTCGCCCGTCAGGGGCCTGAGGTCCTGGCCGCCGATCCCCACGTGGCGGAGGTGCTCACCGCTCTCACGGCATCGCACCGGGTGGTGTCGGCATCGGTGGCGTTGGGACGCCTGGATGAACGGTGCGGTTCCATCGGCCGCTTCGCCGGGTACCAACCGCGTGAGGCGATGCTCGGCTCGCTGCTCGGACCCACGGCCGTCAGCGACGGGGGCCTGGATCCTCAGGCCGCAGCGGCGCAGCCGGAGGTCACGGTGCTGGGACGACGGCGCGCACCCTCGCTCCTGAGGCGATGGCTCCGGCGGCAGGAGACCGGGCCTGCCCCTGAACCTGGCGCTGCCTCTGCTGTGACCACGGGCCCGGCCCATGTGCCGCCGGGCATGGACGCGCCAGATGTGTGGGGCGGGGAGCTCGATCTCACTCTCGAGGAGTTGCGATGCCGCACGAGCTGGTGATCCTCACGCGGGAGCCGATCGCGCTCGGCGTGGTCGAACGGGTGGTGCGGGAGTGGAATCCGATCGCGGCCAACGCCGTGCACAGGATGCCGGATCGCTCCCTCGCGGTGGTCGACACGCTCGGGGTGGTGGTGCTGCGCCTCTTCACGGGTCGGGTGCTGCGGGATGTGGACCAGGCGGAGCGGGCGCTGGCCGTCGCTCCGGAATCGGGATCGGTATGGACGGAGGCCACCGTTCCCTGGTCGCGGCTGGACGCGGGGCGTGCCTGCGCCCAGCGGGTGGCGCGAGCCGCCGGCGGAGACGTACGAGAGAGGTTGTGACGTGACGAGTTGGCAGATCGCGCCCGAGGGCGTGCAGGCAGTGCTCGAGTCGGTGGGTGCGGCGCAGGAGGACCTCACCGGCCACGCCACCCCAGAGCGGCTGGTGGCAGTGCATGCGGGCGTGCAGTCCGGTGCACCGGTGACGCAGGCCGTGCATGACGCGATGGGGTCCTTGCTGCTCGACCTCGAGGACACGGTGCTCGCCGTGATGGGGCGCATCAACGCCGGCAGAGTGGGTGTGTACTCCGCGACCACCGCCTATCAGCAGGGTCAGCTCGATATGGCGGCTGAGTGCCAGGGAGAGATGAGCCGCGCGGCGGACTCCGGTGACTTGAGCTACTTCCTCACCCGCGGGTACATCGAGGCGGGCTGATGGGAACGGATGCCGACCTGATCGACCCGTCGGCCTTCGTGGTACGCAGCGGTGACCTCAGGCCGAACGAGGTGGAGGAGTCCGCGACTCAGTTGGCCTCGATCGCGGTGGGCCTGCGGGATGGTGTCGACGACGTGGCCTCGCGCTGGCGTGGGTTGAGCGCGCACTACCGTGCTCCCGAGCAGGAGTCCGTGTACACGGCGATGGCGCCCGCGGTCGAGCGCGCCGAGATCGCCGGCACCGGCCTCGGGCTGGCAGCAGCGGCTCTCGAGGAGTACGCCGAGGTGATGAGGGACTGCGCGGTGCGGCTCTCGGTGGTGGAGCTCAGTGCGGCGCTGTTCCGGCACCGCGCGCTCCAGGGGTACGAGGACACCTTCGAGATGCAAGGGATCTCGGCCGGGTCGCACACCCGAGGCCCGGACGTCCCGTGGTACCAGTACGGGCCCGCTGTGGAGCGGAATCAGGAACTGCTCGGCGCCTATGCCACGATCATCTCCCGCCTGAGTGAGGCCGCTGCCGCGTGTGCCAATGTCCTGGGAAGAGCGCTGCGACCGGATTCGGCATTGCCGGGTCTGGGATCACCCTGGGCCGTGGGTGAGGGTGCGGCCTCGATCCTGTCGCAAGCGCAGCCGTGGGGAAACCCCGTGGCGGAGGACCTCGACGTCGGCGAGCGGCTCGACACTGCCGTGAACAATCGGGTCTCCGGCGCAGCGATGCTTCTCGGCTTCGACCCGGTGACCGGTCAGTGGGGCAGTGGGAGCAGCGCCGGCGCAGCCTGGAAGTGGCTCTGGGACGGCGCGGTGGCAAGGGCGTCCACCGCGGCTCTGGCGGTGGTGCCACAGGTCGGGACGCAGGGCTTTCGGGACTGGCGCGAACAGCAACGGGTGCTGGCGGTCTCCAGTGTCACGTCCGCCGTCGGATTCGACTATCAGGAGCATGTGGCCGGCGGGGACGGCTGGTACACGTGGCGGGAGGATCCGCTCATCGCCGGGACCGAGATCGGCCTGGGCTTGGCGCTGAGCCTCACGGCGGGCGGTAGGGTCGCAACGCTGGGGCGTGCGCCCAGTTTGCGGGGCGCTGCGGTGCCCGGGAGCCCCGGACCGGTAGGTGGGCGGGGGACGTGGGACGCCCGGGCCGTCCGCGAGCTGCCCAGCATGGCGCGGTTGAGGCAGGTGCAGGGAACGCTCGACCTGCGCAACGTGGTGCGGCTGGCTGACGTACCGGGGCGCGCGGACTCGCCGAGCGTGGTGCGCCTAGGAGGTGTTGAGCCGAGGCCGGACCCACCCGGCCGGATCAGCAACTCCTCGAGCGCGCCGAACCCGCCGACCGGGGCCGCGCGGTCGGGTCTTCGGGCTGAGGTGTGGGCGAATGCGCCGCGCAACATGGACGGCGTGCCGATCGACCCGCGGACCGGTGAGCCGCTGCGGGGGATGAGCGTCTCGGGCGGGTGGGTACTCAAGTGGGACTCGGTCGATGAGGTCTTCGTGGCGCGCAACCCGGGGTCGGGGTTCGAGCTCACGGACCGTCAGCGTGCCGAGGCGCACGAAGTGGCCTTCCAACGGCAGGTGGGTGACCAACGGGTGGCGGAGTATGCCTCGGGGGATGTGTCATTGCCCGGGGATCATCCGCCTCACACGCCGCCGGTCTCGTTCGCCAAGGGCGACTCGGCGGGCATCGTGCACGTCAACCACTCGCGGTCCTCGGCGTGGATGGAGTACCAGTCGCAGGTGTCCGGGTGGGCACGCACCCCGGACGGTGCCCTCCCGGAGTACCGGGTCGTGGGGCACCGAGGCGCCGTCAACTTCGATGGACATGTCTGGCGTGGGCACCCCCCGGTGGAGGTGTTCATGGATGCGAAGCGCAACCACGCCGACCTGGTGAGCCCACACTCGACGTGGGCATCCACACGTCGCAAAGAGCTCGTGGACGAAGCGTGGCGACAGTTGGCCGCACTGCCGCCGGGTGCGAGGCTGGAGTGGCACGTCTCGACTCCCGGCGGTGCGCAGGCAATTCGTGCGCTGCTCGAAGACCGAGACGTGCCTGGAATTGACGTGATCTGGACGCCAGAGGACTAGGGGATAGTGCTGTGACATCTGTGTTGACTGAGTCCAAGTTCATTGTGAATGCGGTGTGCGTGCGGGTGGGGGAGTCTGCGGGGTGGGTTGCTGAGGCGACGGATGCTTGTGCGCGGGGTGTGGGTGAGGCCCTGGGCGTGGGCGGGTGGGTGCATTCGGGTTCGGATTCACCGTGGCCTGGTGATGCGGATGAGCGTGGGGATCTGGTGCGCTCCGAGGTGGTGACGGATCAGGGTGAGCCGTTGTGGGCAGCGGGATACAGCCTCAGCCTGATGGCGAAGGGTGACCGTTTCATTGTGGAACTGTCTGTGGCCGCTGGGTCGGATGATGTCGGGGTGCGGTTGCCGGAGCATCGGGTGTCGTTGACGGTGTGGCCGGGGCGGGTGGGGGATGTGTCCTCGGGTGAGGTGGATGGTGTGGTGGGGGCGGTTGTGAGGGCGTGGGGGCCGGCGATGGTGTCGGCTTCCACGTCGCCGGTGAAGCGTATGGAGCGTCGGGGTGGTTGGCAGGTGGTGGGTGGGTATCGGTTGTGGTTGGCCGATGGTGTGGTGTCGGTGGGTGAGGTGGCGCGTGGTGTTGGTGTCTCGCGTGTGTGGGGTGGGGTGTTGTTGTCGGTGCCGGATGAGTGGCATCACGAGCAGGTGGCGGCGGCGATGGCTCGCACGCGTGAGTTGAACGGGTGGGATGAACTCCCGCATTGAGGTCGTGGCTGGGGCAGGGGGTGCGTGGTGAGCAATGTGTTCACTGAATCCGAGATCGACGTGAATGTGGTGTGTGTGCGGGTGGGGGAGTCTGCGGGGTGGGTTGCTGAGGCGACGGATGCTTGTGCGCGGGGTGTGGGTGAGGCCCTGGGCGTGGGCGGGTGGGTGCATTCGGGTTCGGATTCACCGTGGCCTGGTGATGCGGATGAGCGTGGGGATCTGGTGCGCTCCGAGGTGGTGACGGATCAGGGTGAGCCGTTGTGGGTAGCGGGATACAGCCTCAGCCTGATGGCGAAGGGTGACCGTTTCATTGTGGAACTGTCTGTGGCCGCTGGGTCGGATGATGTCGGGGTGCGGTTGCCGGAGCATCGGGTGTCGTTGACGGTGTGGCCGGGGCGGGTGGGGGATGTGTCCTCGGGTGAGGTGGATGGTGTGGTGGGGGCGGTTGTGAGGGCGTGGGGGCCGGCGATGGTTCGGGTGGGCACCGTTGAGGTGAGTCAGGTTGCTCGGCGTGGAAACTGGAAGATCTCGGCGGGGTATCGGTTGTGGTTGGCCGATGGTGTGGTGTCGGTGGGTGAGGTGGCGCGTGGTGTTGGTGTCTCGCGTGTGTGGGGTGGTGTGTTGTTGTCGGTGCCGGATGAGTGGCATCACGAGCAGGTGGCGGCGGCGATGGCTCGCACGCGTGAGTTGAACGGGTGGGATGAACTCCCGCATTGAGGTCGTGGCTGGGGCAGGGGGTGCGTGGTGAGCAATGTGTTCACTGAATCCGAGATCGACGTGAATGTGGTGTGTGTGCGGGTGGGGGAGTCTGCGGGGTGGGTTGCTGAGGCGACGGATGCTTGTGCGCGGGGTGTGGGTGAGGCCCTGGGCGTGAGCGGGTGGCGTGACCTGGGGGCCGGGGTGGCGTGGCCGGGTGATGCGGATGAGCGTGAGGATCTGGTGCGGTCTCATGTCGCGGCGGATCGGGGTGTGCCGTTGTGGGCGGAGGGTTTTACCTTCGGTGTGGCGGCGAAGGGGGACCGCTTTTCGGTGCATTTGTCTGTGGCCGCTGGGTCGGATGATGTCGGGGTGCGGTTGCCGGAGCACGTGGTGTCGTTGAGTGTGCGCCAGCGTCGGGTGGGGGATGTGTCCTCGGGTGGGGTGGATGGTGTGGTGGGGGCGGTTGTGAGGGCGTGGGGGCCGGCGATGGTGTCGGCTTCCACGTTGCCGGTTGCGCTTGCTGAACAGCGGGGCAATTGGCAGGTGGTGGGTGGGTATCGGTTGTGGTTGGCCGATGGTGTGGTGTCGGTGGGTGAGGTGGCGCGTGGTGTTGGTGTCTCGCGTGTGTGGGGTGGTGTGTTGTTGTCGGTGCCGGATGAGTGGCATCACGAGCAGGTGGCGGCGGCGATGGCTCGCACGCGTGAGTTGAACGGGTGGGATGAACTCCCGCACTGAGAAGGTGATGGGACGTGAGAGGGACGATGACGATGAGTGAGTTGAGTGTTCGTGCATGGTGGAACCGGAATCCACTGGCGGAGCCCGATCTTGCTGACGCTGCTGACGCGCTGCTCGCACGGTGGCGAGAGGTGCTCCCGGTGGAGCGGTGGAAGGTACCTGCGGGGCCAGTGTGGGAGGGGTCGCTCGAGCACAAAGCCTCGATGTTCAGCAAGCCGGAGCTCGGGCCCGGTGGCGAACAGCCCATGGATGAGGCCCGTACCCTCAACGTCTCCGGCGGCAGTGAGAACCTGCGCGCGCACGTGATGGTGCTCGGCGGACGAGCTGATCCGCCCGAGTACCCGGTGAATCAATGCGTCGAGATGACGCTTATGCCCCGGCCCGGGAAACCGGTGGCGCCAGGCCTGCTGGGCGCCGTCGTCGACTCGTTGCGCGAGGTCTGGGAACCGCTCATCACTGTGGTCACCACACGGG
This sequence comes from Serinibacter salmoneus, assembly GCF_002563925.1. Classification (NCBI taxonomy): domain Bacteria; kingdom Bacillati; phylum Actinomycetota; class Actinomycetes; order Micrococcales; family Beutenbergiaceae; genus Serinibacter; species Serinibacter salmoneus. Next base: position 2,895,808 of record NZ_PDJD01000001.1, on the reverse strand, counting down.
AGCTCGACGCACGACTCGCTCGCCGCTACCGGAGCCTCCCCGTGGGTCAGTACACCTGGTACGCCCAGGAGGTCGCCGAGCCGACGAAGGCCCCCGCTCACGTGACCCTCAGCCAGGTCGCCGGCGGCACGAGCGTGGCACTCCCCGCGGACTGGGACGTGGAGCGCCAAGCGGTGGCCCTTCACGAGTTCCTGGACCTGAACGAACTCGCCGGGACGTTCCTGTGACCGGAGACGGCGCGCTCGTGGTCGGGTACACGCCGGAGGCGCAACGCTGGCGCCAGGCGAAGGCGAAGCAGAACCGCAAGCTCTGGGGTGTCCTCGCCACCGTCCTCGGTGCCATGTTCAGCGCAGGGAGCGTGCTCTTCTTCGGGATCTTCGCCCTCATCGGATACGGCACCGGTGGTCTCCCCGCCGCTGGCGCTGGCGTGATGGTCGGCGCGGGCCTGACGGTAGCGGTCGGCCTGGCGGTACTGGTGCTCGGGATCTGGCTGCTCGCACGGCCGGCCCGCACGCCCAGCACGTGGGCGGTACGGATCGAGGGGGACACGGTGACGTTCGCCAGTGAGGCGGCCAACGTCTTCCTCCTGGCCAGCCACTACCGGCCGCAGTCGAGCCATCCCGCCGCCGGCCTGAGCATCTCCCTGCGCGAGCCGATCGGCGTGGAGGGTCCCGGCTCCCGAGGACTGCAGCAGTACGCGCCCTACCCGGTGGCGCTGGACCGGCTCGTGTTCGACGGCCTGCCGATGCAGCAGTACCGCAACTACCCGGTCGGGGCTCTGGACACCCACCCCGATGTCATCCACGCCGCGCTGATGAGCGCCAGCGCCACCGCCGCCTGACCCCGGCACGATCGGGAACGGCCTGCAGGAGTCCGGCCCCGGGGACCTCGGCGCCAGGACTGCACCACCGAGAACGGCCGTGGGCCCGGGCGGAGTCCCGCCCGGGCCCACGGCCGCTTGCTGTCAGTGTGGTGCTGTGATCAGCCGGTGACGCCGGCGAGCTCGTTGACCGCGGTGCCGACCTCGACCGACTTCCACACCTCGCCGCCGACGTAGTCGACGATGTGGATGGTGCCCGTGGCGGGCTCGGTGACGTAGGCCATGCCGTTCAGGACCTTCACCGCCGGGTGAGCGGTCTGCCACTCCTCGGGGATGTCCCACTCACCGACCACGTCGATGGTGGTGGTCAGGGCGCCGGACTCGTCCAGCACGCGCAGCGTGCCGTCGGTGCCCAGCACCAGCAGCTCGCCGTCGTCGCCGCGCGCCAGGTCGCGGAAGGTGTACAGCGCGCCGCTGCCGTCGAACGGGTCCACGGCGGTGATGGTCTCCTCGCTGGTGTTGATCACCGCGACCTCCCCCATGCCCAGGCCGCCCTCGGGGTCCACCCGGAAGTCGCCCAGGACCACGTCGCTGCCCTCGGCGGAGAACAGGTTGCCGGTGCGGGCCGTCTGCTCGGCGGTCAGCTTGTGGACGTGGTCGCCGTGGAAGACCAGCACGCCGTCGTCGCACCCGACGGCGAAGAGCACCTCGCCGCCGGCGTTCTCGAACGCGGTCTCGCCGTGCACCCCGGGGCACTCCTCGGAGGAGACGATGACCTCGTCGTTCTCGTCCAGGATCATGGCGCCGGTGCGGGACTCGGAGTCGCCGATGGTGACCAGGAGGTTGCCCTCCTCGGTGGCCACGGCCACGCCGTGGTGCGCCTCGGGGGCGGTCCACTCGCGGATCGCGTGGACGTGCTCGTGCTCGACCATCTCGGTCCACTCGCCGGTCTCCACCACGGTCACGTGGCCGGTTGCGTCGTCCCAGATCGCGGTGAGGTCGTCGTGGGGCACCACGTGGCCGGGCGTCTCGGCCTCGATGATCACGTCGCTCAGCGCCGGGTCGGCGGTGTAGTAGTGGAAGTGGTCCCCGTGGGCCTGGCTCCAGGTCCCGGCGTCCACGACGGCGAAGCCACCCTGGGTGGACAGCGCCACGTGGCGACCGTCCCCGACCGGGTTGACGCGGTTGAAGCCGTCCAGCGGGAAGTCCTCGATCACCTCGAGGCTGTTGGCGTCCAGCACCTGGACACCGCCGTCGTAGGTGACGACGAGGCGGGGCGTGGGGGCGGACTGCTCGGTCGCGCCGGCGGCCGCGTCCGTCTCCTCCTCGTGCTCCTCGCCCTCGTGGTCGTGGTCCTCCTCGGAGGTCTCCTCGGCGGAGGTCTCGGTGTCGGCGGAGTCGGTACCGGTGCTGCACGCGGCGAGCGTGAGAGCCAGGGCGGTGGCGGTGCCGAGCACGCTCAGGGTGCGGCGGCGGGCGGTGGTCTGGGTCATCTCGTGTTGGCCCCGGGTGGGGCCATCCTTTCTATCGGGTACTGGTTCGTGGCGCGGCGCTCAGGCCGCGGGGGGAGCGGTGCGGTACAGATCGGCGGGATCGCCGAGGTACTGCGCCAGGGGGTCGGGTCGCCCGAGCCAGGCCGAGAGGCCGGCCCGGGCTTCGTCGTCGTCCAGGAGCGCCTGCTCGAACGCGCGGCGCACCGCGCGCCAGGGCGCACGCGAGGCATCGCCGTAGCCGACGACGTGCAGGTGGGTGCGCTGCTCGGCCTCCTCCCAGGGGCCGGCCACACCGACGATCACGGAGCCGTCCACGGCCTCGATGCCGCAGGCAGAGTCGGGGCGGTTCGGCACCCAGAACACACCGCGGCTGGTCACGCCCGCCGGGGCGAGCTGGGGGATCAGGCTCAGCATCCGGCCGGGGTGGAACGGGCGCTCACTGGTGAGCTCGAGGGTCCACACGCCGGAGTCGGACACGTGGGCACCCTCCACCTCGGTGGCGCGCCGCAGGCCGTAGCAGCACGGGTCGGCCGTGGGGTCGCAGCGCATCTCCAGGCCGTCGTCGTCGTGACTGCCCGCGGCGGCGGCGGCCGCCCACGCCTCCCAGGCGTCGTCGATCATGCGGGAGTGGCGCCAGCGCAGCGCATCGATCACGTCCCGTCCCCGCTCGTCCTGGCCGGGTGCCAGTACGAGGTCCGCACCCGAGACCTGGGCGGGGACCGAGTCGCGGCCCTCGGCCAACTGCGCCAGCACGCCGTCGGCCCCCGCCACCGCGACCGTGCTACCCAGGCGCGCGCCGAAGAGCGGGCCTCCGGGCGCCATGGCCGAACTCAGGGTGCGGGTGGCGGGCAGGATCTCGGCGTCCAACGGGAGCGCGAGCAGGATCGCCGGCGGGCGCTCGTCCAGGAGCCGGGCGATCGTGGGGACCGCATCCTCGCGCATGGCGCACCCCGCGCACGCGTGCTCCATCTCCACGTGGGAGCGCTCGCGCAGACCGGTCAGATCGCTGACGCGGCGGATCAGGACGACCTCGGCATCCGCGCCGTCGGCATCCCCGGCGCCGCCGTCGCCGGTGCCGGGGTACGCGGGGTTGCCGGTCCGGTCGCCGCCGTCACGGGTCAGCTCGTGGGTGACGGCGACCAGACCGGGCACCTCCAACAGCGCGGCACCGATTGCGAGGTCCCGCAGCAGCGGGTCGGTGCTGGCGAGCACGATCACCGGTGTGCCGGCCCGGGTCGGGTCGAGGTGGTCGCTGTGCTCGGGGAATCCATCGTGCATGGACCCGAGCCTAGGACTAGACAGGAATGATTATCAAGTTCTAGTGTTGTCCTCCATGTCCGCACACTGTCAGCTCACCGGGGCCTCGCCGTCGTTCGGCAAGAAGGTCTCCCACTCCCACCGCCGCACCTCGCGGCGCTGGGACCCCAACATCCAGAACAAGCGCTACTTCGTCCCCTCCCTCGGCCGCTCCGTGCGGCTGCGCCTGTCGGTCCGAGGCATCCACCTCATCGACCGGATCGGGATCGAGGCCGCCGTGGCGCGCATCCAGGCACGAGGAGAGAAGGTCTGATGGCCGCCACATCGCGCGACATCCGCCCCATCATCAAGCTGCGCTCCACCGCGGGCACCGGCGTCACGTACGTGACGAAGAAGAACCGCCGCAACAACACCGACCGCATGGTCCTGCGCAAGTACGACCCGGTCATCCGGCAGCACGTCGACTTCCGCGAGGAGCGCTGATGGCCAAGAAGTCCAAGATCGCCCGCGACGCCCAGCGCCGCGAGGTCGTGGCCCGCTACGCCGAGGTGCGCCGCGAGCTGAAGAATGCCTCGGTGGACCCGGCGCGCTCGGACGCCGAGCGGGAGGCCGCCATGCGGGCACTGCACCGCCTGCCGCGCGACGCCAGCCCCACCCGGGTGCGCAACCGCGACGTATCGGACGGCCGGTCCCGGGGATACCTGAGGAAGTTCGGGCTCTCCCGCGTGCAGATGCGCGAACGCGCGCTGCGCGGGGAACTGCCCGGCGTGACGAAGTCGAGTTGGTGAGGAACCCATGAAGAAGAACATCCACCCGGCCTACGGGCCGGTCGTGTTCCGCGACGTCTCGGTGCCCGAGGGCACCCCGGGGCGGGAGTTCCTGACGAGCAGCACCCTGGTGGCCGCGGCCCCCGGCGGTGCCGGCGGTCAGGCACCCACCACGGTGTGGGAGGACGGGAACACCTATCCGGTCATCGAGGTGCAGGTCTCCTCGGTGAGCCACCCGTTCTACACGGGCAAGCAGAAGATCGTCGACACGGCCGGGCGCGTGGAGAAGTTCCGCCGCCGCTACGGTGCGCGCGGTGCGGCTGAGCCCGCCGCACCCGAGGGTGGTGCGCGATGAAGGTCCGCTCCTCGCTGCGTTCGCTGGTGCGCCAGCCGGGCGCCCAGGTGGTCCGCCGCCGCGGCAAGATCTACGTGATCAACAAGCAGAACCCACGATTCAAGGGGAGGCAGGGCTGATGGCAGTCCCCAAGCGCAAGATGTCTCGATCCAACACCCGCGCCCGCCGGTCGCAGTGGAAGGCCACCACGGTCGACCTCGTGCCCGTGCGCACCCCGCAGGGAGAGATCCTGCGGGTGCCGCGCCGGCTGGCGCGGGCCGTGCAGCGCGGGCTGATCGGCTGACCTGCTGACCGGGTGAGGGGCTTGGCGTGGTCGCCTGGGCCTTCGCTCCTAGGCTGGGGCCATGCCGACACCCGAGTTCGTCCTCGCCCTGCGCCGCCATATCGGGACGGCGCCCCTGTGGTTGAGCGGCGTGACCGCCGTGGTGGTGCGGCCCGCTGCGGGCGAGCCGCGGGAGGTGCTGCTGGTGCAGCGCGCCGACACCGGGGCCTGGACCCCGGTCACCGGCATCATCGACCCGGGCGAGCAGCCGGCCGCCGCGGGGGCCCGCGAGGTCCTCGAGGAGGCGGGGGTGGTGGCGCAGGCCACCCGACTGGCGCGCGTGGGCGTGACCGACGAGGTCGTGTACGGCAACGGGGACCGCTCGCAGTACCTCGACCTGACCTTCCGCTTCGCCTGGGTCTCGGGTGAGCCGCACCCGGCCGACGGCGAGAACACCCAAGCCCGCTGGTTCCCGCTGGAGGCGCTCCCCGAGATGAGCGAGCACATGCGCAGCAGGGTGTCGGCGGCGCTCACGGAGCGGGGCGAGGCCGGATTCGCGCGCTGACGGGCGTCCGCGATGTGGACACCTGTGCCAGCACGTGGGCCGATGGCGGCGGGTGCCCGGTAACGTGATCCACGTCGTCACTCGGCGGCACCCCGCCACGGAGGCCTCCCGCGGGACTCGACGCTACGGCGTCGATCGGCACACGCGATCCCCCGTCGCGTCCGGATCCGGGAGGCACTCTGAGCACGTCCGACCTGTACAGCGCGTCACGTCCCACCGTGAGCTTCGAGCTCTACCCACCTCGCACACCCAAGGGTGAGGCGCAGGTCTGGGAGACGGTGCAGCGGCTGGCGCCCGTAGCCGACTACTTCTCGGTGACCTACGGTGCCTCCGGGACGACGGCGGAGCGCTCCGAGGCGCTCGTCTCGCGCATCCTGACGCAGACCTCCGTCCCAGTCATCGCACACCTGACCTGTGTGGGCCGCTCGCGGTCGCAGCTGCGAGGAGTTGTCGAGGCTTTCCTCGACCTCGGTGTGCGGGACTTCCTGGCGTTGCGCGGGGACCCGCCGGCGGGGGAGAGCGAGTGGACCCCGGCGCCGGACGGCTTCGCCAGGGCGAGCGACCTGGTCGCGCTGATCCGGGAGGTGGAGACCGAGCGGTTCGGGGCGCCGCCGCGGGACCCGGTCGAGCGCCTGGCCGCGCATCGGGCCGGCCGCGGCCGGGTGAGCATCGCGGTGGCGGCCTACCCCGGCTACGCCACGCCCGATGGGGGATTCCGGGTCCGCCAGGACGAGTTGGCCGCCCTTCGTGCGAAGCAGGACGCCGGCGCCGACTTCGCGATCACGCAGTTGTTCTTCGATCCCGGGGCCTATGACGCGCTGCTCGCCGCCGCTCGCGGCGCAGGTATCGTGCTGCCCCTGGTGCCCGGTGTCATGCCGCTCACCGACCCTGCGCGCATCCGGCGATTGTGCGACATGAACACGATCCCGCACCCCGGGGAGCTCCTGGGCGAGCTCGCCGCCTGTGGTTCTCCGGAGGTTGCCGAGCGAGTGGGGATGGAGGTCACCGGGGCGATGGTCCGCCGTGTGCTGCGCCGGGGTGCCCCCGGTCTCCACCTCTACACCTTCAACCAGCACGCGGGAGTGCTGCGGCTGCTCGACGGTGTCCTCCAGGCCTGACGGCCCGAGACGATCGGGGTGGGACCGCTTCCACCATTGCGGTGCGGGCGGGCGCCCAGGCGGACGCTCATATCGCCCATTCTGACCGCAAAGAAGCGCAAACAGTTGCAACTGTCCTGAATCCGTAACGCAACTGTTATGGCGCTCGAATCGATTCGGCGCTTGTGTGGACCCATCGGTGGGAGTTGTCTAGAGGTGTCGCCATGTTCGAGGCGGGCAGCGGCGTGTGCCGACTGCACCACGAAGCTGTGGAGGAACAGCCAAATGACATCATCAATCCGTCGGGGGCGCGGGATGGCCGCTGTGGTGGGTACCGCAGCCGTGGCCCTCGTGCTCTCTGCCTGCAGCTCTGACTCCGGGGACTCCGACTCCGGCTCGGGTGACGGTGGGGACACCGCCGCCTCGGGCGAGATCGACTGCTCGGTGTACGAGGAGTTCGGGGACCTGTCCGGCACCGAGGTGAACGTGTACACCTCGATCGTCGAGCCCGAGTCCGACCAGCAGAAGGAGTCCTACGTCCCCTTCGAGGAGTGCACCGGTGTCACGGTGAACTACGAGGGCTCGCGCGAGTTCGAGGCTCAGCTCCTCGTGCGTCTGCAGGCCGGCAACGCGCCCGACGTGGCCTACATGCCGCAGCCGGGTCTGCTGTCCACCATCGTCCACGACTTCTCCGACCAGGTCGTGCCCGCGGGTGACGCCACCGTCTCGATGGTGGATGAGTACTTCACCGAGTCCTGGAAGGGCTTCGGCACCGTGGACGGCACGTTCTACGCCGCCCCGCTCGGCTCCAACGGAAAGTCCTTCGTCTGGTACTCGCCCTCGGCCTTCTCCGACGCCGGCTACGAGGTCCCGACCACCTGGGACGAGTTGATGCAGCTCTCCGAGACGATCGCCTCCGACACCGGCGCCCCGCCGTGGTGCGCGGGTGTGGAGTCCGGCGACGCGACCGGCTGGCCGGGCACCGACTTCATCGAGGACGTCGTGGTGCGCCACGTCGGCGTGGAGGGCTATGAGGCCTGGTACACGCACGAGGCCGCGTTCAACGCTCCCGAGTACGTGGAGTCCTGGGACATCGCCGGTGAGATCCTGAAGAACCCGGAGATGGTCAACGGCGGGCTTGGCGACGTGACGTCCGTGGCCACGACCTCCTGGACCGACGCCGGCTACCCGATTCTCGATGGCAACTGCTACCTGCACCGCGCTGCGAACTTCTACCAGACGCAGTGGCCCGAGGGCACCACGGTCGCCGAGGACGGCGACGTGTGGGCGTTCTACATGCCGGCCATGAACGAGGACACCAAGCCGATGCTGGTGGGTGGCGAGTTCGTGCTCGCGTTCGATGACCGTCCCGAGGTGCAGGCATTCCAGACCTACCTCGCCTCCGCGGACTGGGCGAACAACAAGGCCAAGGCCACCCCGGGCGGCGGCTGGGTGAGCGCCAACTCGGGTCTCGACCCGGCCAATCTCGGCACCGACTTCGACCGTCTGGTGTGGGAGACCCTCTCCTCCGATGAGTACACCGCCGTCTTCGACGGCTCCGACCTGATGCCCGGCGCCGTGGGCGCCGGCACGTTCTGGACGGGCGTCGTGGACTGGCTCACCGGTGCCACCTCCCAGGAGGTCACCGACTCGATCGAGGCCGGCTGGCCGAACTGATCGCCACGCGCAGGGGGCCCGCCAACTACGGTGGGCCCCCTGTGGGTGTCTCGAATCGACATGACCTCGCGGCGTCAGTGCTGACGCGTGGAGGTGGAGGGGAGTGAAATGGACCTGATCAACCCGGATACCCCGGGCGGCAAGATCCTGCTGATGGTTCTTGCCATTATTCTTTTCGTGGTCGTCATGGGGGCGATCCTGCTCGCGGTCGACCGGCCCAAGCGCGTGCCGGGCTGGGTCATCGGGCTGGCGTTCGCCGGCCCGGCGGTCCTGATGATCGCGGGGGGCCTGATCTACCCGGCGATCCTCACGATCATCAAGTCCTTCCAGAACCGCACGAGCACCGAGTTCGTCGGTATGGACAACTACATCACCGCGTTCACGGAGAGCCAGTTCCAGATCGTGCTGCGCAACACGGTGCTCTGGGTCATCCTGGTGCCGCTGGTGGCCACGGTTTTCGGCCTCGTGTACGCCGTGCTGGTGGACCGCACCAAGTTCGAGAAGGCCGCCAAGGGACTGGTGTTCCTGCCGATGGCGATCTCCATGGTGGGCGCCTCGATCATCTGGAAGTTCGTCTACGAGTACAAGCCGGTGCAGGGGAACATCCAGCAGACCGGACTGCTCAACCAGTTCATCGTGTGGCTCGGTGGCGAACCGCAGCACTTCCTCGTGAACGAGCCGTGGAACACCTTCTTCCTGATTGTGGTCATGATCTGGATCCAGGCCGGTTTCGCGATGACGGTGCTGTCCGCATCGATCAAGGCCATCCCGGACGACATCATCGAGGCGGCGAAGCTCGACGGCCTCAAGGGCTGGGGGATGTTCCGCTACATCCAGGTGCCGAGCGTGCGCCCGGCGCTCGTGGTCGTGATCACCACCGTCATGTTGGCGACGTTGAAGGCGTTCGACATCGTCCGCACCATGACCGGTGGGCAGTTCAACACCTCGATCGTCGCGAACGAGTTCTACACCCAGAGCTTCCGTCAGAACGACCAGGGACTGGGCTCCGCGCTCGCGGTGATCCTGTTCCTCGTGGTGATCCCGGTGATCATCTACAACATCCGGCAGATGAAGAAGTCGGAGGAGGTCCGATGACGTCGACGCCCACCCCCACCGGTGCTGCTGCACCCGAACTCACCAAGCGGCAGCAGCGCCGCAACGAGAAGCTCGCGGAGCGAGCGGCCGACGCGAAGACCAAGCTCTCCTCGCCGTGGGCCTCGGGGGTCGCGATCCTCATCGCGATCCTGTGGACCGTCCCGTCCTTCGGGCTCCTGGTCACCTCCTTCCGTCCGCAGCAGGACATCTCCAACTCCGGTTGGTGGACGATCTTCTCGGACTTCCAACTCACCACCGCCAACTACGAGGAGGCGCTCTCCCGCGGCCTGGGCGACGGGTTCCTGAACTCCTTCGTGCTGACCATCCCGGCGGCGCTGATCCCGATCTCGATCGCCCTGCTGGCCGCGTACGCGTTCGCGTGGGTGGACTTCCCGGGTCGGAACTTCCTGTTCGTGGCGGTCTTTGCGCTGCAGGTGGTGCCGCTGCAGGTGGCGCTCGTCCCGCTGCAGCAGATCTACCTGGCCGTGGGGATCCAGGGCTCGTTCTGGTCGGTGTGGCTCTCCCACTCGATCTTCGCCCTGCCGCTGGCCATCTTCCTGCTGCACAACTTCATGAAGGACATCCCACCGGCGCTGGTCGAGGCCGCACGGGTTGACGGTGCCGGGCATGTGAAGATCTTCTTCCAGGTGCTGCTGCCCCTGCTGGTCCCGGCGATCGCCTCGTTCGCGATCTTCCAGTTCCTGTGGGTCTGGAACGACCTGCTCGTCGGGTTGACATTCGCCAGCCCCGAGAACCGTCCGCTGACCGTGGCCATTGCGGAACTGGCCGGTACGCGTGGTGGGGCCTGGTACCTGCTCTCGGCAGGTGCGTTCATCTCGATGATCGTGCCCGTGATCGTGTTCCTGTCCCTCCAGCGTTACTTCGTGCGCGGTCTCCTGGCGGGTTCGGTCAAGGGCTGAGCCTGCCAGCGGTATGGATCCCCACGGGAAACGTCTGCGGGGATACACTCGAAGGAGGGGGGAAGTCGAGTCGAGATCCCTCGTCTCGCACCTTCTCCCGGAGTGACGATGTCGGCCTGGCTCGCCTGGTCGGGGGGCTGGAGTGAGTAACGTCGGCATCGGGGATGCACGCATGGTCGGGGGGCTGTGCGGCTGCGTCCGAAGGACCCTCGCCCGTATCGGGCGGGGGTCCTTCCCGTTCTCTGGGCCACCGCCCCGCTCGCCGAGCGTGTGGTTGCGCTGATGTCCCGCTCGTCGAGCGTGTGGTTGCGCTGTTGTCCGGCTCGTCGAGCGTGTGGTTGTGCAGGCTGGGCGCGCTCCCACCGTGCGCAGGCCATCGTTCGGCGGGTGGCGCTGTTGTCCGGCTCGTCGAGCGTGTGGTTGTGCAGGCTGGGCGCGCTCCCACCGTGCGCAGGCCATCGTTCGGCGGGTGGCGCTGTTGTCCGGCTCGTCGAGCGTGTGGTTGTGCAGGCTGGGCGCGCTCCCACCGTGCGCAGGCCATCGTTCGGCGGGTGGCGCTGTTGTCCGGCTCGTCGAGCGTGTGGTTGTGCAGGCTGGGCGCGCTCGCATCGTGCGCAATCCATCGTTCGGCGGTGGTGGGCCTCGTCGAGCGTGTGGTTGTGCAGGCTGGGCGCGCTCCCACCCTGCGCAAGTCATCGTTCGGCGGTGGGGTGGCGGGCGGCTCAGGGCATGCGCGGAGTGGCCCGGGCGATGAGGCGCAGGAACGCACCCAGGTCGGCGAGCGCGTCCCCGCCGTGCGGGAGCGCGTCCGTCAGCCCCGGGGAGTAGACCAGGTGCGCCGCCCACTGGGCGCGCGAGAGCGCGACGTTCAGCCGGTTGCGGTTCAACAGGAAGTCGGCGCCGCGCGGAGCGTCGCGGGCGCTGGAGGCTGCGAGAGTGACGATGGCGATTGCGCCCTCCTGCCCCTGGAACTTGTCCACTGTCCCGACCCGGATCTCCGTGAGCCCCGCGCTGTCCAGGGCGCTGCGCACCGCGGTGACCTGGGCGTTGTACCCGGCCACCACGATGATGTCGCGCTGCTCGAGGGGCCGAGCGACGGCGGAACCCCCCGGGTTCCAGGCCCGACCCAGGGCGTCGCGGACGATGCGCACGACCTCCTGCGCCTCCTCCCGGCTCGCTGAGGAATTCCCGCTGTGCGTCACCGGATGCGCGTGCAGCCCTGGCGCCTGACCGGCGAGCGCCCGTCCGCGCGTGACCGTCTCCTGGGCGGACAGGCGGCCGTCGTAGCTGAGGTCGCTGACCACCGCACACAGGTCCGGGTGCATCCGCCAGCTGCGCGCGAGGAAGTAGCCGCGGTCCGGCGGCATGGTGGCCGAACCCTGCGTCAGCCAGGCGAGGGCGGAGGTGTCCACGGGCTCACTGTGGGAGCCCTGGGTCACCTGCGGGAGTTGCTGAGGGTCGCCCAGCAGCAGGAGTCGCTGCCCGGCGGAGGCGACCGCGAGCGTGTTGGCGAGCGAGAACTGCCCCGCCTCGTCGATGACGACCAGGTCCAGTTCGGCCTCGCCGATGCGATTGCGGTTCGTGAGGTCCCACGCGGTGCCACCCACCACGCAGCCCGTCTCGCGGTGGCGGGCGAGGAAGTCGGCGTGGTCCTTGGTCCCCAGCTCAGTCCAGGACCGGGTGGACTGCTCGCCCTCACGGGTGGGTTCCTTGGGCCGCTTGCCGACGAGGTCACCCGTGAGCCCCGCGTCCACGACCCGGTCGAGAAGGTGCTCCACCACGGCGTGCGACTGCGCCACCACGCCGACCCGCCACCCGTGATCCGTCACGAGACGCGCGATCACGTGCGATCCCACGAACGTCTTGCCCGTGCCGGGCGGGCCCTGCACCCCGATCGCTGCCGAGGGCGAGGCCGTCAGCGAGGTGAGGATGGCCGCTGCGGAGTCGGCGTCGCGTGCGGGCACCAGGCCGGCGGGGCGTTGCCGCCGCAGCACGGCCAGCCCCGGGCTGGGGGAGGTGCGCAGGCGCCCCAGCATGCGCTGCCCGTCCAGTGCGCTGGTGAAGCCGGCCTCGATGTCCGCCAGCGTGCGGCCCGCCACCTCCTGCGCGAGCTCGACCAGGGCCGTGTGGACGGATCTGGCCTCGATCGGTGCCCCGGGCACGAGCGCGATCGGCGAGGCGGCGGCACCAGGTCCGCTGGCGAACTCCGGCGCGGCGCTCTCGGTGAGGGACAGGCTCGCGCGCGTCCCGTCTGGGGAGACCGTGGCGTCGGTGACCTTCGCCCGCGTGGTCGCATACGCGGCACCGGGGATGCGCGGGAGTCCGGCGGACTCGGCGATCGGGTACACGCAGAACACCTCGGTGAGATTCTCCGGGGTGCTACCGCTGCCGAGGGTCCCCGTCAGCCGCAGTGCCCGCCGCTCCGACCGCGGGCCACCGGCCCAGTCCTCGAGCACCTCGCAGCCGCTGGGGTCGGGATCGATCACGAGCACGTCCCGCACGTCCGCCCACCAGTCCACCGGGTGGCCCAGGCGCTCGAAGTGGGCGCGCCAGACCGGGGCGTTCTCGCGCCGGTGGTAGTCCAGCGAGGCGGCCAGCATCGCCAGCGCCGCGTGGTCCGCGCTGAGATACGGATGGTCGCCGGCCGCCTCGGCCAGGAGCCGCTGCAGCACCTGCTCGGAGGTCGGGGCGAACCCATCGGCCTCGTCGTGCTGCCCGTCCTCGAGGTCCTGCCCGCCCTCGCCGGGCGTCCCCGCGCGGAGCGGCACCCGCGCGCCACCCGGTAGGGCCCCGGCGGGCAGGCGGACCTGCCGCCCCGCACCGACGGTGTCGAGTGCCGGGTCCGGCCGGCCGCGGTCGAGCCCGTCGTCGTCCGCCACCAGCGACCGCAGCCACTGCACCAGGCGCCGGGTGGAGACACAGTCGTACCGGTTGTAGTCCGCGAGTTCGGCCATGACCCGCTCGAACTCCTCCTCGTCCCCGGCGCGGCGTGCCGCACACGCGGCGGCGTACTGCGCCACGGAGTCCCCGCCCGTGGTCACCTCCGCCTCGCGTAGTTCCTCCCCCATGTACAGCGGCTCGAGCTTCTTGATCGAGTAACTCTCCTGGCCCACCGCCACACCGCTGCGCACCACGGGGAACAGGTCGACCAGCACGCCCTCCCGCGCCAGCGTCAGCACCGCCTCCAGGCCCTCGCCGTGGCGTTCGGCCAGGCGCTCCAGTGCGGTGCGTTCGTAGGAGGCGTAGTGGTAGATGTGCAGGTCCGGGTAGCGACGGCGTCGCTCCCGCACGTAGGCGAGGAACTCCCGCAGGGCCACCTTCTCCTGGCCCCGGTCGTGTGCCCAGAAGGCCACGTACTCCTCCGCGGGGCCCTCCTGGACGAGTCCGAAGAGGTACTCCAGCCCGCCCTCCATGGCCCCGGAGACCGACCACATCGGGTCGCCCTCGAAGTCGAAGTAGAGGTCCCCGGGGGAGGGCTCGGGCAGGGCGCGTAGCACCTGGGGCGCCACCACACGGGCCCGCACCACCGGCTCGAGGTCCGCCACCAGGCTCGGGGGCGGCGCCGCGCCGTCGGGCAGCGTGAGCCGCATCCCCGGGCCCACCACCAGGCCCCGGGAGGCCGCCTCGTCCACCCGTGCCAGCTGAGCCACCTGCATGCCCGCCTGGCGCACGAGCCGCTCCTGCACCACCGGGGTCATCCGGGGCACCGGATGCGACAACTGCGCCAGGTCCACCAGGCCGCGCACTCCCTCGCCGTACAGCCGGGTGCGCTGCACGCTGCGGATCCCGTGCACCAGCTGCACATCACGGGTGCGCTCGACCTCCACGGTGCACGCATCGCACCGTCCGCATGCGCGTCGCGTGAGCCCGAGCCCCGCGGGCAGGGACGCCAGGATCGCCGGCTCACCCAGCGGATCGCGCCACTCCTCCCAGTCCACCGGTGCGCCGGTGGCGGCGTGAGCATCCAGCAGCGACTGCACCACAGCACGCTCCGTGCGGTACACCTCGAGCAGATCCGCCAGCTTCTGCGCGCTGCGCTCCCCGTTGCCGTGGTGCACGGTCACGCGATCGGCCACCGGGACGCCGGCCGCGATGAGCTGATCGGCGTAGGCGGCCATCTGCATCAGCGCGGTGGAGCGCACCTTGTTCGTCAGCTTCGTGTCGACCACCGCCCAGCGGTAGACGCCGCGAGAGCCAGCCTCGAGAGCGGACTCGCCGCCGGCCCCGCTGTCCTCTCGCAGCAGGAAGTCCGCCCGGCCGTAGAACCTGCCGTCGAAGAACGTGGCCTGGAAGACCACATCGGCGCCGTCCGCCAGTGCCCGCATCGTCGCCTCGCGTGCGGGCACGAGGGAGGCGCGGAACTCCCCCTCGTCCCGGACCTCCGCCACACCCCCGGGTGTGCCCGGCGTGTGCGGGCCGAACCGGTCCCGGTAGGACTGCAGCACCCGCTCCTCGTGCGCGTCCCCCATCAGGGCAGCGCGGCGCAGCATCGGGTCCTCCGGCACCTCCAGCTCCGGGCGGCGCCCCAGCTTCTCGTCCAGTGCCCAGAGCAGGTCGAAGGGACAGGCCGCGCGGGTGATGTCGGTCGGGGAGTAGACCACGACGCCGTCGAGCAGGAACATGCTGTGCACGCTATCCCCGGGGGCCGACATCGCACTCGGGCGCACGCCGAACCGATCCATCGCGGGTACCCGCACCGCCCGATTCGGGCGACCGAATCGTTGCACCGAGACGCCCGCCGCCGGAATGATGACAGGGTGAGCGCCCCACCGACGCCCTCCGACCTTCGCCGATGGCGGCGCTACCTCGCCGACGAGCGGGCCGAGGCCGCGGTCTACCGCGACCTCGCGAGCCGCCGCGACGGCGAGGAACGCGCCATCCTGCTGGACCTCGCCGAGGCGGAGGGCCGGCACGAGCAGCACTGGCTCCACCTGCTCGGGGACCAGGTGGGCAAGCCCCGCAAGGGCGCGCTGCGCACCCGCTGGCTCGGCTTCCTCGCGCGCCGGTTCGGGTCGGTGTTCGTGCTCGCCCTGGCGCAGCGCGCCGAGGCCCGCGCCGTGTACGAGGACGAGCGGGACGCCACCCCGCAGATGGTCGCCGACGAGCGCATCCACGAGGAGGTGGTGCGCTCCCTGGCCGCCCGGGGTCGCGCCCGGCTCTCCGGCTCCTTCCGTGCCGCGGTGTTCGGGATGAACGACGGCCTGGTCTCCAACCTCGCGCTCGTGCTGGGCATCGGCGCCACCGGTGTGGCCCCCGGGATCGTGCTGGCCACCGGCCTGGCCGGTCTGCTCGCCGGCGCCCTGTCGATGGCCGCGGGGGAGTACGTCTCCGTCCGCAGTCAGCGCGAGCTCCTGGAGGCCTCTACCCCCGACCCGCTCTCCCGCACCGCCTACCCGCACCTGGACCTGGAGGCGAACGAACTCGCCCTGGTCTACCGAGCGCGCGGGGAGAGCATCGAGGACGCGCAGGCGCACGCCCGCCGCTCCATCGCCTCCTACCGCCCGAACGAGGTGCAGCCGCGGCGAGCCCACGCGGAGTACGAGGAGATCGGCTCCGCCTGGTCCGCGGCGGCCGCCAGCTTCGGCCTGTTCGCGGCCGGTGCGATCATCCCGGTGCTGCCCTACCTGGTGGGGCTGACCGGGCTGACGGCCGTCATCACCTCCGCCGCCCTGGTGGGCCTGGCGCTCTTGGTGACCGGCGCCGTCGTCGGCATCATCTCCGGCGGACCCCCGCTGCGCCGCGCGATGCGCCAGCTCGCCATCGGCTGGGGAGCGGCCGCCGTCACCTATCTGCTGGGCCTGGCGTTCGGCACCACCCTGGCGTGAGGGGGCGTGGCTAGGCTGGTGGCATGACGAGGGAGCAGACCTGGGAGCGGCTGTGCGGCCTGGTGGCCGAGGACCCGGCGGTGCTCGACGACGTGCGCGAGGCGCTCGCGGAGGGGGAGGACACCGCGGGGGTGTGGCAGGTGTTCCTCTCCGGCCTGGACGACGCTGGTGAGCTCGCCTACCTCAAGGCCAGCGACGGCCCGATGGAACTCGAGGCGGCGCTCGCGCAGCTGCCGCGCGTGGTCCGCGCCGATGTGGACCTGGAGAGCGTGGGGGACGTCGACGGCGATCTCGCGGCGGGCGTGGACGTGGCCGAGGAGGTGCTCGCCGAGGTGGACCTCGCGACCGTGCACCTTCCCGAGGACGAGGACGCCCACCCGTTGGCCGTGGTGGAACTCTCCGCGTTGGACGACGCCGAGGCGCTCATCGAGGACCTGCTCGGCGACTAGCGCGCCCTGATTCGGCGGCGGATCTGACGCGCCCTACCAGCCGCGCGCCCGCCACTCCTCCAGCGCACCCGCCTCCGCGGCCACGCTGGTGTCCGGCCCGTGCCCCGGCACCAGCACGGTCGTGGGCGGCAGGGTGAGGATCGTCGCGGCGATCGACTCCAGGATCGTGGGGAAGCTGGAGTACTCCCAACGGGTGGCGCCCGGGCCGCCCCGGAACAGGGTGTCGCCCGTTAGGGCGAGTCCCAGATCGGTCGCGACGAGGATGCTCGAGCCGGGCGTGTGGCCGGGGGTGTGACGCACCTGGAGTACCCCGGAGCCCACGGCGAGCCGCAGACCATCGCTCGCCTCGCCGTCGGGCACGGCCTGGGCGTGGGTCTCCCGCCACAGCGGCAGGTCAGCGGGGTGCAGCAGCACCGGGGCGCCGGTCTCCCCCGCCAGCCACGGCGCACCGCCCACGTGATCCCAGTGACCGTGGGTGAGAAGGATCGCGACGACGTCGCGGCCGTCGATCAGGGGCAGCAGGGCCTCGTCCGGGTGGCCGGGATCCACCACCAGGCACTCCTGTGCGTCGCCCACCACGAGGACGTTGGTCTCGTGCCCGGGGCGGCGGGAGCCGGCGGGGGCGGTGCTCACGTGACGGTCCAGGCGCAGGGTCATGGACCCAGCCTGACAGGTCCTGCCGCCCCCCCGACTCCCAGGAAGCCCCCAGCGCCGCCCCAGAACCGTCCCATATCGGCCTGGTTGTCTACCCCCATGAAGAAGCGAGCCTCCCTCACCACGATCAGCGCAACTGCGGCAGCCATCGCCCTCGTCCTGGCGGGCTGCTCCACGGCGGCCACCGGTTCCACCACCGCCTCGGGCACCACGAGCGTCACCAGCGTCAGCCTCGCGGCCGACGACGGATCGTTCTTCGACTCCTCCACCGTCCACTCCATCGAGATCCTGGTGGACGAGGCCGAGGTCGAGGCCATGATCCAGACCTACCTCGACACCGGCGAGAAGGAGTGGCTCGAGGCCGATGTGGTGATCGACGGCGTGACCTACGAGAGCGTGGGCATCAAGCTCAAGGGCAACTCCAGCCTGCAGGGCGTGACGCTGGACACCCCGATCACTGACCTGCCGTGGCGGATCCGGACTGACAAGTACGTGGATGACCAGAGCATCGAGGGCGTCACCGACATCGTGGTGCGTTCCAACAACACCGAGAGCTCCCTGAACGAGGCGGTGGCCCTGGAGATGCTCAGCTACGCGGGCCTGGCCACCGAGGAGTCCAGCGCCACCCGGTTCTCGATCAATGGGAGCGAGGAGGACCTGCGGCTGACGGTCGCGGTGCCCAACGACTCCTGGCTGGAGCGCAACGCCGAGGCGGGTCTGCTGCCCTCCTCCGACGGCATCCTGTACAAGGCCGAGAGCGGGTACGACTACTCCTGGTTGGGGGAGGACGGCGACCTCTACACCGAAGCCTTCGACCTGGAGGAGGGCGAGGAGGACTACCAACCGCTGGTGGACTTCCTGGACGTGGTCAACAACACCACCGACGAGGAGTTCGCCGAGCAGCTCCCCGAGGTGCTCGACGTCGATTCCTTCGCGCGCTACCTCGCGCTGGAGGACCTCATCGACAACTTCGATGACATCGACGGCCCGGGGAACAACTCCTACCTCTACTACGACCCCGCCTCCGGTCAGATGACCGTGGTGGCGTGGGACCACAACCTCGCCTTCGGGGTGCAGAACGGCGGCGGCCAGCCCGGTGAGATGGGCGGCGCACCCGGCGAGAGGGGCGGCGTGCCCGGTGGCCGCGGCGCTGCTCCCGGCGCCGCCGGTGAGTTGCCGGAGGGTGTGGCCGAGGGTGAACTGCCGGAGGGTGTGGCCGAGGGTGAACTGCCGGAGGGTGTGGCCGAGGGTGAGCTGCCGGCGAGGCCGGGCGGCGCACCGGGTGGTGTGCCCGGCGACGCCGCTGGCGGTGGCTTCGGCGGTGGCGCCCAGAGCGGGAACAACCAGCTCACCACCCGCTTCCTGGAGAACGAGGAGTTCGCCGCCCTGTACGAGGAGGCGCTCGCCGATCTGCAGGCGGAGCTCTACGACTCCGGGCTCCTGGAGGAGACCGTCGACTCCTGGGTCGACGTCCTGACCGCCGGCGCCTCCGACCTGATCGACACCACCACGCTGCAGAGCGAGTCCGAGTCGATCCTCGGCTACGCGACCAGCGAGGTCCAGGCCCGCACCAGTGAGACCCGCGAGGAGACCGGCGCCGCCGACCCCGGCGCGACAGCGTGAGATGAGGCGTCCCGGGGTGGCCCCTCCCGCCCGGGACGAGACGGCCCCCGGACCGCGTGTGCGGTCCGGGGGCCGTCTCGTGCTGCCGGGGTCCGGCGCCCCCGAGCGGGGGTGCCGGGCTCGGTCTCAGCCCTCCAGGAGGAAGCGCGTGGCGCGCTCGGCGGCGCGCGCCGTCGGGGGCTGGGTGCTGCGGAAGGCCAGGTGGGTTCCGCCGTCGCCCACGAGGTCGCCGTCACGGGTGACCTCGATGCCCCAGGAGCGGGGCTGGTCGACCGGGCGGCCGCGGCCCGCGTCGACGATGAGGAAGACGCGACGGCCGTCGTCCAGGAAGGCGAGCGGCTGGGGCCGGCGGGGTTCGCGGCGCTCCGCGAGCATGGTGCGCACGCCGTGGGCCGCGGCCTCGGCTGCCAGCGTGATCTCGCCCGCCAGGGTGCCGGGGCGGGTGGTGGTCAGATCGGGGTGAATGGTGGTCATGGGTCCTGCTCCTTGTGCTGTGCGGCCCGATCGCCGGGATCGACTCGCTCGCGGTCGGCGCGTGATGAGTGCTGCCAGACCTGCGGTGCGTGCCGGGGCCGCGGGGGTTCTCACCGCGTCGGCCGAACGGTCGGGTGGGGCCTCGTGGCCCTCGCGGGGCCGGTGGCCCTGCGATTGGCGGCTTACGCCGCCGATCTCGTCGCGACGTCGAAGTCGCGGACGAAGCCTTCACTGTAGGTGACAACCGCGCCGTCGTCCACTTCATTCCGCCGCCTCCGGCCCGCGAGCGACGACGATGCCCGCGAGATGGTCCGCCGGGCGTCGTCGCTCGCGGGCTTCGGACCATCTCGCGGCGGCGCAGGCAGCGAGGACAGTGCGGCGGCACACGCAGCGAGGGCGCGGCGGGCACCTGGCCCACCGCGCCCTCGCTGTTGTGCGATGCGGCGCTGCTGCGCGTTCAGCTCGCCGCGTCGGTCAGCTGCGCGTTCTGCGCGCTGTGCTGCACCTCGATGCGGCGCGGCTTGGCCTCCTCGGCGACCGGGATGGTCAGCGTGAGGACGCCGTCGGCGTAGGTCGCCTCGATCTTGTCCAGCGCGAGGCCGCGGCCCACGGTGAGCTGCCGGGCGTAGGTGCCGACCGGGCGCTCCTTGGCGAGCCACTGCACGTCGTTGTCCTCGGCGGCGCTGCGCTCGGCGCGGATCGTCAGGGTGCGGTCCTCGACGTTCACGTCGATCGAGCCGGGGTCAGCGCCCGGCAGGTCGGTGCGCAGCACGTAGTGGTCGCCGCTGCGGTAGAGGTCCATCGGCATCTGCGCGGATGCGCGCTGCGAGGAGACCATCTGGCCGAAGAGGCGGTCCAGCTCCTGGAAGGGGTCGTAGCGGTTGGCCATGTCCTTCTCACCTCCGGTGTCGGGGTCCTCATCGGACCCGGTGTGGTTGGTCGGCGGGGTTTCCCGTCGGCGGTACACCACTGTTTTAGCACTCCGCAACCGAGAGTGCCAGCCAAAGTTGAGCGGAGTTCACTCAAGGCGAACGGCAGTGTGTGGGCGCGCGCGGAGGTGGCCCGTGCTCGCGCCTGGAGGGCCGGAACGGGGAGTGAGGGTGTGGCGGAATCGGGGCGCCGTCAGGCCCGGGCGCGCGCCGGCCCGACGGAGTTGCGCTCGACGACGTGACTCCCGCCCGTGACGGTGACGTCGGCCGGGTCCGCACCCTCGATCTGCGCCACGAGGGCGTCGACGGCGGCGACCCCGAGCTGGTCCAGGGGCATCGCCACGGTCGTGAGGCTGGGAATGAGGAAGTCCGCGGCGGGGAGGTCGTCGTAGCCGATGACCGAGACGTCCCCTGGCACGCTCAGGCCGAGGCGCGTGACCGCCTTCAGGCAGCCGAGCGACTGGCCGAAGGTGGAGCCGAACACGGCGGTCAGTTCCGGGTGCGCGCCCAGGAGTTCCGTGGCGGCCCCGTGGCCCCCGGTCTCGTTGAACGGTCCGGTGCGGACCCGGCTGCCGTCCAGGCCGAGCGCCTCCATGCGGGCCTGGAAGCCCGCGATGCGTGAGCGGGCGGGTTGGAGCTCCAGCGGGCCGGAGACGAGGCCGATCTCGGTGTGGCCCTGGGCGTGCAGGTAGTCCACCACCAAGGCTGCGGCGCCGGCGATGTCGAGCCCCACATTGCGCCCCGACCCGGGGACCTCGCGGTTGACGAAGACATGAGCGATGGAGCGCGAGTCGCCCGCGAGGCTGGCCAGCAGGGGGGAGTCGGGCCGCGCCGATCCGACCAGGAGCCCGTCCACGCGCCCGGTGCTCACCAGGTCGGCGTACTCGTTGGCGCCGGCGGGGGACTCCGCCGCATCCTCGGCGATCAGCACGACGTAGCTGAGTTCACTCGCGCGGCGGATCGCTCCCCGCAGGATCGTGGAGTAGACGGTGTTCGTCAGGTCCGGGATGAGGAAGGCCAGCGTGCCGGTGCGGGCCACCGAGAGGGCGCGGGCGCCGGCGTGGGGTCGGTACCCGAGCTCTCGGGCGATCTCGAGCACGCGTTCGCGGGTCTCCGGGCGGGTGCGCAGCGTGGGATCGGCGTTCATGATGCGCGAGACGACGGACTTGGTCACGCCGCTGCGCTCGGCGACGTCGATCAGGCGCGGCCGCGAGCGGGGTGAGGTCGCGCCGATGCCCCCGTGCTCCTGCGTCACTGTCCGTCTCCGTCGTCGTCAGCCGCGGGGCTCCGTTCCGCGGCGTGGTGTGCGTCGCGGCAAGCCTATCCAGGTGCTCCCTGGTGTTCCGTCCTGAGCGACGAGGAGGAGCCAGGCGCAGACGCTCGTGCCGTCCCGGCCCACCGGGTGGCACGGTGCGGGGCGTGCGCCGATCGGCGCACGCCCCGCACCGTGCTCGCGGGAGGCGGTCGCTAGACCTGGGAGGCCGGTGAGGCCGCCTCGGCGTGGGTGCCGCGCCACCGCGCGATCGCACGCATCACGTGGTAGATCACCAGGGCCGCCACCGAGCCGAGCGCGATGCCCTCGAAGGTGAGGTCCCCGGCCACCCAGGTGTAGTTCGCGATGCCGATGATCAGGGCGATCGCGGCGGTGGTCAGGTTCACGGGGTCGGCGAAGTTCACCTTGTTCTGCACCCAGATCCTGGCGCCGAGCACGCCGATCATGCCGTACAGCACGGTGCCGGCCCCGCCGAGCACACCCACCGGGATCGTGGCGATGAGCGCACCGAACTTGGGGGACAGGGAGAGCAGGAACGCCGTGGCGGCCGCCACGTAGTAGGCCGCCGTGGAGTAGACCCGGGTCGCGGCCATCACGCCGATGTTCTCCGCGTAGGTGGTGGTCCCCGAGCCGCCTCCGAATCCGGCGAGCGTGGTGGCCAGTCCGTCGGCGAACAGCGCGCGCCCGGCCATCGGGTCCAGGTTCTCCCCGGTCATGGCCGCCACCGACTTCACGTGCCCGATGTTCTCCGCGATCAGCACCAGCACCACCGGCACGAACAGGCCCAGCACGGAGATGGAGAAGGTGGGGGCGGTGAACTCCGGGAGGCCGATCCACGCTGCCTCACGCACGGCCTCGAAGGTGACCTCGCCGAGAACGAGGGCCACGACGTATCCCACGAGCACGCCGACCAGGATCGCCAACCGGCCCAGGATGCCGCGGAAGAGCACGGTCGCCAGCACCACGGCGAGGATTGTCACCACGGCGGTGACCGGAGCCTGCTGCACGTTGCCCCAGGCCGCGGGTGCCAGGTTGAAGCCGATGAGCGCCACGATGGTGCCGGTGACCACGGGTGGCATCACCACGTCGATCCAGCGGTGCCCCGCCCAGTTCACGATGAGGCCGACGACGGCGAGGGTCACCCCCGCGATCACCACGCCTCCCAGCGCGCTCGCCATCCCGCCGGAGGCCTCAGCCGCCGCGATCGGGGCGATGAAGGCGAAACTCGAACCGAGGTAGCTGGGCACCTTCCCGCGCGTGATGAGCAGGAACAGGAACGTGCCGACCCCGGAGAAGAACAGGGTGGTCGCGGGCGGGAGCCCGGTGATCAGCGGTACCAGGAACGTGGCGCCGAACATGGCAACCACGTGCTGCATGCCGATGCCGATGGTGCGCGGCCAACTCAGCCGCTCCGACGGCGTGACCACCGTCCCGGGCGCGACGGTCCGACCGTCCCCGTGGACCCGCCAGGAGAAGGGATTGCGGGAACCGGTGGCGGGGGAGCCTGCAGTGGGCACGACGAGACCTTCGTTCGGGCTGGGCGCGGATGGGGGAACCGCGCCCAGCCTAGTGTTCGCCGCGCCCGCTCAGGGGGTCCGGGTCAGGCGGTCGGGCTCAGGGCGTGGATGTCGGGCCCGAGGTGCCTTGCCGGCGCGCCGCACCACGGCGGCGGATGATCACGGCGACCACCGCCACGGCGAGCAGGACCACCACGATGATGAGCGCCAGGGTGAGCCACAGGCCGCCCGCGTCGCCGCTCTCGGCGGTCGCGGTCAACTCGGCGGCGCTGTACTCGGTCAGGTCCCACCGCGCGGTGTTGCCGGAGATCTCGGCGCCCTCGGCCTCGGTCACCGGCCCCGGGAAGGTGATCTGCACCCAGGCCTCATCGACCATGCTCGTGGCATCGAACGGCATCTCGGAGCCCGCGGACTCCTCCTCGAGCTCCGCCAGCGGTGAGTCCATCGCAAAGGTGATCACGCCGTCCTGCTCGCTGATGGACAGGCCGGGCGCGGCCTCCGACACCCCCTCACCCGAGGTGAACTCCGAGGCTGACACCCCCTCCAGGCCGAAGACGAACCCGGAGTAGGTGCCGTCGTCCAGAGGTTCGTAGGTGGCCCCCTCGGGTAGGTCCTCGGGCGCCTCCCCGACCACGTCCTCCGGAGTCGCCCCCATGGTCTCCAGGGCCTGGGTCTCGATCCCGAACACGATCTCCCCGGACACGTTCAGGTCGGCGTCGATCGTCAGGTCGGTCGTGAACTTCATGCACCCGGTCAGCAGGCCCATCAGGGCGATCGCCACCACGGCAAGGAGACCGCGTGACCTCCCCGATCGGTGGGTGCGGCGCGGAGCGGTCGTCGTGGCTGCGGACATCATGGGCCTCTCGGTGGTCGTGACGGCTTGGGCGCACGCTACCGAGGCCGTGCTCGCCCTGCCAGTCCCGGCGCCCGGGAGGCGGGCCGACCGGCTCCACCACTCGGCCCGCGCGCGCGGCACTCGCGCGGACTACGGTTGGGGCATGAGCGCTCCGATCGACCCCACCACCACTGACGCCTGGGCGGAGTTGACCGCCCTGCACGCCGACTTCACCCCCGACCTGCGCGGCTGGTTCGCTGGAGACCCGGCCCGCGTCGGCAAGCTGAGCAAGCCCCTGGCCGAGCTCCACGTGGACCTGTCCAAGAACCTCGTGACCGACGAGATCCTCGCCGCCCTGGTGCGCCTGGCCGAGCAGACCGGCGTGGCCGGCCGCTATGAGGCGATGCTGCGCGGCGAGCACATCAACACCACCGAGGACCGCGCGGTGCTGCACACCGCGCTGCGCCGTCCGGTGGGGGCCAACCCGCCGCTCGTGGTGGACGACCAGCAGGTGGACGCCGACGTCCACGAGGTGCTGGACCGCATCGCCGCGTTCGCCGAGCGCGTTCGCAGCGGCGAGTTCACCGGTGTCACCGGCAAGAAGATCACCCACCTCGTCAACATCGGCATCGGCGGCTCCGACCTCGGCCCGGTCATGGTCTTCGAGGCGCTGAAGCCGTACGCCACCGCCGGCATCGAGGCCAGGTTCGTCTCCAACATCGACCCCACGGACATCGCCCAGAAGACCGGCGACCTGGACCCCGAGACCACCCTGTTCATCGTCGCCTCCAAGACCTTCACCACGCTGGAGACCCTCACCAACGCCCGCCTCGCGCGGGAGTGGCTGTGGGAGGGCCTGGCCGGGGCCGGGGCCATCGGCGACGACGACGCCTCCCGCACGGGCGCCGTCGCCCATCACTTCATCGCCGTGTCCACGGCCCTGGAGAAGGTGGCCGAGTTCGGCATCGACACCGACAACGCGTTCGGGTTCTGGGACTGGGTCGGCGGCCGCTACTCCGTGGACTCCGCGATCGGCACGAGCCTGGCGATCGCGCTGGGCCCGGACGTCTTCCGCGAGTTCCTGGCGGGCTTCCATGCCGTCGACCAGCACGTGGCCACCACGCCGTTGGCGGAGAACGTGCCGGTCCTCATGGGCCTGCTGAACGTCTGGTACACCAACTTCCTCGGTGCGCAGACCCACGCGGTGCTGCCCTACGCCCAGCTCCTGCACCGTTTCCCCGCCTACCTGCAGCAGTTGACGATGGAGTCCAACGGCAAGCGGGTGCGCTGGGACGGCTCCGACGTGGTGACCGACACCGGCGAGGTGTTCTGGGGCGAGCCCGGCACGAACGGCCAGCACGCCTTCTACCAGTTGATCCACCAGGGCACCCGGCTGATCCCGGCCGACTTCATCGCCATGGTCAACCCGTCCTACCCGCTGAAGGACGGCGAGCGGGACGTGCACGGCCTGTTCCTGGCCAACTTCCTGGCCCAGACCAAGGCCCTCGCGTTCGGCAAGACCGCCGAGGAGGTGGAGGCCGAGGGCACCACGGGCGCCCTGGTCGCGGCCCGCACCTTCCCCGGCAACCGGCCGACCACGTCGATCTTCGCCCCCGCGCTCACCCCGCGGGTGCTGGGCGAACTGATCGCGCTGTACGAGCACATCACCTTCACGCAGGGCGCGATCTGGGGGATCAACTCCTTCGACCAGTGGGGCGTGGAGCTCGGCAAGAAGTTGGCGCTGGAGATCGCCCCGGCGATCGAGGGCGATGCCGCAGCCCTGGCCGCGCAGGACGCCTCCACCCAGGCGCTGCTCGCCTACTACTCCGATCACCGCAAGTAGGCACTCCTCCCCTACGGTGAGGGATGAGGCCCGACGACGTCGTCGGGCCTCATCTCGTTCCTCCGGGTGTGGATGCGGTCGGTGGCCGTACGGTCAGTGCTCCGTGTCCGGCGGTGACGTGTGGGGCCGGCCGCTCGTCGGCTCCGACCCCACGCCGTGCTGCTCCCAACGCTGCCTGCCGTGCCCGCCGGGCAGGTAGGCCGGCGGCATCTGTTCCGCTCGGGTCTGCGCGCGCGTCCCGCCGCGGCGGGCGAGGAGGAGTGCGGCTGTTCCCACCCCGGTGAGTCCGCCCATGACGCCGAGCATCATCGGCCATGGGAAGCCCGCGTCCACCTCGGCGGTGGCAGCGAGCGGGCCGAGGTGCTCGGCCAGGTCCCACCGCGCGGTGTTGCCGTCGATCTCGGCGCCCTCGGCCTCGATGACCGGCCCGGGGAAGGTGATCTCCACCCACGCCTCGTCGATCATCGAAGTGGAGTCGAGTCCGGGAAGGCTCGCGTCACTCTCCAGCTCATGGGTGATGGGCTGTTCCATGTCGAAGGAGATCACGTCGTCCTCGCGCTCGAGGACGAAGAACGTCTCCCCGTCGGTGGCGAGATCACCGCCGTCGAGGAACTCCGCTGCCGGCACGTCCTGCAGCCGGACGGTGAAGCCCGCGTAGCCGTCCTCGTCGTACACCTCGACGGTGGCGCCCGGCGGGATGACCTCGGGGGTGTTCTGCCAGATGTCCTGGTCGCTGGATCCGAAGCGTTCCAGGGCGCTCGCCTGGATGGCGACGAGCATCTCCCCGGAGACATTCAGGTCGCCGTCCACCTCCAGGTCGTAGGTGGCGCGCATACAGCCGGTCAGGAGGGTGGCCGTGGCCAGGAGGGCGACGGCGATCCCACCGCTGCGCAAGCGGCGCCCCGGGGTGGTCGGGTGCCCGGTGGCGGTGGCGGTGGTGTGGATCGGGTGAGTGCGCGGATGCGTGGTCATGGTTCCCCCAGGGTCGGACGAGCGGTGAGTCGTGGTGCGGGTCAGGCGGTGGGACGACGGCGCAGGAGCGCCCAGATCCCGGCGAGCAGGACGCCTGCGCCGACCACGCCGAGCGCGACCGGGAGAACGGCGGAGCCACTGCCGCCGCCTGTGGTGCCGGAGGAGGAGACGTCTCCCTGCTCCTCGGCGGCGGCGGCGTCGCCGTCGGAGACCCCATCGCCGTCGCCGGCCTCGGGGTTCTCGGGGTCCTCGGGTGCGAGCGCCTCGCTGGTCTCCACACCTTCCGGCAGCAGGTAGCCCGGTCCCTCGGCGACCTCGCCGTCCACCAGGACGTCCATGGTGACCGTGATCGGTCCGGGCTCGCTGCACGAGCCGATGCACTCGTTGCGGGCGATGGCGAAGGTGTAGGCGCCCGGGAGGGCGAGCTCCTTCACGCCGGTGGCGTTGGACTCGCGGTTGCGGTAGTTCACCGGCGCGGTGCGGTACCCCTCGATCCGGGGGTCCTGGCTCGAGGTGTCCACGCCGTTGACGTCGATCGAGTGCCCTGTCACGGAGTCGCCGGTGGGGGAGAAGAGGGTGAGGTCGGAGTAGTCGTTCAGCGAGGTGCGCACCTGCAGGCTCTGACCCCAGTCGAGCATCGAGTGGAACAGGGCGCTCTCGCCGGGCAGGAGATCGAAGGCGTAGGTGCCGGTGGTCACCTCAGGGTTCTCCGCGAGGCTGACGCCCCCGAGGATCTGCGTGGCGTCGGCGCTGGCGACATCCACCCACGCCTCCGGCTCCTCGACCGCGCCCGGGAGCACGGCGAGGTTGGCCACGGGAGGCTCCTCGATGATCGTGAGTTCGGACAGGAGGCCCTCGGCTCCCTCGGCACCGAAGAAGTTCTCCAACTTCAGGATCAGGCTGTCCGTGGTGGAGCACTCCGGCTCGGGGTCACTGGAGGCGATCGCGGTGTGGACCTGCAGGGAACTGGAGACGTTGCTGGACGTCGAGAGGTCGTTCCCGCACCGCTCCCAGTCCCCGGCCGCGCCACCGAGGAACTCGATGCTCGCGGGTATGCCGATGGATTCGCGTTCGCTGCTCAGGGACGCCCACAACTGCGATCCGGGGATCTCCCGCTCGATGCGGAAGTGACGCACATCGCCCTCGGCGGGGATCGGCGTGAGGTAGCGCGTGCCCGCGGTGAGGGTCGGGGCCACGGAGGTGTCGGGCGTCCCCTCGATCTCCTCGCCGCTGACCTCGAACGAACGCATGGCGCGGAATGTCACGCGCTGGAGGGCCGCCGTCAGGCTGTCGGTGTCGGAGGCGTCGTAGTACTGGCCACCGCCGGCGTCGGCGATGCACAGCAGGGCGTCCCGCGCCTCGCCGGTGACCTGGAAGCCGATGGCGTGGATCTGGGTCTCGATGTCCTGGGCGGCGAGGTCCTGTGCGACCTCGCACGGGTCGGGCTCGCAGTTGGCCTCGCCGTCGGAGATCACCAGGATGGACCGCTGGCCGGATTCCCCGAGGTCGCCACCGGCCTCGGAGAGGGCGTGGCCCAGCGGCGTCTCGCCGTAGGGTTCGTAGGCGCGTGCGGCCGCTCGTAGGGCATCTCGGTTGTCGGTGCCGAGGGGAACCGTGAGTTGGGAGTCGGTGCAGGACTCGGGGTTGTCCATGCCTGTGGCAGTGGCGCCGAACTGCCGCAGGCCCACCTGCGCGGAGTTCCCGAGGGCATCCACCACATCCAGGAGCGCCGCCGTGGCGGCATCCGCGCGGGTGTTCCCGTCGGCGGTCTCCTCCAGCATCGACCCCGAGGAGTCCAGCACGATCATCAACTGCGAGTCGGCATCCGTGGCCTCGGCGTCGGCGAGGGCGGGTGCCAGGAGGGAGGTCGGGAACGCCAGCCCCAGGAGGGTGGCGATGATAAGTGAGCGTCGTCGAGTGCGCATGTCGAGACCGTAGAGTATTTGCAACCGCAAACGCAAGAGTTGCGATCGGGAACAAAGTGATCTGGATGGGACGGCGGTGACCTCTCTACCATGGGCGACGTGGGGGATGTGTTCGCGGGTCGGTACGAGCTCGTCGATCCGCTGGGAAGCGGAGGGTCGGGCGTGGTCTGGCGCGCCTGGGATCAGGCGGCGGACTGTTATGTCGCGGCGAAGGTGCTTCGGCAGGTCGATGCGGCGTCCCTGGTGCGCTTCGTCCGGGAGCAGGCGGTGCGCATCGACCACGATCACGTGCTCGCGCCCACGGGGTGGGCCGGCTCGGATGACCGGGTACTCCTGTCGATGCCGTTGGTGCGCGGCGGGTCGGTCGCCGCACTGATCGGCGACCACGGGGCGCTGCCGATCGCCTGGGTGGTGCCCATGGTGATCCAGATGCTCGATGCCCTCGCGGCCATCCACGCCGAGGGTGTGGTGCACCGAGACGTGAAGCCGGCCAACCTCCTCCTGGACGCCACGGGCCGAGGCGCGCCTCACCTGTGGCTGGCGGACTTCGGTATCGCCTCCGCGCTGGGCGCCCCACGACTCACCCACGGCCCGTATGCCTCGGGCACCCCCGGCTACGTGGCTCCGGAGTGTCTGCGTGAGGGGTGGGTGCCCTCGCCTGCTGCAGATCAGTACTCCGCGGGGGTCTGCGCGGTCGAGATGCTCACCGGGCAGGCTCCTGTGGTCGGTGCCTCGGGTAGTGAGCTCACCGCCGCTGCCGCAGCGGCCCTTCTCGAGAGCGACGACTTCGTCGATGCCTCCGGGCGGTGGCTGGTGCGCGATGTGATTGCCGACCTGCTGGCCTCGGATGCCGCGCGACGTCCCGACGCAGCGGCGGCTGCCGACGCGCTGCGTACAGTCCGGGTGCTGGAGTCCCCGGGGGGCGCGGACCCTGTCGAGGTGTTCGAGCACCTCCCGCCCTACCCGCAGGGGTGGGGTCCGTGTGGGCCGCTGCCGGATTCACCGAACGGGTCGGACTCCCTCGACGGCCGGGCCGGGGTGCCTCCCGCGCCCGTCTCGCCGCCACCGTCCGCGCTCCTCTCGCCGCCGACCCTGCCGACCCTGGCGCAGGGCGCAACCGGGGACGCGGAGACGACGGAGGTCGCGGAGCCGGCCGGGGCGCCGGAACCCACTGGGTCGCCGAGTTCGTCGGAGGATGAGCGGCCCCCGGGTGTGGCGGGCGACGGCGAGAGTGCACGGCGCGGGATCGCACTCCCCCTCGTCGCGGTGGCGACGGGCGCGGCCCTGCTCGTCCTCGCGGTCGTTCTCGGACTGGGGTGAGCGCTGGACCCGTGCGGGTCGGGGTCGCCTCGCGTACAGTGTTTGCGATAGCGAAGAATGGAGCATCGTGGGCGACGAGGCAACAGGGCGCAACCTTCAGGCGCAACGAGAGCTGTACGGGGAGTCCCTGGGGGACATCTTCCGGCGCATGTTGGTGACCTTCCAACTCAACCAGTCCCAACTCGCCGGACTTCTCGGACTCTCGGCGCCCATGCTCTCCCAACTCATGGCGGGTCACCGGGTCAAGATCGGCAACCCGGTGGTGCTCGAGAGGATCCGCGTGCTGGAGTCGCTGGAGGGTGAGGTGACCCCCCTCACCCTTCCCCAGCTCACGGCTCGGTTGGAGTCCGTCCGCACCACCGGATGGACCACACAGGCGGCGACCATATCCCCGCCCGATGCCGCCTCCGCCGTCCGCAGGCTGCTGCGAGAGGTCGCCGCCGGGCGTGAACTGCGCCACGCGGCCGGCCTGCTCCAGCAGGAGCACCCCGCGCTCGCGGAGGTCCTCCTGGTGTACGGAACCGGCAGCCACGAGGACGCGCAGGAGCACTACCGCCGCGCGATCGGTTCCTGACCGGTTGGGTGCCTGACCGGCGTCAGGAGTGCGAGCCAGGCTGAGGGCGCCAGCCGTCGCGCCGGGCCTGCTCGCGGATGGCGGCCACGATGCGTTCGGCCGCGCCCGGGGGGCCGAACAGGTCCGTGACGACCTGCTGCTGCACCTCGCGCAACGGATCGCCGTCCCGCACCAGTGCGGTCACGAGAGCCTGCGCCTCCGGGACGCCTCGGGCTGTGTGCACTCCCGCCAGCATTCGCCGGCCCGCCTCGTTGAAGGGGACGTGCTCGTCGCGTTCGAGGAAGACCACCGGCTTCCCGACGACCTGGGCCTCCAGCAGCATGCTGATGCCGTCGGTGACCACCACATCGCAGGCGGCCAGCAGCGCGGGGTAGTCCGAGCTCAACGCCGAGGCGGTGTTCCCTAGCGCGTCCCACTGGGCCCGCCACGCGCGCAGGTCCTCCTGCGAGATCTTCGCCCGCCCTGAGTGCACGAACGGCAGCAGGTAGGGGTGGGGCGACCAGACGAACTCCTGGTCCCCCGAACGCGCCCACGCCAGCAGGTCATCTCGTACCCGATCCAGCAGGCCGAAGTTGTTCCAGGTGTCCGAGAGCGAGTGGTGCGTGCTGACGACGATGCGCGGCGCGTCGCCGGCGAGCGGCCACGCGGGCACAGCGGCGCGGAGGGCATCGGCCTTCGGGTGCCCCACGGCGCGGTACTGCGCCCCAGCCCGGCGCCCCACGGCAACCGCACGCTCGTAGGCGAAGCGCGGCGTGAACACGAGCCACGCGCGGTGGTGGAACTCCGAGTCCACTCCTGTGTCCAGGGTGTCCCCGGCGTCGGGATTATGGATGGTGTTCAGCGGTTCGTACGGCACCAGACAGGTGCGGAAGGCCCCGAGCTCCTCGGAACCGAGACGTGGGTCGATGTCGGCGTCCCACTGGGACTGTCGGAACACGATGTCGGGGTCCAGGACGTGCAGGAGGTCGATGGGGTCGCGATCCTCGGGGCAGCGCAGGTGCGGCACGCCGCGCGCGACCATCGCCTCGTGGGCGGCGTCCTCGCCCCGCAGGTCACCCAGGCCGCCCTGATGACTCCCGATCGTGACGATCGTGACGTCGATGTCCTCGGCGGCGCTCATCAGGGTGTGCACAGCATCCAGGGATCCCCACGCACTGGGGTTGTGGACGAGCATCACCACCCGCAGCGTGGGGCCGCGGAGCGAGGCACGACGCGCCGCCAGGCGGGCGTCGCGCTGAGCCTGCCCCACCTGGGCGCGAAGCGCGGTGAGGTCCGCCGCGATGCGGGCGTTCTCCTCGGTGGCGCGCCCGGCGAGCGCATCGCGGTGCTCCTGCGCGGCGAGAGCCCGCGCCGCGGCGTCCGATCGGGCGTCCTGCTGCTCGTGGCGCAGCGCGGAGACCTGCTCGTCGATGGTCACCACGCGCCGGGCGAGCGCACGCAGTGTTCGCAGGAGATGCGCAGGTGTTCTCACGCTCGGCTTCCTTGCTCTGTGGGCTTTCGACCGTACCAAGATTCTCTTGGTATTCACGTCATTCTCGGGCGGTGTCGCGCAACCTCGGCGTCTCGTGCAGTCGGGTCTCGTGCAGCCGGGTCTCGTGCAGCCGGGAGCGACCGGGGCCCGTTACCAGGTGTAGTCCAGGAGGTCTGCCGCGTCCTCGGGCAGCCCGGCCCACGCGCGCGCCGCCACCAGGGTGCCGGCGAGCAACCGGATGAGTTCCCCGTCCGGATCGTGCGCCGTCGACTCCACGATGGCGTGAGCGGCGTTCTCCATCACCCTCGAGGCGGCATCCGTCCCGTAGGGCTCGGAGCCCGAGGCGTGCCCATCCGCGTTCGAGGAGATGAACTCCCGGGCCCACCGCAGCGCCGCCGGCACCTGCTCCGCCGCGGCGCGCGCGCCCGGGGTGAGCCCCTGGGAGTCCACCACCGGGCCGCGGTGAGCGGCGCCGTCGTGCTCGGATCCTCGCAGGGTGCGGGCGGCGGCGAGCACGCCGACGGCGAGCGAACGCTGCCGCACCTCGGGCGCGGTGGGCAGTACCTCACCGATCACGCGCAGGCTCAGCCACGCATTCCAGTGCGGCTCATCCGAGCGCAGCCCGACGGCGAGGGGGACCAACGGGGTCAGGCGCTCACGCGCTGGGTTGCTCACGAGGGCGTTGACCGACCGGGCGAGTGCCGCGATCACGGGGTCGGTCCCGCTCGGGCTGTCACTCCACCGCTCCCCGGCCAGCACGGTCACAGCCTCGAGGAAGGTGGCGCGGTCGCGGCGCAGGAGGTGTCGCCGCCCGTCGAGGGGAGGATGCAGGTGCGAGGTCATGGCGTCCTACCGGGAACGAGTGCGCACCATTGTGCTCCTGCGCGCGCCCGACCGCGAGAGGAGAGGCCGAACGTCCCGCGACGCCACCCACCGCCCCGCAGGTTACGAAACGGTAAAGGTCCGCCTCTGGGGATACCGGATGTCGGTGTCCCCCGATACGTTCATCGAGCACGCAGGTGAGGGGGCCCGCAACGTTCATGCCCTGGACACGCACGTATCACGGCGGCGTCGCACGGCCTCCTTAATCTGACGGCTTGATGGTTCACCGACAGAGAGATGGATCTGTGCACAGACTCAAGCGAACGGCGGCCCTGATCGGGTCCGCAGCGATTGCGGGAGCGGGAACCGTGATGGTTCCCGCCTCGGCGTGGGCGGCGGTCGATCCCGCCGCCGCGGTTGTCATCAACGAGGTCTACGGCGGTGGCGGCAACACCGGCGCCACGTACACCCATGACTACATCGAACTGCGCAACACCAGCGATGCCGCGGTGAGCGTGGACGGCTGGTCGGTGCAGTACGCATCGTCCGCCGGTACGAACTGGAGCGGCGTGGCCGGTCTCAGCGGCGAGATCCCGGCAGGCGAGCTCTACCTCGTCGAGCTGGACGGCGGAGCCAATGGCGATCCGCTGCCCACCCCGGATGCCACCGGGAGATTCAACATGTCCGCGAGCAACGGCAATGTCGCCCTCGCCTCGCAGGCGGGAGCGCTCAGCTGCCAGACCACCGCGTGCGCCTCCGACGCGGCCGTGGTCGACCTCGTGGGTTTCGGCACCGGGGCGGCCTACGCGGGCTCGCAGGCACCCGCGGGTAACAACACGACCTCGGTCGCCCGGGACGCCGAGGGCACCAACACCGCGAACAACGGCGACGACTTCACCGCGGGAACGCCCACCCCGGGGGCGCTCGCCGACGACGCGGAGCCCACGGAGCCCATCGAGCTCACCATCGCCGAGATCCAGGGCACCGGTGACATGACCCCGTACGACGGCGAGGCCGTCACCACCCGCGGGATCGTCACCGCCGCCTACCCGAGCGGTGGCATGAACGGCTACGTGCTGCAGACCGCCGGAACCGGCGGCGAGACCGAGTCGCGCACCGCGTCGGACGGCATCTTCATCTACTCCTCCGCCACCGTCGGCGAGGTGGAGATCGGCGACTTCGTGGAGGTCACCGGGAACGCCGGGGAGTACTCCGGCCTCACGCAGATCTCCGTGGCCTCCGGCGGCGTGACCGTGCTGGAGGAGGCCGCCGACCCGATCGTGCCGCTGGCCATGACCTGGCCGGAGACCGAGGCCGAGCGCGAGGTCATCGAGTCGATGCTCATCGCCCCCGAGGGCGACTTCACCGTCTCCAACACCTACGCCACCAACCAGTACGGCTCCGTCGGGCTCGCGGCCGGCACCGGCCCGCTGCTGCAGCCGACCGAGGTCGCGCTCCCGGGCAGCCCCGAGGCCGACGCGGTGGAGGCCGACAACGAGGCACGTGGCGTGGTCCTGGATGACGCCACCACCACCAACTACCTCAGCAACGGTGACCTCACGCCGCCCTACGTCTCGCTCACCGAGCCGGTGCGGGTCGGGACGCCGGTGACGTTCACCGAGCCGCTGGTGGTCGACTACCGCTTCGGCGCCTGGACGTTCAACCCGACCAGCCCGCTGCTCGCGGACGCGGACGCGCCGGCCACCTTCGCCGACACCCGCACCGCGGCGCCGGAGGAGGTCGGCGGGGACCTGACCGTCGCGTCCTTCAACGTGCTGAACTACTTCACCACGCTGGGCGCGGACACCGCGGGATGCCAGGCCTACACCGACCGCGACGGCAACCCCGTGACGGTGCGCACCGGCTGCGACCCGCGCGGCGCGTGGGGCGAGGCCGACCTGCAGCGTCAGCAGGACAAGCTGGTCTCCGCGATCACCGCCACCGATGCCAGCGTGGTCGGCCTGATGGAGATCGAGAACTCCGCCGTGCTCGGCGAGACCGCGGACGAGGCGACCGCCACGCTGGTGGACGCACTGAACGCGGCCGAGGGCTCCGACGTGTGGGCCTACGTGCCCAGTTCCGCGGACCTGCCCCCGCTCGATGAGCAGGACGTGATCACGAACGCGATCATCTACCAGGTCGCCGAGGCGACCCCGGTCGGTGAGTCGCGCGCTCTGGGCGACCAGAGCGGATCCGGTGAGCCGTTCGTGAACGCCCGTGAGCCGATCGGTCAGGCTTTCGAGCCTGCCGACGGCGGCGAGAGCGTGTTCGTGGTCGTGAACCACTTCAAGTCCAAGGGTTCGGCCGGGCCGCTGCCCGGCGACGAGGACGCCGGTGACGGCCAGGGCAGCTCCAACGCCTCCCGCGTGGCCCAGGCCGAGGCCCTGCGCGACTGGCTGCCCGAGGTGACCGAGGACGGCGACGCCGTCGCCCTGATCGGTGACTTCAACTCCTACACGATGGAGGACCCGCTGCAGGTCTTCTACGCGGAGGGCTTCCACAACGCGGGCGCCGAACTGGACCCCGAGTCCTACAGCTACAGCTTCTCGGGTCTGTCGGGTTCGCTCGACCACGTGCTGCTGAACGAGGCAGCAATGGACCGCGCCACCGGTGCCGACATCTGGAACATCAACGCCCCGGAGTCCGTGGCGCTGGAGTACAGCCGGTACAACAACCACGGCACGCTGTTCTACGACGACTCCGCCTACCGTTCCAGCGACCACGACCCGATCGTGGTCGGCCTGACCGCAGGCGAGGAGAGCGAGACCGAGTTGGTGGGTCTGTTGAACATCAATGATTTCCATGGTCGTATTGATGGGAATACGGTGGCGTTTGCGGGGACGGTTGCTGAGCAGGAGAAGTTGATCTCCGATGCTGGTGGGTCGTTCTTGTTCTTGTCGGCGGGTGACAACATTGGTGCGTCGGTGTTCGCGTCGTCTTCGCAGGGTGATCAGCCCACGATTGATGTGTTGAACGCGCTGGGCCTTGCTGCGTCGGCGGTGGGGAATCATGAGTTCGATCAGGGGTTGGATGATCTGATCGATCGGGTGATGGAGGGTGGCGCGAACGCTGCCTGGCCGTATCTGGGTGCGAATGTGTATGACGCTGCTGGTGTTCCGGTGTTGCCGGAGTACGAGATCTTGGATGCTGGTGGGGTCTCGGTGGCGGTGATCGGGACGGTGACGGAGGAGACTCCGGCGTTGGTGTCCCCGGGTGGGATCGAGGGGTTGACCTTCGGTGATCCGGTGGAGGCGACCAACCGTGTGGCGGCGCAGCTCTCTGATGGTGATGAGGGCAATGGTGAGGCGGACATCATCGTGGCGGAGTTCCACGAGGGTGCTGGTGCGGGGACTCCGGATGGTTCCACCTTGGAGCAGGAGGTTGCTGCGGGTGGTGTGTTCGCGCAGATCGTGGAGGAGACCTCCCCGGTGGTGGATGCGATCTTCACGGGTCACACGCACAAGGAGTATGCGTGGATGGCTCCGGTGCCTGGTGAGCCGGGTCGGGAGCGTCCGATTGTGCAGACCGGTTCCTATGGGGAGTTCCTGGGGAAGGTGCTGTTGGAGTTCGATCCGGCCACGGGTGAGGTGGTCTCGGCCAGTGCGGAGAACATTGCGCGTTCCACCACGCCGGATGCGGAGTTGATCGCCGAGTTCCCGATGGTGGCTGAGGTCGATGAGATCGTGCAGGCCGCGTTGGAGGTTGCTGCGGAGATCGGTGATGAGCCGATCGGTGAGGTGACGGCGGACATCACCACGGCGAATGCTGCGGGGTCGTTCGTGGATGGGTTCTATGAGTGGGACCTGGTGGAGGGTGCGTTGCCGACCAAGGGTGATGACCGGGCCAGTGAGTCCACGCTGGGCGCGTTGGTGGGTGATGCGCTGTTGGCGTCCCTGTCGGATGAGTTGCGTGGTGGTGCGGATATCGGTGTGGTCAACCCGGGTGGGTTGCGCGCGGAGCTGTACTACGACCAGGACGGTGTGATCACCTACGCCGAGGCCAATGCGGTGCTGCCGTTCCTGAACAACCTGTGGACCACGACGTTGACGGGTGAGCAGGTGGTGGAGATGCTGGAGCAGCAGTGGCAGACCACCAGTGAGGGTGAGGTCCCCTCGCGGCCTTATCTGCAGTTGGGGTTGTCCTCCAATGTCACCTACACCTATGAGGTGGACCCTGATGGGGATGGTGTGCTGTTGGGTGACGCCGATGATCAGGGTCGGCACATCACCTCGGTGATGATCGATGGTGAGCCGCTGGACCCGGCTGGGTCCTACACGGTGGGGTCCTTCTCCTTCCTGCTGCAGGGTGGGGACAACTTCCGGGTGTTCACCGAGGGCAGCGATACGCGCGATACGGGTCTGGTGGACCGGGATGCGTGGATCGACTACCTCACCGAGGCCTCCCCGGTCTCCCCGGACTTCGCCCGCCAGGCCGTGGCCGTCCAGGACCAGCCGGAGGAGGTCACCCTGGGTGAGCAGGTGGTGTTCACGGCCTCGATGCTGAACCTCACGAGCCTGAACTCTCCGGAGAACACCACGGCCACGGTGTGGCTGGGTGAGACCGAGGTGGGTGAGGTGCCCGTGGTCGATGGTCAGGCCGTGGTGGACCTGGTCCTGCCGGCCACAGGCCAGGCGGGTGCCAGTGAGTTGGTGTTGGTGGCCCAGCCTTCGGGGACCACGGTCACGATGCCGGTGGAGGTGATCGGTTCGCCGTTCATCGATGTGGCGCCGAGCAACATGTTCTACGAGGAGATCCTGTGGCTGTATGAGCAGGGGATCTCCACGGGGTGGATGACGCCCCAGGGCGCGCAGTTCCGTCCGCTGGAGCCGATCAACCGTGATGCGATGGCGGCGTTCCTGTACCGGATGGCGGACGTGGAGGACTACACCCCGCCGGCCACGTCGCCGTTCGTGGACGTGTCCACCAGCAACATGTTCTACACCGAGATCGCGTGGCTGTATGAGGAGGGGATCTCCACCGGGTGGATGACCTCTGCTGGCCGCGAGTTCCGTCCGCTGGAGCCGATCGCGCGTGATGCGATGGCCGCGTTCCTGTACCGGATGGCCGATGAGCCGGAGTTCACCCCGCCCACGGTCTCCCCGTTCGTGGACGTGTCCACCAGCAACATGTTCTACACCGAGATCACCTGGATGCAGGCCACCGGAATCGCCACCGGCTGGGTCGGCAACAACGGCACCTCGGAGTACAAGCCACTCAACGACGTCGCCCGCGACGCCATGGCCGCCTTCCTCTACCGCTTCGACCACATGGAGTGAGGGCTGATCAGGGGCGCCTGAGCGCCTAGCACGATCGGCGGCGCCGGTCCGACTCGTTCGGGCCGGCGCCGTTGCATGGCTGCTGGGCGAACGACCCTGCTGCGCAGGTGACCCTGACTCGCGCACGACGAAGGCCCCGAGGCGGGTGACCGGTTGCGGTCACGCGGCCTCGGGGCCTTCGGACTCCCGCCGGTGGCGGGAGCGTGGTCTCAGACCTCGGCGCCGTCGGCGGCCTTGGCGGCCTCCTGCTCGGCGATCTCCTTGCGGACCTGGTCCATGTCCAGGTCGTTGACCGCGGTCAGGAGCTGGTTGAACTGCGCGGGGGGAAGAGCACCGGAGGAACGGTGCACGAGGATCTGGTCACGGAAGACCATGAGCGTGGGGATCGAGGTGATCTGCGCCTGGCCGGCGAGCTGCTGCTCGGCGTCGGTGTCCACCTTCCCGAACGTGATGTCGGGGTTCTCCTGCGCGGCCTTCTCGAAGGTGGGGGCGAACTGCTTGCACGGGCCGCACCACTCGGCCCAGAAGTCCACCACGACGGTGCCGTTCTGCTGGATGGTCTCGCCGAAGTTCTGGGCGGTGAGCTCGATGGTGGCCATCTGTGTCTCTCCCTGGGGTTGATTGGTGGTTCACAGGGGCCAACGCCAGGTGGGCCGGGAAGATTCCCGGCCCCACGCCGTCGTGCGCTCGCGTGGGTGAACGCCCCGGGCGCCCAGTGCGGTCAGGCCACGGGGAGGACGGACTCGGCGAGCGCCTCGACCTCGCGGGCCCGGCGCCGCCGGTACAGCACGCTCACGAGGGTCAGCACGGCCATGACGATGCCGGCCCCGAGGCACACCAGGTACCCGGCGTGGGAGCCGTACGCGTCGATGAGAGGGCCCGCCACGGCGGACCCCGCCGCCACGCCGATGCCCAGGGCGGTACCGACCCAGGTCAGCCCCTCGGTGAGTCGCTCGCGCGGCACGGTGACCTGGACCAGGGCATTGCCGGTGATGAGCGTGGGAGCGATCGCGCCGCCCACCACCACCATGACCACGGCCAGCATCCACAGGTGCGTGGTGAAGAAGAACAGGGAGACGCCGACGGCCAGGGCCAGGGTGCCCACGGCGAAGCGCGTCCAGGGCGCGGTGCGCCACTCCCGCGCGCCGTACAGCAGGCCCCCGACCAGGGAACCGCTGGCGAAGCAGGCCAGGACGGCGCCCGCGAGCGCCTTGTTGCCGGACTCCTCCGCGAAGGCGACGGTCGAGACGTCGGTCCCGCCGAAGATCATGCCGAGGAACACGAACACGACGATCAGCAGCAGCATCTCGGGGATACGCAGCAGGGAACTGCGCTTCTGCCCCGCCACGCGGGGGGTCGGGGTGGGCTCGGACTCGCGCTGGGCGAGGAACCAGAACCCACCGACGACGGCGGTCAGCACGGTCAGCGCGATGCCGGCGGTCGGGTGCAGCGTGGTGGCGAGCACGGTGGCGAGAATGGGGCCGAGCACGAACACGACCTCGTCGAACGCGCCCTCGAGGGAGTAGGCGGTGTGGAGTTCGCGCGGATTGTCGACCACCTGGTTCCAGCGGGTGCGCACGAGCGACCCGAGGCTTCCCATGGTGGCGCCCACGAGGATGGCGAGGCCGAAGATCACGACCTCCGGCGCCAGCCGGGTGGCGGCGATGCCGAGCAGCACCATCGAGCTCATCGACACGATGATGGCCGGGCGCATGATGCGGGCCTGCCCGTACCAGTCCACGAGGCGGGCGATCAGCGGCGCCGCGATCGCCTGGGCGGCGATGAAGGCGGCCGAGACCTGGCCGGCGAGCGCGTAGGAGCCGTACAGGCTCGCGTCGGAGACCATCAGGACGATGCCGATGCCGGCCATCGACATGGGGAAGCGACCCAGCAACCCGGAGAGTGAGAACTTCCAGGCCCCGGGCTTCGTCAGGATCTGGCGGTACGGAGCGAACACACGACGATTGTGGCACCGGAACGCGCTAACCGACGAGCCGGTCGGTTGTGTTCTCCGTCTCCTTCGCGAGGTGGTTCTGCAGGTGCCGCGAGGTGGTTCTGCAGGTGCCGCGAGGTGGTTCTGCAGGTGCCGCGAGGTGGTTCTGCAGGCGGAGCCCCGCTGCCGGGCCGCCGAGCGATGGGTTGTGCAGGCTCCGCGCGCGGAAACTCGGCGTAAGCACACGCTCGGCGGGGGAGGGGCGGCGTAAGCACACGCTCGGCGGGGGAGGGGCGGCGTAAGCACACGCTCGGCGGGGGGAGGGCCGCACGGCAGGGCGCGGCAGAACGCCCCGGGCTCCCGCGGGCTCCAGGGCGTTCGGCGGGTGGGGGTGCAGCGCAGCCCCGGGCGGGTCAGCCGATCGCGTCGGCCACCACGGCCCGCGCCGCGTCCTGCACCTGCGCGAGGTGCTCCGCGGAGCGGGTGGACTCGGCGTAGATCTTGTAGACGTCCTCGGTGCCGGAGGGCCGGGCGGCGAACCAGGCGAACTCGGTGGTGACCTTGAGCCCGCCGATGGGCTCGCCGTTGCCGGGCGCCGTCACCAGGCGCGCGGTGATCGGGTCGCCCGCCAGGTCGGTCGCGGTCACGGCCTCGGGGGAGAGGCTCTTCAGCGCCGCCTTCTCCTCCAGCGTTGCCGGGGCGTCGATGCGGGCGTAGAAACTCTCGCCGTGCTTGGCCACGAGCTCACGGTGGTAGGCCGAGGGGCTCTTGCCCGTCTTCGCGATGATCTCCGCGGCGAGCAGGTCCAGGATGAACCCGTCCTTGTCGGTGGTCCACACCCGGCCGTCGGTACGCAGGAACGACGCACCCGCGCTCTCCTCACCGCCGAAGCCCATCGTGGTGTGCAGCAGGCCCTCCGCGAAGAACTTGAAGCCCACCGGGGTCTCGATCAGGCGGCGCCCGAGGTCCGCGGTCACGCCGTCGATGAGCACGGAGGAGACCAGGGTCTTACCCACCCCGGCCGAGTCCGGCCAGCCGGTGCGGCTGCGGAAGAGGTAGTCGATCGCCACGGCGAGGTAGTGGTTCGGGTTCATCAGCCCGGCGTCCGGGGTGACGATGCCGTGCCGGTCGGAGTCGCCGTCGTTCCCGGTGGCGATGTCGAACGGGGCCTGGCCGCCCTCGCCCGGCTGCATGGTGCGCAGCAGCGAGGCCATGGCGTACGGGGAGGAACAGTCGGTGCGGATCTTCCCGTCCCAGTCCAGCGTCATGAACGGGAAGCGCGGGTCGGCCTGGGGGTGCAGTTCGGTGAGGTTCAGCCCGTACTGCTCGCCGATCAGGCCCCAGTACTCCACGCTCGCGCCGCCCAGGGAGTCCGCGCCGATACGCACCCCGGCCTCGCGGATCGCGTCCATGTCGATCACCGAGGAGAGGTCGTCCACATAGGTGGAGCGGAAGTCGTGCGCCACCACGAGCGCGTCGTCCTTGGCGCGCTCGTAGGGCACCCGCGTGATCGAGCCGAGGCCGGCGGCAACCAGCTCGTTGGCACGGCGCGCGATCCAGCCGGTCACCTCGCCCCCGGCAGGGCCACCGTCGGTGGCGTTGTACTTGATGCCGCCGTCCGCGGGCGGGTTGTGCGACGGCGTGATCACGATCCCGTCCGCGATCCCCGGCCCGCTGGTGCGCACCCCGGCATCCGTCCGGGCGCCGTTGTGCAGCAGGATCGAGTGCGAGACCGCGGGGGTCGGGGTGAACGAGCCGCGGGCGTCCACCCGCACCTCCACCCCGGCGGCCACCAGCACCTCGATCACGGTGCGCTCGGCCGGCTCGGACAGCGCGTGCGTGTCCCGGCCGAGGTAGAGCGGGCCGTCGATCCCCTGGCCGCGCCGGTACTCCGCCACCGCGAGCGCGATCGCTGCGATGTGCGTCTCGGTGAAGGAGCCGTTCAGGCTGGTGCCGCGGTGACCAGAGGTGCCGAACACCACCTTCTGCACCGGATCGTCCACGCTCGGGACGGTGTCGTAGTAGAGGCCGATCACGTGGTCGACGTCGATGAGATCCTCGGGCAGGGCCACCTGGCCAGCGCGCTCATGCATACCTTGATCCTGCCACTGGCGAGGCCCGATGGGCAGGCCCAATCTCGCGAGCCGAGCCGGCACGTCGACCTCAGGCCTCCGCGACGGTGCGCAGGGAGGCAGGGCGCGGTGCCCAGGGGCGTGCGTGGCGACTAGGCTTGCCGCTCATGGGCAAGAAGAACCGTCGCAAGAACGGCCCCGCCGCACGCGCGGCCGACTCCACCCGCCCGGGGGAGCGCCCCGACGCGCCGACCCCGCCGAAGCCGCGCCGCGCCGTCGTGCCGTTCGTGGCGCGGCCGTTCGAGGGCCTGCCCGGTGAGTCCGACTGGGTGGCGCTGCGCGAGGTCGTGCCCTCCGCCGTCGCCCCCGTCACCACGACGGCCGAGTACGGCTCCCGTGAGGTGCAGATCGTCAGCCTGCTGCCGGACCTGCTGCCCGCCCTGCACCGGGCCGACGGCGTGGTGCAGGTGGCGCTGCAGACCGTCGGTGGCAGCGGGGACGCCAGCCGCGACATCGCCCACGCCCTGCTCGCCGCACTGGAGCTGGAACCGGGTGAAGCGCTGGGGTCCCTGGACGCCCCCGAGCCCGGCCCGCGGCTGCAGGACGTGCTGGACCTCTCCGGTGGGTTCGAGGTGGAGGTGCTCAGCGACTTCGGCTACTGGCTCGCCCCCGGACAGGACTCCGACCCGGAGATCGCCGGTGCCCTGGACAGCGCGAACGAACTGATCGTGCCCACCCAGCCGGTGGCGGTCCCCGACGGCGAGACCGACCTCGGCACCGCGTACTGGTGCCGCATGAACGGCAAGGAGTTCCTGCGGTGGTCCGTGCCGCAGGAGGACGAGGCCACCCTGGACGCGCTCGCACGAGTGCATGCCCGGCGGGAGTCCGAGCTGGAGGAGGGCGCCAGGCTGATCGGGGCGTTCCGCACGTGCGGTGTGCTCATCCCGGTGTGGGAACTGGTGCGGGGCACCGAGGCCGACGAACTGCCGGACGCCGTGGCCGCGATGGCCGAGAAGCTCCAGGCGGCGTTCGCGACGACCGACGCACTCTCGCCGCAGGAGCGACGCGCGCGGGCAGGTCTCATTTCTCGCCAGGTCAATCTCCGCTAAAGCGCTGCGCAACGTAGAGTAAGACCCGTGGAGGCTCAGGCAGCAGGCGGTCGCGATCCGTTGCGAGTGGTGCGGGCCCGGGGCGCCGGATCCGGCGCTCGCGCGTCCGGATCATCCGCTCGCTCGCAGCGCGTAGCAGCGATCATTCCGGCCAAGAACGAGTCGGAGCGGATCGCCGCCACGGTGCGCTCTGCTCGCAGCATCCCGAACGTGGACCTCGTGCTCGTGGTGGACGACGGCAGTGACGACGACACCCAGCACGTGGCCCGGGCCGCCGGCGCGGTCGTGGTGCGCCACGCCGTCAACCGCGGCAAGGCCTCGGCGATGGAGACCGGCGCCGCGATCGTGGCGATGCGTGACGCCGACGGCGAACCGCCGCGGATGCTGCTGTTCATCGACGCGGACCTCGGTGACACGGCCGTGAACACAGCCCCGTTGGTGCCACCCGTCCTGGCGGGCAAGGCGGACCTGTCCATCGCCGTGCTCCCGCCGCAACGCGGGGCGGGCGGTCACGGACTCGTGGTGGGCACCGCCCGCAAGGCGATCCACGACCTGTCGGGATGGACCCCGAAGGCGCCGCTGTCGGGTCAGCGGTGCCTGACGCGGGAGGCGTTCACCGCCGCCATGCCGCTGGCGCGGGGCTGGGGCGTGGAGACCGGCATGACCATGGACCTGCTCGGGCACGGGTTCGCCGTGGTGGAGGTGCCCTGCGACCTCACCCACCGGCCCTCCGGGAAGGACCTCAAGGGGTACCTGCACCGGGCCGCGCAGTACCGCGACATCACCTACGCGATAGCGATGCGGCGGATGCGCGGCTACTCCGACTTCCCCGAGGTCCCCGAGGACTGAGCGTCCGCAGGCCCCGAGCCCTCCACCTGCTCGGTGGGACGCTCCGGATCCAGCGTCAGCATCCAGTTCGCGCACGCCGCCAGTAGCAGGGGCACAGCGAGCGTGACCCCGTAGGCAGGGATCGCGATCCCGGAATCGTTCACCAGGAACCCGATGCCCAGGCACACCGCCAGCGCGAGCAGCCCCGGCCGCAGCATGGGCGCCACCTGCCCCATCTGGGAGAGCGGCGCTCCCGAGGAGAGCCACCCGAACTTCCCGCCCCGCGGCGCGTTGATCGCACTGCGCAGCGGCCGCGCGAGCAGCAGCACCACGAGCGCCACGCCCGTGATCGCCAGGATCGTCAGGGGCCGGTTGTTCGCGAGGATCCGCAGGTTCGCCTCGAGCTTGCGGGCCACCACATCCCACGCGCCGCCGTCGAGCACCGTCTCCACGAACCGCCCCAGGTGGGAGCGCTCGTCCTCCGGGCGCAGGTAGTCGGCCATCGCGAAGGCCGTGACGGCCGCGACCGCTGCCGCCAGCACCAGCAGGATGCGTGGCCAGGTGAGCCGCACCCCCGCCGCCAGGAGCACCAGCAGCAGGAACGCCGGCACGATCGCGGGCGGGCCGCCGAAGTCCGCGCCGATGGTGGGTGAACCGATCAGGAAGGTGGCCACGAGACCCACGACGGCGATGATCGCCGCAGCGAGCAGCCGCCGCCCCGCGCGCACGAGCGGGTTGGTGACGGCGATCAGCGTGAGGATCGTGGCCGAGGCGAAGATCGAGAACGCCGTGTTGTTGAACCCGTAGAACCGCCCGGCGACCAGGACCGGCACGCCCATCACGGCCGAGAGCTGCAGGCTCGCCCCGGTGACGATGTCGACGGCGTA
Organism: Serinibacter salmoneus; assembly: GCF_002563925.1. Taxonomy (NCBI): domain Bacteria; kingdom Bacillati; phylum Actinomycetota; class Actinomycetes; order Micrococcales; family Beutenbergiaceae; genus Serinibacter; species Serinibacter salmoneus. The sequence continues at coordinate 2,850,889 of NZ_PDJD01000001.1, read as the reverse complement.
GGTCAGCGCGGTGATGCCGCCCACCACGCCCATGGGCGCCAGGATCCGGTCCCGCCACGGGGTGGCGAGCGCGATCAGGGTGACCGCGGCCACGAACGCGGCGGTCGTCAGCGCCAGACCCAGCGCGGGGGAGGCCAGACGCCACCAGGGCAGCAGGTTGGCGAGCATCGTGGAGACGGGTACGGCGGCCAGCGCCACCGAGACGGTGCGCAGCGCGCGCAGCACCCGGGGGCGACCCTCCGCGGGCTGCATGTGGTCCAGCCGTAGCCAGCGTGCCACGGCGCGGGCCACCCGGTTGCGGGCGGGTTGGCTCAGCCCGAACGCCACCACGGCGTACAGGGTCACGTTCGCGATCACGAGCAGCAGGTAGAAGGGTGCCACCAGCGGCCGCTGCGCCTGGGCGTGCACCTCGTCGTCCTGCAGCGTGGCGATCCGCACCGTGCCGCTCGCCTCGCCCTGCTCGACGGCGCGAGGCGCGGCGCCCACCAGGGCGGCGCTGGAGGCGGTCGCGAGGGGTCGCAACTGCAGGGAGTCCAGGGCGGCGGGCAGGAGATCGGTGGCCAGCACGTACCCGTCCTGCCGGGTGGAACTGGTGACCAGCAGGGCGTCCCGCAGGGGCGCACCGCCCGCCACGAACGGCTCACCGTGCGTGATCAGCACCTGCATCGCGGGGGCCGAGGTGGAGCCCGCATCCGCGAGCGAGGCGATCATGATCGTGGCGTCGTCCAGGTGGGCGGTGCCCTCCAGGATCGCGGCCACGCGTGCGTCGAGCTGCGCCACCTGCTCGGCGCGGTAGGCCTCGACGTCCTCGGGAGGGGTCAGGGCCACCTGCTCGGTGGGCAGGGCGCTGGGGGCACCCGCGCCCTCGTCCGCGGACTGACTCTCGCCGTCCGTCGTTCCCGCGCCCTGCGCCGAATCGGCCACCACGCTCTGCGGCACGATGTGGGTCTGGATCGAGCCGGCGTCCACCACCACCACCTCGGAGTCGGTCGTCGCGGTGATCACCTGCTGCGTGACGGCCTCGGCGCTGCCGGCCAGCGGTTCGCCCCCGCCGGGCAGCGTGCCGTCGGAGGTGGCCAGCGCGATCGCCGCACCGGGGCCGATCGCGGTGGCCTGCAGGCCCGCGGCAGCGACCTCGTCGCCGAACAGTCCCAGGTGCGAGGCGTAGCTGGAGGTGCTCGCCGCTGCCTCGTAGTCCGCCCAGCCGGGTACGGACTCGCCCGTGGGCTGCTGCAGCAGGCGGCAGGTGAGCGTGGAGGAGTCCGTGGTCCGCTGGTTCCACTGCAGGTCGGCGGCGCGGGCACCGGAGGACAACGCCAGCCAGCCGTCGGCGGGGCAGGTGGTCGGCCGCACCGAGCGCACCACGAGGTTGGCGATCGCGCCGCTCAGCCCCGCCTCGTAGAGGGTCGGGGCGTTCTCGGGCGTCACGTCCTGCCAGGTCAGACCCGAGGTGCCGATGATGACCAGGGAGGCGTCGCCGTCGACCACCCCGGCATCCGGGGCCGTGAGCAGTGGTGCCTGGTCGCCTCCGGTGGCCTGGACCGGCGTGCCTTGGGGCGTCGCAGCGTTGGCAGGCGCCGCGAGCGCGATCGGCGCGAGCGCCAGCACGGCCGTCGCGAGCATCCCCACGAGGGCGAGGAGCGCCACGACCACCTGGGCGGTGCGGCGTCGCCGTTGCCTCGGCGTGGTCTCTCGTCGGTCGGCGCTTGGCCTGGTGGGATCGTGCACCCCGCTAGCGTAGGTGAGCGACAGTCTCCGCCCCGACGGTCCGGTTCGCGGCCGTGGGCGGAGTTCGCAAGAGAACTGTGGAGATGATGCAGGTGGAGCAGGACCAGATCACATACGCCTTCCTCGGGCCGGTCGGTACCTTCACCGAGGCCGCCCTCGCGCGCTACGCCCCCGGAGCGAGCCGCCAGGCGATGCCGGACGTCGTCAGCGCCCTGGAGGCGGTGCGCACCGGCGCGGTGGACCGCGCGATCGTGCCGATGGAGAACTCCGTGGAGGGCGGGGTGGCCGCCACCCTGGACACCCTCGCCTCCGGCGCCCCCCTCGTGGTGGTCGCCGAGGTCCTCGTGGAGATCTCCTTCGTGCTCGCCGCGCGCCCGGGTACGGCCCTCGCGGACGTGCGCTCCGTGGCCACCCACCCGCACGCCTGGGCGCAGTGCCGGCGCACCATGAGCGAGTTGGTGCCCGGCGCCGTGCACGTGCCCGCCACCTCCACCGCCGCCGCCGGGGCGGCGCTCGCGGGCGAGGGCGCAGCCCCCGCGGGCGGCTCGGCTCCCGGGGAGGCGGGGCTCGCCTTCCAGGCGGCGCTGGTGGCCCCGCACACGGCCGCCGACTACGGGCTGGAGGTCCTGGCCGACGGCGTGGAGGACAATCCCGGCGCCGTCACCCGGTTCGTGGTCGTCGCCCGCCCCGGTGTGGTCCCCGAGCGCACCGGCGCGGACAAGACCACGCTGCTGGTGCATCTGCCCCACAACGCCTCCGGCGCCCTGGTCACGATGCTGGAGCAGTTCGCGACCCGCGGGGTGAACCTCTCCCGGATCGAGTCGCGCCCCATCGGCGATGCCCTGGGCCGGTACGCCTTCTCGATGGACGCCGAGGGGCACATCGACGACGCCCGCGTGGCCGCCGCCCTGATCGGCCTGCACCGGGTGTGCCCGCACGTGGTGTTCCTCGGCTCCTACCCGCGGGCGGACCGCACGCCCACGCACGTGCCGCCGGGGATGCGCGACGAGGACTTCGAGGCCGCGCGGGCCTGGGTGCGGGGGCTGCGCGGCTAGCGGCGCGCAGGGGCAGGGGTGGCCGGGGCGGTCGATGGGGACCCGCTCTGCCCGGGCGCTCGTCCCTCGCGCCCCACGCCCAGCCACTCCGGAGCAGGTCCCCATCGACCGCCCCGGGGTAGGCCACTGTCAGCGGCGCACGCGTACCCGCAGGCCATTGGGCTGCACCCGCACGTGCAGTTCCACGGCGTCGCCCACGATGTCCCCGTCCACCTGCACCGCCTGCGGCTCGTCCAACCGGACCGAGACGGCGCGGGCGCGCCAGAAATCCATCTTGCTGGGGTTCAGCCCGTTGGAGGAGCGGTACCCCAGGCCCTGGATGAGCACGCGCCACAGCAGGGAACTCCACCCAAGGATCCCGCTGCGGGTGTCCAGGGCCGCCACGTCGAGGTAGCCGTCGTCGATCTCGGCATCGGGAAGCAGCACGAGACCGGCGGGGAGCCGGCCGCAGTTGGCGAACAGCAGGGTGCGCACCCGGCGCCGGTTCCACGCGCCGTTGCCCACCTGCATCTCCAGCCAGGGGCGCGTGGAGTGCATGTGGCGTGCCCCCGCCATGAAGTAGGCCACCCACCCCACGCGGCGCTTCATGTCCGGGTTCACGTCGGCGACCATCGCGGCGTCGAAGCCGACACCGGCCATCACGAGGAACAGGTGTTCGCGGCCCACCTGGGGCATGTCCTGCCCGCCGGGCTCGATCTCCTCCCCGGTGGAGTCCGTGGGGCCGATCGGGGTCAACCAGCCCAGGTCCATCGCCATCTCCCGGCCGCCGAGCGCCGCCTGCAACTGCTGACTGCGGCTCTCCACGGGGATGTCGAGGTTGCGAGCGAGCAGGTTCCCGGTGCCCGAGGGCAGCAGCGCCATCGGCACTCCGCCCCCGGCCAGCGCGGTCGCGACGGCGCGCACCGTCCCATCGCCCCCCGCGGCCACCACCACGCTCGCGCCGCGTTCCACCGCCTCGCGCGCCTGGCCCGCGCCCGGATCCTCCACGGTGGTGCGCAGGAAGATCGGCGCCGGGAGTCCGAGCTCGTCGGAGACCACTCGGGCGTCGGCCTCCAGGCCCTCCACGTCCGCGACCTTGGAGGGGTTGATGACGAACGCGGCCGGGCCCGTCGAGGCGGGGTCCTGGGCAGGTTCGGTGGGTGCCGGCAGCACGGTGCGAGGTGCCCGCAGCGCCGGCGAGGTGAGGCGGGCGCGGTGCTCGCGGTAGACCACCACCGCGATGACCAGGGCCACGGAGGCGAGCGCCAATCCCACAATGGACATCGCAAGGGCGGCGGTCAACACCCCCTCAGCCTAGGCGCTGGCGGGCGCGACCGGCCCACTGCGCCCAGAAGAAGTCGAGTGGGTCCCGGCCGGTAGGCTCGAGGTGTGATCGACATCAAGGCACTGCGCGAGAATCCCGACGTCGGACGAGCCAGTCAGCGATCCCGCGGCGCCGGTGAGCACCTGGTGGACGAGATCCTCGCGGCGGACGAGCGTCAGCGCGCCCTGCTGACCACCTTCGAGAATCTGCGCGCCGAGCAGAAGGAGCTCTCCCGGTCGGTCGGCAAGGCCGCCCCCGAGGAGCGGCAGGCGGTGCTGGCGCGCGCCAAGGCGATGGCGCAGCAGGTCAAGGACGCCGAGGCCGAGGCGGCCGAGGCGCGTGAGCACCTGGACTCCCTGCTGGCCGCCATGCCGAACCTCGTGATCGACGGCGTGCCGACCGGCGGCGAGGACGACTTCGTGGTGCTGCGTCACGAGGGCACCCCGCGTGACTTCACCGCCGAGGGCGTCACCGTGCGCGACCACCTCGAGATCGGTGAGGGCCTGGGCGCCATCGACATGACCCGCGGGGCGAAGGTCTCCGGTTCCCGGTTCTCCTACCTCGTGGGCCTCGGGGCCCGACTCGAACTCGCCCTGCTGAACGCGGCGATGGACACCGCGGTCGCGGCTGGTTTCGCCCCGGTGATCACCCCCACGCTGGTCAAGCCGGAGATCATGGCCGGCACCGGGTTCCTCGGGGCGCACGCGGACGAGATCTACCGCCTGCCGGCGGACGACCTGTACCTCGTGGGCACCTCCGAGGTGGCGCTCGCCGGCTACCACGCCGGGGAGATCCTCGACCTGGCGGGCGGCCCGCTGCGCTACGCCGGGTGGTCCTCCTGCTACCGCCGGGAGGCGGGCGCCGCCGGCCGGGACAACCGCGGCATCGTGCGCGTGCACCAGTTCAACAAGGTCGAGATGTTCTCCTACGTGCCGATCGAGGACGCCGCCGCGGAGCACGAGCGCCTCCTGGCATGGCAGGAGGAGATGCTCGCCAAGGCCGAGTTGCCCTACCGCGTGATCGACACCGCCGCGGGCGACCTGGGCTCCTCCGCCGCCCGGAAGTTCGACTGCGAGGCGTGGGTGCCCAGCCAGGGCGTCTACCGGGAGATGACCTCCACCTCCAACTGCACCACGTTCCAGGCCAGGCGCCTGAACATTCGCGAGCGCACGCCGTCGGGCACCACCCGCCCCGTGGCCACCCTGAACGGCACGCTGGCCACCACCCGGTGGATCGCGGCGATCCTGGAGAACCATCAGCAGGCCGATGGCAGTGTGCGGGTCCCGCAGGGGCTGCGCGGCTACCTGGGCGGCCTGGAGGAACTGCGCGCATGAGCGCCGCGGACCCCGCCGGCGGATCGGCCATCGCGTGGGAGGACGTGCCGCGTTTCACTGCCGCCGCGGTGGAGCGGGTGCTGGCCGCCGCGCGTGAGGCCGACACTGCGCCGCTCGTGGCGCTCGACATCGACGGCACCCTGCTGGGTCACGACGGTTCCCTCGCCCCCGAGGTGATCGACGGCGTGGCTCGCCTGCGTGAGGCGGGGGTGCATGTGGTCCTGGCGACCGGGCGCTCGGTGCCCGCGCTGCTCCCGGTGGCGCACTGGCTGGGGTTGGACTCCGGGTACGCGGTCTGCTCGAACGGGGCGGTGACCATCACGCTGCGGCGCGACGGCGGCTACGACCTGGTCTCCGAAGTGACCTTCGACGCCGGGCCGGCCGTGCGGGCGATGCTCGCGGAGGACCCGGAGGTGATCGTGGCGGTGGAGGACCTCGGGCAGGGGTTCAAGGCCACCCGGCACTTCCCGGCCGGGGAACTGTCCGCACCCACCCAACTCGTGGACCTGGAGGAACTGCTCGCCGAACCGGTCTCCCGCGTGGTGCTGCGGGCACCCACGCGCACCTCGGACCACTTCAGCGAGATGGTGGCGCGCGCCGGCCTGCACGGGGTGACCTACGCCGTCGGGTGGACCGCGTGGCTCGACCTCACCCCGCCCGGGGTGTCCAAGGCCTCCGCGCTGGACGTGGTGCGCGAGACGTACGGGGTGCCCGCCGGTGCCACCCTGGCCGCCGGGGACGGGCAGAACGACCGCGAGATGCTGCAGTGGGCGGCGCTCGGCGTGGCGATGGGCTCGGCGGATGCCGGCACGATCGCGGTGGCGGACGTGGTGACCGGGCACGTGGACGAGAACGGCGTGGTCCCTGTGCTGCGCGCCGCCTTGCCCTGAGGTCCTCCCGCCGCGCGGTGCCCGGGTGGGAGAATGGCCGGGTGAGCACCGACGACGTCTCCGCCCAGGCCATCCGCACGCGCATCGACGCCCCGCCGAGTTGGCTCGGCTCCCCGGCGCACGCCCGCTGGCTCGAGATGCACACCGACGACCTGATCTCCTTCGCCTCCGCGAGTTCCATCGAGGCCGGCTTCGGGTACCTCGACGGCGAGGGTGACCTGCGCGGCGGTGCCGCCGCGATCACCGGCGAGGCCGAGCTGTGGATCACCTGCCGGATGACCCACTCCTACAGCCTGGGCGCCATGCTCGGGCGGCCCGGGTGCGCCGTGCTGGTGGACCACGGCCTGCTCGCCCTGCGGGAGTCCTTCGCGGACCGCGAGTACGGCGGCTGGTTCTCCAAGGTCACACCGCAGGGCCCGACGGCGCCGATCAAGGAGGCCTACGCGCACGCCTTCGTGCTGCTGGCCACCTCCAGCGCCACCCTCGCGGGCCGCCCCGGCGCCGCCGAACTGCTCGAGCAGGCCAAGGCCGTGCACTCCGAGCGGTTCTGGAGCGAGGAGGAGGGCATGGCGGTGGAGTCCTGGGACGCCGCCTGGACCCAGTGCGAGGACTACCGCGGCGTCAACGCGAACATGCACACCGTGGAGTCCTACCTGGCGGTGGCGGATGCGACCGGCGAGGACGTCTGGCGGCAGCGCGCACTGCGGATCCTGCGCCGCGTGATGGGCTACGCGAAGGACTTCTCCTGGCGGATCCCGGAGCACTTCTCCACCACGTGGGAGCCCCTGCCGGAGTACAACACCGATGACCGTGCCCACCCGTTCCGCCCGTACGGCGCCACGGTGGGGCACTGGTTCGAGTGGGCGCGCCTCGCGCTGCACGCGCGCGCCGCCGAACTCGCGCACGGCACTGCGGCCGAGGACGTCGCGTGGCTGCACGAGTCCGCCGTGGCGCTGTTCGACGCCGGGGTGGCCGAGGGCTGGGCGGTGGACGGTGAGGACGGCTTCGTCTACACGGTCGACTTCGCCGGCGAGCCGGTGGTGCGCGATCGCATGCACTGGGTGGTGACCGAGGCCCTTGGGGCGGCGGCCGCCCTGTGGCGGGCGAGCCTGGACGACGGCGTGGCCCCCACCCACCCGAGCGTGGCCCGGTACGCGGAGCTGTACCAGACGTGGTGGGACTACGCCCAGGTCGCGATGCTGGACGGGTCGGGCTCCTGGATCCACCAACTCGACGAGCGCAACGAGCCCGCGGACACCGTGTGGCCCGGCAAACCCGACATCTATCACGCCATCCAGGCCTCCCTCATCCCGCGGTTGCCGCTGTGGCCCGCCCTGGCCAGCGCCGTCAAGGCGGGCCTGCTGGATCGGTGAGCGGCGCCGTCGGGCAGAGATGGACCCCGGGTCCAAGGGGGTAGACCCGGGGTCCTGTGGCGGCGTCGTTGCCGCGGGCGGGGAGGTTCAGCGCAGCCAGGGGTTGCTGCGCACCACCTCCAACCCGCCCCACCACGTGCCGAGGCCCCAGGTGTCGCCCGCGAGGGTGACGGCGGGGATGATGAGCAGCATCGCCTCGAGCCAGTGGGAGTCGACGATCGGGTTGGTGGCGCCCTGCGCTGCCCAGGGCAGGCTCACCAGGTACATGAACAGCATGAGCAGGCTGCCGCCGACGGCCGCGATCCGCAGCCCGGCACCGGTGATCATGGCGATGCCGATCCCTGCCAGACCGGCCATGAACAGGAAGTCGCCGAAGCCGTTCGCGAACAGGTCGACGAAGGTCTGCTTCAGCGGTTGGGAGTCCGCGACCGCGTACTGCAGGTAGCTGCGCGCGGGGGTGCCGCCGTTGACGACCGCGTCCTTCCTCGCGGTGGTGAAGCCGAGCCCGAGCATCTTGTCCAGGAACGGCCACAGGAAGAAGAACCCGATGAGGATACGGGCGATTGCGAGGACCTTGCGGGCGAGGCGGCTGGTGACGACGTCGGCCTGGGTGCGGTAGCCCGCGGCGGCGACGGCGTGGCCTGCGGGGGCGGTCATGGTGGTCGGGTTCTCCTCGGGTCGCCGGTGATGACATAACTCTGCTCCCCGGTTTGTGACATAACGCGGGAACAAGGTCCCGACCTTGTGTGGGGGCGGTCACAGGGCGGTGGTGGGCGGGGTGCGGCTGTCGCTGCGGCTGCTGGCCCGGGCATGGGAGAACCCCGGCTCCAGGGGATGGAGCCGGGGTTCTCGGGACTGCGGTGCTACCGCGAGGCTGGTGCTCAGCGCAGCCTCAGTGCAGGCTCAGCGCAGCCAGGGGTTCTTGCGGACGAACTCCAGGTTGCCCCACCACTTGCCCAGGCCCCAGGTGTCGCCCGCGAGGGTGACGGCGGGGATTATCAGGAGCATCGCCTCGAGCCAGTGGGAGTCGAAGATCGGGTTGGTGGCACTCTCTGCTGCCCAGGGCAGGCTCACCAGGTACATGAACAGCATGAGCAGGCTGCCGCCGACGGCCGCGATCCGCAGCCCGGCGCCGGCGATCATCGCGACCCCGATGCCGAACAGGCCGAACATGAACAGGAAGTCGCCGAAGCCGTTCGCGAACAGGTCGATGAAGGTCTGCTTCAGCGGCTGGGAGTCCTCCACCGCGAAGTTGAGGTACCCCTGCGCGGGCGTGCCGCCGTTGATCACGGCGCTCTCGCTCGCGGTGGAGAAGCCGAGCCCGAACATCTTGTCCAGGAACGGCCACAGGAAGAAGAACCCGATGAGGATGCGCGAGAAGGCGAGGACCTTGCGCGCGAAAGGCCGGGTGACGATGTCTTCCTGGGTGGTGATGCCTCCCGCGCTCGCGGCGGGACGGTTGGCGGTCGTGCTCATGGCGTCCAACTCCTTCGTTGGTGGGGGGCGCCCGTGCGCCGGGCGGTGTGGTAGCCAGACTTCCGGCTCGGACGAGGATTCTCGCGGGCCGAAAGTCCCGACTTCACCTATCGCGGCGTCGTCAGTGCCTTCGCTCGGGGCGGGTCGCCTTCGCGCACGGCGGATGCGTGACGGCGATCTGTCGCTGCGAGTCTGTGACCTGCGCGGATGCCGGCGGGTGCGCCGCAGGGGCTCACCGATCCGCCGTGCGCGAAGCCGGTCCGCCGTGCGCGAAGCCGGTCCGCCGTCAGCGACGGGCGGGCGACTGGACCAGCACGGTGAGGCGGTCCACGCCCGGGGGCGTCGCCGCACTGAGCGCCTCGAGGTCGAGGTCGGCGAGGCCGCCGGCCGGCCGGTCCGCCACGAACCGGTCCGCCACGAACACGCTGATCTCGAAGGGGCGTGCGGCGGTGATCTCCCGCAGGCGTGCCACCGTGTCCGCGAGCCCGGGGGTGAGCCCGGTGACGATGTTCACCCCGTCCGCCGTCCGTGCCGCGAGCTCCAGGGTCCGCCACGCCCCACCGCCCACCACGATCGGCGGCGTGGGATGGCGCACCACGCCGCGCAGGCCGTGCGTCGCGACGCTCCCGGTCGCGTCCTCGCCACGACCGAGGGCCCGCAGCGCGCCGATGTGCTCGGCGAGCAGCGCCCGGCGTGCAGCCGCGGGCTCGGGGACGCGCCCCAAGGCTGCGTCCTCCCGCGCGAACGGGGAACCGGGCCCCGCCCCCGCGCCGATCCCGCACACCACGCGCCCGGGCGCGAGGTCCGCGAGGGTGTCCAGGGCGAGCGCGAGCTGCGCGGGGTGCCGGTTGTGGATGTTGGCCACCAGGGGCCCCACGCGCACTCGCTCGGTGCGGGCCGCGATGGCGCCGAGCACGGTGAACACCTCACGTGCGGCGCCCTCGCCCGGTGCGGTGGGGGAGGCGAGGGAGGAGACGTGGTCGAAGGTCCACACGCCGTCGGCGCCCTCCGCCTCCGCGCGCACCGCCGCCTCGACCAGGGTGGCCGCATCCGTGCGGAACGGGTTGAGGACCACATCGAGGGCCACAGGCCGCGGCGAATGCCCAGGTGGGGCCGCGGTCACGGGAGCAGGACCACCTTGCCGAGCGCCACGCCGTCGCGCAGCATCGCGTGCGCCCGTTCCGCCTCGGCCAGTGGCATTGCGGCGTGCAGTGTCGGTCGCACCTCCCCGGAGGCCAGGGGTCCACCGAGGTGCGCGACGACGTCGCGCATGATCGCGGCCTTCTCCGCGGCAGGGCGGGCACGCAGCGTGGTGCCGTGGATGCTCGCGCGGCGCTTCATCAGGGCGAGCACGTCCACCTCGCCCGCGCGCCCCGCCTGGGTGCCGATCACCACGAGTCGTCCGCCGGTGCGCAGCCGGCGCACGTTCTGCGCGAGGGCGGGGCCGCCGAGCACGTCGAGGATCACATCGGCGCCCCCGAGGCCCCTGACGGCGTCGGTGAGGGCAGCGGCGTCCAGGGCGCGGTGGTCCAGGACCGCCTCCGCGCCGAGCGCCTCGACGGCGGCGACGCGTTCGGGACCGCCCGCGGTGGCGATCACCCGGGCACCGAGGAGGCGGCCGATCTGGACGGCCGTGCTGCCCACGCCGCCGGACCCGCCGAGCACCAGGAGGGTCTCGCCGCGCCGCAGGGCCCCGACGGGGGTCTGGCCCACCCCGACCAGGTTGGACCAGACCGTGGCCAGCGCCTCGGGCAGGGCGGCGGCCTCGGCGTCGGTCAGGGTGTCCGGCACGGGCATGGTCTGGGCGGCGGGGACGACGGCGTGGCTCGCGTACCCGCCACCTGCCAACAGGGCCGCGACCCGGTCCCCGACGGCGAGGGTCGGTGCGGCATTTTCGGGCGGGCCGACGGCGAGGACGCGCCCGGCGACCTCGAGGCCCGGATGGTCCGGCTCGCCGGGGGGCGGCGGGTAGTGCCCGGCCACCTGCAGCAGGTCCGCGCGGTTCACTCCCGCGGCCGCCACCTCGAGCAGGACCTCGCCTGGCCCGGGCTGGGGCGTCGGGCGGGTCGCGGGGCGCAGGTGGCCCTCGTGAATCTCCAGGATCTCCACCCGGCTCAGGCTACGTCGTCGGCCGGCCTCGGCAACGACAGCCCTCAGCGCAGGGCGCGGACGGTGGCCTGCATCAGGCGGATGTGCAGCCGGAAGCTGCGGGTCATCTCGGCGGTGCTGTGCGCGTTCAGCACGAGGGTCACGCGCTCGTCGAAGAACAGGTGTGCGCCGGTCACGCCCAGGTGCCCCACCGGGCTCGGCATCCCGAACAACAGGGGGAAGAACTCCCGGTAGCGCAACCGCATGGCGCCGGCGCCGTAGCGGATGCCGGCACGGAAACGGTGGGTCGTCTCGGTCATTGCGGCGCGGGACGCCTCGCCGATGAGGGCACCGGCGCGCCAGGCGGCGGCGAAGGCGCGCAGGTCCGCCAGGGTGGTGACCACGCCACCGCCGCCCCAGTCGCAGCTCAACGCGGACGCGCGGCTGAGGTCGAGGCCGTCGACGACGAGGGGCGCCAGGTCGAGGTCCGCGCCCGGGGTGGGGCTCGTGCTGGGCGCCCCACCCGGCAGGGTGTGGAACAGCAGGCAGGTCTCGCCCATCCCGGCGGGGGTGAAGATCCGCTCGTGCAGCTGGGCGCCGAGGCCCGCGCCGCCCGCCTCCTCCAGGATGCGCGCGAGCAGCACGTACCCGGTGTCGGAGTAGTGGAAGCGCTCGCCGGGGGCGGCGACGGGGTGCTGGTGCTCGCGGGTGATGGCGAGGAGCTTCTCGGGCGTGTAGCGGTGCTCGGGGTCGCGGCGCAGACGCTCGGGGAAGGGGATGCCGGCGGCGGGGTCCTCGAAGTAGTCGGCCGCGCCGCTGGTGTGGGTGAGCAGGTGGCGCGGGGTGACGCCGGGGCCGGCGAACAGGCCGCGGGCCTCCTGCTCGGGCACCAGAGCGGTGACGGGGGCGTCCAGGTCGAGCCGGCCGCGCTCGGCCAGGTCGAAGGCGAGGGTGGCGGTCATCATCTTCCCCACGCTCGCGGCGTGGAAGCGGCGGTCGGTCTCGCCGCTGGTGAAGGTGAGGCCGGGGGCGTCCACGAGCACCTGCGGGGCGGGGAGCCCGGCGGCTCGGCGGGCGCGGTGGTGGGTGGCGTTGTCGGTGGCCCGGCGCAGTGCGCGGGCGAGCGCCTCGGGGTCGCGGACGGTGCGTGCGGTCATGGCTATACTCTCTTGAGATATATCTGTGAGGGATATTGCCACGGCGTGCGAGAGGATGTCCAGATGCAGCACGTGATCCTCGGCCTGCTGATGCTCGCGCCGATGTCCCTGTACGACCTGCACAAGCAGTTCACCGGCGGGGCCTCGCTGTTCTACGCCGCGAGCTACGGCAGCCTCCAGCGCGCCCTCGCGGGTCTGGTGGAGCGCGGGCTGGTCACGGCCGAGGCCGTGCCCGGCTCGGCGCGCGGGCGCCGCGTGCACACCGTGACGCCGCAGGGGCGCGCGGCGTGGGAGGCGTGGATGCGCGAACCGCTCACCGGTGCCGGCGCGGAGACGGCGATGCTCGCCAAGGTCTACCTCGCGGGCCTGCTGCCGGCCGAGGGGCGGGCCGAGGTGCTCGGCGTGCTGCGCGAGCACGCGGCCGCCGCGCTCGCCGACCTCCAGGCATTCGCTCGGGACCTGGACGCGCAGGAGGTCGGCGAGAGGCACGCCGAGATCTTCCGCTACCAGCGCGCCACGCTGGAGTACGGGCTGCGCTCGCACGCCCTGGCCCTGGAGTGGTTGGGCGAGGTCGCGGACGGAATGTGAGCTGCGTCGTCGTGCCCTCAGGCCGCGCCGCGGCGCTCGCGGTTCCAGCGGCGCAGCCGCAGGGCGCGGTAGAGCGCGTAGGCGGCGAACGCGATGCCGGCCAGCAGCACCCAGCGGCCGGTGGGGGAGCGCAGCGCCATCAGCACCACGCCGACCACGAGCACGCTCGCCGCGGAGTAGAGGTAGGGCAGCGCCGGCCCGGGGCTGCGGCGGATGCGCCCTCGCCGCGCGAGACTGCTCGCCACCACCCAGGCCGCGAACACGCCCACCGCGAGGTAGACCGCGATCGCGAGGGCGGAGACGTCGGAGGACACGCACCCATCCTGGCAGTCGTAGGCTCGTGCCATGCCACTTCAGGGAGAGTACGCACCGAGCACGTCCGAGTGGGCCCGTCAGCAGGCCGAGCTCATCGAGGCCTCCGGCGGGAAGGAGGGCCTGGAGATGCGCGGCAAGCCCGTGATCGTGCTGACCACCGTCGGCGCGAAGTCCGGCAAGCTGCGCAAGACGGCGCTGATGCGCGTGGAGCACGACGGCGAGTACGTGGTGGTCGCCTCCAAGGGCGGCGCCCCCGAGCACCCCGCCTGGTACCACAACATCGTGGCCAACCCCGAGGTGATGCTGCAGGACGGTCCCGTGGTCAAGGACTACGAGGCGCGCGAACTCAGCGGTGAGGAGCGCGAGATCTGGTGGGCGCGCGCCGTGGAGGCGTGGCCGGACTACGCCGAGTACCAGACCAAGACCGACCGGCTGATCCCGCTGTTCCTGCTCGCGGAGATCTGAGCGGTTCCGGACGCCATCTGTCGGGGGCGTCGGCCGGGCCGGGGGAGGATCTGCGGCCGGGTCGTCGCCTGGCAGAATGGGGGCGCCCGCCGCGCGGCTCGCTGCCTTGTGCTGGAGCGTTGGCGCTGGTGGGGCTGGGAGAGGTGACAGAGCGGCCGAATGTGACGGTCTTGAAAACCGTTGTGGTGCAAGCCACCAGGGGTTCGAATCCCCTCCTCTCCGCTTCAGGGCCGGGACGCGCGCAGCGTCCCGGCCCTTCGGCTTCGCGAGGTCCCCCCGTCCCTGTGCCGAGGTGGTTGTGCCGGTGCCGCCGTCGCCTCCCTAGCCCCGCCGAGTGCCGTCGATGACCACCAGGGGTCCCTCCGCCGCCGCTCGCTGACGGCGGATCGGCTTCGCGCGCGGCGGTTCTGAGAGCGCTGCCGGAGTTGGCGGCGCGATCGCTGCAGGTCAGAGAGGCGTCGGCGGAGCGGGCCGTTCACACAGCCGCCGTGCGCCAAGCCGACCCGCCGTGCGCGAAGCGGCGCGACGACGCCCGGTCCGGAAACCTCACGGCCTCCGTGCCGGGCACGCCGCCTGCGGAACTGCCTCGCGGTGGGGGCACAACCGCCTCGCGGTGCCTGCAGAACTGCCTCGCGGTGGGGTCAGGGGCGGCCGCCGCCGGCCATCCCGCCGCCACCCGTCCCGCCGGTGTGCTCACCCGCGGTCACGGTGGTCTCGGCGCCGTCCACCGACACCGTGTACGTCGCGGAGTACTCCACGTCCGCGGCGGAGTACACCACCGAGCCCGCGGTCTTCGGGGTCTGGACGCTCACCAGCTCCGACCCCTCGGCGTCGAGCACCGTGATCGTGGACCCGGCCGCGGCGGCCACCTCGGCGGAGAGCCAGCCCTGCGCCGAGTCGGTGGTCGGCGCCACCGCCATCCCCGCCGCACCGATCGCCAGCAGCGTGCCGCCCTCGACCACCAGGCCGTCGTCGGCGTCCAGGGCGCCCTCGCGGTCCGTCGTCGGCCCGAACACCAGCACGTCGCCGCCGGTCATCGTGATCGACCCGTTGGCGTCGATGCCGTCGCCCTCGCTGAGCACCTCCAGTGTTCCCCCGGTGATCTCGATCCACCGCTCGGCGGCGGTGTCGGAGGCCGCGTTCACGCCGTCGTCGGTGGCCGTGATCGACACCTCGGCCCCGGTGAAGGCGATCGTCGCGCCCTCGACGCCCTCGTAGGCCTCGGTCACGGTGGCCGTGCCGCCCGAGAGGGTGACGGAGCCGTCGGAGTGGATCGCGTCGTCGCCGCTGGCCAGAGTCACGGTGCCGCCGCCGATCGTGGCGGCGCCGCCGGCGTGCACGGCATCGTCGGTGGCGGTGACGGCTACCTCGGCACCCTCACCGATGACCACACTGACGTCCCCGACCAGGCCCTTGGCCCCGGAGTCGGAGGCTGCGCCGTCGTCCGCCGTGGCGGTCAGCGACGCCGCCCCCACGATCACGTCGGTCACGGCGGTCAGCGCGTCGTCCCCGGCGGTCACCTCGACTGCGCCCCCGAGCAGGGCGATGTAGCCGGCCGTGGCGTCCTCGTCGTCGTCGGCCTTGAGGCCGTCGCCGCCGGAGGTCACCGTCAGCGACCCGCCGGTCATCACGAGGTAGTCCTTGCCGCGCACGCCGTCGTCCACCGCGTCCACGGTGATGTCGCCCCCGGCGATGACCAGGCCGTCCTTGGAGGCGATGGCGTCGTTGCTGTTGCCGGTCACCGTCAGCGACCCGGTGCCACCGATGGTGAGGTCGGCGGTGGAGAACAGCGCCGCGTTCGGCTCGTCGGTCTCGGCGTCCGGGTAGACGTACTCGGTGGCATCCGTCAGGGAGTTGCTGGTGCCGTCCGCGAGCACCACCACCACGCTGTCCGCCTCGGTGACCTGCAGGGGGGAGGTGGTGGAGGAGGTCAGGTCTGCGCCGTCGAGCACGATGCTCACGGCGCCCTCCGCGGCGGAGTCCACCACGATCGCGCCGTCCTGCAGGGTGCCGGTCACCCGGTAGCTGCCGGGGGAGGTGATCGTGATCGTGGAGCCCTCTACGCTCACGCCCTCGCCCTGCACGCTCGCGCCGTCGCCGGTCAGGGTGATGGTGGTGTCGGCCTCTTCGCTGATCTCGCCGGCCTCGTAGGCGAGGTTGGCGGCCATCGCGGCCGCGACGTCCTCCCCGGCCACGGCCTCGGCGGCCACGACCCCGGAGTCCTCCTCCTCGACGTCGTCCTCCTCGGTCGCCTCGGCCGCCTCGGTTGCCTCCGCGGCGGCGACCTCCGCGGCTGCGGAGCTCGCGGTGGCCTCCTCGGTGGTCTCGGTCGCGGTGCAGGCGGTCAGGGCGGCGGCTGCGGCGACGGCGGCAGCCGCGGCGCTCAGCCGGCGGGTGGTGGTGCGGACGGATCGCATCGTTAGCTCCAGGTGCTCAGGGTGTCGAGGGCGGTGATCGTGCGGTGCCAGCGGTTGGTCGGGAGGTCCTCCCGCCGCAGCAGCGCAAGGCCGCAGGTGTACTTCGACAGGCGGCGCGGGCGGATGCCGCTGCGCCACAACAGGTGGTCGACGGCGCAGGCTCGCCCCGTCGTCTTGGTCTCGACGATCGCGTGGTCGGGCAGGCGGCGACGCACGCCGTCCGGGTCCCGCCACGCCAGGTCGGTGTCGACGGTCACGCGGCTGCCCGAGCCGGGCAGGAACAGCGTGGTGCGCCGGTAGGTCACGTCCAGTGCGGTCTGCAGCGCCTCGACCCGGTGGCCGGTGCGCTCCTGCACGGTGCGCGGCGCGAACGTGCGGGTCTCCCGCCGGTCGGCCTGCCCGAGGGCGAGCCGGTCCTTGATCGTGGTGCCGCGCGGATCGCGGGTCTTGACCTCGAGCCACTCCTCGCCGGAGTCCAGGTAGGTGCGGGTGCGCACCTTGTACCGGTTGCCGCGGCCGTGGGCCGCGAGACGGTAGGCCTCCAGATCGGGTGTGTCCAGGTAGCGCGAGGAGTAGCCGAAGGTCCGCAGCCCGCCGATCTCCAGCACCCGCGCGTCCGGCTCCGCGGAGCGCAGGTCGAGGGTGAGCAGGTCGATCGCGTCGGCCAGCGGCAGCAGGTACTTGCGGTCGGTGCGGGCCTGGAGGGAGGCGGCCGCCATGAGATCCGGCAGGGCGATGGAGGGCTGCGGGAGCATGGCGCCGAGGTCGAGGGTCGTGGTGGTGGTGCTCATCGGGTCATCTCCGTTCCGTGGCCGGGGGTTGCTGCTGCGACCGTGCTCGCCGCGCCCGCCCTGCCCGGGGCCTCGATGGCCTCGCCGAGCCGGGGTGCGCGGCGCAACTGGTAGCGCACGTCCACCGTGGTGGTGTCGTTGACGGTGTCGAGCTTCTGCACGCTCACGGTGCGGATGTTGGCGTCCAGCAGGGCGGCGAGGTGTGAGGTGAGGTCGTCCTCGTTCGCGATCGCGCGGTCCACGACGATCACCTGCTGCCGGGCCCGGCTCAGCAGCGCGGGGTGGTCGGCGAACCACATCACGGCCACCACGAGCGCCATCCCGGCGATCGCGAGCCAGGTCGGGTCGGGGGCGAGTCCGCCCAGCAGGCCGATCGTGAGGGCAGCGAAGTAGTAGGCGACCTCACGTTGGCTCAGCTCGTCCGAGCGCAACCGGATGATGGAGAGCACACCGAGGAGACCGAGGCCGAGGCCGGCGCCCACCGAGCTGCTGGCCAGCGCGGCCGAGACAGCGAACACGCCCACGTTGATCCCGAGGTAGGCCACCACCAGGTCACGGCGCCGGTGTCGCGGGAAGTAGAGGCCGAACGTCAGCACGGCAGCCGCGATCAGGTCGGCGAGGATCAGGGTGATCGTGGGATCGATGGACATCTCGTTCTCCTTCGTTGCGTTCAAGAGAAAGAGAACCGGATGGACATGGGGTGGGGCTGGCAGGAGGCTGTGGCTTTCCTGGGAGCGGGTGAACGAGGAGTGAACGGGCTCGCGGTGCTGGCGGTGTTTGCGGTGCCGGAGGTGCTGGCGGCACGTGCGGCATGCCTACAGTGGGGGAACCCGACGTGAGGAGCTGTCCGTGAGCGAGATCGCTCAGGCCGCCGTGGCCTGGATCCAGATGGCGGACTTCGCGCAGGCCGAGGGCGCGGGCAAGGCCGCCCTGGTCGGCGCCGGTCTCTCCGCTCTCCCTTACGTGCAGGAACGCTCCGCGACGGCGCGGTTCTCCGTGGTGGCGGACGTCGAGCTGCCCTACCCCATGCTGCCCGTCGATTTCCCGGTGGAGGTCGCGCTGACCACCGCCACCGGCGACCTGGTGTCACCGCGGGGTGGCGGCGCGATGCGCCTGGCGAAGATCGCCCGGGTGGAGCAGCCGCAGATCCCCGCTGGCGTGGGCGGGGAGGGGCGCGCGGTGATGCGGGGACGCACCCGCATCATCATGGACTTCGGGCAGGGCATCCCGCTCCCGCCGGGCGAGGTGTTCCAGTGGCGGCTGATGCTCGACGGCGATGCCTCCCGGATCTGGACCTGGCCCTTCCTGGTGCTCGGCCCGCGCGCCTCGGGCTCGGGCGCCGTCCTCGGCTGACCTCGCGGCCTGCAGAACCGCCTCGCGGTGGCTGCAGAACCGCCTCGCGGTGGCTGCAGAACCGCCTCGCGGTGCACCCGGAGCTTCGCGAGGTCCTTGTGCAGCCACCGCGAGAGGGTTCTGCAGGTGTGGCTCACCTCCTCGGGCCCACCGGGGTTTGGATCACGCCCCGCGAGCGGGTACCCTGCTCGGAGCCGTCGTGGCAGATGCCCTCGGGCCTCGGCCGGGACTGGTCTTGGAGACGTCGCATAGTCAGGTCTAGTGCGCGGCCCTGCTAAGGCCGTGACGGGGCAACCCGTCCGTGGGTTCAAATCCCACCGTCTCCGCGTCGTGATTCTCACGGTCAACAGCCCGGAACCCTTGTGGTTCCGGGCTTTGTCGTTCCCGGCCGTGCGCAGCCCCGCGAGAGACGACGAAGCCCGCGAGATGGTCCGCCCGGCGTCGTCGCTCGCGGGTTTCGTCGACGCTCGCTGGGCGTAGGTGCCCCGTCCCGCCCCGACACACAGCCCCCGCCCGTCGACCGCAACGCAGGCGTAACGCGAGACTCACGGGCACGCAATGCGGGCTTGAAAGTCTGCTCAATGCAAGGGGCTCCCCCGGTTCCGTGCATGCAGCGTGTGCAGGCGTGTGCGTGGACCCCACCGGAAAGGACGTACGCGCGTGCATTCACGCTCCACACTGCGTGCGGTGGCCACGGCAGGGGGTGGGGCGTTGCTCGTCGGCGCCCTCGCGCCCGCCGCTCTCGCCGCTCCCGCCGCCGAGGAACTCACCCTCGCCGGCCCCACCGAGGTGATGGTCGGCGAGGAGATCACCCTCGATCTGGCCGCTGTCGCGGCTGAGGACCTCTACTCCTACGCCGTCGAGATCGCCTACGACCCGGCGCTGCTGACCTACGTCTCGGCCACACCCGGCCTCGAGGGCGGGTACGACGCCGCAGCCCCGCAGGAGGGCGTCGTCACCGTGACCCACACCCGCCTGGGCACCTCGCCCGGCCTGGCCGGTGACCTCGCGCTGGGATCGCTCACCTTCACCGCGGTGGCCGACGGCGACGCCTCCCTGGTCGCCACGACCTCCCTGGTCGGGGCGGACGAGGCGCTGGCCGAGGGGCCGGGCGACGAGCTGACGGTCGCGGTCTCCGCTCCGGAGCCGACCCCCACCGAGACCCCCACCGAGACGCCGACCGAGGACCCCACCGAGGACCCGACGGAGGACCCCACCGACCCCGACCCGAGCGAGTCGGAGGAGCCCACCACGGATCCCAGTGAGTCCAGCACGGACGGTGACACCTCCGGCTCCGGCAGCTCGGGCGGCCTGGCCACCACGGGTGCGCAGGTCGGCATCCTCGCGGCCCTGGCTGCCGCCGCCGTGGCGGTCGGTGTCTTCCTCCTGCGTCGAAAGGCGGTGAGCGACCGATGAGCGCCACCCAGAGCATCTCCCGCAGCACGCGGCGCGTCTGCGCGGTCTCGGCCATCGCCGTCGCGTGCGCCACCACCCTTGCGGCCGTCCCGGCGGCCTCCACCGTGACCGAGCCGGCCGAGGGCGTCTTCCTGGCGCCGTACTACACCGAACTCGACCTCACGGCTGATCGCCAGGTCACCACCGCCGATCTGGACGTGGTGGCCGGGGCCCTCGGCTCCGCCGTCGGCGAGGAGGCCTTCGTGGCCGAGGCCGATGTGAACGAGGACGGCGAGATCACCGTGGCCGACCTCGCGGAGGTCTCCTCTCGGATGATCTACGACGACGGTCCCTTCGAGCTCATCGAGGCCGACGTGATCGCCATGCAGTCCGCGATGAACGCCGGCGTCACGACGTCGGTGGAACTCACCGAGGACTACCTCGCCCGCATCGCCGCCTACGACCGCGTGCTCGTGGACACCAGCGAGGGCGGGCGCGAGCTCAACTCGGTGATCGCCACCTCCGATGTGGCGCTCGAGGCCGCGGCTCAGGCGGACGCCATCCGCGCCGAGCAGGGCATGACCAGCATGCTGCTGGGAGTGCCCGTGGGGCTGAAGGACAACTACAACACCGCCGACATGCCCACCACTGGCGGCGCCGGCGCGTGGGAGGCCAACCAGACCGAGACCGACGCCACGATGGTGGAGGGGCTGCGGGAAGATGGCGCGATCATCCTGGCGAAGCTGAGCCTGGACGAGTTCGCCTACGGCTTCAACTCCCAGTTCTCCGCCGGGCAGCCGGCGGGGGAGACGCTGTACGTGGCCAGCCCGTACAACACCGCCTACACCGCGGGCGGCTCCAGCGGCGGCACCGGTGCGGCGATCGCGGCGAACCTCGTCGGGATTGGGTTCGGCACGGACACCGGGGGTTCGATCCGCGTGCCCTCCTCCTACAACCAGCTCGTCGGGGTGCGCCCCACGGTGGGCCTGGCGAGCCGCTCCGGGATCATCCCGCTGGCGCTCTCGCAGGACACCGGCGGCCCGATGGCGCGGTCGGTGACCGATGCCGCCGTGGCGCTGGATGCCGTGGTCGGGGTGGACGAGGCCGACCCGATCACCTCCACCCAGGCCGGCCAGGTGCCGGAGTCCTACACCGCCTACCTCGACGAGGGTTCCCTGGAGGGCGCCCGGATCGGCTACGTCCCCTCGATGCTCGGGGACAACCCGACCACGCTGCGGCTGTGGGAGGAGGCCAAGGCCACCTTCGAGGCTCAGGGCGCGACAGTCGTGGAGCTGACGGAGCCGGACGGGTTCGCCGATGTGCTCGGCGAGGGCTCGGGGAGCACCAACGAGTTCCGCCACGACCTGGAGGAGTACGTGGAGGACTTCTTGGCTCCCGAGGTCGAGGCCCGCACGATCACCGAGATAATCGAGACCGGGATGTTCGTCACCTCCCGTCAGGGCACCTACGAGCGGCGCGCCGCCGTGACCGAGGAGGAGTACGAGGCCTGGGCCGGGCCGGAGGGCAGCCACACGCTGCAGCTGGCCGCGGGCAAGGTGCTGGTGCACCAGATGCTGGCCGACGCCGATCTGGACGCCCTGGTCTACCCCTCCGGCAACACCTACGGCACCCAGGGGCGCAACCTGCGGCTGAGCCCGAACACCGGGATGCCCTCGGTCACGGTCCCGATGGGTCAGGCGATCGAGGCCGACGGCACGATCACCGGCGCCGGGGTGAACCTGGAGTTCCTCGGGGCGGACTTCTCCGAGGGTGAACTCTTCGGGCTGACCTATGCGTTCGAGCAGGCCACCCAGGCCCGCACCACGCCGGAGCTGTACCCGGCGCTGGACTGAGGTCATAGCAGGACGGCGACGGGCCGGGGTCCCCCGCGAGGAGTGCCCTGGTCCGTCGCCGTCGCCGTCGCCGTCGCCGTCGCCGTCGGTGGCTGCAGAACTGCCTCGCGGTGGCTGCAGAACTGCCTCGCGGTGGCTGCAGAACTGCCTCGCGGTGGCTGCTAGAGGTAGATGACCTGGCGGAACCAGGCCACGAGGGTCACGACGGCGATCGTCGTCAGGGCCTGCCACGGCAGCCGCCGCTCGGCTCGCCGGTCCGTCGCGATCTCGTGCGCGGTGAGTTCCGCCCACTCCTCGGGCGAGCGCTCGGGTCCCGGGGCTCCCGCGTGCCGACCGGTCATGACAGCACCCGTCCCGTCTTCTCCGTCTTGTCCCACACCATCGCCGCGCCCCGGGCCTCCTTCACGTAGGAGTCCAGGGTGATCGCGCACAGGATCGGCCCGTACCCCACGAGGCCCACCAGCACGGGGGAGAGCCAGTTCGCCACGCCGTCCCCGCGCGAGCCCTCGCCGCTGCGCCGCAGGGCCCGGTCCACCACCCGGCACAACCACGCCCCGAGCATGCACGCCGAGATCCACACGAAGGTGAACAGCACCCAGATCCGCTCGCCCGTAGCCGTCAGGTGCAGGCCGAACAGCGCCGGCACCCGCTCGTCGAAGAGCCCGGGGAAGAATGCCGAGAGCATCACCACCATCGCAATCGCCCCGGGGAACAGGATCACCTCGCGCCACCCGCGCCGAGTGACCGGCCCGTCCAACTGCACCCCGATGAGCATCGAGTACAGGTAGATCAGCCCGATCGAGATCCACAGCCACTGGAACGCCCGCCACAGCAGCGAGGACTCCAGCAGGTACAGGCCCACGAGCCCCACCGAGGCGAGCACCATGAACACCGGCAGCAGGAGCACGGAGAACCAGATCGCGCCGAAGGTGAGCGACCCGAGACGGTGCCGCCCGCCGTCGCCCGCCGCGCCATCTGCCGCCTCACCGGACCCCCACCACCGCGGCCGGAACCAGATCCGCCGGAACCGCCGGGTCACCTGCACGTTCCCACGCGCCCACCGCAGTCGCTGCTTCCACAGCGCGTCGATCGCCCGGGGCTCCTCCGCCAGCACCACGGCGTGTGGCTCGAACACCACGCGTCGCCCGTCGATCTGCGTGAGCAGCGTGGTCACCGTGTCCTCGGCGAGCGTGGCGGTGTCGATGCGTCCGCCGAGCGCCTCCAGGTTCGCCCGGGCGTGCAGCTGCGCCCCGCCGGCCAGGCAGGCCATGGCCCCGAGCACGTTCTGCGCCCGGCGTGCGGCGAGCTGGGCGAGCACGTACTCCACGCCCACGAACCGGTTCAGGTACGCGGTGCGGCGCGTCCCCTCGCGGATGTAGGCCGTCACGGCGCCCACCTGCGGATCGGCGAGGTGCCGCGCCATGCGCCGCAGGGAGTCCGGGGCGTAGATCACGTCGGCGTCCATGATCAGCACCGCCTGCGCCCACGGCTCACCGAGCACGTGCACGAGCCCGTGGTTGAGCGTGTGCGCCTTGCCCTGTCCGCCCTTCTCCCGTCGCAGGTGGATCACCCGGCCGGGGTGGCGCGCGGCCCAGTCGAGCACCACCGCCGGGGTGTCGTCGGTGGAGGCGTCGTCCACCACGTACAGTCGCAGCGACTCGCGCGGGTAGTCCAGGGCGAGCAGCCGCTCGATCGAGGCCCCGATCACCGCGCCCTCGTTCCAGGCGGGGATCACGACGGCGACGCGCGGCAGGGCCACACCGGCCGCCCCGTAGTGGTTGCGCCAGGCGTGCACGGGCACGAGGAGGAACTGGAGCCCCATCGTCACGGCCGGGACGGCCCCGATCACCACGAACGCCACCAGTACGATCTCGAGGGCCTCACGCATCGGCGGCCTCGGCCAGCAGCGCCGGCACCCGCGCGTAGCGCCCGACGTCGCCGGCCTCGTGCGCATCGGAGGAGGCCACGAGCCTCGCTCCTGCGCGCCGCGCTGCCGCGATGGTCGACGGCGCAGGGCACCCCCACTTCTCGTTCACTTCGATCGTGGTGCCGGTCCGGGCAGCGGTGCCGGCCCAGTCGGCCACCTGCTGCGCGGTGAGGTCGGACTCGGCCAGGCCGATCTTCGGCAGGATCGAGAACGGGTGCGCGAGCTGAGCGCCGGGGTGGCGGTGCATGACGGCGAGGTAGGACCCGATCAGCCACGCCAGCACCGTGGCGGGCGGCAGCCCGGCCGCCATGGCCTCCCGGGTGTGCCGCGGGCTCCACGGGCCGGTGGGGGTCGGCACCTGATGATCGGCGATCACCAGGTGCTGCGGCGCGGTGAGCAGGAGGTGGGGTGGGGCGTCGAGGTGCCCGACGACGTCGAGCAGCTTCGTCTCGAACCCCGGCAGCACCTGGAGTTCGGATGCGATGCCGCTCTGGGCGGCCGCCGCCAGCAGCGCGGCGCGGCGCGGCAGCCAGGTGGAGTCCACCCGCACGTGGTCGGTGATCCGCACCACCCGCAGGCCCCGGGCGATCGCGGCCGCGAGGCAGTCCGCCAGGGGCGAGTGGGCGTCGTCGGAGACGTCGGTGTGCACGTGGAAGTCCCCGGTGAGCAACTCCGCCTGCCACCCGCCCGGTGCGGTGCTCACGTGAGTGCCTCGATCTCCTCGACCGGCACCACCACGTCCTCCAGGAACCGCACCGCCGCGACCTCCGCGAACGGCACCCGCTCCGGCAGCGGCAGTCCCAGGGCTATGTCCACCGCGAGGGAGGGCATGTCCACGCCGGAGGCGATCGTGAGCGGCATCGCCCCTGAGAACCGGGGGTTGATCTCGAGCAGGGCCGGTCGGCCGGAGGCGCGGCGCCGCAGTTGGACGTTGACCACGCCGAGCAGCCCGGCGGCGCGGGCGCAGGCGGCGGCCACCTCCACCAACTCGGGGTCGGCCACGGTGCGCCCGGCGATCGCCACGCCGGAGTCCACCCGGGCCCTCAGGCGCGGCACCGCGGCGATCACGCCGGTGGGCCCGATCACGGTGTCCACGGAGTACTCCTCGCCGGGCAGGTTCTCCTGCACGATCAGCGTGGAGTCGGAGCCGATCGCCGCGAGATCGGCCGGGTTGGCGACCAGCCGCACGCCGCGCGAGCCCGCGCCCGAGCGCGGCTTGACGATCACCGGGTAGTCCCAGTCGGCGCTGATCGCGGCGGGTTCCAGCACCATGGTGCGGGGTACCGCGGCGCCGGCGGTCCGGCATGCCTGGACCAGGCGCCACTTGTCCAGGCACGTCTCCAGCGCGGCGAGCGACGGTGCGGCGAGTTCCGCGCCGAGGCTGTCACGCTCACGTGCCAGGGGCAGGAGTTCGACGTCCACGGTGGAGATCACCACCGCGATCCCGAGGTCGGCCACCCGTTGCCGCACGGTCGGCACGAACGCGGGGGAGGCGCCCGGCGGCACGAGCAGGCGTCGGTCCGCGGCCACGAGGTAGAGGCCGCTCGCCCAGCCGTCCATATCGGCCGCGAACACCTCGATGTCGCCCTCCTGCGCCTCCCGGCGCAGCAGGGAGCGAATGACGGCGACCCCGGCGGGCCCACCGGCCCCGGTCACGAGAACACGTGCAGGCATCAGGACTCCCTGGTCAGTTCTGCGGTGGTGACCGGCGCGGTCAGGTGCGCTGCGCCGTCGGGCACGCCCACCCCGGAGGCATCCCGCACGATCTCCAGCGGTTCGGCGTAGCGGCCCGTGCCGAACCGGGACCAGTACCGGGCGGTGGCGCGCACGAAGTCCGGTTCGAGGTAGTCGCGGATGGCGGTCTGGGACGCGAATGCCGCGATGAGGTGGAGCTTCGCGTCGATGTACCGGTCGATCGTCACGAACCGGGAGGGCGCGAAGTCCACGGTGGCTGAGGGGGTCTGGAAGCAGGCGACCGTGTCGACCCGCCGGGTGGCCACGAGGCTGGCGGAGGCGACGGCGCGGTGGTCCTGATGACGGTCGCGACCGGAGTGGGTGTAGACGATGGCGGGGCGCACCTCGGCCACCACCCGCTCGATGATCCCCACCGTGGGGTCGGCCGGGGGGATCGTCGTGTCGGGGAGGTCCTCCAGGAAGAGTCGCGCGCCGAGTCGTTCTGCCGCGGCCATCGCCTCGTTCTGCCGGTTCGTGGTGCCGCCGCCGCGGGCGCCACGGGAGAGGGTGAGGATCACCACGGGGTCGCCGGCGTCGGCGTGCGCGGCCAGCGTGCCACCGACCGCGATCTCGACGTCGTCGGGATGGGCGCCGATCGCCAGGACGGTGCGGGCGCTGCGCCGTGCACGCTCACCGCGCGCCCGGGCAGCGAGCGGGGCGACGGCGTGCAGCAGTGCCTGGGAGGTGATCGGTTTGGTGAGGAACTCATCGGCCCGGCCCCGCAGAGCCCGCACGGCGTAGTCGACCGAGGCGTGCGCGGTGATCACGACCACCGCGATGGTGGGGTCCTCCCGCCGGGCCGCCTCGGCGAGGTCGAGTCCGTTCATGCCGGGCATCTCCACGTCGGTCACCAGCACCTCGGGGCGCAGTTCGCGCGCGGCGGCCAGTCCGGCGGCGCCGTCGTGGCGAGTGGCCACCTCGAACCCTCGGCGCTCCAGCACGATCGCGAGGTAGTCGGCGATATCGGCGTCGTCCTCCACCACGAGCACGCGGTGCGGGGGGTCGGGTGCGGTCATGAGGTGGCCACGCTCTCGTGAGGGATGCGGGGAACGGGGGTGGCATCGGCGTCGGGGGCAGGCTCGGCGCCGCCGATGGGCAGCGTGACCGTGAAGGTCGTCCCGATGCCGACCTGCGAGCGGGCGCCCAGGGCACCGCCGTGTGCCAGCACGATGGCGCGGGTGATGTGCAGGCCGAGCCCGACGCCCTTGATGGCGCGGGCGGTGGCGGTGGAGCCACGGAAGAACCGGGTGAAGAGGTGGTCGAGTTCCTCGGCGGGGATCCCGATCCCGGTGTCGGTGACCTCGAGCACGACGGCGTCGCTCGGAGGTGCGGCCCGTGCGGGCCCTGTGTCCTCCGGGGCCGCCGCGGGGTCGACGCCGTCGCGACGCAGGATGAGGGTGACCGTGCCACCCGTCGGGGTGAACTTCAGCGCGTTGGCGAGCAGGTTGTCGCACACCTGACCCAGTCGGCGGGGGTCGCCGTGGAAGGGGAGGGTGTCGGGCGCCTCGACCACCAGGTGCACACCGGTGCGCACAGCGGCGGGTTGCGCGGACTGCGCGGCGGCACGCACCACCCGGACCAGGTCCACGTCCTCGACGTTCAGCGGGATCCGGTCGGCGTCCACCTGCGCCACGAAGAGCAGGTCTCCCACGAGGGCGAGCAGCCGCTGCGCGTTGCGTTCGGCGACCTCCAGGTAGCGACGTTGGGTGGGGGTGAGGGGCTCGTCCTCCTCCCCGAGCAGTTCGAGGTAGCCCAGGATCGAGGAGAGCGGGGTGCGCAGCTCGTGGGAGACCGTGCCGATGAACTCGTCCTTCATCCGGTCGAGCTTGACCTGGTCGCTCATGTCGGTGGCGAGCAGGATGTGCCCGATGACGCGCCCCGAGGAGTCCCGCTGCGCCGTGCTGGAGAGGTGGATCGGCAGGGGAGGACCGCCGCGGGGCAGCAGGCGCAGGCCGGTGGTGACGTCGTGCGTGCCGTCGATCCGGGCGAGCAGCGCCCGGGGCTCGGGCCCCATCTCCGGGGGCTGGGAGGCGGTGTCGACCGCGATGATCTCCGTGACCAGCCGCGGATCGCAGGGCCCGGGCTGCGCGGGGAGCCCGAGCATGGTGCGGGCACCCGGGCCCAGGAGCACCACGCCGCCTCGGGCGTCGGTCACGATCAGGGCGACGTGCACCATGGAGTCCAGCACCCCGGTGGTGAAGCTCGCCTGTTCGGCCATCTCCTGCCCGTAGCTGCGCAGCTGGTTGGACAGGGCGTTCACGCTGGCTGCGAGCAGCACGTACATCGCTGGGGTGAACAGCACGCGGGTGAGGCTGGCCGCAGAGAAGGTGTCCACGCCGAGCGCGTAGGGCAGCCCCACCACCACGGCGATTCCGACCACCACGAGCCAGAGCCAGCGGCGGCCCGAGAGCGAGGCGATCCAGAACACCGGGAGCAGCACGATCGCTCCGAACACCGAGCTCACGCCACCGGTGCCGGCCCGCAGCAGGGCGAAGGCCGCGAGGGTGAGCAGCGGCAGCACGGCCTCCACGGCGTCGTCGTGACGATCCCAGTCCATGGTCAGTGCGAGCACCGTCGGCACCGCGATGACGGCACCGGCCGCGATCACGAGGCCCGGTTCCTCGATCGGATTGCCGGGGAGCGCCCACGCCAGCAGCAGAGCGAGGGCCATCGTGGCCGTGACCGAGAGTTGGCGCCGGCGCGGGGTGGTACCGATGGAGAGCAGGGTGGAGACGGCACGGCCGGTGCGGGAGCCGGTGGAGCCCGTCGAGCCCGTTGAGCCGGTTGAGCCGGCGCTGGGGGAGGCGGTCATCTCCAGGCCGCGATGTGGCCGGCGAGGGTGCTGGCGAGGTCCCGGACCCGGAACGGCTTCGGTACGAACGCATCCGCCCCCGCGGCGGTGGTGCGTTCCCGGTCGATCGGGCCCACGCTCGCGGAGACCACCACCACGCGCGGGCGTGGTGCGGTGCTTCCCCCCAACGCGGAGACGAGGTGATACAGCACCTCGAGGCCGGACATGCCGGGCAGGGAGACGTCGAGCAGCACCAGATCGGGGGCGTGCTCCAGGATCGTGGCCAGGGCGCCCGGGCCGTCCTCGGCGGTAGCGATCACCGTGGTGCCTGCGCGCTGTGCGGCGAGCTCCATGAGGTGGCGGATGTCGGGGTCGTCGTCCACCACGACGGTGCGCCAGTCTCTGGGTGGTGCGTCGCTCATTCGCAACTCTCACAGGCGAGGGGTCGGGGGGAACTCCACTGCTGTCCCGAGCCTACGGCTCTGGCGGGATCACCGCGCGTCGGGTACACCTGCCACCCAGGCCGGCGCCGGTGGGTCCGCTCAGTCCACGGCCACCGCCTCGTACAGCACCGCCGTCTCGGGAATCCCCGGGGCGTGCACCACGCCCACGCTCCCCAGCGCCGCGCCGCTCAGCTCCACGCCGGGGGCGGCCGCGATCTGCTCGGCGGTCATGGCGCCGAGCGCCCCGAAGCCGCCGGAGCCGATGCCCCACCACGGCGGCGGCAGCACCCCCACCGCCTCACCGGCCGGCAACACCGGCCGCACCCGGTAGCGCCGCGCCGGGTCCAGCCCCGCAAGCCGCACCCGCCCCGGCATGCTCGTCACGGCGCCCGCCACGCTCGCGAGGCTGTACAGCGCACGGGTGCGATCCGGTGCCACCACGCCCTGCCCGATCAGGGTCTCCTCGCCGGTGTCCAGCCGCACCAGGTCGCCGCCGTGCAGCAGGTCCCGGTGCGCGCGGTGGAAGGCGATCCACGCCGTCAGCTCCGCCAGTTCCTGGGCGGAGGCGGCGCGCAGGTCCCACTCGATCCCCAGGTGCCCGAACATCGCGGTGGCCGCCCGGAACCCCAGGGTGTGCCAGCGCCCGGTGGTGTGGGAGACCCCGGAGGCGATGTGTGCCCCCATGAGTTCCGGCGGGATCAGCGAGGAGGTCCAGCGGTGCATGAGCTGGCGTTCCAGCGGGTCGATGCAGTCCGAGGTCCACACCCGGTCGGTGCGCTCCAGCACCCCCAGGTCGATGCGGGCGCCACCGGAGGCGCAGGACTCGATCTCCAGCCCGGGGAAGCGCTCCTTGAGCTCGTCCACCAGCCGGTAGAACGCCCGGGTCTGCTCGTGCACCGCGGGCCGACCGGTCGCGGCGGTCCCGGCCTCCACGAGGTCGCGGTTGTGGTCCCACTTGAGGTAGGCGATGTCGTTGGCCTCGAGTACGGCCACCATCGCGTCGCGGATGTGGGCGTAGCACTCCGGGATCGTCAGGTTCAGCACCTGCTGGTGCCGGCTGGCGACCGGGAGCCGGTCGGGGTCGGCGGTCATGATCCACTCCGGGTGCGCCCGCGCGATGTCGGAGTCCAGGTTGACCATCTCCGGTTCGAACCAGAGCCCGAACTGCATGCCCAGGCCCGTGACGTGCTCGATCAGTGGGGTCAGTCCGTCCGGCCACACCTCGGCGGAGACCACCCAGTCGCCCAGTCCGGCGGTGTCGTCGCGGCGGGCGCCGAACCAGCCGTCGTCCAGCACGTAGCGCTCCACCCCGATCTGTGCGGCGAGGTCCGCGAGGTCCAGCAGCGGCTGCAGCGAGTGGTCGAAGTACACCGCCTCCCACACGTTCAGCGTGACCGGTCGGGGCGTGGCCGGGTGCTGCGGCCGGGAGCGCAGGTAGCGGTGGAAGCGGTGGGCGACGGCGTCCAGCCCTCCGCCGTAGGAGCCGTACAGCCAGGGGGAGGTGTAGGACTGCGACGGCGCGAGCACCACCTCGCCCGGCAGCAGCAGTTCGCCACCGCCCAGCACCCGCTCCCCGGAGAAGAGGTGCTCGGCGTAGTGCACGTGGTTCCCGCTCCACGCGGTGTGCACGGCCCAGACCTCACCCGTGGCGAAGTCGAATCCGGGTGTGCCGGCGTGCAGCAGGTAGGCGGAGTCCGCGCCGGTGCGACCGCGGCGGTTCTCCCGCAGGTGCGTGCCGACGCCGAAGGGGGAGCGCTGCGGGGTGCGCTCGCGGGCCCAGCGTCCGGCGAAGTCGAGGATCTCGCTCGCCTCCCGCGGCACGGGGAGGGCCAGAGCGAGGGCGTCCAGGTGGTAGTCCCCGCTGGCCGAGTCGGTGCTCGTGTCGGCGGCCGTGTTGGTGACCCGCGCACGGGTGCGCAGTGCACCGTCGCTCAGCAGTTCGATCTCGAGCGTCAGGGCGAGATGGTTGCGCTCGTCCCGCGCCTCCACCCGCAGGTGCGCCGCACCCACGTCGGCGTGTTCGCTCCGCCAGGCTGCGCCGTCGAGGAGGGTCTCGGTGACCGTGAACCGGGGCGAGAAGGCCCGGCCCGCCCGCGAGCCGGCGAGGCCGGGGCGGCCGGGCCACCCGGCGTGCGCCTCGGGCAGCAGCGCGAGGCGCACCGGCTCGTCCACCTGATTGAGGCCGGTCGGGTTCACCTGGGTGGCGGCGAGGGTGGCGGCGTCGGCGGCGGTGAGGGGGCCGAGGTCGGCGCCCCAGTGCACGATCGCGGGCAGATGGCGCTCGCTCAGGTCCAGCACCAGGCCCACGCCGGCGGCGCGCATGGCGAGGGTGCGGGTCGACGCCGCGGTGAGGGGCGCCTCGGTGGGGGGCGTCGCAGTGGTCATCGGGGTCCTTCCGGGGCGGGTGTCATCGTGCTCAGGCGTTGCGGGGAGGGGTGGCGGGGCAGCCGCAGGACTCGCGGATCACGAGGTCGACGGGGAAACTGCGGTGGGCGCTCTCGCGGCCGGGGTCGGTGATCACCTCGAGCGCCGCGGCGGCCATGGCGGCGGTGGGCTGGCGGGCGGAGGTGAGCGCGGGCCAGGTGTACCCGCCGGCGTGGGTGCCGTCGAAGCTCGCCACCCGACAGCCGGTGGGCAGGTCGATCCCGGCCTCGTGCAGGGCGCGCAGGGCGCCGATCGCCTGGGCGTCGGAGGCCACGAGCAGAGCCTCGGGCAAGTCGCCGCGGGCCAGGAGGTCCCGCACCGCGCGGTAGCCGCCGGCGTTGCTCCACTCCTCGATCACGATGGGTCCCTCGGTCAGGCCGCGTTCGGCGAGTTCGGCGCGCCAGCCGGCGAGGCGCGGGTCGGGGGTGGCCAGCCCCTCCGGGCCGATCACCAGGCCGATTCGGGTGGCGCCGTGGTCGGCGAGGTGGGCGACGGCGTCGCGCGCCCCGGTCTGGGCGTCCGGTCCGATGGTGTGTCGGCCGGCCAGCGCGCCGGCGGTGTCCAGGTGCACGGTGACCGGCGCGCCCGGGTGGGGCACGGGCTCGGAGCGCCAGCGCTCCCCGGAGCTCATCAGCAGCAGGCCGTCCACGCGGCGCCCGATGAGCTCGGTGATGAGCTCCTGCTCCACCTGCGCATCGCCGTGGGACTCCCCGACGACGAGGTGGAAGCCGTGCGCGGCGGCGGCGCGCTGGAGCTCCTGGTGCAGTTCGGCGAAGAAGGGGTTGAGGGTGTCCATGAGGATCAGGCCGAGCGTCTGGCTGGAGCCGCGCTTGAGGGCCCGGGCGGTGAGGTCAGGCTGGTAACCCAGGGTGGCCATGGCCTCCCGGACCCGCGTGGCGGTCTCCGCGGCGACCGGCCGCGGGCCGCCGTTGACCACGTAGCTGACGACGGCGGTGCTCACCCCCGCCGCGCGCGCGACATCCGCTCGGGTCACCCTGGCCGTCTGCATCGCTGCCTCCTTGCATGCGTGGACCGGTTCCGCGTGGGGCGGTACCAGTGCCGAGACTCTACCCGAGTAGAGCGTTGAGATGCCAACGGTCTACTCGAGAAGATGACTCTTGCCTGGGTGAACTCTACTCGTGTAGATTCCCGGTCACCGAGTCCCCGACGATGGGGGCCGCAACCATCCAAAGGGGGATGAGCAATGAGCGAGACAGCCTGGCTCGTATCCCTGTTCCTGCTGTTCATGGTGATCGTGGCGGTCATCACCGTGATGCGGGTGCGGGGCACCAAGTTCGACTCCAGCGACGGCTACTTCCTGGCCGGCCGGTCCCTCTCCGGCTGGGTGATCGCCGGCTCCCTGCTGCTGACCAACCTGCAGGCCTCCAACTTCGTGGGGATGTCCGCGAACGCCTACGACGTCAACATGGCGGTGATGGGGTATGAGGTCTTCTCTGGCGTGACCCTCATCGTGGTGGCCCTCTTCCTGGTGCCCCGCTACCTCAAGCAGGGCATCACCACCATCCCGGACTTCATCGAGAGCCGGTTCGGTCCCGGCACCCGCAACTTCGTCACGATCCTCTTCCTCGTGCTGTACGTGGTGAACCTCGTGCCGGTCACGCTCTACGCGGGCGCGGTGGCGCTCTCGGGCATGTTCAACGTGCCGGAGCTGTTCGGGATCTCCCAGTTCGCCTCGGTGACGATCTTCGTGTGGCTGATCGGCGTCGTCGGCGGCGCCTACGCCATCTTCGGTGGGCTCAAGGCCGTGGCGATCTCGGACTCCATCAACGGCATCGCGCTGATCATCGGGGGCCTGCTGGTGCCCGTCCTCGGCTTCTGGTTCCTCGGCCGGATCGACGGCGGCGGGTTCTCCGCCGGACTGGACCGGTTCCTGACCACCGATCCGGAGAAGTTCAACGCGTTCGGCGCCGCGGACGACCCGAACCTGCCCTTCACGGCCGCCATCACCGGGCTGATCCTGGTGAACCTGTACTACTGGGGCACCGACCAGTCCGTGATCCAGCGGGCGCTGGGCGCCAAGAACCTCGCGCAGGCCGAGAAGGGCGTGCTGATCGCCGGCCTGCTGAAGGTGCTCACACCGTTCATGCTGATCATCCCCGGGATCATGGCCGCGCAGGCCCTCATCGAGGTGCCCGAGGGGCAGACCAGCGACTCGATCTACCCGCTGTTCGCCGCTCAGGTGCTGCCCGTGCCGCTGCTGGCGTTCGTGGCCGCGGCGCTGATGGGCGCGATCCTGTCCACGTTCAACTCGGTGCTGAACTCCGCCTCCACGCTGTACGCCACCAACGTGTACAAGCCGTACTTCGGCAAGAACGCCCCCGAGGCGAAGGTGGTGAGGTCCGGGAAGTGGTTCGCGATCGTCGTGGCGCTGATCGGCCTGTTCGCCTCCCCGTTCCTGATGTACACCGGCACCGGGTTGTTCACCTGGCTGCAGATGGTCAACGGCTTCTTCAACGTGCCGATCTTCACCATCATCCTGCTCGGGTACGTGACCAAGCGGGTCTCCTCCCGCGCCGCCAACATCGGGCTGGCGTTCTTCGTGGTCTGCTACGGACTCTCCCAGACGGTCTTCTCCGCCCAGGTGGCCGACGCCGGCCTGCACTTCATGCACGTCTCGGCGATCCTGTTCGTGATCACCTCGTTGCTGATCCTCGCCCTCGGGCGCCTCTGGCCGCGCGAGACGCCCTACCAGTTGCCGGAGAACCACGTGGTGGAGATGTACCCGTGGCCCTACCGCTACCGGATGGCGGGGTTCGTGATGGGCACGATGATCTCGATGTACGTGCTGTTCAGCACCTTCGGCATCGCCTCGGGCCACGGACTCTCCCTCTCCGCCGTGGCCACCATCGCCGCGCTCATCGCCGGCGGCACCCTGATCGGGGTGTGGGCCGACCGCCGCTGGCCCGCGGCGCGCCCGCCCGCCGAGGGCGGTGAGGACGCCGGCGGCGCCGAGCCGGAGCAGGCAGCGCTGACCGAACCGGCCTGAGTCCCTCCCATACCGGCCACCCCGGTTCGCGCCTTGCCCCTCGGGCGCGAGCCGGGGTGGTCCCGCGTTCGGGTGGTCCTCCTGCCGGGTGAGGCGCGCGGGGTGTCGCGCGCGGCGACCTGCTCGGGCCAGGTCAGCGGCGGGGGCGCGTGGCCAGCGCGACGATCGCTCGCCAGCCCAGCAGGAGCACGGCCAGCGCGATCGCGGTGACCAGGGGGAACCCACCGGACAGGCCGCCGCCGGTGACGCCGCGCAGGGCGAGGCCACCGAGCACCGTGACCGCCCACACGATCACGCCCGTGGGCCACACCCGTGCCGGGGCGCGCCACGCGCGGGTCACGGCCCACCCGAGGGTCGCCGCGAGGAGGAACGGCCACGCGGTGCCCAGCAGCCCGGCCAGCACGCCGGAGTCGTGGTGGGTGTCCCGCCCGATCAGCACGAAGAGCAGCACGGCGAGGGTGTCCGCGATCGCGCCCGCTGCCACGCGGCGCCGCGGCTCGGCTCCGACGCCGGTCGCGGTGGTCTCGGCGGTGGTGGGCTGATCGTTGGTGTCGGGGGAGGGTCGCACCCCTCCAGGGTAGGTGGCGCGGGTTTGGCCCCGATCCCCCCGCACGGCACCGCGCGGGCGCATACTGCCGACTGTGCGCACACTCGGTGTGGAAGAGGAGTACCTGCTCGTCGGCGGCGGTGGGGAACCCGTGGCGGTCTCGCGCATGGTCCTCGATTCGGGTGAGGGCCGTGGGGCGGACGGGATCACCCTGGAGGGCGAGCTGCAGGAGCAGCAGGTCGAGATCTCCACACCTGTGGCGACCACCCTCGATGAGATGGCGACCTACCTGCGTGCCGCGCGCCGTCGTGCCCAGGAGGCGGCGCAGTGCGCCGGGGCCGACATCGTGGCCCTCGGGTCCTCGCCCCTGCCGGGCACGCCCGTGCTGAGCCCGGGGGAGCGGTACGAGCGCATCCGCGAGCTCGTGGCGGCCACGGCGCGTGAGCAACTCACGTGCGGTGCGCACGTGCACGTGGGGGTGGCGGACGACGCCGAGGGGGTCCACGTGCTGGACCGGATCCGGCCGTGGCTCCCGGTTCTCGTGGCGCTCGGTGCCAACTCCCCGTTCTGGCAGGGCGAGCACACCGGGTACGCCAGCTACCGATCGCTGGTGTTCCGCCGCTGGCCGAGCGCCGGTCCCACCGCACCGTTCGGCACCCCCGAGGCCTACCACCGCACCGTCCGGGCGCTGGTGGGGACCGGCGCCCTGCTGGATACGGGGATGGTGTACTTCGACGCGCGGCTGTCCGCCCGCTACCCGACCGTGGAGGTACGGGTGTGCGATGTGACGCTCGAGGTGGAGCACGCCGTGGCGCTCGCGGGCCTGGTCCGTGCCCTGGTGGAGACCGCGGCGCAGCAGACGGGACCACCGGCAGACACCCGCATCGAGCTACTGCGGATCATGGGCTGGCGGGCAGCGCGCAGCGGCCTGACCGGTGACCTCATCTCCCCGCGGGACCTGCGGCCGGCGCCCGCGGCCGCGGTGGTCGAGGAACTGCTCGCCCACGTGGACGACGCGCTCGGCCCGGACCGGGACCGGGTGCGCGGCGGGGTGGCCGATCTGCTGGCGGGGCGGGACGGTGCCCGCCGGCAACTCACCTGGTGGGATGGGTCCGGTGACCTCGCCGAGGTGGTGCGGCGCGCGCACGCGGTGACGATGGCCTGAGTCCGTGCTGGTACTGAGTCCGAGAACCCTTCCCACTAACATGCAAACATTGCAATATCTGCATGAGTCTGGCATGGTGGTGTGCGTGGACGACGAGACCGGCATCGCGCAGGCGGCGGAGCTGTTCAAGGTCCTGGGTTCACCCGGTCGGCTCAGCCTGCTGATCCTCATCGACCGCGCACCGACCACGGTGAGCGCGTTGGTGGAGACCACGGGCCTGTCCCAGCCGTTGGTGTCCCAGTACCTGCGAACGCTGCGCCAGGCGGGGCTGGTCGAGGCGGACCGGCAGGGTCGGTCCGTGCTCTATCGGGTCGTCGATACCCACGTGACGCACGTGGTCGCCGATGCGCTCGACCACGTCCGCGAGGGACACGCCCACCACGAGACAGTCAGCACCCCCGAAGGAGACCCACGATGAGCATCGAGATGAAGGCCGAGCACACCACCGCCGAGCACGCGCACGGCGCCGAGTGCGGTCACGAGGCCGTGGCGCACGGTGACCACACCGACTACGTGCACGACGGGCACCACCACGCCCCGCATGGTGACCACTACGACGAGCACGGCGACGTGGCGGAGCACACGCCGGCCGAGCACGCGCACGGCGCGGACTGCGGTCACGAGGCCGTGGCGCACGGTGACCACACCGACTACGTGCACAACGGCCACAAGCACGCCGCACACGGTGAGCACTACGACGAGCACTGAGTGACCCGCTCCCCACGGGGGAGCAATCACGGAGCGCACTCGAATGGCGCGCTCAGGGGCGGCGGCACGGATACCCGTGCCGCCGCTTCGCGTATGCGGGGCGCGACGGATCCGCCCGTACCCCTGGTGGGTGGCCCGCCTCCCGCGTGAGACTGGACGGACTCGAGCGAAGGGAGCAGGCCCATGGGTGGCACCTACTACGAGGAGAACCAGAACCCCGAGACGCAGCTCACGGACCCGGCCGAGGTGAAGGCGCCGACCCCGCGCGTCGGTGGCGCCGTCGCGGAGGAGTACACCGAGGCGTTCGGGGAGTCGGGCGTGTCCGAACCCGGGATGGGGCCGGACTCCTCCCACAACGACGCCGATACCGACGCCGCGGACCGGGACCGCGCCGAGCACACCCGGCGTGAGCTCGCCGGCGGCAAGGAGCGAGGGAAACTCGAGCCCTGGGAGAGCGACGCCTAAGGGTAGGTTGAAAGAATGCCTCGCTCTCGACGGAGAATCCGTGTGGCCGTCCACCCGCGGCGGAGCGTCTGCCCAGGTGAGCGGCACCCTGCCTCCGGGATCGCGCCGAGTCGTCGGCAGATTCTCCGTCCCCAGCGAGGTCCGGCCTCGAGGGTGGTCGTGATCGCCAGCCCGGAGGCTCCGCCATGCTCGTGACCGCGATCCTGCTCTGCGTCAGCCTGGTGGCCGGCGGCGGCGCCATGCTGTGGATCGCCGGCGCGAGCGTGCGCGGCACGCTGACGCGGAACGGGATCGCCGGGGTGCGCACCACGGCCACCCTCGCGAGCGACGAGGCGTGGGCGGCGGCGCAGACCGCGGCCGCCGGGCCCACCCGGCTCGGCGGCGTCCTCGCCGTGGTGACCGGGTTTGCCGCGCTCGCGGTGGGCATCGCGGACCCGGCTGCGGATGTGGCGCTCGCCGTGGTCGCGCTCGCGGGCACGGGCCTGGTGCTCGCCTCGGTGCTCGTGGGGGCCGCCCGCGGGAACCGTGCCGCCAACGTGGTCGGAGAGTCCGCCGAGGACGTCAGCACCTGAGCGCGCCTGGCGCCTTGCATACTCCAGGCGTGGCCGGCTGGATTGCTGAGGCACTTCCGCTTCCGATGCGTCGTCACTTCCGATGATGCGAGAGCGTGGTCCGCCATTGTTGCCCGGCAGTTGGACGCATTTGGCCCTATTGATGACCCCGGGAGCTGCTTCTTGCCGCCTTTCCTGGAATGCGAGCGGGAATCTGCACGCTTACGTTGAAGGCTCAACGATCAACGTGCACCGGAGGGCCGAGTATTGCCACGTTCGACCAGGAGATGGTCCGCCGTCGCCGCGATGATCTCAGCGTTGGCGGTCGCTATCGCTGCCTGCACTCCCGACGGCGGTGACGGTTCGTCCGACACCGAGGCCGGAGCGGGGTCCTCCACTGAGAGCACGCCGGTGGACCCGACGCAGTTCTTCGAGGCCCTCACGGTGAGCGAGGACCTCTATGCGGGCTCGCCGCAGGTGCTCGGGATCGCGGCCGCGGGCGCCACAGACGACCTCGATGCGATGGTGCTCGCCCGTGCCTACGGCCCGGGCCCCGAGAACGCGCACCTCATGGCCTGGTCGGTGAGCAACGGCGCCGCCTCGCAGGTCGAGATGGACCTCGGGCTGGAGGGAGAGGTCCTGACCCTCGCCGCGGGGTCCTCGCCCGAGCTGACCGCCGTGGTCGGGACCACCTGGTCCGAGGGCCTGCGGCGGCCGTTCGTGGCGACCTCCCTCGATCGCGAGTCGTGGGACCAGGTTGCCCTTCCTCCCGAGGCCGACGACATGCGGCTGTGGCAGGTCGCCGTGGTGGGGGAGACCGTCTACGCCGCCGGCGGTACCCCCGAGGGCCTGGTGCTCCTGGTGGTCGACGCCGAGGGAGCCCGCCTGCTGTCCGTCGCCGACGAGGGTTCGTGGTCCGCGAAGGGGCTGGCCGCCACGCAGGAGGGCATCCTCGTGCTCGCCAAGGGCACCGAGACCGCCGCCTGGCTCTCCGGCGACGGCGGTGAGACCTTCACGGAGCAGAGCGGCGTGGCCGAGACGTCCCTGGAGGATGCCTCCGGCGCGGTGTTCGCCGAGGGTCAGTGGACCATCCTCGGCACGCGCGTCGAGGGCTCCGGGAACAGGCGCCCGCTCGCGCTGACCTCGCCCGATGGCGCCGTGTGGGTGGAGGACGGGCGCTTCACGCACCGCGAGAACCGGGAGTACACGCCGTGGAGGAGCGAGGGCGTGAGCAGTGCCGTGGTCGGCGCCCCCGGCCTGCTCGCCGACGGCAGGGCGGCGGTGTACGTCACGGCCAGCACCAGCGTTCATGGGTGCGTGTACGCCCTGGCCGACGATGGCTGGTGGGCCGAGTCCGGCGCCTGTGCCGGGCAGCCGTTCAACGGGGGACCCGGCGCGTCGAGCCTGCTCGTGCCGGATCGTGAATCGTCCGCCGATGTGGTGCGGTGGAGTAGGGGCCTGTTCCAGGTCTCGGCGCTCACCGGCGAATCCTGGGAGAACCGCCCGCCGCTCAATCGCGTTGACCCCGCATATGGCCTGATCGATCGGGTTGCGGAGGGGACGATGCCGCTGTTGACCACGGCGATCCGGAGCGAACTGAGGGTCGAGTTGAACGGCGCGTGGGAGACACGCGCGGCTTTCCGGCCGGTGGAGGTGACCCCGGGCGCTGTCACCGCCTCCGAACCCGCCCCCCTGTGGACCGTAGGTGACGGGGCCTCGGCGCTGCGCGTTGACGTGTCGGACGGGGAGGGCGATCAGTGGCGATGGACCGCGGAGCGGATGACGGACGGTAGTGAATGGGGGCCCGTACAGGGCGACCTGGACGGCCTCTATGGCGGCTTCCTTCGACCCACTGATGGCGGATGGGTCCTCGCGGCCAGCGCTCGCCCGTCCTTCACGCTCAACGATGGTCGCGCCGAGCTGGCGATCCTCACCTCTGCGGACGGAAATGCGTTCGACCGCTGGAGTCCCGACCAGATCGGTGCCTCCTCGGAGGCAGGCTCGGGCGCCAACACCATCTGTAGCGCACCTGGCGACACCTTCCTCGTGACCGGGGAAGTGGACTCGGCATTGCCCGAGCCCATCCCGGCGCTGTGGCGTGGAGACCCGGCCGGCGTGGAGCGCCTGGATGTCACCGCGCCGGGCGACGTCTCGAGCTTCGGTGCGTGTGCGCTGATGGGCGAGGCCACCTACATCGTGGGCTCGGTGTCGGGCGGGCAGGCGGTCCTGGCGCTGGATGCGGACGGTGGGCTCACCGAGGTCGGTGAACTGCCCGACGGCGTGAGCATCGGCAGCCTGAACGCCGCGGACGGTCTTCTGGCGGTCGGCACCGTGAACACCCCGGCGTACGACGGCCCGGCACTCCTGACCTCAGCGGACGGCGCCACGTGGTCCTGGCTCCCCGTCCCCGTCTCGGCGTATGGGTATGACGGGTCTCTCACGCTGGTGGACGACGGCGCCTACCTCCTGGGTGGGAGCGACGCGGGGCCCGAGGCGTGGCACATCCCGGACCTCGCAGCCCTGGTAGCGGCCGCCACGCCGATCCCGTAGCGGCGGTGACCTGCCCGTGGAGTCCGCGGGCAGGTCACCGCAGCGGGGTTGACGCTGCTCAGCCCTCGTACCGCACCGGGTCGATCCACACGCAGATCCGATCCCCGAAGCTCTCGCCCACGGCCCAGGTCGAGGCCAGGAGCATCGGCTCGGCTCCGGCGGTCATCGTGTGGCCGTGGGTGGGTATGAGGAAGCGCTCCTCGCCGTCGATCGTGAGGGCTGCGTCGATCCGCGGCGTGAGGCCGCCCCAGACCGTGACCGGTGCGATCTCGG
This sequence comes from Serinibacter salmoneus, assembly GCF_002563925.1. Taxonomy (NCBI): domain Bacteria; kingdom Bacillati; phylum Actinomycetota; class Actinomycetes; order Micrococcales; family Beutenbergiaceae; genus Serinibacter; species Serinibacter salmoneus. The sequence goes on along the minus strand of NZ_PDJD01000001.1, from coordinate 2,810,723 downwards.
TGCGTGGGTGCGTGGGGCACAGCCCGCCGTACCCCCGCGGATCGGCGAGGTCCACGAGCAGGGTGGTATCGCCGTCGCGCACCGCGCCCACCCGGCGCGTGACCTCGTAGGTGCCCGTCGCGGCGCAGTCCAGGTGATCGTCAATGATCGGCTCCCTCAGGAACTCCCGCACCAGGAAGCCGCCCTCGGTGGGCTCCACGGACTCGACGGCGTCCCCGCACCGCGCCATGCCCGTGACGGGCGGCAGCACCTGGGTGGGGGCGCCCTCGGCCTCGGCGAGCCAGAGGAACCACTGCTCGCGGTAACCGTTCCCGTCCAGCTGGGCGAGGCTGACGACCATGTCCTCCAGGCCATCGCCGTCCGCATCGGAGTAGGCGGGATCGCCGATCGTGTAGGTGCGGCCGAACTCGTCGGCCGCGGTGACGTCCACTGGCTCCTGGGCGGCGAAGTCCTGCCACCAGATCCACTCCAGCGTGGCCGGGTCCACCTGCCGGATCGCCTGCGGGTCCGGAGTGGTCGGGGTCGGCTCGGGAGTCGTGGCGGCCGAGGTGGTCTCGGCCCCGGTGGCGTCGGTTTGGGCTGCCTCGGTCTGGGCGGCCGCGGTCGGGGTGTCCGACGGCGCAGCCTCCAGATCGCTCCCGACGTCGCCTCCCGCCGTGGTCGAGCACGCGGCGAGCAGCGCGGTGGAGAGCGTGATTCCGGCCAGTGCGCGGGCCGGGCGGAGCGTCTGGGCCACGGTGACTCCCGGGCTCATGGGCGCCGCGCCGGCCGCGGCGCGCCGTGGTCTCCAGGGTAGGGCGTGGACGTTGTTGGTGCGCGGGGACGCGACGTCTCGATCTGAGCGTGGGTGGCCTGCGGACTCGAATGGTGAGAAGCTGCCCAGGTGTCCACGTTCTGGAGCTGCTTCACCAGAGAGCTCAGCGATCCCTTTGCGGGCTCTTCGGACATCCGGTGGGGGTCAGGGGGTGAGTCCGCCGGCGGCGAGGAGCATGCGTAGGCGGTAGTTGTCGCGGTTGCGGTAGCCGCGGGCGAGGCGGCGTGCGAGCTCGACGATCCCGTTCACGGCTTCGGTGCCGCCGTTGTTCGCGCGGCCGGTGGTGAAGTAGGCCAGGAACGCCTCGCGCCATTTGCGTAGCGTGCGGCCCAGGCGCGCGATCTCCGGGATCGGGCAGGTGTGGAACGTGGCCAGGATCTTCTCGGCCAGTGCCCGGCCGTGGGTGGTGTCCCTGGCCTGGTAGGCGGCTCGGAGGTCCTGGGCGCAGCGCCAGGCGATGTAGACGGCTTCGTGGGCGGGGTCGGCCTCGATCGCGGCCGCGAGGCGGTTCAGCTGCTTGTCGGTGAGGTTCTCTGCCCCGGCTCGCAGCAGGCGCTGGATGCCGTAGAGCGGGTCGCCCTTGCGGCCTCGATGCCCGGTGGTGTCTTGCTGGACCCTTCGTCGGACTTCGTCCACGGCCTGGGTGCCGAGCTTCACGACGTGGAAGGCGTCCAGGACCGCGACGGCGTCGGCGAGCTCGTCATCGATCGCGCTCTTGTAGCCCCCGAACGGATCCAGTGCCGCGATCTGGATCCCGGACCGGAAGACCTCTCCGCGCCCGGTGAGCCAGTCGGCGTAGGCCTTCTTCGACCGTCCTGGCACCAGGTCCAGCAGTCGGGCGTGGAGGCGGCCCTTCTCGTCGCGGGTCAGGTCGACCATCCCGGTCAGCTCCTTGGGTCCCTTCCTACGGGGGTCGCCGTGGTGCCAGATGTGTTCATCGACCCCGAGCGAGGTGACCCCGGCGAACCGGGACTCATCAGCGTCCAGCCGCTCCAGTTCGGGTCTGATCGCGCGCCAGGCCGTCTTCCACGCGATCCCGAGCTGGCGTCCCAGCCCGCTGATCGTGGCGTGCTCACGCCGTAGCTGATCGATCGCCCACCCGATCGCGCGAGTCGTGACCGATCCCCGCGCCGCGACCAGGCCCGGGACCTGCTCGCTGAACATTCCGCGCGGGCACCCCGGATCAGGGCAGCGCCACAATCGTTGCCGCCAGAGCAGTTCCACACGTGCCCCGGCGTGGGGAACATCGTGGAGGCGCCGCATCCGACGGCCGCGGCTCGCAGCCACGACACCGCAGTCGGGACAGCCCATCAGACGCCACGGCGTCGAGACCGTCACCGCGAGCAGGTCCGCCTCGCGCTCCACCGCCTCGACCTGCACGCCCGGCAAGCCGAGCAGCACGTCACAGCGCGAGCATGGATCCGTGGTCGCGGGTGCCGCAGGGCACCCCGTAGCGTTGGTCAACGTCGAGGTCTCCGGAACGAACAGTTGCTTGGTCGCTACTGATCATCGGGGACCTCGACCCCTACCCCCGGACTACCGCGCCGACACCCTTACTCCCCACCGGATGTCCGAAGAGCCCCTTTGCGAACCGCTACAACGATGCCGTCGGCGTGCATTATGACTTCGACTCGAAGGTGCCAAACTGTCGGCAGGTAAAGCGTGGCGACGTCTTGATACTTCGCGATATGCACCTTGCCTATGGCTGGGCGGTTGTCGCGCAGATTGAGACGAGCGAGGGCGTCAAGGCGGGGTGGGCATGCCCGTTTTGCGGGTCGGAATCTAAATGGAAGGCCCGCAAGTCTCGGGCCCTAAAGTATCGCTGCTCAAAGTGCGGGAACGAGTTTCCCGAACTGGTCCGGAGGGATTCGCGGATTCAGAAGTTCTCTGCGATCTACGCAGAGACGTGGCTCGAGTTTGTTGCCCCAGCGCCGGTGGGTGATCTGCAAGTTGCGTATGTGCACGGCGATGTGCGGAATGCGATTCGCCGGCTCGACGCATCGCGAGCGCGCTCATTCATCGCACGTCATCAGGGACTTGACGGGGGGTTGGCCGTGGAGGTGGGTGATGAGTGGGTTCATTCTGGCGGGTTTGCGGAGGCAAGAGCAAAGGTGCGACGAATGCAAGGTGCCTTCCGGCGCAAGCTGCTGGACCGGTACGGGGAGGTGTGCGCTGTTACGGGAAGTCATCCCGCGGACGTTCTCGATGCCGCGCATCTGTATTCCTACGCCGAGACTCCAGTGCATCGCGAGCGAGGTGGGCTGCTCCTTCGCAAAGATGTTCACGCCTCTTTGATGGCTCTTCGGACATCCGGTGGGGAGTAAGGGTGTCGGCGCGGTAGTCCGGGGGTAGGGGTCGAGGTCCCCGATGATCAGTAGCGACCAAGCAACTGTTCGTTCCGGAGACCTCGACGTTGACCAACGCTACGGGGTGCCCTGCGGGACCCGCGACCACGGATCCATGCTCGCGCTGTGACGTGCTGCTCGGCTTGCCGGGCGTGCAGGTCGAGGCGGTGGAGCGCGAGGCGGACCTGCTCGCGGTGACGGTCTCGACGCCGTGGCGTCTGATGGGCTGTCCCGACTGCGGTGTCGTGGCTGCGAGCCGCGGCCGTCGGATGCGGCGCCTCCACGATGTTCCCCACGCCGGGGCACGTGTGGAACTGCTCTGGCGGCAACGATTGTGGCGCTGCCCTGATCCGGGGTGCCCGCGCGGAATGTTCAGCGAGCAGGTCCCGGGCCTGGTCGCGGCGCGGGGATCGGTCACGACTCGCGCGATCGGGTGGGCGATCGATCAGCTACGGCGTGAGCACGCCACGATCAGCGGGCTGGGACGCCAGCTCGGGATCGCGTGGAAGACGGCCTGGCGCGCGATCAGACCCGAACTGGAGCGGCTGGACGCTGATGAGTCCCGGTTCGCCGGGGTCACCTCGCTCGGGGTCGATGAACACATCTGGCACCACGGCGACCCCCGTAGGAAGGGACCCAAGGAGCTGACCGGGATGGTCGACCTGACCCGCGACGAGAAGGGCCGCCTCCACGCCCGACTGCTGGACCTGGTGCCAGGACGGTCGAAGAAGGCCTACGCCGACTGGCTCACCGGGCGCGGAGAGGTCTTCCGGTCCGGGATCCAGATCGCGGCACTGGATCCGTTCGGGGGCTACAAGAGCGCGATCGATGACGAGCTCGCCGACGCCGTCGCGGTCCTGGACGCCTTCCACGTCGTGAAGCTCGGCACCCAGGCCGTGGACGAAGTCCGACGAAGGGTCCAGCAAGACACCACCGGGCATCGAGGCCGCAAGGGCGACCCGCTCTACGGCATCCAGCGCCTGCTGCGAGCCGGGGCAGAGAACCTCACCGACAAGCAGCTGAACCGCCTCGCGGCCGCGATCGAGGCCGACCCCGCCCACGAAGCCGTCTACATCGCCTGGCGCTGCGCCCAGGACCTCCGAGCCGCCTACCAGGCCAGGGACACCACCCACGGCCGGGCACTGGCCGAGAAGATCCTGGCCACGTTCCACACCTGCCCGATCCCGGAGATCGCGCGCCTGGGCCGCACGCTACGCAAATGGCGCGAGGCGTTCCTGGCCTACTTCACCACCGGCCGCGCGAACAACGGCGGCACCGAAGCCGTGAACGGGATCGTCGAGCTCGCACGCCGCCTCGCCCGCGGCTACCGCAACCGCGACAACTACCGCCTACGCATGCTCCTCGCCGCCGGCGGACTCACCCCCTGACCCCCACCGGATGTCCGAAGAGCCTCTTTGATGCCATGCTGCTCACCATTGATCCGGGCGACGTGCGGTCCCATGTCGCTCCCGTCATGGTCGAGGCGTTTCCGGCGCTGGAAGTCCTGGATGGTCAGCCGCTGCAGGTCGCCATACAGTCCCTGCCTGACCTCGCCCTCCTAGAGACGCACGTGAGTTCCGCCAAGGAGCGATGGAAGACTGTGCGACGTGACTTCGAGAACCTCGTCTAGCGTGGGTAGTGGCCCGCCGCCGTGCCCATGCCGCAGCCGCCGTCCGTTCGCCGACTGCTGCGCTCCCTACCTCACCGGCGAGCAGAACGCCCCCACCGCTGAGGCTCTCATGCGGTCGCGGTTCACCGCGTACGCCCTCGGCGACCTGGCCTACGTCGCCCGCACCTGGCACCCGAGCACCAGGCCGGCCGACCTGAGCCCGGACCCCGACACCACCTGGGTCGCCCTGCAGATCGTCGAGACCACCGCGGGCCGAGAGAGCGACGACACCGGTACGGTGCACTTCCGCGCGTCCTTCCGCACCCCGACCGGCCGCGACGTGCTCGAGGAGATCAGCCGCTTCACACGGCAGAACGGCGCCTGGGTCTACGTGGACGGCGACATCCTCACGTGACCCCGGGAACACCCAGCACCCCGCGGGCGTTGATCGGTTCCCGGCACGTGAGAGGACATCCATGACCGCATCCGCCCACCCCGAACCGCTCCCGGACCTCGCGAGCCAGCTCCAGCGCTACTTCGAGCTCGGCATCCCCGCGCTGGCGGGCGTCACGGAAGGCGACCTGGGGGACGCTGCCGCTGACCTCCAGAGCCAGGCGGCGCCGTCGGGCACACCGCTCCTCGCGCTGCACCCGGACCTGATTCCGGCGCGCGCCCTCGCCCCGCTCCTGGCACGCGAGGGCAGGCCGGGATTCGTGGTGGAGGACTGGAGCGACCTGGAGGACTTCACCACCGTCCCCACCGTCGAACTCCCGCCCGCGCCGCTGTACCTGGTGCACGGGATCGACCGGGGCGACCACCTGCGCGGCGCCTCGCCCGAGGAAGCGCTCACCGCGCTCGCCGGGGACGAGCGCAGCCCGCTCACCCTGCACGAGGGCATCAGCTGGCTGCTGCAGGAACCCGGCCGCCTCGAACCCAACCACTGCTTCATGACCATCGCGACCCGCCGCCCCAAACCGCGCGGCGGCTACGACTCGCGCACCCCCGCGCTGTGGATCAGCGGCGGCACCGGGCGCGACGGCGCCGCTCGCCGGGGTGCACCGAAGGTGGGCTGGTGCTGGTGGCGCAACCGGCACACCTGGCTCGGCTTCGCCTCGGCGGCGGGCCGGGCCGGGAAGTAGACCCGCTACAGCCCGAGCGTGTCCTTCGGGACCCGCAGCAGCGCGGCGACCGGGGAGCCGTCGAGCAGGTCGGCGTTGCGGACGGCGTACACGCTGCCGTGCGCGGCCAGCACACGCGCCGCGATCTCGTCCACCACCCCGTAGGTGCGCGGCCCGGGGGAGTCCGCACGCTGGATCGCACCGAACTCGTCGATCGTGCCCTGCGTCTCCTCGTCCATGTCGAAGTGCAGGTCCTCCACCTGGCCGAGGGTCGCGGCCACCGCCACCTCCCGCAGGGAACTGGTGGCGAACCCGTTGCTGCGGCGCGTACCGAAGTGCTCGCGCCAGGCGTCGATCTGCGCGGCATAGGCGGCGTCGAGGAGGTCGCGGGCGTGCGCCTCGGCCGCCTCGGAGTCCAGCGCGGTGGGGTGCGCCTCGATGCGACCCTCCAGCAGGCGGGGATAGGTGTTGATCGCCCGATAGGCCGGGTCCAGATCGGGGGTGGCGGCCAGGATCAGCGGATGCTCGCCGTCGAGATGGCGCAGCACCTCCTCCTGCACCCGGGCCGCCAACCGCTCGCGGCCGGGCTGGTCACCCAGGTTGCCGCGGCCGCGGGGCGCATCGGCCTGCCCGTGGTTGTGGGCGTGCTCCAGCGCGAGGTGGAGGTCGTGGGGCAGATCGAGCGGGATCTCCTGCGCCGGGGCGTCCGGGTGGACCTGCCACAGGCGCTGGTGGTCCTCCGCGAGCCCGAGCACGTAGCCGCCGTGCGGGAAGGTGCGGGCGCGCAGCAGCGCCCCGACGTCGAATCGGTCACTCACCCGCACCCGCGCCTGCACGCGGTTGGCCAGGCGGAAGGCGTGCAGCTCACCGTCGGCGGCGAACAGGGCCATGGAGGTGGACTGGTGGTCCCAGAAGTCGGTGTCCTCCGGCACGGCGTGGAGCGGCGCCAGCGTGGTCTCGATGCGCTCGTGGTCCAGGTCCGCGGCCTCCAGGTGGCGCCGCGCCTCGTCGATCGCGTTGCGCAACTCGATCCGCACGGCCTCGTGCTGCGCCGGCTGCGGGGAGGAGCGCAGGTAGATGCTGACGCTCGCGTCGCTGCGTGCGGTGCTGAGCGTGGTGATGTCCGTGATGCTGGGGAGATCAACTGGAAGCATCTCTCCACGCTAAGCACGTGCCCCGCCACACGTGAAGGGGGTCGCCGGGAATCGGCCGCCACCCTGGCCACCACCCCGGCCGCCACCCTGGCCACCACCCCGGCCGCCACCCGGCCACCACCCCGTCCGCCACAGCCGGGGATCACCGGTATCGCGCGGAACGGAGCAATCTTCGCGACCCTCTTCCGCCCGGGATCACCCGCTGCTCAAACTGACCCCATGAGCTTGATCCGACTCGACCCCCCGCGAGCCGGCGATCTCCCCCCGAAGCAGATCGCCCGCGCTCTGGACCACACCCGCGACTGGGTGGGACCCGATTACCTTCCCGGTGGCGGCAACACCGCGGCGCTGTGGAGCCTGCTCGCGGCCACCGCCGCCTGCGACGTCGCCGTCGCCCGCGCCGTGGAGCCCGTGCTCGACGCCCGCGCCATCCTCGATCAGGCGGGCCTGGCCGACGACGACCTCCCCGGCGACCTGGAGATCGCCAGCACCTGGGGAGTGTTCGCCGCGGAAGGCCCCGGGGAACCGCTGCGCGCCCACCGCAGCGGGCGCGGGTGGCAGCTGAAGGGCACCAAGCCGTGGTGCTCCCTCGCAGCCGACCTCGAGGGCGCGCTGGTCACGGCCCACCTGGACGACGGCGAGCGGCGGCTCTTCGCCGTCGACCTGTGCCAGCCGGAGGTGGAGCCCGCGAGCGGCACCTGGGTCTCGCGCGGCCTGCAGGAGATCCCCTCCCTCGGCGTCAGCTTCCACCAGGCGCCCGCGCTCCCGGTGGGAGAGGCGGGCTGGTACCTCACCCGGCCCGGCTTCTGGTGGGGCGGCATCGGCGTAGCGGCCTGCTGGTACGGGGGCGCCGCCGGGATCGCCCGTCGGGTGCGGGCCGAGGCGCTGGCGCGGCCGGGGACCGAGATGCTCGAGCACGCCCTCGGGCGCGTGACCGCCCGCCTCGCCGAGGCGCGCCGCGCCCTGGAGGAGGGGGCCGACGCCGTGGACGGCACGCCCCGGATGCCCGGGCGCCTGGTGGCGAAACTGGTGCGCACCACCGTGGCCGAGGCGTGTGAGGACGTGATGCGCACCGCCGCGCAGGCCCTCGGGCCCGCGCCCCTGACCCAGGAGGAGGACTACGCCAAGACGCAGGCCGATCTGGCGGTCTACCTGCGGCAGCATCACCCCTGGCGTGAGGCGGTCTCGCTGGGCCGGGCGGTCGCCGAGGGTGAGGAACCGTGGTGAGGTTCGACGCCCGCGAACCCGGCACCCCCGCGGCGGTCTGGCTCAGCGAACCCCGGCTCGAGGACCTGCCGCGGCTCGGCCTGCCGGAGGGCCCCACCCTCGTGCTCGCCGCCCACCCGGACGACGAGACCATCGGCGCGGGTGGCCTGATCGCCGAGCTCGCGCTCCTCGGCCGGCCGCCCCTGGTGGTCATCGCCACCGACGGCGCCGCCGCGGCCGGCGAGGTCGACGGCGCACTCGCCGAACGCAGGGCCGAGGAGCTCCGCGAGGCGCTGGAGCAGCTCGCGCCCGGCCTCGAGCCGGTGCTGCTCGCGCTGCCCGACGGCGAGGTGCGTGAGCACCGCGCAGACCTCACCGCCCGCCTCGCCGCGCTGCTGGAGGAGCAGGAGCCCTCGATCACGACCATCGTGGCGCCCTGGCGGGACGATGCGCACCGCGACCACCGCATCCTGGGGGAGGTGGCTGCGGAGCTCGCCGCCACGCGTGGAACCACCCTGTGGGAGTACCCCCTGTGGATGTGGCACTGGGCCACCCCCGAGACCCCGCAGGTCCCGTGGGCCCGAATGCATCGGCTCCTCCTGCAGGGCGAGGCGGCCGCGCGCCGCGCCCGCGCCGTGGACTGCCACACCTCCCAGGTGACGCCGTCGGCCGCGGGCGAGCCGCCCGTGGTGCCGCACGACCTGCGCCGCATCACGGGTCGGGGCGCGGAGACGTTCGTGGTGACGCGCCCCGAGCGCGACCAGGTGGCCCATGCCCAGCCCGCGCGGACCGGGACCCCGGGCGAGGGCACCCCGGCCGACCACTTCCACGCGGCCTACCGGCGCCGCCCGGACCCCTGGCACCTGCGCACCCGGTGGTACGAGCAGCGCAAGCGGGACCTCACCATGGCCGCGCTGCCCGAGGAACGCTTCGGCCGCGCCCTCGAGGTCGGGTGCTCGGTGGGGGTCCTCACGCAGCGCCTCGCCCGCCGATGTGAGGAGGTGCTCGCGATCGATGTGGTGCCGGAGGCGATCGAGTCCGCGCGCCAGGCCACCCGCGATCACCCGCACGTGCGGCTGGAGGTGCGGGACGTGCGCGAGGGCCTGCCGGCGGGCCCCTTCGACCTGGTCGTGCTCTCGGAGGTCCTGTACTACCTCGGCCCCGAGGCCCTCACCGGACTCGTCGAGGATGCCGCGGCCCAGCTCACCCCTCACGGCGTGGTCCTCGCCTGCCACTGGCGCCACGACGTCGAGCACCACGCCCGCAGCGGGGACGATGCGCACGAGGCGCTCGCCCGCACCCTCGCCGGCGAGGGGATCGAGCGCACCGCGCGCTACGCCGACGCCGATGTGCTGCTCGAGGTGTACAGCCGGGACCCGCGCTCGGTGGCCGTGCGAAGCGGCCTCCTGTGACCGCGCCCGAGGCACCCCGGGACCCGGGCGCGATCGAGGCGATCCGGGCGCTCGCCGTCGTGATCCCCGCCAAGGACGAGGAGGCCCTGCTGCCGAGGCTGCTGACCTCACTGGACGCGGCGCGCGCGGCGCTCGCGCGCCGTCATCCCGAGGTGGAGTGCGTCAGCGTGCTGGTACTGGACGACTGCCGGGACCGCTCCGCCGACCTCGCCGCCGGACGGCTGGAGGCGATCGTGCACCTGGACGCCGGCAACGTGGGCGCGGCGCGCGCCGCCGGGGTGCGCCACGCCGCCTCGCTGCTGGGTACCCACTGGGGCGCGCGGGCCTGGATCGCCCACACCGACGCCGACGGGCGAGTGCCGCCGAACTGGTTGACGGCGCAGGTCGCCGCCGCCAACGCCGGGGCGGATGTGGTGATCGGGACCGTGCGGCCCGACCGCCTCGACCCCCGGCGCCGCCGCGCGTGGCTCGCCACCCGCTCCGCGACCCCCAACGGCCACGTGCACGGCGCCAACCTCGGGGTGCGCGCCGACCTGGACGCGGCCGTGGGCGGGGTGGCCGCCATGACCGAGCACGAGGACGTGGACCTGGTGCAGCGGCTGCGGGGCGCTGGAGCGCGCATCGTGGCGAGCAATGAGGCGGAGGTCGTCACCTCCGGGCGGCTGCACGGCAGGGTCGCGGGGGGCTACGCCGGCTACCTGCGGGAGGACCTGATGGCGCGGCGGGAGGGGGCGTGATGTCCCGCGCCTGTGCGGGGCGGCAGGGCTAGGGTCAGACAGACAGCCTCGTCACCCCAGGAGGAGCCCCCGATGCTCGACAAGCACGCTGCCCTCAAGGGCGCCCAGGCCGCCGTGCCGCAGGACGAGATCACCGACGTCGAGGTGGTCTTCCCGGCCGGCACCACCTCCGCCGAGCTGCTCAGCCAGGGGTTGGGTGACGCCGTCGGGGGAGCGGCCGAGGTGCTCGGCGCCGCCGCCGAGGCGGGCATGGACGCCACCGAGGAGGCCGCCTCCGTGGTGCTCGCCCTCTCGGACAGCGCCCTGTACCTGCTGGGCCGCCACCGGGTGGGGGCCCTGGCCTCCTTCCGGCACCTCACGCCGCTGCACCGGATCCCGCGCGAGCACCTGCACGTGACCTTCGGCCGGGAGGGCGTGCTGCTCGCCGTCACCCTGACCGACACGGCCACCTCCGCCGCCTACACCTTCGAGGTGAAGCCGCTCGGTTCGCGCATTAAGGAGATGCTCGCGCCATTCGTCTGACGCGGCCGGGCATGGACGGGCCACAATGGCCGGGTGACCCGCGTCCTCGCCGTATCCGCCGCCCTCACCGGGGCGCTCCTGCTCGCGGCCTGCTCCAGCCCGGCGAGCGACGGCGCAGCCTCCTCTCCCGCCACGTCACCCGGCAGCAGCCCCACCGCGGCGAGCCAGACCCCCACGGAGGCTTCGCCGTCGCCCACGGAGGCTTCGCCGTCGCCCACCCCGACCCCCGAGCCCACACCCGAGGACGCCACCTTCACGATCCTCGCCGCGGGCGACGTGCTCCCGCACGACAGCGTGCTCGCGGCCGCGGACACCGGCGAGGGCTGGGACTTCACCCAGCTCTGGGAGCCCACCACAGCGTGGGTACAGGCCGCCGATCTCGCGCTGTGCCACCTGGAGGTCCCGATCACCGAGGCGCGTGAGCCGGTCGGCTACCCGGTGTTCGCCTCCCCGCCCAGCCTGGCCGAGGACCTCGCCGCGGCCGGGTGGGACGGCTGCTCCACGGCGTCGAACCACTCCGTGGACCAGGGCTGGACGGGCATCGTGGACACCCTCGATGCGCTGGACGCCGCCGGACTGGGCCACGTGGGGACCGCCCGCAGTGAGCAGGAGGCGGCCGCCCCGCAGCTGTACACGCTGGAGCGTGCCGGGCGCACCGTGACCGTGGCCCAACTCTCCCAGACCTACTCCACCAACGGCATCCCCGTTCCCGCCCAGGCCCCCTGGAGCGTGGACATGCTGGACGGCCCCGCCCTGATCACACAGGCGCGCGCCGCACGGGAGGCCGGCGCCGACCTCGTGCTCGCCTCGCTGCACTGGGGCACCGAGTACACCGACGACCCGATCGACTCCCAGACCCGCCTGGCGCAGGAACTCGCCGCGAGCGGCGAGATCGACCTCGTGATCGGCAATCACCCGCACGTGCCCCAGCGCATGGAGTTGCTCGACGGCGGCCCGGGCGGTGAGGGGATGTGGGTCGCCTACTCGCAGGGCAACTACATCTCCAACCAGGACTGGCGCTGCTGCCGCCCGGAGACCGGGACGGGCCTGTTCATGTGGGCCACCGTGGAGGTTCCCGTGGAGGGCCCGGTGCGCATCAGCGGGCTGGAGTGGACCGCGGTGCCCGGGGACAGCGCCGGGAGTCAGCGGATCTATGCGATGCCGGACCTGCTGGAGGAACGGATCGAGACCCCGCTGCTGACGGTGGAGCGCGAGGAACTGGAGGACCGTCAGCGCCGGGTCGAGGCGGTGATGGGCGAGACCCCGCAGCGCACCGAGGCGCCGACACCGAGCGGACCGGGAGCCGAGGTGGTGCCCCGCGGCTGAGGGAGGAACGCGGGGCACCCGGCTGGGGCGAGCGGGCCCGCTACCCGATCTGCGGTTGGTGGATACCGGCCAGCACGCGCTTGGCCACGTCCTCCCCCACCACCACCGCGACGGTCTCGATGGTCATGCTGATGCGCCCGTTCTTCCCCGTCAGCCACAGCCGCCACCCCTCGCGCTCGGCCTCCGCGCGGAAGACCTCGCCGTGGCCGGTGTGCAGCCCCCGCCACCCGCGGCTGGCGAGGCGGTTCAGGATCAACTCGGTGGCCTCGGGAGAGGGCGCCTCGGCGTCGGCCTCGATGTGGTAACTGCGCTTGATGGAGTCGGGCGTGGGGCCGAGCAGCCAGTGGGTGGTGGCGTCCTGCACGCGGAATCCCACGAGGCGGGACTTGTAGGCACCGACCGTGGCCAGATCCGTGGTGAGGCGGTGCAGACGATCGCGCACCTCGGGGTCCAACGCCGGAAGGTCTGTGCCCACCGGGAAGGTCCGCGACCTGGATTCACTCACCCCGCCTGTGGGGCTCGGAACTGGGTCGTTCGTATGTGAATGAGTACCAAGGGTCATCGTGTTCCGATCTCGGCGCCAGCGCCGACGAGTACGGTCCAACGCCACCGGTCTCGAGCGTTGCTCTCACCCTGAGTATGCACCCCGGACTCACGGATCGGGTAATGCGGGTTGGGCGGACGCAGCAGGGGGAGTCGGCCCTTCCTGCACCACACGTTCCGCAAGCACGCGCAACTTCGTGTTACTGGTCTGGGACCACCGCTTCAGCAGCGAGAAAGCCGCGTCCGCATCGAGTCGGTACCGCTCCATCAGGAGTCCCTGTGCCTGGCCGATCAGCAGGCGGCTCGAGATCGCCGCCGAGAGATCGTCCGCGAGCTTGGAACTGCGCAGCGCCACCCCGGCGTGCACCGAGAGCACGGAGGCCGTCGCGACCGCGTCGGCGTCGAATGCGTCCGCAGCCGAGGAGAAGAGATTGAGAGCGCCCTGCGCCTCCCCGCGGCTCGAGAGCTGCACGGCGAGTATCGACCTGACCCGAGCCTGCTCGTGCGCTGCCCGCCCCCACCTCGGCCACCGCTCGTCCGAGGCCACATCGGAGGAGATGGTCAGGAGGTCACCGTGCGCGGCGTCCAGGCACGGCCCCTCGCCGAGGTCGTACTGGAGCTGGTCCGCCACCCGTGCCATGTCTCCGGTGGGCGCGAGCGTCTCCAGGGTGCGGCGCCGCCTGATGGTCACGCTTGCCGCCTCGCAGCCGGTCACCAGGGTGCGCGCGGCGCGGGTCAGGGCATCCAGCGTGGCATGCAACTCACTCGCGCCGTCGAGTTCGGCGGCGAGGGCAGCCATCGCGGCCGCGGTCGGGTCCAGGGCCACGGGTCCTCACTCTCGCTGGATGTCGGGGGGCGTGCTGGGTGTCAGGGGGACGTGCTGGGTGGCGGGGCGCTGACCGGAGGTCGGGCCGCCGCGCGAGGGTGCCTCTCATTCTAGGTTCTGACGGAATTGCGTCCCTCGCCACCCTCTCCCGCAGCCAGGATTGCCGGCGTACGCGGAACCGCCCGCCGGAGGCGGTCGGGTGGCGCACCGGCTGCCGCGCCGGGACCCGTCAGGTACGGTCGGGAACAGCCACGAAGACCCCCCCAGCGGCCCGTCAGGCCCAAGCGAAAGGGACAGCATGACTGACCGCCCGGCACCTGCGGACCCCGCCGTGGTGCTCTCCGAGGATGAGCTCACCGTCGAGGTCGAAGGAGGTGTGGTGCGCGGATTCCAGGTGGCCGACGCGGTGAGTTGGCGCGGGATCCCGTTCGGCGCCCCGATCACCGGCCCGCGCCGCTGGCTCGGGCCCCAGCCGGTACAGCCCTGGGAAGGCGTGCGGGACGGGTCCCGATTCGGCGCCGCACCGATCCAGCACCTGCCCCCGGATGCGGGCCGTGACGAGCACGTGGGGGAGTACTGCCTCACGGTGAACGTGACCCGGCGAGCCAATACGCGCGAGGGGCTCAAGCCGGTGCTGGTGTTCCTCTACGGCGGCTCGAATGCCAACGGGCGCAGTTCCTACTCCCTGTTCGAGGGCCTTCCCCTGGTGGAGACCGAGGACATCATCTTCGTGACCGGCAACTATCGCGTGGGCCCCTTCGGCTTCACCGATTTCAGCCGGTACTCCACCCCGGAGTACCCCATCGAGGGCAACCTCGCCCTGCGGGACCAGCTCGGCATCCTGCAGTGGGTACAGCGCAACATCGAGGCGTTCGGTGGTGACCCGAACGATGTGACACTCTCGGGGCAATCCGCCGGGGCGCTCGCGGTGACCACGCTGATGACGGTGCCGGCCGCGCAGGGACTGTTCCACAAGGCGATCGCCATGTCCTCCCCGGTCGCGTGCATCACCTCCCAGGAACGCAATGACGACCGCGCCCGGCGCGTGGTGGCGCAGCTCGGGCTCGACGAGGCCGACCCCGCGCCGGGGTTGTTCTCCCGGCCGCTGTTGGAGATCTACGACGCCGCACAGGCCGCGTTGGCCTCGGAACAGGAACACACACCCGGGATGCTCTCCTACGCCAGCGTGGTCGACGGCGACCTGCTGCCGGAGTTCCCGCTCACCGTGCTCGCGCAGGGCCGGGCACACCCGGTGCCGTTGCTGATCGGTACGGTGCTGAACGAGGGCACCCTGTTCGCCGGGGTGAACGCCCCCACGCCTCCGGCCAGCCAGGTGCGGGCCATGCTGTCGGTCACCGATACGGTGCCGGCCACCCGGATCACCAAGGCATACCCCGGGTTCCCCGCGCTCATCGCCTCCAGTGCGCTCATCGGGGACTTCCTGTTCTGGGCCCCGAGCGTGCAGGCTGCCGAGGGGCACGCGAGGGTGGCGCCGGTGTGGATGTACCGGTACGACCACGGCACCTCCGCCGGCACCACGGCCCACATGCTGCCCACGCACGGGATGGACCTGCCCGCGGTCTTCGGGCAGCACTCCCTGCTGAGCAACGTGGCGCACTACTTCTCCACCCGTTCCACCCTGGAGTCGGTCTCCCGCAGCACCCGGCACACCTGGATGGACATGGTCACCCGCGGCAAGGAGCGGTGGGGGCGCTACAGCGCCGAGCACCGCACCACGTTGATCGTGGACCGCACGGTGCGCCTCGAGGAGGACCCGCACCCGGAGCGCCGAGTCGTGTGGGAGGGCTTCGGCTACTACTACGACGCCGCGACGGACGCGCGGGCGCGCGCCCTGCTGCCGGAGGTCTGAGCGCGCCCGCGCGCCTCGCGCCCGCACGCCTCGCGCCCGCACGCCTCGCCGAATCCGTGGCTCGTGCGTTGAGGACGGTGTCGCGGGGCACGTCCCCGGCGCGGGAGGCACGGTTTCGCGGCGTGGTGGCGCGGCGGCGTGGTGGGCGGGGTGTGGCGCAGGGTCTGGCCCTCGCGCGCCGCGCCCTGCTGCCGGAGGTCTGAGCGCACGCGCCTCCCGAGGTCTTGTCCCCGCGATCGTCCTGGTGCCATCATGTCCGCCATGACGGCGCCATACACCCTCCAGGTCGTGATCGACTGTGCGCATCCCCACGTGCTCGCGGACTGGTGGGCGCAGGCGCTGAGATGGGACGTGGAGCCGCAGGACGAGGACTTCATCCGCAGCATGATCGCCCAGGGCCTCGCCACCGAGGAGGACACCACCACGCACCGGGGAGCCCTCGTGTGGCGCTCCGGCGTGGCGATCACCCACCCCGCCGGGTCGCAGGCCACCGGCGGCGCGCCGCGCATCCTGTTCCAGGAGGTGCCGGAGCCCAAGAGCGTCAAGAACCGCGTGCACCTCGACCTGCGCGCCGGCGAGCCGGTGAGCGACGCCGAGCTCGAGCGGTTGCTCGAACTGGGCGCGCAGGGCGTCGGTGCCGGATCGCAGGGTCCTCACCACTGGGTGGTGCTCGCCGACCCGGAGGGCAACGAGTTCTGCCTCCCGGTGCCCGCGGCGCCCTGACGCGCTGACGCGCGGAGCCCGGCGCCCTGACACCCGGTGCCCGCGGCCATCGTGGGTGATGCCGACGGTGAACTCCCGGGTGAAACCCGGACGCGTCGTGACCCCCACCAAGCGGCATCGCGGTATCGGGCATAGCGTCGAGGCATGAGTACGACCCCCCCGGCAAACCCCCGCACCATCATTCGCAACGTTCGCGTGTTCGACGGCGTCGGTCCTGACGTCACCGAGAACGCCGACGTCCTCATCGAAGGCAGCCACATCACGGCCGTCTCCGATTCCCCCGTGGGCGACGCCCCCGGGACCCCGACCGTCGAGATCGACGGCAAGGGCGGCTTCGTGATGCCCGGCATGAGCGATGCGCACGTGCACCTCATGGGCAACTCCAACAGCTACATGGACTTCATCGCCGGCCCCACGGGCATCCTGGTGGGCAACACCATCGCCGAGGCCAAGCGCATGCTGCTGCGCGGGTTCACCACCGTGCGCGACATGGGCGGCGACACGGCCCCGGTCAAGACGCTGATCGACCGCGGCGTCTTTGAGGGCCCCCGCATCTTCCCGAGCCAGGCGATGATCTCCCAGACCTCCGGGCACGGGGACTTCGCCTTCCAGTACGAGACGCCGGAGGTCTTCGGCGGCTCTCCCAGCCGCACCGACAGCATCCTGTTCACCCGGGTGGCAGACGGTCCCGAGCGGGTGCTGACCGCGGTGCGCGAGCAGTTGCGCTCCGGCGCCACCCAGATCAAGCTCACAGCGGGCGGCGGGGCGGCCTCGATGTACGACCCGCTCAGCACCCTGCAGTTCACCCCGGAGGAGCTGCGTGCCGCGGTGGCTGCCGCGAGCGACTACGGCACCTACGTGGCCACTCACGTCTACACCCCGCACGGCATCCGGCGGGTGCTGGACGCCGGCGTGCGCTCGATCGAGCACGGCCACCTCGCGGACGAGGAGACCATCGCCTACGTCGCGGAGAAGGGCGCCTGGCTGTCCATGCAGCCGTTCGCCGAGGAGGACCACCACTACCCGGACCCGAACCGCGCCGCGAAGAACCGCGAGATCTGCGACGGCACGGCCGAGGTGTACGGCTGGGCCGCGAAGCACGGCGTGAAGACGGCGTGGGGGACCGACCTGCTCCTGGAGCCCCAGTCCGCCGCCCGGCAGAGCGTCATGGCTGCACGACTGGGTGAGTTCTTCACCAACGCCGAGGCGCTGGCGATGCTCACCAGCGGCAACGCGGCCCTGTTCGAGATGGCCGGAGAGCGCAACACCTACGCACGCGCGCCGCTCGGTGTGCTGCAGCCCGGAGCATGGGCCGATCTCCTGCTCTTCGATGGCGACCCGCTCGCCGACCTCTCGGTGATCGCGGATCCGGAGCACAACCTCCAGCTCATCGTGAAGAACGGGCAGGTCGTCAAGAACACCCTCCCGGCCGCGACCCCCGCCGCCTGAGATACCCCGCGTGGGACGACGTGAGACAGGAGACCCGCCAGCGCGCTGCGCGTGCAAGGTGGGCCCGGTGCACGATGGACCGGATCTGTCCGCCCGCGGGCCTGCCCACCTGACCCCGTCGTACCCGACCACGCATCACCGAACCCCGGCACCACAAAGAAAGGCAGCATCATGCGAGTCCCCCGCCCCCTGCACCACCTGACGCACCACTCCGACGAGGAGTTGGACGATTCCCTCGAGCTCCGGTCGGTCTTCCTGCGTCCGGGTGAGGCCTCCGAGTTGCCCAAGTACAAGATGCCGGCCGGTCCGAGCCTGCCCGAGACCGCCTACCAGATCGTGCACGACGAGGCGATGCTGGACGGCAACGCGCGCCTGAACCTCGCCACGTTCGTCTCCACCTGGATGGACGACGAGGCGAAGAAGTTGTACGTCGAGGCCGCCGACAAGAACATGATCGACAAGGACGAGTACCCGGCCACGGCCGCGATCGAGGACCGCACCTGGCGGATGATCGCGGACCTGTGGAACGTGCCGGACCCGCAGGACACGATCGGCACCTCCACGATCGGTTCCTCCGAGGCCTGCATGCTCGGTGGTCTGGCCCTGAAGCGTCACTGGCAGGCCAAGCGCAAGGCCGAGGGCAAGTCGATCGAGAAGCCGAACCTGGTGCTCTCGACCGCGGTGCAGGTGTGCTGGGAGAAGTTCTGCAACTACTTCGAGGTGGAGCCCCGCTGGGTGCCGATCTCGGAGGAGCACCTGGTGCTGGACGGCTACGAGCTCGAGAAGTACGTCGACGAGAACACCATCGGTGTAGTCGCGATCATGGGCCAGACCTACACCGGGATGTACGAGCCGGTGAAGGAGATCGCCGCCAAGCTCGACCAGATCCAGGCCGACACCGGCCTGGACGTGAAGATCCACGTGGACGGCGCCTCCGGTGCGATGGTCGCCCCGTTCTGCCAGCCCGATCTGGAGTGGGACTTCCGCGTGGAGCGCGTGGTCTCGATCAACACCTCCGGCCACAAGTACGGCCTGGTCTACCCGGGTGTGGGCTGGGTGGTGTGGCGTAACACCGAGCGTCTGCCGGAGAGCATGATCTTCCACTGCAGCTACCTCGGTGGTGACATGCCCACCCTCGCGCTGAACTTCTCCCGTCCCGGCGCACAGGTGCTGCTGCAGTACTACCAGTTCCTGCGTCTGGGCCGGGAGGGCTACCGCCAGGTCCAGCAGGAGTCGCTGGACGTGGCACAGTTCCTCTCCTCCGAGATCGGCAAGCTCGATGGCTTCGAGCTCATCAGCCGCGGCGACACCATCCCGGTGTTCGCGTGGCGCCTGACGCCCGGTCACACCAAGAACTGGGATCTGAACGACCTGTCCGACCGGCTGCGCATGAAGGGCTGGCTGGTGCCGGCTTACCCGATGGCCGACGACATGGCCGACCTCACGGTGCAGCGCATCGTGGTGCGCTCCGGCCTCAGCCTGGACCTGGCCAAGAAGCTGCTGCGGGACCTGAAGGGTGAGGTCGAGTTCCTCGACTCCCTGGACGCGCCGATGCCGCACGCGGCCGAGCCCACGCAGCAGTTCGCGCACTGATCCCCTGAGCGCCGGGGCCCGCCCGCCGGGGGCGGGTCCCGGCTTCCACCCCGGCACCCCGGCTCCCCGGAGAGGACCCCATGACGACCCTTGCGCCGCACCGACGCCTGCCCGGACTGACGCCGACGGCCGTGAAGCAGAGCTGGGGCTTCATGATCGGCTCGTCGTTCTTCGCGGTGGCCGCCGCGCTCTCGATCGGTGGCGCCAGCGCGACCGTCCCGAACCTGCTGTGCTTCGTCGGCGCGTGGTTCTTCACCGGTGCCGGCCTGATCCAGACGATTCGCAGCGCCCCACGGATGACCACGGTGCCGGGCCGCCCCCACCCGGTGTTGCGCGCGGAGTGGCTGGGTGCCGCGACGCAGTCCTTCGGGACCGTGATGTTCAACATCTCCACCACCTCCGCGCTGTACGCGCGCACCGTGGTGGAGCAGGACCGCTGGGTGTGGTCCCCGGACGCCGGCGGTTCGGTGGCCTTCCTGGTGTCCGGGTACTTCATCCTGGTCGCCTACTCCCACGCCAACGGCACCCTGTGGGCACCCGCGAGCGCCGAGTGGTGGTCGGCCCAGATCAACATGCTCGGCTGCATCGCCTTCGGCTTCTCCGCCGTCGGCGCGTATGTGCTGCCGGACAACAACGTGGTCAACAGCGCTATCGCCAACTGGGGCACCCTGATCGGCGCCATCTGCTTCTTCCTCACCTCCCTGGTGGTGCTGCCCGCCGCGATGCGGGCCCGGCGTCAGGCACCCACCGCGCAGCCGGCCTAGCATCGCCGGTGTGACCGACGGCCCCCGGCGTCGCCGCACCTGGACCGGTGTGGCGGCCCCCTCGGGCTGGCTCTGGTGGCCGTGGCCGCGACGGTGCCGCTCTATCTCGCTCCCGCGCAGGATGATCCCGCGCAGGATGATCCCGCGCCGGCGACGGGCCGGATTCCGCGCTCGCGTGGACGAAGCAGTACGTCTATCAGTCCGCGGCGTTCGTGAAGGCCTGGGTCACGCCGTGTGAGTAGGCGCGGAGCTAGGGCGGGTGGGCTCAGACCACGACCCCGAACAGGCTCCCGACGGCGAAGGTCACCCCGAGCGCGAGCGCACCACCGATGAGGACGCGTACCACGGCGCGGCCCACGGGCGCATCGCCCAGGCGGGCGCCGAGGCCCCCGGTGAGCGCCAGGGCGATGAGAACCGCGACCACGGTGGCGGGGATCTTCGCGGCGCCGGGCACCACCAGGACCGCGAGGAACGGCAGCAGGGCGCCGACCACGAACGCCAGCGCGGAGGCGAGGCCTGCGTGCCAGGGGTTGGAGATCTCCTCGTCGTCCGCGGCCGTGCCGGCCGCGAGCTGGGAGTCGCGCGCCGAGGAGACCGAGACGTACTCGCCGAGCGCCATGGACAGCGCGCCGCCGACCAGGGCGGCCATGCCGGCGGTGATGATCGCGGTGGGGTTCGCCGTGACGGCGGCCACCCCGACCACCACGGCGGCGACGGACACGATGCCGTCGTTGGCGCCGAGCACGCCGGCGCGCAGCCAGTTCAGGCGGGCGTTGCTGGGGCCACGGGGAGCCTCGGGGCCGAGGTTGTGGGTGGGGTCGGAGCCGGGGCCGGTCGGGACCTGAGGCGGGGTCACTGCGGCGCCGGTCACGCCGCGGGAGAGGCCGCCGGGGGAGAGCAGTGAGGTCGTCATGGAATGAATGGAACCACTGTTCGCGGCGCATTTCTAGCAAGGAAAGAATGGCCTGAATTGCCGTGAGGGGAGCCTTTCTCAGGGCAGGCTGACCTTATTCCTGGCGAAGGTCCTCGGCGCGTACAGCGGTCCTTGTCAGGGGGAGGGTGAGGAGCGTGAGGGCTCCTGCGGACGCCGAGATGGCCGCCGTGGCGACGGCGAGCAGTGTCCAGTTCACCATGCGCTGGCTCTCGCCCGCCGTGTGGGCCAATGCTGTGACGGATGCCCATCCCAGGCCGAGCGCGACGGCGAGCGAGACAGCGAGCGTCGTGCCCGTCGCCAAGGCCTGGGCGGACCGCAGGAGGCGCGCCGGGACGCCGACGGCAACCAGGCGCGCTCGCGTCCGTCGCTGGTGGCGGGCGCGGTCGATGCTCGCGAGGGCAAAGATGAGCGCGGCGACCGCGATGCTGGCTGCGGCCACGCTCCACACCACGACGCGGAGGGTGGCTATCTGCTCGTAGGCAGGCAGGGCGGGGACGAAGACCGAGGCGTCGGCGCGCTCGGCGAGCCCGATGATGTCGAATCGAACCCGCGAACCCTGGTCGGCTACCACGGTCAGATGGGTCTCGTCGATCGCCTTGAGTTCCTCGGCGAGCGCGGCGGGAACGAAGAGGTCGTACTGCTCGGGTCGAGGCCAGCGCTGCGTCGACGCCAGGACATCCTGCTCCATCGTGCCGGGGACCTGCAGGGTGATGGGTTCGCCGGTGCGGGTGTTCTCGAGGGCGGCCTGGGTGCCGCGCTCGGGCGAGGTGGCCGCAGCGAGGTGCCGCGGGACATTGGTCGGCCTGATCCACGCGGCCTGCGCGTCGGAGCAGCCGGAGACATCGGCGAGGAGGGCCAGGTCCCGGCACGTACCGACGAACACTCGGGAACAGGACTCCTCACCGTCCGAGCACGGTGATCGCAGCGTCCCGGTGTGCCAGACGCCCTGGACGCCAGCAACGGCCTCGATCTGCGCGGCCAGGCCCGGATCGAGTGGGCTCTCGCCGTTCGGCGCGTCGATCCACACCTCCTGGGGGCCTTGTTCGGCCTGGTGGACGTATCCGGACGTCACCGGATCCGATTCATGGATGCCGAGATAGCCGGCAGCGGAGAGCACCACGAACGACGTGATCCCCAGGCCCGTCACGCGCCGCGCGATCGCGGGACCCTGGGTCTGCACGCTCCGCGCCGCCATCAGGACCGACACCGATGGTGCCCGCACGAGGAGGCCTGCCACGCCGGAGATCACCCAGGGCGTCGCGAGCGCGATGGAGAGCGCGGACGCCACCGCCGCCCCGAACAGGGCCAGGTCCGTCCGGGCGGTGACCTGGTCGGTCGGCGTGGCGAACACCGCCCCAAGAAGGCCCAGCGCGAGAGGGATCGGCACGAGCCGCCATGCCGAGGGGGCGGTGACGGTCGCCTCCGAGGCCGTGGCTGGTCCGCCCGCGAGCCGCCGGATGGGCGCGAGCGCGAGCACGGTGGAGACCACGACCACGCCGAACGCCACGAGGATGGTCCGACTGCCACCGACGATCGGCTCGGCCAGGGCGTCCCGCGCGAGGGCAGTCGTGAGGACTCGAAGGAGTCCAAAGAGTCCGATACCGGCCACGGCGCCCACCGTGGCCGGGAGAAGGTTCTCCACGGCGGCGACCGTGAGCGTGCGCGCCCTGCTCACGCCGAGGAGCATCAGGGAGGCCAGTCGTCGATCGCGCACCTCGGCTGACATGCGCCCGACGGCGAGCAGCAGGGCGATCACGGGCGCGGTGATCAGTGCCAGCAAGGAGGCGATCGGCGCACGCCGCGGATCGGTCTCCAGGGGGTCGGGCGAGGGCGGGAACATGGCATCGGGTAGAACCCACGCCATCGTCACCAGTGCCACGGAGAGGGCGCAGCCCAGGACGACGCTGCCGAACCGCAAGGAACGGCCGGCGCGAGTCAGGCGCAGCCCGAGGTCAAACAGCGCACCCATCAGGAGTCTGCCGCCGGGATCGTCGCCGCGCGCGGAATCCGACCGTCCCGGATCTGCAGATCGCGATCGGCGAAGGCCGCCACCGACAGCTCATGGGTGACCAGGACCACCGCAGCGCCCGTCTCGCGCGCGGCGCCGACGAGCGCCTCCATCACCTGCTCACCGGCGACGGTGTCCAGGGAGCCCGTAGGCTCGTCGGCGAAGACGATTTCGGGGGAGTGCACCAACGCGCGCGCGACGGCGGCGCGTTGCGCCTGCCCGCCGGACACCTCATTCACTCGCCGATCGGCAACCGCGGCTATCCCGAGTGCCTCCAGCAGGCGTCCGGCAGTGTGCCGCGCCCGTACCCGTGAGCACCCCGTGAGCCGGAGGGGCAGCTCGACGTTCTCCGCCAGCGTCAACTCGGGCACGAGATCGCCGAACTGGAACACGAAGCCCATCCGACGCAGTCGTATGCTGGCCCGAACGCTCTCGCTCGCGGTGTCCAGGCGTGACTTCCCGAGCCAGACCTCGCCGTTCGTGGGCCGCAGGAGGCCGGCCAGCAGGTGTAGGAGGGTCGACTTACCCGACCCGGAGGGCCCCATCAAGGCCACGACCTCACCGACATGGACGTCGATATCGACACCTGCGAGGGCCTCCTCCTTGCCGTAGGTGTGGCGCAGGCCTCGCCCGCTCAGGGCTACGTGTGGACCCGGCATCAGTCGCCCTTGGCCATCACCGTGGTCACGCCGGCCTCGAGATCGCTCAAGCGGGCCCCCGCGAGCTCGATCCATCGCAGATCGGCCTGTAGGTGGGCCATCTCGAAGTCCGAGGTGATGCGGTCGACCACGTCTCCGGCGTGGCGTGACCCGGTGAGCTCCCGCATGCGGGACAGGTACACCTCACGCTGACTGTCGAGGATCTGGTTGACCGGGCGCCCGCTCGCCAGCGCGAGCACGACCCGGGTGAAGAGTTCACTGGGCCGACCCGAGGGGAGGTTCGGCGTGGAGAGCCACCGATCGAGCTCGGCGACCCCGTCCGGCGTGATGGCATAGACCTTGCGGTCGGCTCCCTCTCCTGGTTCCAATCCCACCCCGCCCGCTAGCCCGTCGCGCTCGAGTCGTGCCAACGTCGCGTAGACCTGACCGAAGCGCAGCTCGCGCCCGTGCCCGAGGAGTCCGTCGTAGCGACGCTTGAGCGCGAAGCCATGGGTGGAGCCGGCGTCCAACAGGCCGAGGAGTGACATCGGGATGCTCATGACCTGAGTACACCATGGGTATACACCGAGTGCATACCCGCGCGCCGCGGGTCGAGATCAGTCTTCCCGTGGACCCCGGGTGTGCCGGGTGAAGGGCGCGTCCCACCAGTGCGCGACCACAGGGATGACCACCTCCTGGCCGGCGGCCTGGCGCCGCAGCGTGCGGCCCCGCAGGCTGAGCAAGGAGACCACCATCCCCGCGGTGGAGACCACGGTGATCAGCGCCATCGCGCCCAACGACCAGCGGTAGTCGCTCTCGGTGGCACCGCCGGGCCCGGTCAGGGCGTCCAGTACCCATCCCACGGCGACCGACCCGATCATGGCCGCGGAGAATCCGCCGGAGTTCACCAGTCCGGTGGCGGTGGAGACCCGTGAACTCGGGGAGTAGTCGCGGGCGAGGTGGAATCCGATCTGGGAGGCCGGCCCGCCGCACCCGAAGATCGCGAACGCAGCGATCACGGCGGCCGTGGGCGGTGTTCCGGGCCACAGCAGCAGCAGTGCCCACGCGGCCACGTTCCCCAGGGCGAAACCGAGCGCGAGGGCCATGCGCCTGCCGGGGAAACGGCCCGCGAACGGCGCGATGAGGAAACTCGAGACGAGGGTCGCGAGCACCAGCAGCATGAGCATGGTCGCCGCGGCGTCCTGGGTGTAGCCGAGCGCCTGCGTGAGGTAGGGCACCCCCCACACCATCGAGACCACGGCTCCGGAGCCCATCGTGGCCTGATGGGTCCAGAACCCCAGGCGGGTGCCGTGCCCGAGATCCGTGCCGCGCCAGGCCTGGGCGAGATCCTGGAAGGGGGACCGCCAGCCCCGGGGCGAGGCCGCGGCGTCGACCCCCTCGCTGCGATACGGCGCGGCCACCGCGGGCCGCAGGAGGAGCAGGGAGTAGGCGATCGCGAACCCGCCGCTGACGGCGAAGGTCGGCACCCAGCCCACGTCCTGGAGCGCCCACGTCAGCGGGAGGGTCGCGGCGAGGTTCCCCGCCATGCCGAACAATCCCGAGAGCATGGCGAGTACCGCGTACCGCTGCCGCGGGAACCAGACGGCGCACAGGCGCAGGCAGGCGAGGTAGACGGCGGAGTCGCCCACCCCGAGCATGCCGCGGGCCAGGAGCGCCATCGGGTAGGAGGTGGCGAAGGCGAAGGCGATCTGCGCGCTGCCCATCACCAGTGCCGCACCGAGCAGCACCCGCCGCGGACCCCAGCGGTCCAGCAGGATCCCGGAGGGCACCTGCATCAGCGCGTACATCCCGAGCTGCAGGGTGATGAAGGCGCCGAGTTGTGCGGCGGTCAGATCGAGGCGTTCCACGGCCTCTGGCCCGGCCACTCCCAGGGAGGCGCGGAAGAGGACCGCCATGAAGTAGATCCCGCACCCGGTGAGCCAGACGATCCACGGATTCGCCCTCGCGTGCTGGAAGGCTCGGTCGGCGAAGGCGGTCACGGCTTCACAGTCTCCCGCACCCGTGGTCGATCCCGTCGGGCCGTCTCACCGACCACCCGCCCCACGCGCGCGCAGTGCCAGGATGTTCCCACCGCTTCGAGGAGGACGCCATGGCCACCGCCACGCTCGTGATGATCGACCGCCCCACCCGGGGCCAGATCGGAGGGGACGGTGCGCCCTACCGGCGCGAGGATCCGCTCGCACCGCAGTTGCGGGTGACCGACCTCGCCGTGACCCGGGGCGACGGGATCTTCGAGACCGCGATGGTGCGCGAGGGCCGGATCCTGGCGGAGGAGCGTCACCTGCGCCGACTCGCCCGGTCCGCGGCCATGCTCGACCTCCCCGAGCCCGACCTGGAGGTCTACCGCGACGCCACCCGAGCGGCGGTCGCCGCGTTCGGGGCTGCGGCCGAGGGCATGGCCGAGGGCATGGTGAAGTACTGCCTCTCCCGCGGCGACGAGGAACTCGGCACCGGGCCCGTGGGATGGGCCTACGCCGGCCCCACCCCCGACTTCAGCGCTGCCCGGGAGGAGGGGATCGCCGTCGTGCTGCTGGATCGAGGCCTCTCCACCGAGGTACCGGAGACGGCGCCGTGGCTGCTGGCCGGGGTCAAGACCCTCGCCTACGCCGTGAACAAGGCGGCCCTGCGGGAGGCGCGGCGCCGCGGGGCGCAGGACGTCGTGTTCGTCTCCACCGACGGGCTGCTGCTCGAGGGCCCCACCTCCACCCTGATCGTGCGGGTCGGGGACGCCCTGGTCACGCCGCGGCCGCAGATCGGGGTGCTGCCCGGGACCACCCAGGAGGACGTCTTCGCGCAGGCGCCCGCCTGGGGGCTGCGCACCGAGTACCGGGACGTGCGGGAGAGCGAACTGCTGGCGGCCGACGGCGCCTGGTTGACCTCCAGCACCCGGCTCGCCTGCCCGATCCGCCGGGTCGACGGCGCGGACCTGGCCGTGGACGTATCCCTCACCTCCCGGATGAACGCGCTCCTGACGGCCCGCACCGCCTGAACCCCACCCGTTCCTGCCTCGCGAGGGGTGGGGAGGTGCCGAAGGGTCACCCGGTGGTGGCGCTGGTGCCGCGGGCCACCAGGTGGGCCGATGCGGCGCCCGCGAGCACGAGCGCGCACGAGCCCAGCACGCTCACGGCGATCTGCGCGATCGCTGCCGGTTGCACGAACAGGCCGATCCCGAGGAACGGCAGCACCAGCGCACCGGCCATTCCTGTCGCCAGGGCCACGCTGACCGCGAGGGGGAGTGCCACCTCGGCCAGCCGGGCGCGGTCCAGAACACGCCCATCGGCCCCCGCCAGCACGAGGGACCTGGTGGTGGCGCGTGCGTCGATGACCCGTCCCGCCTGCACCACGCCCGTGGTGACCGCCGCCAACACCCCCACGAGCACCAACGTCAGCAGCGCACCCGTGCGCAGGTCGGTCACCAGGGTGATGCCCGCGGCGTCGTGCGCGGCCTCCGGCGTGACGACGGCGGTCACCGCGGTCACCACCGCCACGAACGTGGCCAAGGAGACACCGCCCACGGCGCGCCAGGCCGCCTTGGGGTCGTCCACGACTCGACGGGCCGCCAGGAGCGCGGCCGGCGTGCAGGCGGCGCGCACCCCGATGCGCCCGATCAGCCCCATGAGCCACGGCCCCGTGACGTTGACCGTGGCCATGCCCACGCCGATCACCGCGACGATCGAGCCGAACAGCACGGTCGCGCCGAGGTCGCTCAGGGCGCCCACCGCGATCGCGGCGCTGACCGCCCCCACAGCGGTCAGCGCCCGTGCCCACCGCAGCGCCGGTGGAGTCACGCGCTGGGCCACCCCGAGCGGGGTGATCGCGACCCGGCGCAGTCCGGCGAGCGCGGCCAGCAGCACGATCACGAGGACCACCCCGGCCGCGACGGCGGTCCCACCAGTGCCGAGCCACAACTCACCGGGCGCCAAGGCGCGGTCCTGGAACCGGACCTGCGCCGCCAGCGGCACGAGAGCCAGGTAGCCGGCGATGCCGAGCACGGCGCCCACCAGTGCCTGGAAGACGGCGTCCAGGAGGGTGAGCGCGGTGACCTGGCCCGTGGTCGCCCCCGCCAGCCGCAGCGCGGCGAGCCGGGAGTCGCGCCGAGACACCGCGAGCTTGGTCGCCGCCGATCCCAGGGTCATCAAGGGGACGGCGAGGAGCACCAACGCGAGCGCCGCGAGGAACGGGTAGAGCTCCACGGCGTAGCTGCCCACCGCCACGCCCGCCCTGGCCCGCTCGATGAAGGCGAGGGAACCCGCCGTCACCAGGAGGGCGATCGCGGTGGTCACGGCCAGGGCAAGCACGGCGAGAGCGCCGGTGAGACGGGCCGGATCGCGGAGGTCGGTCCGGCTGCGGCGGCGCAGCAGCAGCCACAGGCGCAGCGTGGTCATCGCGCCTCTCCCAGCTCCTGGAGCGAGGGCGCGGCCTCGGGCACGATCCGACCGTCCCGCACCTGAAGGGTGCGGCCGCACCATCTGGCGACCTCCACGTCGTGGGTGACCACCACGAGGGCGGCGCCGGTGGCGGCGCACGCCTGGGTGAGGGCATGCATCACCTCCGCGCCGGTGCGGCGGTCCAGGGCGCCGGTGGGCTCGTCGGCGAACACCACCCCGGGGCGGCCCACGAGGGCACGGGCGACGGCGACGCGCTGCGCCTGGCCGCCCGAGAGCTCCCCCGGGCGGCGCTGCTCGAGCCCCGCGAGCCCGAGGTGGGCCAGCCAGCCGCGGGCGCGCTGCGTGGCCTCGGCGCGGCGCACACCGGCGAGCATGAGCGGCAGCGCCACGTTCTCCTCGGCGGGCAACTCCGGGAGGAGCTGCCCGGACTGGAACACGAAGCCGAACTCCTCCCGGCGCAGTCGTGTGCGCTCCCGGTCGGACATGGCCACCACGTCCCGGCCGCGCCACCTGATGCTGCCCGAGGTGGGGCGCAGCACACCCGCGAGCAGGTGCAGCAGGGTGGTCTTCCCGGAGCCGGAGGGTCCCATGACCGCGACCGATTCCCCGGGGGTGATGCTGACGTCGACGCCCGCGAGGGCGTGGGTGACGGCGACGGTCTCGCCGTAGGTCTTGGTGAGGGCGATCCCCTCGAGGTTCTCTGACATCCCCGCAGCATCGATCGTGGCGGGGCGCACCCGCATCGGCCCGGAGTCGAGTTCCGCGCGCGATCGTCATCCCCGGGGATGAGGGACCCGGGTCGCACGAGTGCGCCCGCAGCCCTCGCGCGGGGCTCGGCCGCCTTCCTAGAATGAGGGCACGAGCCGCGATCGGCGGCTCCCGCACAAGGAGGCGCGCATGGAACAGGAATCCCACAAGCACCACGAGGACGAGAAGGTCTCCTGGGTGCCCAGTCCCGTGCAGGGGTTCGCCTCGCCCGTGATGAAGGACGAGGACGAGGTCGTCACCTCCGACGGCGACGAGGCGCCGGAGGAGCCGGAGCAGGAACTGTCCACCGACCTCAAGGAGGACTCCGAGGTCCTGCACAACATCAACGACCCCGCCAACGACGAGATCTTCGAGCACCTCAAGCCCAAGGAGTGAGCGCCGAGCGGGGTGGGCTGCGCCGTCGCGCTCGATGCGCAGCGCACGACGACGCAGCCCACCCGAGGCGCAGCGGCCCACCCAGCCGCGCTGAGGCCTGGAATCAGGCCGATTAGACCTCGGGGCCGCGGCAGGGTATGGTTGTCGTCGGCCGTGAGGCCACGCGCCCGTAGCTTAATGGATAGAGCACCTGACTACGGATCAGGAGGTTGGGGGTTCGAGTCCCTCCGGGCGCGCTCGTTGAGACAGCGACGCACAAGCCCCGCCGGCCCTCGTGGCCGGCGGGGCTTCTGCGTGCCCGGCGCAAGCCGAGGGCTCGGGCGTGGTCGGCGTGCATCCACCCGCGGAACCGGGTGAGATGGAGCCGTGACCGACGGCCCCTCCGCGCCCGCCCCGACCGGCGCCACCCCAGGCAGCAGCGGTACCGCCACCACGACCGTCAGCCGATGGACTCTGGCGGCCCTCGTCGTCGGCTCCATCGTGGGCGGCGGTGTCTTCTCCCTGCCGCAGCAGTTCGCTGCCAGCGCCGGCGCGAGCGGTGCGATCCTCGCCTGGATCCTGGCCGGCGCCGGCACCCTGCTGATCGCCCTGACCTTCCTGCGCTTGGCCGACCGCCGCCCCGACCTGGACGCCGGGGTCTACTCCTACGCCCGGGAGGGTTTCGGGCGCTACCCCGGATTCCTGTCCGCCACCGGGTACTACCTCACCGCCGTCATCGGCAATGTGGCGTACTGGGTGCTCATCATGTCCACCCTGGGGGAGTGGGTGCCCGCGCTGGGTGACGGCTCCACACCGCTCGCGGTGGGGATCGCCTCCCTCGGCGTGTGGACCTACCACCTGATGCTGCGGCGCGGCGTCACCTCGGCTACCGCGATCAACCGCATCGTCACGGTGGCCAAACTCGTGCCCCTGGCGGCGTTCCTGTTCATCGCCTTCGCGGTGTTCGACGTCGGGGTCTTCGTGGACAACCTCGGCGGCGGAGGCATCCCGGTGGCCGAGCAGGTGCGCGGCGCCATGCTCGTGACCGTGTTCGTGTTCATCGGCATCGAGGGCGCCAGCGTCTACTCGCGCTTCGCCCGCCGCCGCCAGGACATCGGCTGGGCCACCGTCGTCGGCTTCCTCGGCACCCTCGCGCTGTTCGTGATGGTGACCCTCGCGCCGTACGGGATCCTCACCCAGGCCGAGCTGGCCGCTCTCTCCCAGCCCTCGGTCTCCGGGGTGCTGGAGGCGGCCGTCGGGACCTGGGGTGCGGTGCTGGTGGGGGCGGGGCTGCTGATCAGTGTGCTCGGCGCCTATCTCGCGTGGACCCTCATGGGCGCCGAGGTCATGGTGCAGGCGGCCAAGCAGGGGGACGTGCCCGCGTTCTTCCTCAAGGAGAATGCGCGCGGCGCCCCGATCGGCGCGATCACGGCCACCAATGTGCTGGTGCAGGTCTTCCTGCTCGTGGTGCTGCTGGCCACGGACGCCTTCAACACCGCGCTGGCGCTGATCTCCTCGCTGATCCTCATCCCGTACGTGCTCTCGGCGGGGTTCGCGGTGCGCACCTCCTGGCGGGAGATGCGCGACGGCGCCGCTCGCCCCGGGTGGCTCGTGCTGAGCGTGTTGACGCTCGGCTACGCGCTGTTCATCGTGTGGGCCGGCGGGGTGGACTACCTGCTGCTGACCTTTGCGATCTACGCCCCGGCGTCCGTGGTGCACGTGATCTCGCGCGGCGGGTGGGGCACCGTCCGGCCGGCGGAGCGGGTGGAACTGGTGGTGACGTGCGCGCTGGGTGTGGCGGCCTACGTGCTGCTCGCCACGGGCGCGATCACGCTGTGAGGCCCTCTCGGCCTGCGCCCGCCAGTCGGGCGCAGGCCGATGGGTCCGCTACTTCTTGAAGGCGTCCTTCACGGCGTCGGCGGCCTTGCCCGCCGCGTCCTTGACGTCGGCGGCGGCGTCCTTCAGTCCGCCCTTGACCTGCTCGCCGCGGCCCTCCGCCTGCCACTGCTCGTTGTCGGTGGCGTCACCCGCGGTCTCCTTGATCTTGCCGGTGACCTGGTCGGACTTCGCATCGAACCTGTCCTGCGCGCTCATGGTGACTCCTCTCACGTCGGCCACCGTGGTGGCCGCTGCGTTCGCCCCTGCTCGGTCACGATAGGCATCGTGTGAGGCCCCGGGGCAAGGGGGTCCGGCGGATTGCCCGCGAGGTGGTTGGGCGAGTGGTGTCACCCGGCGCGCCGGATCGTGATCGAACCGTTACCATGGAGTGGTCGTGTGCCGCAATCTTGGAGTTCTCTCGTGACCGATCGCCGTTCCGTGCGCAAGGGTGTCCTGGGCGCCGGTGTCCTGACCGCCCTCGTGGCCGCCACGGGCGGTGTGGTGGTGGCCAGCACCCTGGAGGAGGGGTCCCTCTCCTCGCTGTGGGCCGCCGATGAGCCGGCCGTCAGCGAGGCCGATGAGGCCGCAGATGTGCGCACCTCGAGCCTGGACATCCCGCTGGACAATCCCGCGCTCGCCGAGGAGGACGTCGTGGCGCTGTCCGCGGCCTCACGCAGCGAGGCCCGCGCGGCTCTGGCCGATGGTGAGGGGGTCGCGCTGAGCGTGCAGGTGGACGGCGAGACGCACCAGGTCGTGACCGATGCGGAGACGCTGGCCGCCGCCCTGGAGGAGGCCGGCATCGCCGTGGGGTGGGACGACACCGTCTCCCACGCGCTGGATGCCGCGCCCGAGGACGGCGCCGAGGTGACCATCGGCCGCGCGAGCACCGAGTACGTGACCGAGCAGGTCATCACCGAGTACGACACCGAGGAGCGGGAGACCGACGACCTGCTCGTGGGGGAGACCCGCGTGGTGCAGAAGGGGTTCGACGGCGACGCCCGCATCACCTCGCAGGTGCTGACGGTGGACGGCAAGGAGGTCTCCCGCACCCAGGTGATGTCGGCCGAGGCCACCGCCGCCGTCACCGAGATCATCGAGGTCGGTACCCGCGAGCCCGCGCCAGTGGTGGCCTCCGGCAGTTCGAGTTCCTCCAGTTCCTCCAGTTCCGGGTCCTCGAGCAGCGGGTCGTCGGGGTCGTCCGGCTCGTCGGCGAGCGCGCCGACGAGCGCCCAGTACACCCTGAGCCAGTTCATGAGCGCCGGGGTCATCAACTGGGGCGGGTACAAGTTCACCTACTACTCCCAGCAGGTGCTCCCCGGGGGCGGGCTCGACATCCCGGGCCGCCACGTGAATGCCGGCGGCTACGTGGCCGACGGCGACGGCTACATCGTGTTGGCCAACGGCGCCCCCAAGGGCACCATCATCAACACCCCGTTCGGCTACCAGGGCAAGGTGTACGACCGCGGCACCTACGGCAACCACTACGACGTCTACATCCGCTGAGCCGGACCGGATCGTCCACTTCCCCCGCGAAACCGTGCCTGCTGCGGCCAAGCCGTGCCCTGGGGGGTACGGCCTCGACGCAGAGTTCACGGTCTCGCGGGCGCTGAGGGTTCGGTGGGCTCGGTGGGCTCGGTGGACCCAGGCGCGGGCGAGCCGGTGGCCGCACCCCGGCGCCGCCACCACGTGACCCCGACGGCCACGGCCAGCGCCACCAGCGTGATGATCGCGAGGCTGACCACCATTCCGCCGGTCGCCGCGGCGGCCACGGCGCTCACGGCGGGCCACCCGGAGCCGAGCACGCCCCGCACGATCAGCACGGTGGCCCACGCCACCCCGGTCAGGGCGAAGACGACCCAACCGGCCCGGCCGAGCGCGCGCCGTCGATCCACGGCGAGCAGCACGCCGGCGGCGAGCAGCGCGAGCGAGACCCACGGCAGCCATGCCCCGACTGTCGCGGTGGCCTGATAGGCCTGGAGTGCCAGCGCCACCTCATCGGACTGCACGAGCACCAGCGGCTCCTGGTCGGCGGCGATGCGCTCCGCGGCCTCGAATCCCCACGTCACCAGCTGGTCGCGTACGGCGCCCACGATCGTGCTGACGTTCACGGTGAGTTCGCCGCCGTCGTTCACCGAGAGTGCGCCATCGCCGTCGACCACCGCGGAGACGCCCGCGTGCGCGCCGCGCAGCATGCCCTCCCAGACCGAGCCGAACGCGTCCGAGCTGACCACCTCGCGCGTGGTGGCACGGGCCAGCGCGGTCGCCACGTCGCTGTCGGTGGCCACCTCGACCCTCTCGCCCACCGCCGCGGCCAGGGCGTCCACCACCGCCGGGTCCTGGGCGAGGGAGCCGTACGTCGCCACGAAGGTGTCCGTGCTCACCAATTGCGCGCGCGTGTTCGCACCGATCGCGGCGATAGGAGCGAGCACGGCGCCCACGATGAGCAGGATCGCCGCAAGGATCGACCGTGCCCGCTCACTCATGCGCTACATCCGATCGAATCGGTAGAGGAAGGCCGCCATCGCGTCGCGCGCCACGGCGTCCCCGGGTCGGAACTCCTGGCCTGAGGACGTGCTCCAGCCGGTGGAGATGCCCTCGGAGGCCAACCAGGCGATCTCCTTGTAGTACATCGTGCGCGTGCTCACATCCGCAAACGGTGAGGTGCCGGGCGCGGAATAGCGCGGCTCGCCGGCCATCCGGTACAGGAAGGCGGCCATGGCGTCGCGATCGATCTGCTCCAGCGGACGGAACTCCCGCGTGGACCCGGAACCCCAACCCGTGGAGATGCCCTCGGCGTAGAGCCAGGAGATCTCCTTGTAGTAGCGATTGGAGGTGGAGACGTCCGAGAACGGTGAGGTGCGCGGCGGCGTGTACGACGGGGAGCCGGCGAGCCGGTAGAGGAACGCGGCCATCGCGTCGCGGTTGATGTCCTCCAGCGGTCGGTACTCCCGGCCGCCGGAGACCCGCCACCCCGTGGTGATCTGCTCGCTGTAGAGCCAATCGATCTCGTTGAAGAACTGGTTGGTCGTGCTCACGTCACGGAACGGTGAACTGGCGGTGGGGACCCCCTCGAACCAGTTGTTGATCAGCAGGAAGAAGTTCAGGTTCCCGTACGAGCTGCACCCGTTGGGACTGCCGTTCTTCAGGGCGTTGTTGGGCACGTACGGCGTGTAGTTGTACAGGCCCGCCGTCGCCTGGTTCTGGATGTACACGCTCTGGCGACCGCAGGTCCCGCTGGGGTGATAGCTGATGGAGTTGGTGCGGCCCGCCTGGAAGGAGTAGTTGCTCGGGTACGCCTGGTAGCGGCGGAACTGCCACGCGGCCCGGTAGACCTGGTTGAAGAACCCCTCGTACTCGGCGGCGCAGGGAGCGCCGTCCGGGCAGCCGTACCCCATCGCCTCGTCGTAGCGCCAGGTGCTCGGGGCCACGTGCGTGACCAGCCCGGATTCGCGCTGCAGCAGCACGAGCAGGGAGCGGGGACTCACGCCGCAGGCCCTGCCCACCTCGACGATGATCTCCGCGGCACTGCGCCGGCCGCCGACGATCGCCTCACAGCCGCCGCTGGCGTCGACATCGCGGGTGGTCATCACGTAGTCCTTGAGGCACACGATGGGATCGTGCGGTCCCGCGGAGTACTCCGGCCGACACCGGCTGACCTTCGAGTCCAGGAAGTCCTGGACCTGCCGGGAGGTCATGGAGTCCCAGTCGTAGAAGGTGGCGTCGGAGACGATCATCCCGGCGTCGTACTGCGAGCTCGTCACGGCGGCGGTCGCGGGGGTGACCCCCGCCAGCGACAGCGTGGCGGACAGGGCCAGGGCCGCGGTGGCGGCGAGGGTGCGCAGGAGCCTCACGGGATCACCACCTCCTGAGGCTGCGAGGCACCCCCGAGGTCGGGTGCGCTGAAGGCGACCGTGAGCGACCAGACACCGGGTTCCAGGTCCGCCAGGTCCACGCTCAGCTCGCCACAGTCCGTGGAGGTGGCGGAGGCGATGGCCGCGCTCTCCGTGACCACGACCTCGCTGCCGCGCGTCAGCGTGAGCGTGCACACGCCGTCCTGGGTGAGGACGTTCTCGGCGAGTGCGCCCACGGTGAGCGCGGGGGCATCGGTCGCCACCCAGGTCACTGCGACGGTGGCCTCCCCTCGCTGCGCGGCCTCCTCGGCGCGCTGGCGGGCCTCGGCGTCGGCGTCGATGCTGTCCTGGGTCAGCGCCTGGATGCCGGTCCCGGCGGACTGCTGCTGGTCGCCTGCCTGGAGTCCCGCCCCGGGTGTGGCGGCATCCTCGGCGGGTGCCGACGCGGAGGGGCTCGAATCGGATCCCGCGTCGTGGGGGTCGGCGCTCTGCTGGGCGGTGCTCGCGGTGCTCGCGGCGGTGCCCGGTGAAATGGACTGGTGGCTGGCGCACCCGGCGAGCAGTGCGACGGTGAACGCCGCAGTCACCCCCCGGAGTGCGGTGCGGCGCGGTGATGGCATGGCGCCATTCCCGCACGAAGAACGGGTGCACGGCAAATGATCGCGCGCCGCTCCCGGTGCTCGTACGAGGCGGCGAGGCACCGCAGGAGACGGTTCGGCGACAGTGGCGGACCCCCGAACCGGTGCGCGGCCCCGCGGCCGTGACGCGATTGTGACCGGAAGGCTCGGTTCTCGTGTTGACGAGGGGGGACCTTGGTCCTAGATTCGGGGGCAAACCTGAAGACCGATTCAGGTTGCGGCTTTCAACGACGAAAGGGCCCTCACCATGCGTGTGACCAAGAAGGCACTCCTCTCCTGCGTGGGAGTGATCACGGCGATCGGCCTCGTGGGTTGCGCCCCGAGCGAGGACAGCGCCGCCACCGAGACCACCGACGCGGACACCACCGAGGAGTCGGGCAGCGAGGAGACCGAGGACGGCGAGGCGACCGCGAGCGAGCAGGTCACCGTCGGCATCATCACCTCCGAGACCGGCGCCCTGGCCAGCTACGGCGAGCAGTACCTGCACGGCTTCGAGGCCGGCCTGGACTACATCACCGACGGCACCAACATCATCGGCGACACCGAGATCATCGTGGAGGTCCGCGACGACGGCGGTGACGCCGACAAGGCCGTGACGGCCGCCAAGGAACTGATCGGCTCCGGCGTGCAGATCCTCGCGGGCACCGCCTCCTCGGGTGTGGCCCTGTCCGTGGCCGAGCAGGCGGCGCAGAACCAGGTGCTGTACATCTCCGGCCCCGCCGCGGCCGACGCCATCACCGGCGTGAACGAGTACACCTTCCGCTCCGGCCGCCAGTCCAGCCAGGACGTGGCCACGGCCGGCACCTTCCTGGACGAGATCTCCGGGCAGAGCGTGGTGGTCTTCGCCCAGGACACCGCCTTCGGGCAGGGCAACGTGGCCGCCGTCGAGGCCATCCTGGGCGGCCAGGGCGCGGAGGTCTCCTCGATCCTCGTGGCCGAGGACGTCACCGAGTTCACCACCTTCGCCCAGCAGGTGCTGGACGCCGACCCCGACCTGGTCTTCGTGGCCTGGGCCGGCGCCACCTCCGGCACGATGTGGGAGGCCATGAGCCAGCAGGGTGTGTTCGACGCCGTCCCCGTGGTCACCGGCCTGGGCGACGCCGCCACCTTCGGCGCCTACGGCTCCGCGAGCGAGCAGATCTCGTTCCTGAACTACTACTTCCCCGGCGCCCCGGACAACGAGATCAACACCGCGATGGTCGAACACATCGAGGCCGCCGGCAGCACCCCGGACCTGTTCAGCCCGGACGGCTTCAACGCCGCCCTGATGATCGCCCACGCCATCGAGAACGGGCAGGATGTGGACTCGATGATCGCCGCCCTGGAGGGCTACACCTTCGAGGGTCCCAAGGGCACGCTCACGGTCCGTGAGGGCGACCACGCCCTCATCCAGGAGATGTACCAGGTCAAGCTCGTGGCCGACGGCGACACCTACACCCCCGAGCTGATCGACACCGTGCAGGCCGACGCCGTGGCCCCGGCGGAGGTCGAGTAGTCCATGCCCGCCTCACCTGCGCTGTCGGTCGCGGGCGTCGGTCTGACCATCGGCGGGGCCACCATCCTGGAGGGCGTCGATCTGGACGTCGCCTCCGGTGGCCTCGTCGGGGTGATCGGCCCCAACGGTGCCGGCAAGACCACCCTGTTCAACACGATCTCCGGAGTGATGGCCCCCACCGCGGGGCGGATCCGGATGCACGGCAAGGACATCACCTCGATGTCCGTGCCGGCCCGGGCCCGGGCGGGGCTCGGCCGGACGTTCCAGACGTCCAGCTACTTCCCCCGCCTGAGCATCCTGGAGAACGTGCGGATCGCGGCGCAGGTGTCGCGGGGCGGGAACTACTCCCTGTTCGCCTTCCCCGGCCGGCACGACGACGCCACGCAGGCGGCGCGTGAGGCCCTCGCCGAGGTGGGGCTGCTCGAGCGGTCCCACCTCATGGCCGGCGACATCTCCCACGGCGACAAGCGCAAGCTGGAGATCGCCGTGCTGCTGGCCACCGACGCCTCCCTCGTGCTGCTGGACGAGCCCATGGCCGGCGTCGGCACCGGGGACGTGCCCGGCCTGGTGGCCGCCATCCGGCGGATGCACCAGGAGAAGGGCTGCACCGTGCTCATGGTGGAGCACCACATCGACGTCCTGATGGACCTGGTGGACCAGGTCGCCGTCATGGTCTCGGGCAGCATCATCGCGCTCGATGAACCGGAGAAGATCATGCAGAACGAGCTCGTGCAGTCCGCCTACCTCGGGACCGCCGTATGAGCGCCATCCTCACCGTGGAGCACCTCGCCGGGTCCATCGCCGGGCAGCAGGTGGTCGAGGACGTCACCTTCGAGATCCCCGACACCGGCATCACCGCGATCCTCGGGCGCAACGGGGTCGGCAAGACCTCCACGCTGCGCTCCATCCTCGGGCTCATCAAGCGCACCGGCACCATCACCCTGGCCGGGGAGTCCATCGCCACCCTGCCCACCCACAAGATCGTGCAGCGCGGCGTGGGCTACGTGCCGGAGGACCGCGAGGTCTTCTCCAAGCTCACCGTCGCGGAGAACCTCGCCCTGGCGGAGCGGCAGAAGAACCCCAACCGGGAGTTGGTCGCCGAGTTGTTCCCGGACCTCGTCAAGCGCCGCAACCAGGCGGCCGGCACCCTCTCGGGTGGGCAGCAGCAGATGGTCTCCGTGGCCCGCGCGCTGCTCAACGACAACCGGGTACTGCTCGTGGACGAGCCGACCAAGGGCCTCGCGCCTCGGATCGTCACCGAGGTGGCCGACGCCCTGGAGAAGGCCGCGGCCACCGTGCCGATCGTGCTGGTGGAGCAGAACCTCGAGGTGGTCCGCCGCCTCGCCGGCACCGCCGTGGTCATCGACTCCGGCCGCGTGGTGCACACCGGGGACGCCACCGCCCTGCTGGATGACCCGGTGCTGGTCAAGCGACTGCTCGGCGTCGGCAGCCACGAGACGCCGAGCCCCGCCGCGCCCGGCCACGAGAACACCCAGGGGAGCCCCGCATGAGCACCCTCATCCTCGTCCTCATCACCGGGGTGGGCCTGGGCGCCCTGTACTTCCTCGTCTCCTCCGGCCTCAGCCTGATCTACGGCCTGATGCACGTGCTGAACTTCGCGCACGGCATCTTCCTCACCCTCGGCGCCTTCATCGGTTGGGAGGTCGCCAGCCGGATGGGCGCCCAGGGCTGGGCCGCCTTCCTGGTCAGCATCCTCATCGGGGGGATCACCGGCACCCTCATCGCCGCCGCCACGGAACTCGTGCTGATCCGCCCGCTGTATGAACGCCACATCGAACAGGTCCTGGTGACCGTGGGCCTGGCCCTGGCCGCGGTGGCCCTGTACGAGGGGATCTGGGGGGCCGACCCGATCTACGTGACCGGCCCCGCGTGGCTGGACGAGACCACCGGCGTGTTCGGCGCGAACGTGCCCAACGTCTACTGGGTGCTGATGATCACCGCGGTGCTCCTGCTCGTGGGCCTCGTGCTGTTCCTGCGACACACCCGCTACGGCATGATCATCCGCGCCGGCGTGGAGAACCGCTCCATGGTCACCGCGCTGGGGATCGACGTGAAGAAGGCCTTCACGCTCGTGTTCGCCATCGGCGGCTCCGCCGCCGGGGTGGGCGGGGTCCTCGCGGCCCACTACACCGGGTACGTCTCCCCGCACTTGGGGCAGACCCTGCTGATCTTCGCCTTCATCGTCACCGTGATCGGTGGCCTCGGGTCCCTCGCGGGCGCCGCCATCGCCTCGGTGATCGTCGCGGTGATGCAGCAGCTGGCCAACTACTACCTCGGCGGGACCGGCGACCTCATCGTCGTGGTGCTGCTCGCGGCGGTGCTGCTGCTGCGGCCCCGCGGACTCCTCGGGAGGAAGGCATGAGCACGACCACCCCCGCATCCGACACCGCCACCACCCCGCTGCGGCGCTACATGGGCCCCGCGCTCGGCGCCGGCCTCGTGGTCCTCATCGCGTGCCTGCCGCTGCTGAACATCTCCGTGCCGGGGCTGCTGCCCACCCCCACCTACCAGCCCGGCGCGATGGCCGTGATGTCCCTCGCAATGGTCTTCGCGGCGCTCGCGCTGTCCTACAACATGCTGCTCGGCACCGCAGGGATGCTCTCCTTCGGCCACGCCCTCTACTTCGGCGCCGGCGCCTACGGACTCGGGATCATCCTGGCCAACACGGGGCTCCCGCTGATCCTCGCCGTCGTGCTCTCCCTCATCGGGGGCCTGGCGATCGCGGCGGTCACCGGCGGCATCGCAATGCGGGTCTCCGGCATCCCGTTCGCCATGGTCACCCTCGCCTTCGCCCAGGCCGGGTCCGTGCTGGTGCGCCGCAACAGCGGCGTGACCGGCGGGGAGGAGGGCCTCAGCCTGACCACGGACAACGTGCCGAGCTTCCTCATCGGCGTGGTCAACACCCGCAACATGTACTGGATCACCCTCGCGGTCCTCGTGGTGGTCTACCTCGTGGCCCTGTGGATCGACCGCTCCCGGCTCGGGCACCTGGCCCGCGCCACCCGCGAGAACGAGCTGCGGGTGCAGGTGCTCGGCCTGCAGCCGAACCGCGCCAAGCTCGCGATCTTCGTGATCGCCGCGCTGTGCGCCTCCTTGGCCGGCGTGACCTACATGCTGCTGCAGTCCGGCACCGTGCCGCGCGCCGTCTCCGCGGACCTGACGATCACGATCCTGGTCATGGTGGTGCTCGGCGGCGTGGGGTTCCGCTGGGGCGCGATCATCGGGGGCGTGCTCTACACGATCCTGGATCAGCGGCTGACGTTCCTGGCCGGCTCGGAGGCGATCGCCTCGCTGCCCGCCGTGCTGCGGATCCCGCTCTCGGAGCCGCTGTTCATCCTCGGGGTGCTGTTCATCCTCGTGGTGATGTTCCTGCCCGGCGGCATCGCCGGCACCGTGGACTCCCTCATCCGGCGGCGTCGGCTGAGGGCGGGCCGGCGTGCCGACGGCGCAGGGACGGTCAGCGGCGGGACCGAGGGCCTGACGGCCCTCGAGGCGGACGTCGCCGAGGGTGAGCGGCCGGCCGAGACGAGGCCGTCATGACCGCGCGCCACGTCGTCGGGCCCTGGCTGAGCGCCAGCGCCGAGCGGGACCCGCACCGGATCGCGATCGACGACCGCGGGGTCACCGTGACCTACGGGGAGCTCGAGGAGCGCTCGGCCGCCCTGGCGCAGCGCCTGCAGCAGGCCGGGTACGGCCCCGGGCACCTCATCGCCTCGGTCGCCGTCTCCAGCGCCGACCACGTGGTGCTGTTCTTCGCCTGCGCCCGCCTCGGCGCCGCCCTCGTGCCGATCTCCTGGCGACTGACGCCCCGCGAGGCCACCGGGCTGCTGGAGACCGCCCGACCGGCCCTGCTGGTCAGCGACGAGGCGTTCACCACCCTGGCCACCGAGGCGAGGGAGGCCATGTCCGCACCCCGGCCACCGCACGCGCACCTGGGCAGTCAGGGGATCGAGGCGCACGTGCCCGCCGCCGCGCACCCGCGCCCGGCCCGCGAGGTGCGCGACGAGGACGCCCTGCTGGTGATCTTCACCTCCGGCACCCAGGCCAGGCCCCGCGGCGTCGTCCTCACCCACGAGAACTGCTTCTGGACCAATCTCGCCCTCGCCGGTGCGATGCCGCTGGGGCAGGAGGACGTGGTGCTCTCGATCCTCCCGCAGTTCCACGTGGCCGCCTGGAACGTGCAGCCGCTGCTGGCGTGGTGGCGCGGCGCCACGGTGGTCATCGAGCCCACCTTCCAGCCCCGCCGGGTGCTGCAACTCATCGCCCAGCGCCGGGTCACCGCCGTGATGGGCGTGCCCACCCAGTACGCGGCGCTCGCCGGGCACCGGGACTGGGCCGAGACGGACCTGAGCAGCCTGCGCACCGTGCTGGTGGGCGGGGCGAGCACCCCCGCCGC
Source organism: Serinibacter salmoneus (assembly GCF_002563925.1). Lineage (NCBI taxonomy): Bacteria > Bacillati > Actinomycetota > Actinomycetes > Micrococcales > Beutenbergiaceae > Serinibacter > Serinibacter salmoneus. The sequence continues at coordinate 2,769,322 of NZ_PDJD01000001.1, read as the reverse complement.
CACCCGGGAGGCGTGGGCCGAGCGCGGCGCGCCCCTGGTGCAGGGCTACGGCCTGACCGAGGCGGGGCCGAACGTGCTCAGCCTGCCGGCCGCCGCCGGGCGGGAGTACGCCGGCTCGGTCGGGCGGCCCTACCCGCACGTGTCCGTCCGCCTGACCGACCCCGCCAGCGGCGTAGAGGTGCTCGGCGCCGGCACAGGGGAGCTGTGGGTGAGCGGACCGGGGGTCTCCCCGGGCTACCTGCACGACCCCGAGGCCACCGCCGCCGCGCGCGATGGGCAGTGGCTGCGCACCGGGGACCTGGTGCGCAGGGACGCCACCGGCGTCTACTGGGTCGTGGACCGGCTCAAGGACATCTACATCTCCGGCGGGGAGAACGTGGCGCCCGCCGAGGTGGAGCACGCCCTGGAACTGCACCCGCTCGTGGCCCGCGCCGCCGTGGTCGGGGTGCCCGATGCCACCTGGGGGGAGCGCGGCGTCGCGTTCGTGGTGCCCGCCGCCGGCGCCGCCCTGACGGCGGACGAGGTCCTCGCCCACGCGCGGGACCACCTCGCCGCCTTCAAGGTCCCCGCCCGGGTCGCCGTCGTGGCCTCGCTGCCCCGGGGCGCCCTGGACAAGGTGGCCCGCAACCGCCTGCGGGAGCGCGCCGTCGCCCTCGCGGGAGACCAGCAGACAGGGGGACCGGCATGAGTGAGCAGGCGCTGACGCCGCCCGAGCCGCGTCCGTTGAACACCAACGGTCGCCCGCTGACCAAGCGGGGTGAGGCGACGCGGGCCAAACTGCTCGCCGCTGCCGAGGACGTGTTCGCCACCGCCGGCTTCCACGAGGCCTCGATCGTCAAGATCACCGAGGGCGCCGGCGTGGGACTCGGCACGTTCTACCTGTACTTCGAGACCAAGCTCGCGCTGTTCGAGGCGCTCGTGCTCGACCTCAACCGGCGGATGCGGCACGCGATGTCGAAGGCCGGGGAGGGCGCCGCCACCCGGCTGGAGGCCGAGCGTGCCGGCTTCGAGGCGTTCTTCGCCTTCACCGCGCAGCACCCGGCGCTGTACCGGGTGGTGCGCGAAGCGGAGTTCGTGGCCCCCCACACCCTGCGGGAGCACTACGGGCGGATCCTCGCCGGATACGTCGCCGGCCTCCGACGCGGACAGGCCGACGGCGACGTGGACGCGGGCCTCGACCCCGAGGTGACCGCCTGGGCCCTGATGGGCGCCGGGGAACTCATCGGGATGCGCTACCTGCTGTGGCAGCGCGAGAACGACCAGTCGCCCGCCCTCGAGCCACTTGCCCTTGATCCGGCGGTACTGGCCGCCACCATGCAGGTCGTCACCAACGCGCTCACCGGGCGCGGGGAGGAGAAGCCATGACCAGCCAGCCCACAGGCCAACGCAGCCAGGACCTGACCGGCCGTCGCGCCCTGGTCACGGGGGCTGCGAGCGGCATCGGGCGCGCCTGCGCGCAGGAGCTCGCCGGCCGCGGCGCCCACGTCATCGTGGCCGACGTCGCCGCCGAGGCCGCCGAGGGCGCCGCCGCCGAGATCGGCGGCGAGGCGTGGGTGGTGGACCTCTCCGCGTCCGCGGCCCTGGAGGAGACGTCCCTCGACGTGGACATCCTCGTCAACAATGCCGGCATCCAGCGGGTCTCCCCGCTGCACGAGTTCGACCCGGCCGCGTTCCGGATGATCCACGAGATCATGCTGCTCAGCCCGTTCATGCTGATCCGCGCCGCCCTGCCGGGGATGTACGAGCGCGGCTGGGGTCGCATCGTCAACATCTCCAGCGTGCACGGGCTGCGGGCCTCGCCGTTCAAGTCCGCCTACGTCTCGGCCAAGCACGGCCTGGAGGGGCTGGCGAAGGTGACCGCCCTGGAGGGCGGCCCGCACGGCGTCACCAGCAACTGCGTGAACCCCGGGTACGTGCGCACCCCCCTGGTGGAGAAGCAGATCGCCGACCAGGCCAGGATCCACGGCATCGGCGAGGAGGAGGTGGTGGCCCAGGTGATGCTCAAGGAGTCCGCGATCAAGCGCCTCCTGGAGCCCGGCGAGGTCGCCTCCCTGGTGGGATGGCTGTGCTCGGACGCCGCGGCCGTGGTCACCGGGGCGTCCTACACGATGGACGGCGGATGGTCGGCGAAATGAGCACCCACACCCCGCGCCCCATCGACGTGCCCGTGCCCGGCGGCGCGCTGCGCGTGATCGTCTGGGAGCCCAGCCCACCCGCCGCACCCGGCGGCCCTACGCCGACCGTGCTGCTGGTCCACGGCGTCACCTCCTCCCACCTCGCCTGGGTGGACGTGGTCGCGGCCCTGCCCGGGGTACGCCTGATCGCCCCGGACCTGCGCGGTCGCGGCCGCTCCCGGGACGTGGCCGGCCCGGCCGGGATGGTGCGGCACGCCGACGACCTCGCCGCCGTGCTCGATCACCTGGGGATCGACGCCCTGCCGGTGGTGGGGCACTCCATGGGGGCCTTCGTCTCCGTGGTCCTGGCCGCTCGCCACCCCGCGCGGGTGCGCAGCCTCACCCTGGTGGACGGCGGGCTGCCGCTGCCCATCCCGGCGGGGCTCACTCCCGATCAGGTGGTGGATGCCGTCCTCGGCCCGACGGCGCAGCGCCTGTCCCGCCGGTTCGCCTCCCGGGAGACCTACCTCGACTTCTGGCGCGACCACCCCGCCTTCGCGGCCGACTGGAGCGCGACCATCGAGGACTACTTCGCCTACGACCTCGTGCCCGACGGCGAGGCGTTCCGGCCCGCGACCAGCTACGAGACGACCGCTGCCGACACCATCGACCTCACCACCGGGCAGACCCTGCCCGCGGCGCTCGCGGCGCTCGCGGACCTGGGCATCCCCGCGCACCTCATCACCGTGCCGCGGGGCCTGCAGGACGAGCCCCCCGGCCTCTACCCGGCCGACGGGCTGACCGAGCTGCTCGCGGCGTACCCGTGGCTGACCCACGAGCGCATCGAGACCCGCAACCACTACACGATCGTGATGAGCCCGGCTGGCGCCCGCCTCGTGGCCGGCGCCATCCCCCTACCCGAGACCCAGCCCGGGACCCAGCCCGGGACCCAGCCCGACCAGGAGGCCGCCCGATGATCGACAAGACCGTGCCCAGCGTGGCCGCCGCCGTGGCCGACATCCCGGACGGGGCGAGCATCGCCGTCGGCGGCTTCGGCCTGTGCGGCAACGCGATGGCGCTCATCGAGGCCCTGCTCGCCCAGGGCACCAAGGACCTCAGAGTCGTGTCCAACAACTGCGGCGTGGACGACTGGGGCCTGGGGGTGCTGCTGGCCGCCAAGCGGCTGCGGAAGATGACCTCCTCCTACGTGGGGGAGAACAAGGAGTTCGAGCGGCAGTTCCTCACCGGGGAACTCGAGGTCGAGCTCACCCCGCAGGGCACCCTGGCCGAGAAACTGCGGGCGGGAGGCTCCGGCGTCGCCGCGTTCTTCACCCAGACCGGGGTGGGCACGCAGGTCGCCGAGGGCGGGCTGCCCCGCCGGTACGCCCCTGATGGATCCGTGGCCGTGGCCTCCCCGCCCAAGGAGGTGCGCACCTTCCACTCCCGCGGCGCCGAACGGGAGTTCGTGCTCGAGGAGGCGATCACCACCGACTACGCGATCGTGCACGCCGCCCTCGGCGACACCCACGGCAACCTCGTGTTCCACCGCAGCGCCCGCAACTTCAACCCGCTGGCCGCGATGGCCGGTCGGGTCTGCATCGCGCAGGTGGAGCGCCTCGTGCCCGCCGGCGAGATCGACCCGGACGCCGTGCACCTGCCCGGGGTGTTCGTGCACCGCATCGTGGAGGTCGGCGAGGTCGAGAAGCGCATCGAACGACGCACCACCCGAGAGGACGACTGATGGCACTCACCCGCCAGGAGATGGCCGCCCGCGCGGCCGCCGAACTCACCGACGGTTCGTATGTGAACCTCGGGATCGGGCTGCCCACGCTGGTACCGAACTACCTGCCCGCCGGCACCTCCGTGATCCTGCAGTCCGAGAACGGGATCCTCGGCGTGGGGCCCTACCCCCGGGAGGCGGAGGTGGACCCCGACCTCATCAACGCCGGCAAGGAGACCGTCACCACCCTGCCCGGATCGGCGTTCTTCGACTCCGCGATGAGCTTCGCCATGATCCGCGCCGGCAAGATCGACGCCGCGATCCTCGGGGCGATGCAGGTGTCGGCGTCGGGGGACCTCGCGAACTGGATGATCCCCGGGAAGATGGTCAAGGGGATGGGCGGGGCGATGGACCTCGTGCACGGCGCCGACCGGGTCATCGTGCTCATGGAGCACGTGGCCCGGTCCGGGGCCGCGAAGATCGTCACCGAGTGCTCCCTGCCGCTGACCGGCCGCGGCGTGGTGGACCGCATCATCACCGACCTCGCGGTCATCGACGTCACCCCCGAGGGCCTCGTGCTGCGCGAGACGGCGCCGGGTGTGAGCGTGGCCGAGGTGGTGGCCGCCACCGAACCCGACCTCATCGTGCCCGACGGCGTGGGGCAGGTCGCGGGGGCGGCTGAGGCGGCGGGGGCGACTGAGGCGGCGGGTGCGGCGGGGGCCGGGGCATGAGCGCTTCGGAATCCGTTGTCATCGTCGGCGCCGCGCGCACCCCGCAGGGGCGGCTCTCGGGTGCGCTGGGCACGGTGAGTGCCGCCGATCTCGGGGCCACCGCGATCCGGGCGGCGCTCGCCCAGGCCGGCGGTTCTCCGGCTGACGTGAGCTGCGCCGTCGAGCGCGTGATCCTCGGCCAGGTGCTCCAGGCGGGTGCCGGGCAGAACCCGGCCCGGCAGGCCGCGCTCGCCGCGGGCCTGGACTGGTCGGTGCCGGCGATCACCGTGAACAAGGTGTGCCTGTCGGGGCTGGCCGCGATCATCGACGCCGCGCGGCTGATCCGCGCGGGCGAGGCGCAGGTCGTGGTGGCGGGCGGAATGGAGTCCATGTCGCAGGCCCCGCACCTGCTGCCGAACTCCCGCCGCGGCCACGCCTACGGCGCGATCGAGATGCTCGACCACGCCGCTCACGACGGGCTGACCGACGCCACCGAGGGCATCTCCATGGGGCTGTCCACCGAGCAGTACAACGACCGCTACGGCATCAGCCGCGAGGCGCAGGACCACTGGGCGGCGCTCTCCCACACCCGGGCCGCGGCCGCCCAGGAGGCCGGGGGCTTCGCGGCGGAGCTGGCGCCGGTCAGCGTGCCGCAGCGCCGCGGCGAGCCCGAGGTGGTCGCGCGCGACGAGGGGGTGCGCCCCGAGACCACCCCGCAGTCCCTGGCGCGGCTGCGCCCCGCGTTCCGCGAGGGCGGCACGCTGACGGCCGGGAACTCCTCCCAGATCTCCGACGGCGCCGCCGCAGTGGTGCTCACCACCGCCTCCCGCGCGGCCACCGAGGGGTGGCCGGTGCTCGCGGTGCTCGGCGCGCATGCCCAGGTCGCCGGACCGGACTCCTCCCTCGCGGAGCAGCCGGCGCGGGCGCTCGCCGCCGCGTGCGAGGCCGGGGGCGTGGCACCGGGCGACCTCGACCACGTGGAGATCAACGAGGCGTTCGGGGCGGTGGTGGCCCGCTCGGTCGACGTGCTGGGACTCCAGGAGTCCCGGGTCAACCCGCACGGCGGCGGGATCTCGCTCGGGCACCCGATCGGCGCCTCCGGGGCGCGCCTGGTGGTGCATGTTGCCCACACGATTGCGGCCCACGCGATCGCCGCACATCCCGCCTCCCTGGCCGGCGTCGCCCTGTGCGGCGGCGGGGGCCAGGGCGACGCACTCCTCCTGCAGGGAAAGGACTGAGCATGTTCGAGACCATTGCGTCCGAGGACGTCACCACGGACCGGCTGACCGCGCGCGTGCTGCGGAGCGGTTCGCCGTCGGGCACCCCGGTCGTGTTCGTGCACGGCAACGTGTCCTCCTCGCTGTTCTGGCAGCCCACGATGGCGGCAATGCCCGAGTCGGTGCACGCCGTCGCGATCGACCTGCGCGGGTTCGGCGGCTCGCAGACCCTGCCCGTGGACGCCACCCGAGGGGTGCGGGACTTCTCCGACGACGTCGCCTCGGTGATCCGCGCGCTCGGGCTCGGGGCGAGCCACCTCGTGGGCTGGAGCATGGGCGGCGGCGTGGTGATGCAGCTCGCGCTGGACCACCCCGAGCTGGTGGCGTCCATGACGCTCGTGGCCACCGTCTCGCCGTACGGGTTCGGGGGTACGCGCGGAGCAGACGGCGAGCGTCTCTCGGAGCAGGACGCCGGGTGCGGCGGTGGGGGCGGCAACCCGGACTTCGTGGCGCGCCTGGCGGCCGGGGACACCACCGACGAGGCGCCGACGTCGCCCCGGTCGGTGTTCCGCAACGCCTACGTGGCCGACCCCGCGGACCACACCGAGCTGGAGGACCTGTGGGTCGCCTCGATGCTGACCACGGCGACCGGCGAGGGGAACTACCCCGGCGATGCGGGTGAGGCGAGCGAGTGGCCCGGGTTCGGCCCGGGGGAGCGCGGGGTGCTGAACACGATGGTGCCGCGCTACTTCGACACCTCCGGGATCGTGGACCTCGCCGCGAAGCCGCCGGTGCTGTGGGTGCACGGCACGCGTGATGCGATCGTCTCGGACGCCTCCGGGTTCGACCTGAACCAGCTCGGCGCGCTCGGGGTGATCCCCGGGTGGCCCGGGGACGATGTGGCGCCGCCGCAGCCGATGGTCTCCCAGACCCGCGCGGTGCTCACCCGGTACGCGGCCGCCGGTGGCGCGACGCACGAGGAGGAGTGGGACTGCGGGCACTCCCCGCACCTGGAGCGCCCGCAGGAGTTCGTGGCGGCGCTGCTCGCGCACATCGGGGAGGGCTGAGGGCGCCCCGCACTCACCGAGCGGGTGCTTGCGCAGGTCTACTGCCGCCGAGCGTGTGCTTGCGCTGGCTCGCGTGCGCTCACCCCTGCGCAACCACCCGCTCGGCGGGGGTGGGCCGGACTACAGCGGGAAGGTGTAGTCGAAGTGCCAGTACTCGCCCCAGGAGCCGCCGGGCTCGTGCCACGGCTGCATCACCCAGCCGTAGCGGGGGCCGTGCTCGCGTAGCCAGTTGTTGATCGTGGTGCCGTGGTCGTACTGGCGCCCCTCGTAGATGTCCAGGGCGACACCCCACCCGTGGGGGCTCGTGCCCGGCACGGCCGCGTTGGGCGGGCCGATCTCGATCCAGACCGCGTCCTGTTGAGCACGCGAACGGTAGGTGCTGTGGGGCCAGTCGTCGATCGGCAGGCGGGTGCCGAACTTCGACTGATACAGCTCGTGGAGGGTGACGGTGTCGCGGATCGTGCCGCAGTGCAGGTCATGACTGGGCAGGAAAGGGATGGGGCACAACAGCGAATCGGCGAGGCGGCCGTTGGAGTACCCGGAGATGGTCTGATTTGCTCCGGTGGGTGCCTTTGCCCCACGCCGCACTGCCAACGAGTCGACCCCGTCGCCGTCCCAGTCCCCGACCAGTTGCGTGTCGCTGTCCTTCCCGAACCAGAAGCGGTGATCGACAGCGCCGGACAAGAGGAGATCGCGCAGGTAGTAACGACTGCCGCGGCGCAGCCCGAGCTCGTCCTTGCCGTCGTTCTCCCAGTCGCCCGAGAGTGCAATGTCCGTGCTGCGTCCGAAGACAACCGTGCGATCGGAACCCCACGAGGTGAGATCGTTCTTGATGTAGTACGTGCTGCCGCGGCGCACGGCGAACGTGTCGGCTCCGTCGCCGTCCCAGTCCCCGACGAGGACCTCGTCCGTGCTGCGGCCGAAGTGGAATGTGGTGTCTGCGCCGCCGGTGCTGATCGAGTTCTTGACGTAGAACGTATTCCCGCGCCGCACCGCCAACGTGTCCACGCCGTCGCCGTCCCAGTCACCAGCGAACACCTCGTCGTCCGCGCGCCCGTAGGAGCCGATCGTGTCGTGGGCCGCGCCGAGGGAGTTCGCCAGCAGGTAGTGCCTTCCCGTCCGCACTGCCAGGCTGTCGGCTCCGTCGCCGTCCCAGTCGCCGACCAGCACAATGTCGGTGGCCGCAATCGGCGCTTCCCGCGTCATATCGGCGCCGCCGCTGTGGCTGTTCGTGAAATAGAACGTGCTCCCGCGTCCCGTGTTCGCCTCGCCGTGCGCCTGGGCCGGAACCGACAGTGCGGCCGGGAGGGCGAGTGTTGTGAACGTGAGGACAGTGGCTCGTAGGAATCGTCGGTGGTTCCAGGTCATGGTCCATCCAGGAGTCGCGTGCTAGGGGGTGTGTGCACCCTACCTGGCGTGAACGAGTGCATTCGTCCATGCGCGGGATCGCGCCGAGTCGGAATTCACCGACTCGGGAGATGATCAGGAGAATCGAGCGCTGATCTCCACGTCGTGGTCAATGCGCACGGCAACGTCGGTCAGCCGCACTCCCGCCGGGATCAATTCCCCCACAGCGATGGGCGCCTGGGTCGCCGCCTGAATTCGGCTTCGCACGACGGCGAGAACGGCCGCGACCACGACGTTGCGGCTGGTCACCTCGACACCGTCGAAATGCAGCACCAGGTCGTCACTCAACGTCACGGTGCCGCGTACCCGCGCGGAGGCGGACAGGATGCCCTTGCGGACCCTCGCCGTGGCATCCAGGTGGATGCTCCGCCCGTCCTCACCCGTGAGTTCGGCCTCCAACGAGACCAGGTGCAGCCCCTCGGCCGCGAGGGCCTGGGCGAGGAGGCGGCGCGCCGCGTCGAGCGCCTCCTCGCGAGCGACGTGCAGGTGCAGGTGGCCGGTGACGGGGTGGTCGGCGCCCGGCTCCACGATCTCCAGGTGCGTCTGCGATCCGTCCGTCTCGAGCCAGCGCACGGGTTGGTGGCCGAGCTCCGCGTCGAGGTGGAAGGCCGCACCTGCGATCCTCACGGGGTGCGCCGTGGCCTGCAGCCTGATAATCGTGCCGCTTGCAACCTGCCGGGCCGTGGCGGGCCGCGCAGGAGCGTGCTGAGGCCTCACGGGCGCCTGGGTCAGCAGTGTCTCCGGGACCTCGAGTCCGGAGGCGTCGATGAGCACCCGGGCCAGGTCTGCACCGTCGACCACCACGCTCGTCTGGTCGAACAGCCGCCGTGCTGCCCGCAGGGCCTCCGGGTCCAGATCCGCCCACGGCGCACCCGGGCCCGTGCCCGCCTCCCACAGGCGGCGCAGCAACTCCTGGCCGTCGGCGGGGACGCCGCCGGGACCCAGCGGGAGGGCGTCCGGTGCGGTGCTGTTGGGGCTCACGGGATCGACCCTAGCCCCGTCCGCGCCACGGCTCGGTGCCCGGCGCCGGACCGGGTCAGCCCCGGAACTCGCCCGTCGGCACCTCGCCCTCGGCCAGCTCTGCGTACCTCTGCGCGTCCGCACGGCGCAACTCCACGCGGCGGATCTTCTCCGAGATGGTCTTGGGCAGCGCCGGCGCGAACTCGATGCGCCGCACCCGCTTGTACGGGGAGAGCACGGCGCGGGAGTGTGCGAAGAGCTCCCGGGCCATCGCCTCGGTGGCGGCTGCGCCGTCGACCAGCGTGACGAACGCCTTCGGGACCGCCAGGCGCATCGGATCCGGGGAGGGGATCACCGCGCACTCGCGCACCAGCGGGTGCTCGAGCATGGCGCTCTCCAGGTCGAACGGGCTGATGCGGTAGTCGCTGGCCTTGAACACGTCGTCGGCGCGGCCCACGTAGAACAGGTACCCGTCCTCATCGGCGTAGGCGATGTCGCCGGTGCGGTAGTAGCCCTCGCGCATCACCTCCTGGGTGCGCTCGGCGTCGTCGGCGTACCCGGGCGTGAGGCCGAGCGGCCGGTGGGCGAGGTCGAGGCAGATCTCCCCCGGTGCGCCGGGTTCGGTCACCGGCTTGCCGGTCTCGCCGTCCACCAGGGCGATCGCGTACCCCGGTGCGGGCAAGCCCATCGATCCGGGCTTCACCGGCTGCCCGGGGAAGTTGCCGACCTGCAGGGTGGTCTCGGTCTGGCCGTACCCGTCGCGGATCGTCACGCCCCAGGCGTCCTGGACGCGAGCGATGACCTCGGGGTTCAGGGGCTCGCCCGCGCCGACCACGGAGGTGGGCGGCGTGGTGAGCTCGGTGAGGTCGGCCTGGATGAGCATCCGCCACACCGTGGGTGGCGCGCAGAAGCTGCTGACCCCGCAGCGCTGCATCTGGTGCATGAGGGCGCGTGGGTCGAATCGCTGGTAGGCGACCATGAACACGGTCGCCTCGGCGTGGAAGGGCGCGAAGAAACTCGACCAGGCGTGCTTGCCCCAGCCGGGGGAGGAGATGTTGAGGTGCACATCGCCCGGGCGCACTCCGGTCCAGGCCATGGTCGTCAGGTGCCCGATCGTGTACGAGGCGTGCGTGTGCTCCACCAGCTTGGCCCGCGCCGTCGTGCCGGAGGTGTAGTACAGGAAGAGCGGGTCGCTCGCGCGGGTGGGGGCATCGGCGGTGAACGTGGGCGCGTGGCCGGGTTCGGTGAGGTCGAGCCAGCCGGGCGCCCCGCCCGGGGTCAACCGCACCAGGTGGGTCCACTCCTGGTAGCGGGCGGCCTCTTCGGGACGAGCGATCACCGCCTCACAGTGGGCGACGGCGATGCGCTGGCCGAGCTCCGTGGCGTCGGCCAGGGTGGTGGTCGGCACCGCGACGGCACCGAGCTTCATCAGCGCGATGAGGCTGAGCCACAACTCGTGCTGGTTGCCCAGGGCCAGCAGCACGCGCGATCCGCGCCGGATGCCGGCAGCGCGCAGGCGGTTCGCCAGGGCGTTGGACTGCTCACGCAGGTCGCCGTAGCTCCAGCGGTGGTCCACGCCGTCGGGGTCCACCAGCCACAGCGCGGTGCGATCGGCGGTCTCGGGCGCGGTGGCCACGGCGTCGAGGTGGTCCAGGGCGTAGTTGAAGTGCTCCAGGTCCGGCCACGTGAAGCGCTTGGTGGCTTCCGCGTAGTCCTCGCGGTGTGCCAGGAGGAGGTCCCGCGCCGCGCGGAACGTCTCACCTGCCTGCGAGCGGATGCCCGAGACCAGGGCGGTCTCCGGGAGGTTCTGTGCCATGCCTGTCCTCACCTCGGTGCAAACCTACGCTTCCGTAGGTTACTCCCCTCGGCGGTGCGCCCCGTGCGTCGAGCGTGCGGTTGTGCGGGGTGCCGGTGTGCCGAGCGTGCGGTTGTGCGGGGTGCGAGCGCTCCCACCCATGCGCAACCCATCGTTCGGCGAGGGGGGTGGTTCGGCGGGGGTGGGGGTCGCGCTCGCCGTGGTCGAGGGGAACAATGGGAGCACACGACACGAGGAGTCATCGATGGGTCACCGCAAGAACTTCCGCGACCTGCCGCGCAAGCGCAAGGTGCAGATCGTCATCGTCGCGGCGGCGCAGCTCGCCCTGCACGGATACGCGTGGCGCGACCTCATCACGCGTCCCGCGGACCAGGTCAAGGGCCCGAAACTGCCGTGGGGGCTCGCCCTCCTGGTGAACTGGATCGGCCCGATCGCCTATCTCGCGGCTGGCCGCGAGAAGCGCGACGCCCTCCCGGCGGACTGACCGCCAGACCCGGAAATACCCCCTGGGGGTAACCTGGCGTCATGACCGATCAAGCCCGGCCCGGGTACGGGGGAAGCAAGGACGACTACACCAAGCGCATGCGGCGCATCGAGGGTCAGGTGCGCGGCATCGCACGCATGATCGACGAGGACACCTACTGCATCGACGTCCTCACCCAGGTGGCTGCGGTCACCAAGGCGCTGCAGGCCGTCAGCCTCGGGCTGATGGAGGACCACTTGAGTCACTGTGTGGTCGACGCTGCCCGTACCTCACCGGAGGCGGGCGAGGAGAAAGTGCGCGAGGCGGCGGATGCCATCGCCCGACTCGTGCGGAGCTGAGGAGGAGCCATGACCACCATCACCACGATCGACGTGACGGGCATGACCTGCGGGCACTGCGTGTCCGCGGTGACCAAGGAACTCGAGGGCGTCGAGGGCGTCAAGCGAGTGACGGTCGAACTGCACAACGGCGGCACGTCCCACGTGACTGTGATGTCCGCGAAGCCGCTCGAGGAGCCCGCACTGCGAGAGGCCGTGGACGAGGCGGGATACGCCGTGGAGAAGATCGCGGCACACGACGCCGCGGCGGAGTTCACCCAGCTCGCCGACGTGCGGGCGGAGGTCTACGAGGGAACCAAGCACCACGAGGGCTGAGGGGACCGACGCCGCTGAGGCCGTACCTCGCGCGCCCAGTCCGTGCCTGTCCTGAGACTTCACACGCCCAGTCCGTGCCCGGAAACCACGGTCTCGGCGGGTTCGGCACGGTCTCGCCGACCGGGGTGGTGCGGGCTGGTGAGTCGCGGCTAACCCTCGCCGACCTCGTCGGTGCCGGGCAGCCACCGCAGGCCCTCCTCGGTCCACCCACGCTTCTTCTTGATGCGCTGGCAGATCTGCCGTTCCTTGCGCGTCAGGCGGTCGGTGTAGATCACGCCGTCCAGGTGGTCGTACTCGTGCTGCAGGATCCGGGCCTTCCACCCGGACTCCTCCAGGCGCACGGGCTCGCCCTCGAGGTCGATCCCGGTGACGACGGCGCGGGGCGAGCGGCGCAGCGGGAACCTCTCCCCGGGGAAGCTCAGGCAGCCCTCGGACTCCTCGTCCTCGTCGGGCTCGCCCGGCACGCTCGGGGTGATCCACAGCTCGGGGTTGATCACCACGCCCCGCCAGGGGGAGTCCTCGGTGTAGGAGTACACGAACAGGCGCTTGCCGACACCCACCTGCGGGGCAGCGAGGCCGACGCCGGGCGCGGCGTCCATGGTCTCGTACATGTCGGCGACCAACTGCCGGATCTCGTCCGTGATCTCCCCGACCGGTTCGGCGGGGGTGTGCAACACGGGGTCCGGGGTGATGACGATGGGGAGAACAGCCACGCCCCGAGGCTATCGCGCCAGGGGCTCCTCAGGCGCCGGGGCTCCTCAGAGCACGTCGCGCGAGGTCAGCATCCGGAAGGCGATGCCGCCGGGCGGGATGGGCAGCCAGAACGTGAAGGCGCGATAGATCAGCACGCCGGCGAGCGCGGTGGAGGACGCGATCCCGATCGCCGTGAGTGCGGCCGTGAGCACAGCCTCCACCGCGCCGATACCGCCGGGAGTAGGGGCGGCGCTGGCCACCGCGCCCGCGGTGAGCGAGACCAGCATGATCGCCACGAAGTCCGCGGTGGGGTCCAGCGCCCGCACCGCGAAGAACAGGGCAGCGCCGTACCCGATCGGCACCAGACCCACCCCGCCGAGCAGCAGGGCGAGCTTGCGCGGTGAGGCCATCACCGCCTTCATGGCGCCCGCGGCGTCCTTGACCGCCGGCAGCACCCGAGCGGCCGTGAAACGCCGCACCACCGGAACCGCGAGCGCGATGCCGATCAGCATCAGCACCCCGATGACCACCAGGATGATGATGTGGGTGGGCGGCAGGTCCCCCAGCACGGAGTCCAGGACCCCGGAGGTGCCGGCCCACAGCCCGAAGACGATCACCAGGAACACGTGCATGACGCCGGTGGCGGTTTCCTTCGCGGCGCTCGCGGAGATGGCCACCGGCGTGGGGTAGCCCTCCTTCTGCAGGAAACGCACATTCAGGCCCAGGGTGGAGACTCCCGGCGGGGAGAACAGCGCCACGAACGAACCCGCCAGCGCCACCAGGCTGCCCTTGACCGCTGAGCTCCGGCCGGGCGAACTCCCGGTCAGGCCGAGGCCGCAGCCGACGTAGGTCGCGACGGAGGCGAGCACGAGGAAGGGCAGCCATGCCCAGTCGGCTGACTCCAGCGCGGCGCCCATCCGGGAGAACTCCTCCAGCTGGGGGGCGAGAACGTAGATCACGATCGCGAACGCCGCCGCCATGAACAGGGTGCGGGGCTTGAAGCGTTCGATCTTGGCGAACTCGGGCTTCTCGATTCCCACCGCGGTGGTCGCGGCGTCCACGAGCGGCTGCAGTCCGCCTTCGACCTTTTTCAACGCACCTCGGGTGGCGGGGGTCAGCGCCGGCAACAGGAGTCGTCGGCTTGCCGCGGCCACGCGATCGCGTCCGAGGACCTCCAGCGCGGCGGCCACCGCGCGATCGGCCCCGACCAGGGCGTAACTCGCGGCGAGGAACTCGGCGACATCCCCGTCCAGCGCGATCTCTTCCGAGCCGGGTTCCGCTCGGGAGAAGTCCAGGACCCATGCCTGCCCGTCCAGCGCGCGCAGGTGATCGCTGGACAGGGCGTGGTGGGCGATGCGCGCACGGTGCAGCCCCGCGATCTGGCGCCATGCGGAGCGCAGGAGGGCGTCGGCTTCTGCTGTGCTCTGAGCGCTCGCACCCGCCCCTGCCCCGTCGCCAGCCTGATCGCCAGCCTGATCGCCGGTCGGGTCGCCGCTGTTCTCGGCTGCGACCGCGGGTTGCAGCGCCTCCAGCAGCGTCGGCCCCGGCACCATGTCTGCGGCGAGCACGCCGGCGCCCTGCACTGCGCTGGTGACGGTGCGCACGCGCGGGGCGTTCACGCCGTGTTCGCGTGCGAGCATCATCGCCATCGCCTCGGCCGTGACCTCACGCAGGGGCGAGGGGTGTGCGATGTCGTCGGCGTTGTCCCGCAGTCGGAGGCGACGCCAGGCGCGCCCCACCGTGTCGACCTCCCAGGTGCGCCGGTCGACCACGCGGATGGCGAGTGCGGTGCCGGTCGCCACCACCTCCGGGTCAGTGCCAGTGCCAGTGCCGGTGCCGGAGTGCGCCGCCGCGTCCGGCCCCGGTACGCCGAGCACGGCGCGGAACTGCCAGCCGGGTCGCGTGGAGGGTTCGGCGTCGCGCACCTGGACCCCGCCCGATCCCAGGGCCGCCACGATCCCGGCCGACGTGAGTTCCCGGACGGGCGCACCGAACGCGAGCAGGATGAGCGTGCCCGCCAAGCCGCCGACCCCGATGGCCAGGAGCACGTCCAGGGGGGCGCTGGGTGAGGCGAGGGTCCGCACCAGGGCGAGGAGCGCCACCAGGACCCACAGCAGCACGAGCCAGGTCCGTTCGATCACCGTGCGAAGGGCCGCGACGACGGCTGCGGCCGTGGCAATGAGGTAGGAGGAGACCACCGGGCCGAATCCGACTGCCACGGGAGCCAGGGCGGCGCCGTCCGACTGTTCGAAGTCGAGTTGGCTCACCCCCCAGAAGGCGATCGCCGCCAGGAGCATCGCCGCGAGCACCCGCACCAGGTGTTTCGCGCGGCGGCGCGCGATGAGCGCCACCAGGGTGCCGAGGGCGAGCACGATCGCCGCGGACTGCAACACGACCAGGGCGATGTGCAGCACGGTCGAGGGCACGCCGGTGAGCAGCGCCCGCACCTGCTGATCGGCCTGCGCGGTGATGCCGCTCGCCACCGAGGCCAGGGCGAGGCCGAGCGCGGCGAGCAGGAGGAACCCGATGGTCACTCGGATGTCCGACCACGACGCCCGCCGCGTGACGATGCGGTACAGCGCGGCGGGGCCCTCTGCCGCCGTGGAGTCGGCGGGCGGTGCCGTCGGATCCGATTGGCTCATGAAGCCAATCTAGGATGCGCCGGTGACATCAGCAGCCCGTGCCGAGACGCGCAGGTAGGGCGCGAGCATCTTCTCCACCTCGCGGATACGGCCGGCGTACTCGGTGTCCGGGTCGTCGCTCTCCTGCGCCAGATCGGCAGCATCGTGCATGTGCGCATCGACCGTGACGTAGACGATGCGCGCGACGCGCGCGGCGTCGACACCGTCGGGTAGGAGGTCGAAGGCGCGCAATGCGGACTCCGTCCGCTCCGCCATCCGGCGCTTGTGCTCACGCCGTGCCGCCGCCTGTTCGGGACTGGGGGCGACGGCGTGAAGCGCGCGAGCCAGGCCGGTGACGGCGTAGGAGTTGGCCACGATGGCGAGCATCGAGTCCAGTGGATCACCGTCCCGGTGGGGGGAGGGGGGTCCCTGCGCCAGGGCCTCGTCGACGTACCGTTCCAGTCGCAGGTAGCAGCGTGCCTGCACCGCGGCAGTGATCGCCTCACGGTCCGGCAAGTACTGGTACAGGGCACCGACGCTGAGGCCGGCCCGTTCGGCGACGTGGGTGAGACTCAGGGCCTCGGGCCCTTCGGTCTCGGCGATGTGCTCGGCCGCTTCCAAGGCGCGCCGCACTTTCTCGCGGGAGCGCGCCTGGGTAGGCACTCGCTGCAGCGGGAGCTCGGAGAGATCAATCTCGGTTTCCACACAACCTCAATCGGACAGATGGATCTGGTAAAGCCCCGTAGTGACATCCTTTCACGCTGCTGACCGTCTGTGCACGCGATAGCGGAAACTGCGGCTGTCCTGCCCGGTGTGAGTGCCGCGTGGCGGGACGGCGCTGGGCCCGCGCGGCGCGGCGCGCGGGTGGTGGGTGGTTCGCGACGTGTGCGGGTGGTGGACGGTTACCGGGCGGGCTCCACCAGGGCACCCGGGTCGCGGGTGAGCGCGAGGAGCGTGTCGCGCAACGCATCGAGCTCGCGCGGGTCCTGCCGGCTCCACAGCAGGGAGCCGGTCGCGCCGTCGGCAGCCTTGGTGATGACCTCGGCGCGCAGCGGGTCCAGGCCGTCGGCCAGAATCCGTTGATGCCACCGCGCGTCGTCGTCCCGGACCAGGGCGGTCACCCCGGGGTCGGAGCCGATCATGCCCATCACGGTGATCTGTTCGCGCGCTCGCTCGCCGTTCTCCAGGTCCGCGAACACGGCGCGGACGTAGGCGCGGGTGAGGCGCCCGGGGGCGTCGTCGGCCGGGTCGAGGGCGGCTGTCACGGCCTCGTCGAACTGCGCCAGGAGGTCGCCCATCAGGGCCGTGAGCAGCTCATCGCGGCTGGGGAAGTGGTGCATGAGGCCGCCCTTGGACACTCCAGCGGAGCGGGCGATGGCATCCAGGCTCACGCCCACGCCCTTGGTCGCGATGGCGCGGGCGGCTGCCTCGAGTATGCGGCGCTGCGTGCGTTCGGCGTCGCGCTGTGGTCCTGGCACCTCGTCCTCCCTGGAGATCACACCCTAGCGGGTTCACAGAGAACCGACCAGACGGTATGTTAGGGAGGTGAGTTCGACGTACGCCCCCGCCGCCGCAACCCGCACCCAGTGGTGGGGTCTCGCGGTCCTGATGCTTCCCGTGCTGATCGTCTCGATCGACAACACGGTGCTGAGCTTCGCCCTGCCCTCCATCGCCCTGGACCTGCAGCCCGGCGCCGCCATGCAGTTGTGGATCATCGACGTCTACCCGCTGGTTCTCGCCGGGCTCCTGGTCAGCATGGGCAACCTCGGCGACCGCGTCGGCCGGCGCCGGCTGCTGCTCATCGGCGCCGTCGGGTTCGCGGCGGTCTCCGTGATCGCCGCGAACTCCACCAGCGCCGAGATGCTGCTCGCCTCCCGCGCGCTGCTCGGCGTGTTCGGCGCTGCGCTCATGCCGTGCACCCTCTCCCTGCTGCGCGGCATGTTCACCGATCGCCGCGAGCGCCGCCTCGCCATCGCGATCTGGGCCACCGGCTTCGCCGCGGGCGGCGCGATCGGTCCCATCGTCGGCGGTCTGCTCCTGGAGCACTTCGCTTGGGGGTCGGTGTTCCTGCTGGCCGTGCCGATCCTGCTGCCGTTGCTGATCGGGGCGCCGCTCCTCATCACCGAGTCGCGCGACCCCGCGCCCGGCCCGTTCGACCTGGCCTCGATCCTGCTGTCCATGCTGACCTTCGCTCCGCTGGTGTACGGCATCAAGCACGTGGCCACCCAGGGGTGGGACGTCCTGGCCGGGGGGTGCTTCGCCGTCGCCCTCGGCAGCGCGTACCTGTTCGCTCGTCGACTGCTGCGCCAACGCAACCCCCTCCTGGACGTTCGCCTGTTCGCCGTAGGCGCCTTCACCGGCAGCGTGCTGATCAACCTCATCAGCGTGTTCTCGTTCGTGGGCCTGCTGTACTTCCTGTCCCAGCACCTGCAGCTGGTGCTCGGGATGAGCCCGATGAACGCCGGCCTCGTGCTGGTGCCGGGCACCCTCGCCATGGTGGTGGCCTCTCTCCTGGTGGTGAGGCTCGTGCGCCGCTTCCGCCCGGCCCACCTGGTGGCCGCCGGACTCCTGCTCGGCGCGGCGACCTATGCCACCTTCGCCCTGACCGGGGGGCGGGCCGACCTGTGGGTCTTCGCCCTCGGCTTCGCCGCCCTGGGTGCCGGTGTCGGCGCTGCGGAGACGCTCTCGAACGACATCATCGTGGCGGCCGTCCCGCCCGCGAAGGCCGGCGCCGCCTCCGCGGTGTCCGAGACCGCCTACGAACTGGGGGCCGTGCTCGGCACGAGCGTGCTGGGCGGGGTGCTCGCCGCGACCTACGCCCGCGCCCTCACGATCCCCGCGGGTGTCCCCGCCGAGCAGGCCGCCGCCGCGCGCGAGACCCTCGCCGGGGCGCTCACCGTGGCCGAGTCCCTGCCGGCAAGCGTGGGCGAGCAGCTCGCCCAGTCCGCGCGGCACGCGTTCGACTCCGGGATCGTGGCGACGTCGTTGGTCGGCGTGGTCACGATGCTCTTCGCCGCGGTGCTCGCGCTGCGGGCGCTGCGCGATCAGCGCGGCTGACGCCGACCGGCGGCCGGTGCCCGCACCGGCCGCCGGTGAACACCCGGTGAAGTGCAGTCGGCGCCCTGGTGAGAGAGAGTGGGAGCGTGACCAACCCCCTCACGCGTGCCGGTCGCTGGCTCGAGCCGTGGTTCGCCGCCTACGCGCTCGCCGGGCTGCTCGTCAACGCCCTGGTCCCGATGCTCATCCCCCTGAGCGTCGAGAGCCACGGCCCCACCGCCGTGGCACTCGTGATCTCCGCGTTCTTTGCCGGGCAGCTCACCGCCCCGGCGATCGGCTCCTATGCCGACCGTGCGGGCAAGCAGCGGGTGGTGTTCCTCGGCGCCTTCCCGGCCATGGCGACCTCCGCGATCGGGTTCGGACTCGCCGACTCGGTGCCGCTGTGGGCCCTCGCGGCGCTCGCGGCGGGTGTCTCGGCGGGCGCAGCGCAGACCACCGGCAGTGTGTTCATCGTGGAGGGCCACCCCCGCGAGGAGTGGGACGTGCGGATCGGCTGGTTCCGCCTCACCTTCGGCCTCGGCCAGGTCGCGGGCCTGGCGATCGGCGCCGTCTTCGCCGACGGCCGGGTGAACATGGGGTGGTACGTGGGCGGCGCGGTGATCGCGTTCGGGGTCCTCCTGGGGCGCATCGGGTTGCCACGGGTATCGGCCCCCGCGAAGGGCCACCACCGGGTCCCGGTGAGCGGACCGCCCTCGATCGCGGCGCACCTGCGCCACCCGCGCGACGGCGAGCGGCACCCGAGCGGACTGCGCACCGAGCTGCGGGGCCCGTTCGGGCGGTTCCTGTTGACCTGGCTGCTGGCGATGATCGCAGTGCAGACCATCCTCAACGTGATGCCGCTGGTCATGGACCACGCCTTCAAGGTCACCGCCTCCCATACCGCCACCTACTACCTCATCGGCTCCCTCGCCGGCGCGTTGCTCTACCCCGTGTGCGGTTCGTTGGCGGCGCGCACCACCGCCGCGCGGGTGCTCGGCATCGGCATGCTGATCACGCTGGCGGGCTTCGCGGTGATGACGGCCACCTGGGCGCTCGCGCTGCCCGGAGAAGGAGTCCTCGGGCCCATCGGCCTCGTGCTCATCGCGATCGGGTACCCGTTCGACTACGTAGGCGGCACCATGCTCGCGGCCGAGCTCACCCTGGACGGGCAGGGCTCCGCGATGGGCCTGTTCAACAGCGCCGTGGCGGCCGGCGCGATCGTCGGTGCCATCGCACCCTCATTCCTCGCCACGGCCCTCGGGTACGGCGCGTTGCCGCCCCTGGCCGCCGCGATCATGGTGCTCGCGATGGCAGTCGGGTTCCCGCTGCTGCGCCGCACTACATGAGCTGGCGACGGATGTCGGCGAGGTGGGAGGCGGTGGTCTCGTCCACCTGCGGGTAGCGCGGCTCGAGTCCCCGCATCGTCTCCAACAGGATCGCGAGCGTGGACAGGTGGGAGAACCACTTGTGATCGGCCGGCACCACGTGCCACGGCGCCCACTCGGTGCTGGTGTGGCTGAGCATCTGGGAGAACGCGTGGGTGTAGTCGTCCCACAGGGCCCGCTCCGTCATGTCCGTGGCCGAGACCTTCCAGTTCTTGGACGAGTCGTCGATACGGTCCAGGAATCGGAGTCGTTGCTCCTCCTTGGAGACATTCAGGAAGATCTTGACGATGGTGGTGCCGTTCTCCGTCAGATAGCGCTCCCAGTCGTTGATCTGGCGATACCGCTGCGCCCAGATGTGGTCACCGGCCACCGCGGTGCGTGGCCACAGGAGTTCTGGGTGCACCCGGGTCACGGTCACGTTCTCGTAGTGCGAGCGGTTGAAGACCGCGATCCGCCCCAGTGCCGGCAGCGCCGCCTGGTGGCGCCACAGATAGTCGTGTTCGCGCTCGGTGCTGCTGGGTGCCTTGAAGGAGTACACGTCCACACCCTCCGGATTCACCCCGGACATCACGTGCTTCACCGTGGAGTCCTTGCCCGCAGCATCGATCGCCTGCAGCACGATCAACAGGGCTCCGTCCGCCTGCGCGTAGAACGCGTCCTGCAGCGCGAACAGTTCCTGCTTGGCGCGCTCCAGCGCCGCATTGCCCCCCTGCTTTCCCAACGCGGCGTCCCGCCGGCCGGGATCGAAGTCGTGGCGCAGGTCCACCTTCGCGCCCGGTGTGACGCGGCACGCCGCCGCCCATGATGTGTAATCCATCTCGTCGACCTTTCGTCCGCTGCAGCGTTGGTGGGATTCGCTGCGATGTCCTACCGTCAGAGAAACACATTCGCGGGTCACCCGCAGCGCGAAGGGGAGGAACACGTGACCGTCACGGCGCCCACCCTGCTGACCTTCGCCGTCGCCCTGTTCACCATTGCCAATCCGATCGGCACCATTCCGGTCTTCCTCGATCTCACCGAGAAGATGGATTCCCGCAGACAGCGCCACGTGGCGCTGATGGTCGGGGTCGGCGCGGTGGTCGTGATGCTCATCTCGCTGTTCGCCGGGACCGCTCTGCTGACCTTCTTCGGGATCGACCTGAACTCCTTCAAGATTGCCGGCTTCGCCTACGTCGCCACCATCGCCTGGGCGATGATGGTGCGCCCGGATGCCGTCATGTCCGCCACCGGATCCTCCCCGGCGATCGTGCCCTTGGCCGTGCCCGTGATCGCGGGCCCCGGCGTGATGGCACTGATGATCGCCTACGCCCACGACCACACCGGCCTGACCAACACGCTGATCGGGGTCGGCATCGCGGTGGGCATCAGCGCCCTGGTCGCCGGGATCTATTCCCTGGCGCCGCTGCTGTCCCGGCTGCTCGGAGCCACCGGCATGAACGTGTTCTCCCGGGTGTTCGGTCTCATCCTCTTGGCCATCTGCGTGCAGTCGATCCTCACCGCCCTCGCGGCGGTCTTCCCCTCCTGGTCCCACTGACACCCCCGGAGTCCCCGTGCCCCCCACCCTCGACCTCGAGAAAGCCGACCTGCCAGCCGTCCTCGCCGACCTCGGCGTGGACCCTGCTCACGGACTGACCGCCGCAGAGGCCGCGACCCGCCTGCAGACCTACGGGCCCAACGGCATCACCGAGAAGCAGGAGTCCCTCGCCCGCAAGCTCCTCGGATACTTCACCGGCCCGATCTCGTACATGATCGAGGCCGCCGCCGTCGTCTCCGCGATCCTGGGGAACTGGCCGAGCTTCGCGGTGATCTTCGCCCTCCTGGTGATCAACGCCGCCCTGGCGTTCTGGCAGGACGCGAAGGCCGCCAATGCTCTGGCGGCGCTCAAGGCCGGCCTGGCCCCGGAGGCCACCGTGATGCGCGACGGCGCCTGGAGCACCATCCAGGCCGCCGACCTGGTCCCGGGTGACGTGGTGAAGGTCCGCCTCGGGGACATCGTCCCGGCGGACCTGCGCCTGGTGGGTGAAGGATTCGCCTCGATCGACCAGTCCGCCCTGACCGGGGAGTCCGTGCCGGTCTCCAAGCACGACGGCGACGAGGCCTACTCCGGCAGCGTCGTGAAGCAGGGCGAGATGGCCGGGGTGGTCATCGCCACCGGCAGCAACACCTTCTTCGGGCGCACCGCCAAACTCGTCGCGGGCGCCGGCGCGGTCTCCCACGCCCAGAAGGCGATGTTCCAGATCGGCAACTTCCTGATCCTGGTCGCCGTGGTGCTCGCCGTGGTGCTCGTGGTCTTCCAGGTGTGGCAGGACGTGGACGCCGGGTGGGCGTGGGGCGACGCCCTGACGATCCTGCAGTTCGTGCTGGTGCTCCTGGTCGCTGCGATCCCGGTGGCCATGCCCGCGGTCTTCTCCGTCACGATGGCGCTCGGGGCGCTCGCCCTGTCCAAACAGCAGGCGATCGTCTCGCGGCTGCAGTCCATCGAGGAGATGGCCGGGGTCGACATCCTGTGCTCGGACAAGACCGGCACGCTCACCAAGAACCAGCTGAAGCTCTCCGACCCGATCCTCGTGCAGGCCACCGACCCGCAGGAGGTCATCGTGGCCGGTGCGCTCGCCTCCCGCGCCGAGGACCATGACGCGATCGACGACGCCGTGATCGCCGGACTGGCGACGCCCCTGAGCGGGTGGACCGTCACCGAGTTCACCCCGTTCGACCCGGTCACCAAGTACACCAAGGCCGTGGTCACCGGGCCCGGCGCCACCGATGCCGTGGTCGCCAAGGGAGCCCCGGCCGCCATCCTCGCTCTCGCCGGTGCGGGTGATGCGGAGACGGCGACTGTCAACGACACCGTGGCCCAGCTGGCCGCCAAGGGGAACCGCGCGCTCGCGGTGGCGCGACGGGACGACGGCGCCTGGCGGGTGCTCGGGGTGCTGCCGATGTTCGATCCGCCGCGGGACGACACCAAGGCGACCATCGACGCCGTGGAGGGCAAGGGCGTCGCGGTGAAGATGATCACCGGCGATGACACGGCGATCGCGATCGAGACCGCCCGGCAACTCGGGATGGGCACGAACATCATGACCGCCTCCGACGTGTTCCCGGCGGACATGGACCCGGACAACGTGCCCGAGGTGATCGCCGACCAGATCGAGCGTGCGGACGGGTTCGCCCGGGTGTTCCCCGAGCACAAGTACGCGATCGTGAAGTCCCTGCAGAAGCGCGGTCACCTCGTGGCCATGACGGGCGACGGAGTCAACGACGCCCCGGCTCTGAAGCAGGCCGACTGCGGCACCGCCGTCTCCGGCGCGACCGATGCCGCGCGCGGCGCCGCCGCCCTGATCCTCACCGCACCGGGCCTCTCCGTCATCAACAACGCGGTGGACGAGGCCCGGCGGATCTTCGGGCGGATCACGTCCTACACGATCTACCGCGTGGCGCTCACCCTCACGATCATGTTCCTCGTGGTCATCGCGACCATGACGGAGGGCTTCCAGCCGCTGACGCCGATCATGATCGTGGTGCTGTCCCTGCTGGATGACATCCCGATCATGACGATCGCCTACGACAACACCCCGGTGAGCGAGAAACCGATCCGGTGGCGGATGGGCTCACTGCTGGCCAACTCCGGGATCATCGGCCTGTTCGCCGTCGCCCAGTCGCTCATCATGCTCACCCTCGCCGTCGCCGCCAAGGACCAGGGAATCCTCGGGATCGCCAGCGAGGGGGCCGTGCAGACGATCATGTTCCTGCAACTGGTCTCCGGTGGTCACCTGCTGATCTTCGTCACGCGCAACGAGCGCTGGTTCACCCGCCGGCCCTACCCCGCCAAGCCGCTGTGGCTCGCGATCCTCGGCACGCAGCTCCTGGCGATGGCGATGGCCGCCTTCGGGTGGCTCGTCCCCGCGATCTCCTGGGGCGCGATCGGCGTGGTCATGGCCTACTCGCTGGTGTGGGTGTTCATCATGGGCGCCGTGCGGCTCATCGCGGAACGACTGGTGGACCACCGCACCAAGGCCCGTCGCAAGCACACCGAGCTCTTCCACCGGGATCTGCACGCGCAGCCCGTGGGGCCCGTGGGGTAGGTCTACCAGCGGTCGTGGATCTCCCCGCTGTGGGGAAGTCATGTGCCCAGGCTAGTTCGGCCGGAAGGCGCTCCCGGTCTCGCCCTCGGCCACGGGCAGGCGACCCGAGGCGACGGCGGCGGCGAACTCCTCGTGATCGGCCTCCGTCTGGTCCGCGTACCCCCGGGCGAAGGCGGCGAACGCGTCGGCGGGGGCGTCGTCGTCGCCCAGGTAGGTGGCGATCATCGAGGCGCCCGAGGTGCGGGCATGCCCCTTGGCCAGCAGCGTGCCGACGATGTGGGAGTAGTCCTCCAGGGCTCCCGCCTCCAGGCCGTCCAGGGGCACCGTGCCCTTCATGTTGCGGAAGGTGCGCACGTAGTACTGGTTCCCGCCGACGCTGGTCCACCCCAGCAGCGGGTCGGACACGGTCTGCAGCGCCTGCTGGCTCTCCACCACCCGTTGCCCCTGGTGGTCGTGCCAGGCGTGCTCGCCGTGCACGTACCGCGCCAGCACCGACCGGCGGGCCTGTTTGAGCTGCAGGAAGATCACGTCGTCGGGGTGGGTGCCCTCCAGCAGCGCCACGTAGGCGCGCAATCCCACGCTGCCCACGCCCACCACCTTGTGGGCCACATCCGTCAGCTGATACCACGCCAGCACCCGGCGCCACTGCGCCGGCAGGGAGTGCAGGTACTCATCCAGCCCCTGCGCCACCAGCTCCGCATCGGCCCGGGTGAGCCGTTCGATCAGCGGCGGCTCGGCCTGGATCTCGCGTTCGCCCCGCTCGTTGCGGGCGGTCAACTT
Source organism: Serinibacter salmoneus (assembly GCF_002563925.1). Taxonomy (NCBI): domain Bacteria; kingdom Bacillati; phylum Actinomycetota; class Actinomycetes; order Micrococcales; family Beutenbergiaceae; genus Serinibacter; species Serinibacter salmoneus. The sequence continues at coordinate 2,744,577 of NZ_PDJD01000001.1, read as the reverse complement.
CGGCAGCACCCGGTCGCTGGTGCGCTTGCGGGCGGACTTCGCGGCCTTGCGGATCGCCTTGATCAGCGCGGGGTCGTTCGCGGTCTCGGTGAGGTGGTCCACGTCCATCCGCTCGAAGGAGCGCGTGATCAACGGCATGTGCGCCAGTCGCGCGACCTCGGCGGCATACGCCCGCACACACGCGCGCACCGCCTGCTCGCAGTCCTCCTCGGTGAGGGAGTTCTCCCGGCCCGCCACCCAGATCGAGGCGGTCAGGCGCGCGAGGTCCCACTCCCAGGCGCCCACGTGGGCCTCGTCGAAGTCGTTGATGTCGATCACCAACTCCCCCTCGGGGGAGCGGTAGAAGCCGAAGTTGCCCAGGTGCGCATCCCCGCCCACCACGGGGGTGATGCCGGAGGTCGGGAGGCGAGCGACGTCGTCGGCCATCACGATCGCCGACCCCCGCAGGTAGCCGTACGGGGACCCCACCATCCGCGCGACCCGGATCGGGACCAGATGCTCGATCCGCCCCGCGTGGGAGGCCTCCACGAGGTCCACGGCCTCGGGGCGGTGCGCGCGTGCGCGCCAGCCGATCTCTTTCACCGGGCGGGTCTCGCGCAGCGTGCGGCCCAGGGCCTCGCGCTCGTCGCGGCTGACCAGCCGCTTGCGCAGACTCGTGGCCCCCCGGATCGGGTCGTTGCCCGTCAGGGGCGAGATGAGGCGGGTGAACTGCGGCATGGTGATCCTCCCGACGTTGGGTGGGGCACGGGTGAGTCTAGGTGCACGGCCCATCGTGGTGTATCGTGAGCGTTGGTTGCAGTGAATCGCGCATGTTGAGGCCCAGCCGAATGGCTCGGGCCTTTCTTTCTGTGAAGAGGTGTGCAAGGCGCCGTGGCTGAGGGCCGTCTTCTGGCCCGTCTCACCGAACACAAGGAAAGACATCATGACTGAAGGCACCGTGAAGTGGTTCAACTCCGAGAAGGGGTTCGGCTTCATCACCCCGGACGGCGGGGGTAGCGACGTGTTCGCTCACTTCTCCGCGATCGTCGCGGACGGCTACCGCAGCCTCGAGGAGGACCAGCGGGTCTCCTTCGAGGTCACCCAGGGCCCCAAGGGCCCGCAGGCTTCGAACATCACCACTCTCTGAGAGAGTGATCCACAGCGGGCGCCCGGGGTCGACCCGGGCGCCCGCTGTGCTGTCCGGGTGATCAGATCACCCGGACCAGGACGGCGTTCGCCACCCCGATCCGCTGACCCTGCCCCGCGGTCATCTCGGCGAGCATCTGCCGGGGAGCGGGATGCCACGGCAGGGCGGCGAGGTAGGCCTCGTGCGCCTCCAGGGAGGCGATCCCGGCCTCCAGCGGCGGGCCGGAGACGTCGACGCCGTGGGTCAGGCGGGTGTGCCCCGCCACCATGAGCCGCTGCGTGGCCCACGGTTCCAGGCCCTCCTCGAGCAGCTCGGGGAAGAGCCAGGGGTTGTCGGCGTCGCGCATGGCATCGACCACCGCCAGTCCGCACACCCGGTGGTCCACGTGGTTCAGGCCCCACGGGGCCTCCAGCTCCCAGGTCGGGGTCACCACCAATTGGGGTCGGACCTCCCGGATGACCCGCGCGATGTCGCGCCGCAGTTGCGGGGTGTGCTGCAGGAGCCCATCGGGGTGATCGAGGAAGCGGACATCGCTCACCCCCACTGCAGCGCACCCGGCGCGTTGCTCGGCCTCGCGTACCACGGCGGTCCGCTCCGGTGGCATGCCGCGGATCCCCGCCTCACCGCGGGTCAGCAGCAGATACGTCACCGCGACCCCCTGCGCGGTCCAGGCGGCGACGGCGCAGGATGCTCCGTACTCGGCGTCGTCCGGGTGGGCCACGACCACGAGCACGCGCTCGAGCCCGTCCGGGGTGAAGGTCTCCAGCGACTCACTCATCGGGGGAGTACACCACCCGCAGCACGCCACTGGCGAACGCCTCGCAGGAGACCAGGCGCATCGGGAGCATGGCGCCCTCGCCGAACAGTCGCTCTCCGTGGCGGGCGGCGATCGGGTGGATCAGCAGCCGCAGCTCGTCCAGCAGGCCGGCCTCCAGCAGTTGGCGCACCACGCTGATCGATCCGGGGACGATCACCTTCCCGATGGTGGGGTCCGAGCGCAGGGCGCGGGCGCTGGCGAGCAGGTCCGCCGTCGCCTCCACGTTGCGCCAACCGAGGTCACCGGCTGAGCGGGTGGCGACGAGTTTGCGGGTGTCCCCGAGCTGCGCCGCGAACGCGGCGTCCTCTCCGCCCGCGGCCTCGCGGTCAGGCCAGGCGCCGACGAAGGAGTCGTAGGTCACCCGGCCCAGCAGGATGACCTCGGCGCCCTCGTAGTCGCCGCCGGCCGCGGCGCCCATGTCCTCGTCGAAGTACCGGACGTGCCAGTCCGGGTCGATCTCGGCGACGCCGTCGAGCGTGATGAACAGGGACGAGACGATGGTGGCCATGGTTCCTCCTGGGTCGAGTGCAGGGTAGACCTCCCGGCGGCCCGGAACTCACCGAATCCCCGCACCCCCTTGTTCCCGCGCCGCCGGGCTGCCTAGCGTCGAAGGTGGCAGGGGCACCCCGAGTGAGAGGGAGGCATCGTGACCAACCCACCCGCACAGCAGCAGCAGTGGCCCGGACGCACAGCCGACATGACCCCCGTTCCCGACCACGGTGAGTCCTCCTGGACCCCGCGGGAGCGCCTGGTGGGCAAGCGGGCGCTGATCACCGGCGGGGACTCCGGGATCGGGCGCGCCGTGGCGATCACCTTCGCCAAGGAGGGCGCCGATGTGGCCATCAGTTACCTGCCGCAGGAGCAGGAGGACGCCGAGGAGGTCGCCGCGATCGTCGAGGGCGTCGGCCGCCGCGCGATCCTGCTGCCCACCGATCAGCGCACCCAACAGGCCAATCAGGACCTGGTGCGGCTCGCCGTCGAGGGCCTGGGTGGCCTGGACCACCTCGTGTCCAATGCGGCCTTCCAGTGGGGCACACCCGGCGGGCTGGAGAACTTCTCCGCCGAGCAGATCGACCAGGTCATCACCACGAACCTGACGGCGAACCTGTGGTTGATCCAGGCGGCGCTGCCGCACGAGCCCGAGAGCATCACGATCACCACGTCCATCCAGGCCTACCAGCCCTCGGGCCCGCTGCTGGACTACGCCGCGACCAAGGCCGCGCTGAACAACCTCACCGTCAACCTCGCCGCCGAGCTCGGACCGCGCGGCATCCGCGTCAACGCAGTGGCGCCCGGACCGATCTGGACGCCGCTGATCCCCTCCACATTCGGGGAGTCCAAGGTGGAGGGGTTCGGCACCGACACCCCGCTCGGCCGGCCCGGGCAACCCGCGGAGGTCGCTGCCGCCTTCGTGTTCCTGGCCAGCCAGGAGGCCTCCTACGTCTCCGGGACCGTGCTCGGGGTGACCGGGGGGCGCGCGGTGTTCTAGCCCGACCCGGGCACGGTGCCGGCGGGCAGGTCAGCAGTGCCGGGGTGCGGGCTCACGCGCGCGCCTCTGCTCCTGTGCCGGCCCCGGCGCTGGCTCCGGCCCCGGCCCCCGCCCCGGCGCCTGCTCCTGCCCCGATGCCCGCGACCAGCGCCGCCACCAGCGCCGCGGTCGCGGGCGTCGCGCGCGGCGAGGTGACCAGGCTCAGGCGACGCGGGCACGGCGGGTCGATGGGCACCATGATCGTGCCGCGCGGAAGCAGGCCCTCGGCGTAACTCGGGGCGATGCTCACCCCGGTGCCGACCTTCACCATCGAGAGCAGTGCGCCGAGCCCGTTCACGCGCTGCGCGATCCGCATCGCCAGCCCCGCCTGGTCATGGATCCGCTGCGCCTGCACCAGGCAGCCGCCGTTGCCGCACAGCAGGGGATCGTCGGCGAGGTCCGCGAGGGCGATGGCGCTCTGGTGCGCTAGTGGGTGGTCGGTGCGCAGCACGAAGCGCATCTCGTCCCCGGGCAGTGCAACCCCCTCGAACTCCGGCTCGACCCGCAATTCACCACCTACGAGATTCACGCCGTCGTCGATGAGGATCGCCGCGTCCACGGCGCCGCTGCGCAACCAGCCCGGCAGTTCGGCGTCGTCCCCTTCCAGGACCTCCAGGTCGATGCCGGGTGCCGACTCGGCGAGATGCGTCGTCACCTGCGGGAGCAGGCCGTGGATCACACTCGTGACGGCGCCGAGCCGCACCAGCCCGGTGGGTCGCCCCGCGAACGCGCCGACCTCGGCGCGCAGGCTGTCGGTGGCGGCGATCGCCGCCTGGGCGTGGGGGAGCAAACGCTCTCCCAGCGGCGTGGCTGTGGCATCCACGCGGTGCACGACGGCGCCGCCCACCTCCCGCTCCAGGGCCGCCACGGACCCGGAGACGGCGGGCTGGGAGACACCCAACGACTCGGCGGCAGCGGAGAAGGAACGCTCGCCGAGGACCGCGACGAACGCCCGCAACTGCGCCAACGTGAGAGCCATAGGAAGAGGTTATCCCGCGCCGGTGCGGGGTTGTTGGACGGGGCGCGAAGTCGGGGAGCACAGTGCTGCCATGACGACCCCGGTGGCCCCTGTGGCACGTGCTGCTCCTGATTCCTCGGTAGCGGCTTCCGCTGTAGCGGCACACTCCGATGTGCCGCCGACGCGCGGCTACGTGACGGCGCTGATGTTCGCGGCCACCGCCCTCACGTGGGGCTCGAGCTACCTGATGATGAAGTACGCCCTGGTGGGGATCTCCGCCGGGCAGGTCGCCGTGGGGCGCATCCTCCTCGGCGCGCTGACGCTGATCGCGATCATGACGATCACCCGGCGACCGTGGCCGCGCTCGCGCGCCCTGTGGGGGCACCTCACGGTGGTGGGTATCTTCCAGGGCATCGTGCCGTTCTCGCTGTTCGCCTGGGCGGGCCACTACCTGCCGACGGGTCTCTCGGCCATCCTCAACGGCGCGACGCCCATGTTCACCGCGCTCTTCACCGCGATCGCCGTTCCCGCGGCGGCGCTGCGTGGGCGGCAGTGGTTCGGGATCGGTCTCGGCGCGATCGGGGTGATGATCGTCATGGGCCTGTGGGGGGTCATCACCGACCCTGCCTTCGGGGACTCCCTGGTCGCGCAGCTCGCGGTGATCGGGGCCACGATCTCCTACGGTGTCGGGTTCACCTATCTGCGGCGCATGGTCACCGGGCGCTACCGGTGCGACGCCGTGACCCTCGCCTCCGTGCAGGTCACCATGGGCGCGGTGGCGGCCCTTGCGGTCTCGCCCGTGATCGCGTGGGGGCCGATGAACCTCACCCCCTCGGTGGTGGCCTCGATGCTCGTGCTCGGCTGCATCGGCACGGGGGTGGCCTTCACCTGGAACATGCGGGTGGTGATGACGTGGGGTCCCGTCGCCGCCTCCACCGTCACCTACCTGCAGCCCGTGGTCGGCGTGGGGCTCGGGATGCTCGTGCTGGGGGAGACCTTCGCCTGGTACCAGGGGTTGGGCGCCGTGGTGGTCATCGCCGGGGTGTTCCTCACGCAGCGTCCGGTGCGGGTGCGCTAGCCGGGCGCGCACTAGCCTAGCGCCCGCTCGAGCATTCTGCGGCCGTCGTCGGCGAAGTCGGGCTGGCCGACGTCAGTGGCCCACACCACCGTGCTGATCGCCTGCATGAGGAGTTCGTCCCGCCACCCCGCCTCCCTCCAGGGTTCGCCACGCCCGATCCCGTCGAGGTACGCCGTCAGGCGGGGATCGCCGTCGGGAAGGGCTCCCCACAAGCGGACTGCATCGGAGTACCAAGGCCGCCATGCGAATCGCCCCAGGTCGATGAGGGCGACCCCCTCGGGGGAGACCACCCAGTTGCGCGGCGTCATATCGCCATGGCAAGGCACGGCAGGCTCGTGCGCAGGTGTTCCGGCAGTATGGGCGCTCTGGGCGCGGCGAAAGAGGTCGCGACCCAGGAGTGGCGCGGCCCGCGCGAGCCGTTGGGCGATGGTCTTGTGGCGTGCCGCCACGTACTGAGTGCCCCGCTCCCCGTCGGGAGAGCCCAGCGATTGCAGGTGTGCCAGCAGACGACCTGCCTGGCAATAGACCGACGGGTCGGCAGCGGCGTGGGTCCCCTCGACGAGCTGCCCGGGCACGAAGCTCAGCACGAGGAGGTGGTCCGCCTCGCTCGCGAACCGCAGCTCGGGGAATCTCGGTCCCAGGGGACCGAGCGAACGGTGCGCGGCGATCTCACGCTCGGTGTGGGCGCGCATCACAGGCGACGGCGCCTTGATCACCAGGTCCTCGCTCGCCGCGCGCACCCACAGCACCGTGGTGAGCCGCTCTGGCCAACTCATATCCGCAACGAGCTCCGCGTGCGGCAGCCACCGATCCACGTGGCTCTGCTGCTGCGGAGTCAGGCCGGGCAGTGGCATCGGCTCAGGATAGTTGATCCGTGGGGCAAGCCTCCTGGCGCGGCGCAGTGCCCGCACCGGTGTGGTGCAGGCACTGCGCGCTGAGCGCACTCAGGTGTCGAAGAGCGTGGGCGCTGTTCGATCGTCGGCGAGGGTGTCCGACGTCGTCGGTGGTGCTGGTGGTGAGTCGGGTGGGGCGCCGGGTGGGGCGCCTGGCGGCTCGCCGGGTGGTGCGCCTGGTGGTGAGTCTGGTGGGGTGTCGTGGGGTGTTCGTCTCTCGCGCCAGGTGCTTCCTGTGCCGCGGCCGGGTGCTCTTGCCGCTTGATGTGGTCGTGATGCTCGGGGGATGAGGAGCCTGTCGTGCAGGCGGGTGGTGGTTCCGAGGGCGCGCACGGTCGGGGTGGTGAAGGTGAACCCTGTGGCGGTGGGCGTGATGCGCAGGTTGCGGTCGTGGACCTCGTGGTGGTGGCGGCTACACAGGGTGATGCCGTTGGTCAGGCTGGTGTCGCCGTGGTTGTCCCATTCGAGGATGTGGTGCACCTCGCACCATTCGGCGCGGATGGGGCAGTCGGGGTATTGGCAGTGCCGGTCGCGGACGAGGATGGCGCGGCGCAGGTCGCCGGTGTAGGTGCGCTGGGTGCGTCCGAGGTTCAGGGGGATGCCGCCGGGGTCCAGGACTAGGCGTTGCATGAGGGCGTCGCAGGCCAGGACGTCCAGCGCGGCGTAGGGGATCAGGGTGCCGTCCACCAGCTGTGCCAGGGGTGGTTCCTCGCTGAGGCCGGAGGCGGCGAATGCCTCGGCATTGCGATGGAAGACATCGCCCGTGCTGGCACCGGTGCGTTGAGTGCAGGCGAGTCTGCGGCGGTGAGTGAGCAGGTGCCAGGTGTCCTCTCGGATGAGGATGGACAGGTGGGGGCGGACTTGGGCGCCGGTGCGGGCGTCGCCGATGCTCAAGGCGTGGTCGGCGAGGTGGATGAGGGCGTCGGCGCGGCGCTGTTCGGGGGTGCGGGTATCGCCTGTGGCGGGGGTGGGGGTGAGCGCGTCCAGGGCGGTGCGGAGGGTGGCGCCGGCGATGGGGTCGAGGAAACCGTCGATCTGGACGCCGCCGTGGCGGGTGAGCAGGTGCAGGCGGCGGTTCTCGCGTGCGGTGTGGTGGTCGCGGTCTGCTTGGTCGGCCTCGATGGCGGCGGCGCGGGCGCGCAGTTCTTTGCGCAGTTCCGGGACGGTGGCCTGGGTGGCTCGCTGCAGGATCTCTGCTTCTTCGCGGGCGAGGCGATCGCGGGTGGCGTCACTCACCCCACTCAGGACGCTGCTGATGGCGCGGATGTGTCCTTCGCTCACGGTCCCGGTTGCGGTGGCCTCGCGCACGGTGGGCAGCAACTGCAGGGTTGCGCCGGCGGCGGCTTCCGCCTTGGCGGCGCCGAGGCCCTGGCGGGTGCTGGTGGCGCGGTGGGTGATCGCATCGCGGGGGTCGGTCCCGGCGCGGGTGCGGGTGGTGGCCGCCGCGGTGGCGTAGCGGGTGCGGGTGACGTTGAGGATGGAGGCGCAGGTATCCAACCCGGTCAGTGCGGCCTCGATGGCGTCCTGGCCGCCCAGGGCAGCGGCTCCCGCTCCGGCTTCCACGGCGCGTTCGGCCTGCGCCACGCGCTCGGTCAGCGTCGCGATCGCTGCGCGAACAGTCGAGACGGCCTCACGCACCCCGAACGCCGGGGAGTCGGGCCGCACAGGTGGGGACGAGCTCGCGGGGTGGGGGAGTGTCGGCACGGGGGTGGAGTCGCGTGTTGCCGTGGCAGGTCCGGGTCCCGCCGCCGGCCACGCCTGTGGTTCTGCCACCATCGCACTCACCCCCCGCTCGTATCCTCGCTGATTCGAACTGATGTAGCCATGCTAGAGGAGCCGACTGACATCCAGGAGGAGTCGGGAGGATCTGTGGACAGCCAGCGAGGCGGGGAGGTGGGCGCTATCCGCCCTCGCCCGCGGGCCCCTCGCCGGCCGCCGTCGGGCCTTCCTGCTCGCCGACGTCCGGGCTCTCGTCCCGCAGCCGCGGTTCGATCCGGTTCTCCGGGGTATACCCCGCCTTGTCCGCATAGAACGCCCGGATCCGCTCCATGTCCGCGGCGACGTCGCCGGTGAGCGTGATCGTCGGGCCGATGCCGGTGGTCCGGGTCGGTCGGTCGATGTACCCGAGCCCCACCGGCAGGTCGGCGGCGCGCGCGATCCGATAGAACCCGGACTTCCAGTGCGTCGCGCCCTTCCTGGTGCCGTCCGGCGTGACGACGAGCGAGAACGGCGCCTCGCGCTGCGCCTGGAGGATCTCCGAGACCACGCTCGCCGGGTTCGCGCGGTCAACCGGGATCCCGCCGAGGGCGCGCATGATCGGCCCGCGCCACCCCGCGAAGAGCTGCTGCTTGCCGAGCCACTTCACCCGGATCCGCAGCCGCCAGGTGATGGCGAGCATGTAGATGAAGTCCCAGTTGGAGGTGTGCGGGGCTCCGAGCAGGATGCGCGTGGTCTCCGGCTGCGGATCGGAGCGGTACTCCCACCGGGAGAACCGCCAGAACACCGCCGCCACTCCAGCCCGCACGCTGGTGCTCACCCGGGTGCCGACCTCACGCATGCTCATGCCACGAGAGTACGCAGCCCGACCGGCCGGGACCGGCGACGGCGAGAATCACGCCGTCGCGCACTCCCCGATCGCTCGGTCCAGGATCTCCACCCCCAGGTCGATCTCCTCCTCGCTCGCCGTCAGCGGTGGTGCGATGCGGAACGTGCCGCCCCACCCGGGGATCTGGACCACGTTCATGTGCAGGCCGAGTTCCAGGCAGCGGGTGGTCACGGCGGCCCCGAGCGCATCCGCCGGCGCCTTCGACTCCCTATCGGTCACCAGTTCCAGTCCCTGCATGAGCCCGTGCCCGCGCACGTCCCCGATCGCGGCGTGCCGCGACTGCAGGCCCACGAGACCCTCGTGCAGCCGCGCGCCCAGCACGGCCGCTCGTGACACGAGACCATCGCGCTCCACCACGTCGAGCACCGTGTTCCCGACGGCCGCGACCAGCGGGTCCGAGACGTGCGTGGTGTAGAAGAGGAAGCCGCGCTCGTGGGCGATCGCCTCGATCGACTCCGAGGTGATCACCGCGGCCAGCGGCAGCCCCGCACCGAGCGTCTTGGACAGGGTGAGGATGTCCGGCACCACGCCCTCCCGCTCGAACGCGTACATCAGCCCGGTGCGCCCCACCCCGGTCTGCGCCTCGTCCAGGATCAGCAGCATCCCGCGCTCGCGACACTGCTGCGCGAGTGCGGTGAGGTACCCCGGGGGCGGCACGATCACGCCGCCGGAGGAGAGGATCGGCTCCACGATGCAGGCCGCCAGCGACCCCGTGGACTGGGCATCGACCAGGGAGAACCCCAGATCGAGCTGCCGCCGCCAGTCCAACTGGCCATCGCCGTCGGGCACATCGGGGCGGTAGGAGTTCGGGGTGGGGATCGCCAGGTTCCCGGGTGCCACCGGCCCGTACCCCGCGCGCTTGGAGGAGTACGTCGCGGCTGCGGCGCCCTGCGTCATGCCGTGCCAGGAGGCGGCGAAGGACACGATCTCGTGCTTGCCGGTGACGAGCTTGGCCATCCGGATCGCGGCCTCGTTGGACTCCGCCCCGGTGGTCAGCAGCAGCACCTTGCTCAGCGGGTCGGGCAGGCTCTCGCTCAACCGCCGCGCGAGGTCCACCACGGGACGCGAGAGCATCCCGGAGAAGCGGTGGTCGAGGTCGCCGACCTGCCGGCGCACTGTGGCCACGACGTCGGGATGGCTGTGGCCCAGGACGGCGCTCATCTGCCCCGAGGTGAAGTCGAGGATGCGGCGGCCCGACTCCGTGGTGAGCCAGGAACCCTCCGCGCTCGCGATGATCTCCGGGGTGAAGATGCCGCCGTAGCGGATGAGGTGTGCATCGGCGTCGCGCCAGAAGTCGTCGGTCACGCCGCGCACGCTACCGCTGTGGTGTTTCGCGCGGGTGATCCGACGTGATCCACTGACGCGATGGACCTCCGGGAGCGGCTCGAGGCACTGCGTGAGGACCTCCTCGCGCGCCTGGTCGCGCTGGGCGCGAGCCGGGAGCAGATCGTCGAGGCCGCCCAGGGCGCCAACATCGACGATGAACACGATCCCGAGGGCGCCACGATCGCCTTCGAGCGGGAGCAGGTGAGGGCGCTCTCACGCGGCACGACGGCGCAGCTCGCCCAGGTGGAGGCCGCACTGATCCGGATGGCGGAAGGAACGTACGGGGTGTGCGAGGTGTGCGGTGAGTCGATCCCCGAGGGGCGGTTGGAGGCGCGGCCCACGGCCAGTCGGTGCGTGCGGCACGCCTGAGTCCGGCTCAGGAGGCCACGTCCGGCTCAGGTCGAGGCCACCGCGTAGGTCGCCCGCATCGTGTGCGAGCCTCCGGCCTCCAACGGGATCACGCCGTCCAGGGCGTTGGCGACCTCGAGGCACATCATGCCGCGCCACTCCTCATCGCCGAAGTCAGCCATCGCAGCCGACTTCGCGACGGCCGGATTCCACACGACGGTCTTGCTGGAGCCGGACTTCGTGAGGCTGATGAGGCGGCCGGCGGCGGGGTCGATGACCTGGGCGGCGCCGTCGTGGGTGTAGACGCGATCCGTCTCGCCCGCGAACGTGACCTCGCCCTGCTGGATGTTGTCCGGGAGGCCGCCCGGTGCCTTGTCGACGTAGTGACAGCCCTCGAGCCCGCGCACGCTGACCGCGTCGATGTCCGCGACGGCGAGATAGGTGTGGAGAGCATTCTCCAGCACCAGAGGCTCCTGGGTCGTGATCGCGAGTTCGAGCGTCAACTCCTCACCCATCTCCACCACGTAGTCGGCGCTGATGGTGGGATGGCCGACGTCGGCGCCGTCCAGGTGGAAGGCGAGGGAGACGGTCCCATCGACGTCCTGAGCGCCGGTGAACTCCCAGGTGGAGGTGCGGAACCAGCCGTGAGCGGGCGTCATGTCGCCCGTGCGGCCGTCGGCGAACCAGGGCGCGGAGAGCGGGATGCCACCGCGAATGGCGCGTCCGGGCACGAACGTCGAGTGCTCGCTCAACCAGATCACCGGGTCCTGGCCGGACGGCGCCCAGTCCGTGACGTGGGCGCCGTGCAGGTAGACCTCGCCGGTGCAGCGTGCGCTCTCCACGCGGACCGCGGGCAGGTTGCCCTGACCGGTGATGAGCGTGACGGAATCGGGGAGCTCGACAGGGCGTGGATCCATACGCCAGACGGTACGGCCCCGCCACCGCCGGCGCCTGCCGACCGGGCCCACGCCGTCGTACGCGACCACCGTAGGGTCCCGCCGGGGTGTCCGCAGCGCGAGCAGTAATGGCTCCTGAGGCGAGAGGAGGGCGGCAGCGCCGATGTGCCGTGAGAATGGCCCCATGGCGGAGTGGTGGGATCTGCGGGACCCGGACGGCGAACCGATCGGTCAGCGATACCAGCGCGGGTCTGCGGCGCCGTTGCCCGAGGGTGCCTTCCACCTGGTGTCCTCTGTGTGCGCGGTGCGCGCGGACGGCCGGGTGCTGATCACGCGCCGCGCGCCGGGTAAGACCTATCCCGGGGAATGGGAGTTCCCCGCGGGCAGCGCTGTGTCGGGGGAGGAGAGTAGGTCCGCCGCCGTGCGGGAGCTGCACGAGGAGAGTGGCCTAGCAGTCGCCGAGGCCGACCTGGTGCTCGTGGCGCGCTTCGTGCACGGGTCCGAGATCTTCGATCTCTACGCCGTCAGCATCCCTGGCGATCCGGTGCTCGCACTGGACCCGGAGGAGGTCGACGACGCAGCCTGGGTCACGCTGTACGGGCTCGCCGCGCGCGCCGCGGGGGTTGGGGGCGCCGGAGCCCCGCAGATGTGCGGTCCCTGGGTGCGTCGGCTGCGTGAGCAGTGGCAGGCCCTCTCGTCGGCAGTCGCCGCCGTGCAGGCGTCGTCGTAGCCTCGCCGCGGACTGCCTTCGCGCTCGCTCCTGCTCCGCTGGGGGCGGATCGCCCTCGCGCACGGCGGATGAGCGACGGCGTGGCGCGGCACCTGCGGCATCGGCCCTGGTCAGAGGCCGGGCTCCCTGGAGCGGGCGCCGAGTATCCGCCGTGCGCGAAGGCCGTCCGCCGTGCGCGAGCGCGCCTATGCCGATCAGGCGCCCCCGCGCCCCCACTCTGCGCGCGACCCCGCGCCGAACCCACCACGCACGAACCGTGCCCCCGGGAATAGATCCCCACCCCCCAAGGTTGAGCCAGTCAGACTCAAGTTCATTTGACTCCCCGAACTGCGGGGAGTAAGACTTGAGGCCGGACGACTCAACTAGGCCGCGCACGGCGCAGGCCGGAAGGAGCAAGAACATGGGACGTGCAGTAGGTATCGACCTCGGGACCACCAACTCCGTGGTGGCCGTGCTGGAGGGTGGCGAGCCCACCGTCATCGCGAACGCGGAGGGTGCCCGCACCACGCCGTCGGTCGTGGCATTCAGCAAGGCCGGCGAGGTGCTGGTCGGCGAGGTCGCCAAGCGTCAGGCGGTCACCAATGTGGACCGCACCATCACGTCGGTCAAGCGCCACATGGGCACCGACTGGACCACGAAGATCGACGACAAGGACTACACGCCGCAGGAGATCTCCGCGCGCATCCTCGGCAAGCTGAAGAAGGACGCCGAGTCCTACCTGGGTGAGCCCGTCACCGACGCGGTCATCACCGTGCCGGCGTACTTCAACGACGCCGAGCGTCAGGCCACGAAGGACGCCGGGCAGGTCGCCGGCCTCAACGTGCTGCGCATCGTCAACGAGCCCACCGCCGCCGCCCTGGCCTACGGCCTGGAGCGCGGCAAGGAGGACGAGCTCATCCTGGTCTTCGACCTCGGTGGCGGTACCTTCGACGTCTCCCTGCTCGAGGTGGGCAAGGACGACGACGACTTCTCCACCATCCAGGTGCGCGCCACCAACGGTGACAACCGTCTCGGTGGTGACGACTGGGACGCGAAGGTCGTCGAGTGGCTCATCACCCAGGTGAAGAACAACTACGGCGTGGACCTGTCCAAGGACAAGATCGCCATGCAGCGTCTGCGTGAGGCCGCCGAGAGCGCGAAGAAGGAGCTCTCCTCCGCCAGCTCCACCACGATCTCCCTGCAGTACCTGTCCATGACGGAGAACGGGCCGATCCACCTGGAGGAGACCCTCTCGCGGGCCAAGTTCCAGGACATGACCAAGGAACTGCTGGAGCGCACCAAGACCCCGTTCCACAACGTGATCAAGGACGCCGGCATCTCGCTGAGCGACATCGACCACGTGGTGCTCGTGGGTGGTTCCACCCGCATGCCCGCCGTGACCGACGTGGTCAAGGAACTCACCGGCAAGGAGCCGAACAAGGGCGTGAACCCGGACGAGGTCGTGGCCGTCGGCGCCGCACTGCAGGCCGGAGTGATCAACAAGGAGCGCACCGACGTCCTGCTGATCGACGTCACCCCGCTCTCCCTGGGCATCGAGACCAAGGGTGGCGTGATGACCAAGCTCATCGAGCGCAACACCGCCATCCCGACCAAGCGCAGCGAGGTGTTCTCCACCGCCGAGGACAACCAGCCCAGCGTGCTGATCCAGGTCTACCAGGGTGAGCGCGAGTTCGCCTCGGACAACAAGGCCCTGGGCACCTTCGAGCTCACCGGCATCGCCCCGGCCCCCCGCGGCCTGCCGCAGATCGAGGTCACCTTCGACATCGACGCCAACGGCATCGTGCACGTGTCCGCCAAGGACCGTGGCACGGGCAAGGAGCAGTCGATGACGATCACCGGTGGCTCCGCCCTGCCGAAGGAGGAGATCGACCGGATGGTGAAGGAGGCCGAGGCGCACGCCGCAGAGGACGCCAAGCGCCGCGAGGACGCCGAGGCCCGCAACAACGCCGAGAACCTGGCCTACTCCACCGAGAAGCTGCTCGACGACAACGCCGAGAAGCTCCCCGAGGACGTCGCCTCCGAGGTCCGCGAGAAGGTCGCGGCCGTGAAGACGGCCCTGGAGGGCACCGACGTGGAGGCCGTGAAGGCCGCGACGGCGGAGCTCACCGAGTCCAGCCAGAAGATCGGCCAGGCGCTGTACGCGCAGCAGGCCGCCGAGGGTGAGGGCGCACCGACCGACGAGGCCAGCGCCCAGAGCGCACCCGAGGACGACGACGTGGTGGACGCCGAGGTCGTCGACGAGGAGGACGAGAAGAAGTGAGCCAGGACCGCGACCACTCCGCAGACGCGGAGGAAGCGCGGCGCGAGGCTCCCGGCGAGCAGCCGCCCGCCGATCAGGGCGGGCAGTCGGCGCCCGACGGCGAGGGTCACCCCTCGCCGTCGGGCCCCGACGCCGGGGGCACCGCGCCCGTGGACGAGCAGAACAACGATGGGCAGGCCGTGGGCTCCGAGCAGGACATTGAGCAGGACTCTGGGCAGGACACCGGGCAGGCCGACCAGGACGCCGAACCGAGCGCCGAGGAGCGCCTGCAGGCCGAGGTCCTGGACCTGCAGGACCAGGTGGCACGCGGCAAGGCCGATGCCTACAACGCCGAGCAGCGCTTCAACGCGTTCGTGAAGCGCTCCCGTGAGCAGGAGGCCGCAGCGAAGGAGGCAGGGCGCAGCGACGTGGTCGAGGCGCTCATCCCGGTGCTGGACGACATCGCGCTGGCCCGCCAGCACGGTGAGCTCACCGGCCCGTTCCTCGCGATCGCCGACAAGCTCGAGGCCACGCTGTCCTCGCGCTACGGCCTGGAGCGCTTCGGCGAGGTGGGTGAGGAGTTCGACCCCACCCTGCACGAGGCGCTCATGCACCAGACCGCCGAGGGTGCCGAGAGCACCACCATCGCGATGGTCGCCCAGCCCGGCTACCGCCGGGGCGAGGCCATTGTGCGCCCGGCCCGCGTGGGCGTCGTCGGGCCCGAGTGAGCGAAGGGAGGTCGAGACGATGAGTGGACAGGACTGGCTGGAGAAGGACTACTACGCCACCCTCGGGGTGTCCAAGGACGCCGACGCCTCCGCCATCAAGAAGGCCTACCGCAAGCTCGCGCGCACCCACCACCCGGACCAGAACTCCGGGGACCCGGGCGCCGAGGCCAAGTTCAAGGACATCGGCGAGGCCTACGCGGTGCTCTCCGACCCGGAGCAGCGCAAGCAGTACGACTCGCTGCGCGCCATGGCCGGCGGCGGTCCGCGGTTCACCGCGGGGGCGGGCGGCCCGACCGGCGGGGCCAGCTTCGAGGACCTGTTCGGCGGCGCCTTCGGTGGCGGTGGCGGACGGGGCGGGAGCACCCGGTTCTCCACGGGCGGTGCCGGCGGGTTCGAGGACATCCTCTCGGGGATGTTCGGCGGCGGTGGCTTCCCCGGCGGCGCGGGCGGACGGCGTGCCGGTTTCGGTGGCCCCGAACCGGGCGCCGACCTCACGGCGAGCCTCACCCTGCCGTTCCGCATCGCGGTGGCCGGCGGCGAGATGCCGGTGACCGTGGAGGGCCGCTCGATGACCGTGCGGATCCCCGCGGGCGTCCACACCGGGCAGAAGATCAAGCTGCGCGGCAAGGGCCGGCCGGGGTCCGGTGGCGGCGCACCGGGCGACCTCGTGGTCGCCATCACCGTCACGCCGCACCCCGTCTTCGCGATCGACGGGCGCAACCTCACCGTCACCGTTCCGGTGACGTTCGCGGAGGCCGCGCTCGGGGCGACCGTGAAGGTGCCCACGTTCGACGGGGACACGGTGCGGGTGAAGGTCCCGGCGGGTTCGCCGTCGGGCAAGCGGCTGCGGGTACGCGGCCGCGGCGTGCCCGCCTCCGGCAAGAACGCCGCCGGTGACCTGATCGTCACGATCCAGGTGGTCGTGCCCGATCGCCTGACCGACGAGGCCCGCTCCGCCGTCGAGGCGTTCGCCGCGGCCACGGACGGGGCCGACCCGCGGGCCGGGCTCTTCCACGCCGCGACCGCCTGACGGGCGGGGAAGCGACACGGCGGGCGCCGGGGACATCGGTCCCCGGCGCCCGTACTCTCATATCTGACCGAGGAGGTGAGGCCATGAACGCGCACGATGCACCCACGCTGCCGATCTCGGCCGCCGCGGCGCTCGCCGGCATGCACGCCCAGACCCTGCGGCAGTACGACCGCCTGGGTCTCGTGGTGCCGGCCCGCACCTCGGGTCGTGGCCGGCGTTACTCGCTGCGCGACGTGGATGCTCTGCGCCGCGTGCAGCGGCTGTCCAACGAGGGCATCAACCTCGAGGGGATCGCCCGGATCCTCACCCTGGAGCGGGAGAACGCCGAACTGCGCGAGTCGCTGGAGAACCTGCGCTCGGCCCTGGACCCCGGCTCGCGGGTGTTCGCGGCCAGCGCCACCGGCGACGTGGAGTCCGTGCCGCGGGGGCAGCGGGTTCGGATCCGCACGACGACGCAGCGCACCACGGGTGCGCTGGTGCTGTGGCGCGGTCCGCACCACAAGCAGTACTGAGGCCAAGAACGGGCACGTGGTATCTGCAGAACCACCTCGTGGTGTCTGCAGAACCACCTCGTGGTACCTGCAGAACCACCTCGCGGTGGGGACGGGAGTGCCTCGCGGAGGTCAGGCGGTGGCCTTCTCGCCGTCCCAGCCGGGGACGCGCACGAAGCGGGAGACGATCGTGCCGAGCACGAGCAGGATGAGCGGGTACACCGAGATGTACGTGCGGAACGCGGTGCCCGGGTCCGGGCCGGGGTCCTCGCCCGAGACGTAGCCGAACACCAGCGTCAGGGACGCCAGGGACGCCGAGACGATGACCGCGTTGAGGCGCCCCAGCACCCCGAAGGCGGCGAAGAAGATCGCCTCGCGGTGCACCCCGTGGCGCCTGGCGTCCTCGTCCAGCACTCGCGCCATCACGAGGTCGTTCGTGGCGAGCACCCCCGCATAGCCGACGGCGATGCACACCCCGGCGATCACCGCCGTCGCCAGGGAGTCGGCGAAGTAGAGCGGCACGAAGCCGAGCGCACCGATCGGCAGCGCCCGCTTCCAGGTGCGCTCCGCACCCCACCGGCGCACCAAGCGCGCCCACAGCAGGATCAGGGGGATCGCGGAGACCACCACGGCCACCTGCAGGATCGTGGCGTCCAGGCCGTCGCCCTCGAGGGTGTAGCGCACGTAGAGCTGCAACCCGTTGAGGACCAGCGCCATCGCGGAACCGAAGCAGGCGTTCACCACGCCGATGGTCCAGAAGTGCCGGTTGCCGAGGATCTGCTTGAGGGAGGACCACAGCCGGGGCTTGGCCTCGTTCTCGATCCGCGGGTTCTCGCGGACCCCGAGCGCCATGTAGATGATGATCCCGCTGCCGATCACGCCGAAGATCACCGCGAGCGTGGAGTAGCCGACGGTCGGGTCGGTGCACCCGGCGGCGTCCACCGGGCAACCGAGGATGTTCTGGGCGAGCACCGGGGTCAGGCCGAGCGCCAGGATCATCGCGATCAACTGGCAGGCCTGACGGATCGCATTGGCGCGGGCGCGGACCTTCTCCGCGGGGAAGAGCTCGGGCAGCAGCGCGCCGTAGTTGGCGTTGATGAGGGAGTCCGCCGCCTCGGACAGGATCGCGAAGGTCGCGAACCAGATCACCAGCGTGGTCGCATCCGTGGCCACCGAGTCCGGCACGGTGAACAGGGCGATCATCGAACCCAGCAGCACCGCGGCCCCGACGATCAGGTACGGCTTGCGGCGCCCCCACCGGGTGCGGGTGCGGTCCGAGAGGTACCCGAAGACGGGGTTGTCGATGGCGTCCACCACGCCGTAGAAGAGGTAGACCGTGGCGTAGGTGGCGGCGTTCATGCCGAGCAGGTCGACGTAGAAGAACAGCATCGACCCGCGGATCATGTTGATCGGGATCGAGGTACCGAGCATCCCGATGCCGTACCGACCCGGACTGGTGCGGCGTGACTGGGGCGCGTAGGCCGGCGTGCCGGCGGCGGGTGAGGGCGACTCCACGCCCCGACCCTATGCCCCCCGAGTTGCGGGATGTGGGATGGTCGGAGGTGTGAAGCCCCCCGCCAGCGACACCCCCATCGCTCAGCTGCCGGCGCGACGCAAGACCGCCGTCCTCGCGCTGTGCTGCCTGCCCTTCGTCATGGCACAGCTCGACGCGACGATCGTCAACGTCGCGCTGCCGACGATCGCGAAGGACATGCACGCCTCGCTGTCCTCGCTGCAGTGGATCGTCAGCGCGTACGTGCTCGTGCTCTCCAGCCTCCTGCTGTTCTCCGGCACTCTCGCGGACCGGGTCGGTCGCCGCAAGAACCTCATCGCCGGGATCGCCGTGTTCGTGATCGGATCCGCCCTGTGCGGGCTGTCCGACTCGGTGGGCACCCTCATCGCGGCTCGCTGCCTCCAGGCCGTGGGCGGCGCCCTCATCTCGCCCGCCACGCTCGCCACGATCACCACGATGTACCCCGAGCGTGGGGAGCGGGCCAGGGCGATCGGCTGGTGGGCGGGCTCCGGGGGTGTGGGCCTCGCGCTCGGCCCCCTGCTCGGTGGTGCGCTGGTGGAGAGCCTCGGATGGCAGTGGGTGTTCTACGTGAACCTGCTGCCCGGGGTGATCGCGATCGTGCTGTGCTGGCTCTTCCTGCCGGAGTCCCGCTCCCCGAAGCCCCGCCGGTTCGACATCGCCGGCGTGCTGTTGCTCATGGTCGCCGTGTTCACCCTCGCGCACTCGATCATCGAGGGGCCGAGCTACGGCTGGACCTCCCCGGTGATCCTGGGAGGCTTCGCCGTCGCCTTGAGCGTGCTGGTCGCGTTCGTGCTCACCGGCCTGCACCGGCCCGATCCGGTGATCCCGCCGCAGCTCTTCCTCGACGGCGCCTTCACCCGGTCGGTGCTGACCGTGCTGCTGGGCACTGCGGCGCTCGCGGGCCTGCTGTTCACCACCACGCTCTACCTGCAGGACGTGCGCGGGCTGTCGCCGCTGATGGCGGGCGTCCTCACCCTGCCGATGGTCACCCTCTCCTCCGCCGGGGCGGTCATCGCGGGAGGCCTCGTGGCCAAGGGGTACAGCCGCGCCCTGCTGCTGTCCTCCGGCCTGGGCATCGCCGCCTCCGCCGCGGGCTTCTGGTGGCTGCAGGCCGATGCGGTGTGGCTGATCGTGGTCCCGTTCGTGCTGTTCGGGGCGGGCTTCGGGGTGATGAACAACCCGGTGAACGTGACGGCGGTCTCCGAACTGCCCGACGCGATGGCCGGTACCGCGGCCTCGGTGGTCTCCACCTTCCGCCAGTTCGGGCAGGTGCTCGGCGTCGCGCTCGTGGGCACGCTGATGGCGGGCCACCTCGGCTCGAACCTCAGCACCGGGTTCGATGCCGCGTCGACACCGGTGTGGATCATGATCGCCGCCTGCGGACTCGGGATCGTGGCGCTGAACCTGCGGGCGAGTGACCCGCTGAGCGGCTCGACGCACCGGCAGCACGCGGCACCGCACCCCAGCAACCACGGCGGAGCAGGTTTGCACGCCTGAGAGGCGCACACCGCCCACACCGTCCAGACCGCGCAGGCCGCCCGGACCGAGACGGTCCGCGCAGCACCTACACCGAGCCCCGCTCCACCAGTCGCGCGGGCAGCACCAGGGCCTCGGGGGGACGCTGCGGGTCGCGGATGCGGTCCAACAGGATGCGTGTGGCCTCCTGCACCATCATCAGGAGCGGGTTGTCCACCGTGGTCAGCCCCGGCGTCATGTTCTCCGCCGGGCCGAGGTTGTCGAATCCGATGAGGGCGATGTCGCCCGGCACGCTCAGCGACCGAGCCTGTAGCGCACGCCGGACCCCGATCGCCATCGTGTCCGAGGCGACGAACAGTGCATCGAGGTCGGGTACGCGGTCCAGCAGGCGATGGGTCGCGGCCTCCGCCTGTTCGATACCGAACTGCCCGCCCTCCACGGCGTCGTCGGGCAACCCGGCTGCGCTCAGCGCGGCGCGCCAACCCTCGAGGCGGTCCAACGCAGCGGTCATGTCCAGGGTTCCGGTGATCGTGCCGATTCGGCGCCGACCGGCGTCGATGAGCCGCTGGGTGGCCAGTCGGCCTCCCTCGACGTTGTCCACGTCCACATAGCTCATGCCCTCGGAGACGAAGGGTCGTCCGATGAAGACCACGGGACGCGACCCTCGCATGGTCTCCTCGATCTGGTCGCCGCGGTGCGGTGAGGCCACGATCGCGCCGTCCACGTGTCCGGCATTCAGGAAGGACGCCATCCGACCCGGGGACTGTCCTTCATGTGCGATGAGCAGCACGAGCTGGTTCTCGCTGTCGACCAGTCCGCGGTTGACTCCCCGCAGCACGCCGAGCAGGAAGGGGTCGGTGAGGAATCGCTCGTCTGGCTCCGGGATGACCAGGGCGATCGACCCGGTGTGCGAGGTGGCCAGGGCGCGGGCGGCGCGGTTGGGGGAGAAGCCGAGCCGGGCGATCGCTGCGTCGACGGCTGCCTGCGCCTTGGGCGAGACCCGCTCGCCGCCGTTGATGGCGCGGGACGCCGTGGACCGCGAGACGCCCGCCTCGCGTGCGACTTCGTCCAGGGTGGGAGCTCGCCCGGTCACAGTGCCCTCCTCGCCGCCCACGGCCATCGTGGCAGCCTTGATGTCCTGCGGATGGTAGCGCGTCCACCAACTCCGGACCAACCGGGCTACGGCTCGAGGACCACCGTGATCGTCTCGGTGCTGCGGGGCCCGGTGACCGTGACCACGACCTCGCGTTCGCCCGGTAGCGGCAGGAGCGAGTAGGTCCGGATGGAGTAGGAGCCGTCGTCGGCCACGTCCATGGCGCCGAACCAGACGAAGATGCTGAACCGGTCCACCCAGTAACTCACCTGGGAGGCCTCGCCGTCCTCGATCGGCACGTGTCCGGTGATCGGATCACCGGGGGAGAGACGCACGGTGCGCTCGAACGTGGCCGGAGGTGGCGGCGTCGGTTGCTCGGTCGGGGTGGGCGACGGCGTGGGCGTCGGTGTGGGGGTCGGGCTCACCGAGGGTGACGGCGTGGGCGTGGCCGTGGGGGTCGGGCTCACCGAGGGTGACGGCGTGGGCGTGGCCGTGGGGGTGGGCGACGGCGTGGGGGTCGGTGACGGCATAGGGGTGGCCGTCGGTGTGGGGGTCGGACTCACCGAGGGTGACGGCGTGGGGGTGGCCGTGGCCGTGGGTGTGGGTGACGGCGTGGGGGTGGCCGTGGCCGTGGGTGTGGGTGACGGCGTGGGGGTGGCCGTGGCCGTGGGTGTGGGTGACGGCGTGGGTGTGGGTGACGGCGCGGCCGTGGGGGTCGGTGTCGGGGTCGGGCTCACCGAGGGTGACGGCGTGGGGGTGGCCGTGGGTGTGGGTGACGGCGCGGCCGTGGGGGTCGGTGTCGGGGTCGGGCTCACCGAAGGTGTCTGGGTGGGGCTGGGTGTGGCCGTGGCCGTCGGGGTCGGGCTGGGCGTCGCCGTGGGGGTCGGGCTGGCCGTGGCGGTGGGAGCGGCGCTCAAGGACGGTGCGGGCGCAGGCGTGCTGGGCGCAGGCGTGCTGGGCGCCGGCGCCACGCCCGCAGCCGGCGGACTCGGAACGAGCGTCGCCAGGACCTCGGGAACTGACAAGGGGGAGGAACTTGCGGCGATCGACTCGACGGGCTCTGCCTCGGACTCGATCGAGTCCGCGTCCTCGCCGGGGACAGCTCGCGAGGTCTCGTCGGGGGAGGGCAGATCGCTCGGCGAGGGTGTGGAGGCGTCGTCGGCGTCGTCGCCCTGCTCCGTATCGGAGTCAGGCTCCGCAGCGGAGGCATCGGCCACGGTGGCGGTCTGTGCCGAGGTGTCGGTGTCGCGGACCTCGGAGATGACCGCGAAGGCGGCGGCGCCGGTCACGGCCACACCTGCCACAGCGATGGCGGCCGCGGCCCCGGTGCCGAGCCCGGCGCCGGCCACGGCGCTCGAGGCAGTCGCCACCGTGCCGCCCGCCACTCCCGCGGACCCGGCGCCTGCTGCCGATCCGGCTCCGGTGGCGGCACCGCCGGAGGATGCCGAGCCGTGTGTCGCAGCTCCGCCGGCCTTCGCCAGCGAGCCCCAGCCGAGGAATCCCAGGACCCCGGCGCTCGTGAGTGCCGCGAGCGCGCCCGGCGCCAGCGCGGCCGCGGCGGCCGTGCGCGCCGAGAGCAGGAACGCGTACTGGTTCTCGCAGTCGTCGCACTCCCGCCGGTGGTTGGTGACCGCGATGTCGTGCTCGGAGCCGGGTGAGAGCGCGGCCTCCACCATGAGCATGCGCATCTGCGCGCAGTGCTCGTTGTCGGTGGCCAGCACGTGGGAGCGCACGTAGGAATCGCGGAATGCCCGCCGCGCTCGGTAGAGCATGGCGGACGCAGCATTGGAGGAGACGCCCAACTGGGTAGCGATCTCGGAGACGGAACGGCCCTCGAGGTGGGACTTCACCAGCACGCTGCGGGCGGAGTCCGGCAGCCCCGCCAGGACCTCGCGCACGAGGATCCGCTGGTCGTGGCGCTCGGAGCGACTCGGCCCCGGCATGTCCTCGGGCTCCGGGAGTGCGGACTCCCTGCCGTGCTTGCGAAGGAAGTCGATGCACAGATTGCGCACCGTGGTGTCGAAGTAGGACTCGTACCGGCTGGGGGCGGCCTCACCGTGTGTGGGTACCCGCAGGAGCTTGACCAGCGCGTCCTGCACCACGTCCTCGGCATCGGCACTGGACAGGCGGAAGGAGCGCGCGATGGTCATGCCACGCTTGCGCAGCGCACGATAGCGTGCGCGGTACGCCACGGAGTCGATCGGCAACGGGTCGTTGTCGCCGGCCATCACTGCCCCTTCTCTCGTCGTGCTCGCCGCGGGGTCGTCACTCTGTCACCACGTGCGCCCTCACGCCAAATGGTGACGCAGGAACTCGAATGCGAGCGCCGCCGCATAGGCAGACTGCGCGTTCGTGGCTGCCCCCGCATGCCCGCCTTCGATGTTCTCGAAGTAGGTCACATCCGCCCCCGCTTCCATCATCATCGCGGACATCTTGCGTGCATGTCCAGGATGCACCCGGTCATCACGGGTGGAGGTCGTGATCAAGGTCGGCGGGTAGGAACGGTTCGCGTCGAAGAGGTGATACGGGGAGAAGGCGCGCATGAACTGCCATTCCGTGGCGTCATCGGGGTCGCCGTACTCCGCCATCCAGGAGGCCCCCGCGAGCAGCCGGTGGTAGCGGCGCATGTCCAGCAGGGGTACCTGGATGACCACAGCCCCGAACAGTTCGGGGTACTGGGTCAGCATGTTCCCCGCGAGCAACCCGCCGTTCGAGCCGCCCTTGACCCCGAGATGTGGCGGGGAGGTGATGCCACGGTCGATGAGATCGCGCGCCACCGCCGCGCAGTCCTCGTAGGCCCGATGCCGGTTCTCCTTCAGCGCGGCCTGGTGCCAGGTCGGCCCGTACTCGCCACCGCCGCGGATGTTGGCCACCACGTACGCGCCGCCCTGCGCGAGCCAACCACGGCCGGTCGTGGCGGAGTAGGCGGGGGTGAGGGAGATCTCGAAACCGCCGTACCCGTAGAGCAGTGTGGGTGTGGTGCCGTCCAGGGGGCGGGCGCCGTCGCGTACCACCACGTACGGCACCCGGGTGCCGTCGCGCGAGGTCGCGAAGTGCTGCTCCGCCACCAGGGTGTCCGCATCGAACATCGCCGGGGCTCTGCGCAGGAGCTCGACGGCGTCGCCGGCCTCTCCCTCTCCCTCGCCGAGGGTCACGAGGGACAGCGTGGTCGGGCTGAGGTAGTCGGTGCTGGTCAGCCACAGCGCGTCCGCCAGTCCGGTGGCCTCACCGCTGCCCTCGCCCAGGGGATCAACCGCCGCAACCGAGACGGTGCCGATCTCCGGTACCCCGCCGAGGGGGCGCGGCCGCCAGTCCCGGTCCTCGCCGGTGGGCGGGGTGAGCACGAGCACCCGGCTCTTGACGTCCTCCAGCACCTCCAGGAGCAGGTGGTGGCGGGTCCAGGTGCCGCCCACGAGCGCCGTGCTCGGCGTGGGGGTGAAGACCGCGGTGAAGTCCCTGGCGCCGGCGAGGAACGACTCGTAGTCGATGGCGAGGAGGGAACCGGCGGGGTGGGTCCGCCCTCCGACGGCCCAGTCCTCGCGGAGCTCGACCGTGAGCCACTCGCGGTGTACCCCGGCGGAGGCGGAGGTCGGCACCTCCACCAGGTGCGTGGCGCCGTCGCGCACCTCGAAGAGCTCGGAGTGGTAGAAGTCGATGCTGCGTACCACCCAGTCCCGCTCGAATCCCGGGGTGCGCTCGTGCGCGGCGCCTGTGCCGAGGTCCTCGTGGGCGACCTCGAAGACGATCTCGGCCTCCTGCCAGGCCTGACCGCGCTGCCACCGACGCACCCGGCTGGCGTACCCCGAGGCGGTGGGTTCGCCGTCCGTCGAGCTGGTGAGGTAGACGGTGTCCGCGTCGATCCAACTCAGCCCGCCCTTGGACTCCCCGCGGTGGAAGCCACCCTCCTCGGGCTCGATGAAGTGCCGTTCGACCAGATCGAACTCGCGGGTCACGTCGGCGTCCGAGCCCCCGCGGGAGAGGTCGATCAGCGCGCGGCGGTAGGCGTGGGGGCCCGTGCGCAGCACCTGCGCGCCGTGCCAGACCCAGTCGGCGCCCTCGTCGGCGTTGAGCTGATCGACGTCGAGCAGCACCTCCCAGGTCGGCTCGCCCGAGCGGTACTCGCTCAGGGTGGTGCGGCGCCACAGGCCACGCTCGTGCTGCGAATCGCGCCAGACGTTGTACAGATGGCCACCGGCGAGGGAGACGAACGGGATCTTGTCGGAGGAGTCCAGGACCTCGAGGATCTCGCGCTCGGTCCGGGTGAAGGACGGCCAGGAGGCCACCGTCTCGGCGGTCTCCGCATTGCGTTGCCCCACCCACGCCAGGGCCTGCTCGCCGTCGATCTCCTCGAGCCACAGGTGCGGGTCGTCCGGCTGGGGGTCGGGGGGCGTCGGTGCTGGTTGCGTCACCGTTCGAGCCTAGCCCCGTGGGAGGCATGGTCCGGCGGGCGTCGGCGGCCGACGCCCACCGGACCTGCGCCCACCGGACCGGGCGTCCTCAGGAGGGCGGCAGCGCCGCCCGGTCCTCCTCGTCGGCGCTCTCGTGCGGGCGGTCGGGCACCGTGGCGGTGATGAGGGAACCGTCCTCGCGGCGCGAACCCTCGATGTCGCGGAAGGTGGGCTTGCCCGCGCGGGTCGGCGTGGCGGTGATCGGCACCGTGCGCGGCTGCCCGCGCGTGATGGTGACCTGCTGGCCCTGGACCACCACGTCGAGCGAGTCCGCCTCGCCGGTCTCCAGCGTGAAGGTCATCGCCTCACGGTCCAGGTGTACCCGGATCCGGTTCCCGTGCAGCGTGAGCCGGAACGTGAGCGACTCCCAGCTCGCCGGAAGGCGGGGATCGAAGCTCCACGTGCCCAGGTAGTCGCGCATGCCGCCGAAGCCGGCCACGAGGGCGTTCCAGACCCCGCCGAGGGAGGCGACGTGCACGCCCGCGTCGGCGTTGTTGTGCAGGTCGGCCAGGTCCACGTACACCGCCGAGGAGAAGTACTCCTCGGCGAGGTCGGAGTAGCCGACCTCCGCCGCCACGATCGACTGCACCACCGCCGAGAGGGTGGAGTCCCCGGTGGTCAGCGGGTCGTAGTACTTGAAGTCGGCGAGCTTCTGCTCCTGGGTGAACTCATCGCCCTGGAGATAGAGCGCGAGCACCACGTCGGCCTGCTTGAGCACCTGGTGCCGGTAGATCACCAGCGGGTGGTAGTGCAGCAGCAGCGGGCGCTTGTCCGCGGGGGTGTGCGCGAGGTCCCACAACTCCTTGGACAGGAAGTCGTCGTCCTGGGGATGCACCCCGAGGCCGGTGTCGTAGGGCACGTGCATGTGCTCGGCGACTCGGGAGAACTCGGCGATCTCGGGCTTGGTCAGGCCCAGGCGTTGGCAGACGGCCGCGTACTCCACCGGGTCGGCCGCCTCGATCTGGCGCAGCCGGCGCACCGCGGCCCGCAGGTTCGCCCGCGCCATCACGTTGGTGAAGAGGTTGTCGTTCACCACGGTGGTGTACTCGTCCGGCCCGGTGACGCCGTGGATGTGGAACACCGGTGCGGCGTCCTGGTCGCCCTCGCGCCAGAACCCCAGGTCCGCCCACAGCCGCGCCGTCTCCACGAGGATGTCGATCGCCTCGCGGGTGAGGAAGGAGGTGTCCTCGGTCGCGGTCAGGTACTGGGAGACGGCGTGGGCCACGTCCGCATCGATGTGGTACTGCGCGGTGCCGGCGGCGTAGTAGGCCGAGGCCTCCTCGCCGTTGATCGTGCGCCACGGGAACAGCGCACCGGCCTGGTTCACCTCGCCCGCTCGGCGGCGCGCGGCGTCCAGCATCGAATAGCGGAACCGCAGCGCATTGCGGGCGAAGGTGGGGGAGGTGTACGTCAGGAACGGCAGGACGTAGATCTCCATGTCCCAGAAGTAGTGCCCGTCATACCCCGACCCGGTCATGCCCTTGGCGGGCACCCCGGCGCCCTCGGCGCGCGCGCTGGCCTGGATGAGTTGGAACAGGTTCCACCGCACCGCCTGCTGCAGGTGGGGCTGCCCGGCGATCTCCACGTCGCTGCGGGCCCAGAAGTTGTCCAGCCATTCACGCTGCGCCTCGAACGCGGAGGCGATGCCGTTGTGCTTGAGCCGGTCCAGGGTGCGGCGGCATCGATCCACGAGCTCGCGCGGCGGGACGCCCCGGGAGGTGTGGTAGCTGACGGCCTTGGTGATCCTCGTCGTCGTGCCCTTGGTGCCCTGGATGCGGTAGACCTGCTTGGCCAGGTCGTCCTCCATCACCGTGCGCGGCTCGTAGGAGTCGGTGGTCTCGATGGTGTGGTCCGCGATGACGGCGACGGTCATCCCCGATTCGGTGACGCGGTAGCCCAGGGCCGTGCGGCCGGCGTCCTCGTCCGCCCAGGACAGCACGGGCTGAAGCACCCGGCCGTCGAGGTTGGCGGCGCGGCGCGGGTCGAACCCGGCGCCCATCGCCTCCTTCTTCACCCAGTACTCGTCCTGCCCGTCCTGCCGGTTCAGGATCTGGCAGGAGACGGCGATGGGGGCATCGTCGTCGAGCAGCGTGATCTCGTAGTCCATGATCGCCAGGTGGCGCTCGGCGAAGGAGACCATGCGGCGGCTCTTGAGGTGCACATGCTTACCCGACGGCGTGCGCCAGACCAGTTCCCGCGTGAGCACGCCGTCGCGGAAGCTCAGTGAGCGCTCGTAGGACTCCAGGTCCGCGACCGTCAGCAGGAGCGGCTCGTCGTCCACGTACAGCCGCATGATCTTCGCGTCGGGGGCATTGACGATCGTCTGCCCCACCTTCGCGAAGCCGTAGGCGTCCTCCGCGTGGCGGATCGGCCACACCTCGTGCAACCCGTTGATGAACGTGCCGTGGGCGTGGGAGTCCCGGCCCTCCTCCACGTTGCCGCGCAGGCCGAGGTAGCCGTTCGCGACGGCGAACAGGGTCTCGGTCTTGCCGAGGTCCGCATCGCTGTAGCGGGTCTCGCGCAGCGCCCACTCGTCGATGGGGAACCGGCTGCGGTCGAGGGGGTCGAAGCCGGCGGTCGCGGCCGTCATCGGGCGGCCCCGTCCCCGGTGCCTGCGTCGGACTCGGCGCCTGCGTCAGTGGCGCCGGTGAGTGCGGGCACGAGCTCGTCCAGGTCGCTCACCACGGTGTCGGCGCCGTGCGCGATCAGGTCCTCCGCTCCCGCGCCGCGATCCACCCCCAGCACGAGGCCGAAGTCCCCCGCGCGGCCGGCCGCGACCCCGGAGGTGGCGTCCTCGACCACCACGGCCCGGGCGGCCGGCACACCCAGTTGGGCCGCGGCATCCAGGTAGGTGTCCGGGTTCGGCTTGCCCGGGATGCCCCGGGCCGCGGCGACCTCGCCGTCCACGATCACCGCGAAGCGGTCGATCAACCCGGCGGCCGTCAGCACGCTGCGGGCGTTCTTGGAGGAGGAGACCACGGCCACCTGGACATCGCCCCGCGCCGCGAGTGCGTCGAGGAAGGCGACCGACCCCGGGTAGGGGGCCACGCCGTCGCTCGCCAGGACGTCCATGAAGACGCCGTTCTTCCGGTTGCCCAGGCCGCAGACCGTCTCCGCCTCCGGCGGGTCGTCCGGGGTGCCCTCGGGCAGGGTGATGCCGCGCGAGGCGAGCATCGAGCGCACGCCCTCGTAGCGGGGTTTGCCGTCGATGTAGGTGAAGTAGTCCGACTCCTGGTAGGGGGCGGCTCCCGCCCCTGCGAGGTAGTCGGTGAACAACCGGGCCCACGCGTGCATGTGCACCTCGGCGGTCGGGGTCAGGACCCCGTCCAGGTCGAACAGGACCGCATCCAGCGGGTCGAAATCGGGCACGTTGCTTTCCCCTTCACAGCAGTGATCGGCACCGGGTCGCCAGTTGTATCACCCATCCTTGCGCAGCACGTCCACCGATGCCGCCCCTGGCGCGCGACGAAACCCACGTGTTACCGGCGTTTGGCACGATGGGTGCGCACCGCTGGCCGGGCGGTGCGGAGCGTGCCTGGTTCCCGGCCCGCCGACCAGCAGGGGGAAGTGCCGTGGACGTCGCCGCGATCTACCTGTCCGTCACGATCGTGCTCGGGCTGCTCGCGGTGGCCCTGCGGCTGCCGCCCCTGGTGGGGTTCCTCGCCGCCGGGTTCGCGCTGAACTGGATGGACGTGCCGGACTTCCCGGCGCTGGAGACGATCGCCGATGTGGGCGTCACGTTGCTGCTGTTCGGCATCGGGCTGAAGCTCGACCTGCGCACCCTGATCCGCCGCGAGGTGTGGCTCACGGCCACCGCGCACATGGTGCTCTCGGTGGCCTTCGGCACCGGGGTGCTGTGGCTGTGCGCCGTGGTGGGCCTGCCGCTGCTGACCGGGCAGAGCATGACCACGTTCGTGCTGCTGGCGTTCGCACTGTCCTTCTCCAGCACGGTGTTCGTGGTGAAGGTGCTGGAGGAACGGGGTGAGTCGCACTCGCTGTACGGGCGGGTGGCGATCGGCATCCTGGTGATCCAGGACATCGCCGCGGTGATCTTTCTCACCGCGACCAGCGGGGAACTGCCCAGCCCGTGGGCGTTCGCCCTCGTGCTGTTGTGGCCCGCCTCGAAGCTGTTCCGCGCGGTGTGGAGCCGCATCGGACACGGCGAGATGCAGTCCCTGTTCGGTGTGGTGATGGCGCTCGTGCCCGGGTACTGGCTGTTCGATGCCGTGGGCCTCAAGGGTGACCTCGGCGCGCTGGTCATGGGGATGCTGCTCGCCTCGCACCGCAACTCCTCAGAGCTCTCCCGCTCGCTGTTCCACATCAAAGAACTCCTGCTCGTCGGATTCTTCGTCTCCATCGGGCTCACCGGGCTGCCGGACCTCCCGTTGCTGCTGTTGGCCCTCGGCATGGTGCTGCTGCTGCCGTTCAAGGCGCTCGGCTACGTGGTGCTGCTGTGGCTGATGCGCCTGAGGGTGCGTTCCTCACTGCTCGCGGGCCTCGCGCTGACGAACTACTCCGAGTTCGGACTCATCGTGGTGGCCCTCGGCGTGGAGGCCGGGATGCTGGGATCCCAGTGGCTCGTGGAGATCTCCATCGCGGTGGCCATCAGCTTCGTCTTCGCCGCCCTGGTCAACGGGCGCGGGCACCTCATGGTGGAGAAACTCGCGGAGCGACTGCCGCACCAGCCCACCGAGCGGATGCTCCCGGAGGAGCGACCGACCGACGCCGGCGACGCCGAGGTGGTGGTGATCGGCATGGGCCGGGTGGGTGTGGCCGCCTACGACCGCCTCAGCCACCAGCACGGGCTGCGGGTGGTGGGCGTGGACTACGACGACTCCCGGGTCTCGATCCACGAGTCCGAGGGGCGCCACGTGGTGCAGGGCGACGCCACGGACCTGGACTTCTGGCGCCGGATGCGCCGCAGCGGGTCCGTGCGCACCGCCGTGCTCTCGATGCACGAACACGGCTCGAACATCACCGCGCTGGAGTGCCTGCGCGAGAGTGGTTTCACCGGCCAGGTGGTCAGCGTGGCCCGCTACGCCGACGAACTGGCCGTGGCGCGGGAGAACGGCGTGGACGCCGCATTCAACCTCTACGCCGCGGCGGGCCTGGAGGTTGCCGACCAGGCCTGGCGCCTCGCACAGGGTGAGGAGGCCGACGCCGACGCGAACGGCACCGGCCTGGAGGGCAGCGGGCACGCCTGACGGCACGCGCGGCGGTGGCACGCGTGCGCCCGTAGGCTCACGTGGGTGAGTACCGATCGCCGGCCCAGCCCTCCCGTCGACACAGCCGCAGCCATCGCCGTGGATGTGCGCAGCGGTCAGCGCAGCGCCGAGGAGGTCACCCGTGCGGCGCTCGCCGCGGCCGAGCGGCTGGAGCCGCACCTGGGAGCCTTCGCCCGCCTGAGCCCCGAGCTCGCCCTGGAGCAGGCCCGAGCCGTGGACGAGCGGATCGCCGCGGCACACCGCGCGGGCCGGGTGGACGAGCTCGCCACCGCCCTGCCGCTGGCCGGTGTGCCGTGCCCGATCAAGGACCTCAACCAGGTGGCGGGCGTGCCGATGACCGCCGGCGCCGCGTTGCTGGCCGCGGACCCGATCGTGCCGGAGG
Organism: Serinibacter salmoneus; assembly: GCF_002563925.1. NCBI lineage: Bacteria > Bacillati > Actinomycetota > Actinomycetes > Micrococcales > Beutenbergiaceae > Serinibacter > Serinibacter salmoneus. Next base: position 2,713,626 of record NZ_PDJD01000001.1, on the reverse strand, counting down.
CCGACGACGGTTCGGTCACAGCCCTGCGCGAGGCGGGCACCACCATGATCGGGAAGACATCGACCCCGGAGTTCGGGTTCCCGCCGTACACCGAACCGAACCTCGGGCCCGGCGGCGCCGTGCGTGCCGCGCGCACCCCGTGGGACCTCACGCGCGGGGCTGGAGGCTCCAGCGGGGGAGCGGCCGCCGCCGTCGCCGCCGGCATCGTGCCGATCGCCCACGCCTCCGACGGCGGCGGTTCCATCCGGATCCCGGCGGCCGCGTGCGGGATCGTGGGGTACAAGCCGTCCGCGGGGCTCGTGAGCAATGGGCCGACCGGAGTCGCGGGCGCCGGGCTCGCGACCCAGGGGGTGGTGGCCCGGACCGTGCTGGACTCGGCGATCGGCACCGACGTCCTCTCACGCGCCTGGCCGGGTGATGCCCCGCACCCCGCGAGGGGCGTCCTGGCGCAGGCCGTGCGGGACGTGCGGGACACGGAGCCGGTCCGTGGTCTTCGCGTGGGCCTGCTCACCGATCCCGTGGTGGCAGGCGACGCGATGGTCCACCCGGAGTCGATCGCCGCGGCAACGGACCTCGCCACGCTCCTGGAGTCGCTCGGGGCCGACGTGGTGCCGGTCCCGGTGCCGTTCACGCCGCAGGAGTGGCTCGCCTTCATGCCGCTGTGGTCGGTGGGTGCCGTGACGCTGCCGATCCCGCCCGAGGCGGATCCGGCCCTGACACCCCTGACGCGGTGGCTGCGGGAACGCGGCCGCTCCTACACGGGTGCGCAGTACGCCGAGGCCGTGATGGCCGCCCAGCGCGTGGCCCGCCAGACGGCCGCAGCATGGGATGCGGTCGACGTGGTGCTCACCCCGAGCTTGGCCGGCCCACCCGCGCCCGTCGGGTCGCTGCGGGACGACGCTGATCCGGCCGGGGACTTCGAGGACCAGAAGCGCTTCACGCCATGGACCTCGATCGCGAACATCGCCGGTACCCCCTCGATCTCGTTGCCCGTGCACACCGCGGTGGTCGACGGCGTGCGGTTGCCGTTCGGGGCGATGCTCACCGGGCGCCCGGGTGGGGACGCGCGGCTCCTGGAGATCGCGCGAGCGGTGGAGGTGGCCTCACCGTTCCAGGCACCACCAGCCTGGCCCGATGCCGCGTGAGCGCACCGGTGGGGGTGCGCTTCCCCGGAGATCAGCCCAGAACTGTCTCCAGGCGCTCGCGCAGGTAGTCCAGGATCGGGATCGGCGGCGCACCCGCGCTCCAGGTGACGACCGCATGGGCCGGATCGATCACACGCCAGCCCAGGTGCACGGTGCGTCCGGGCGCGATCCCGCCCCGCACCGCTGCCTCGCCGAGTTCCGCGCGGCGGCGTGCGGACTCGGCGGTGAAGCCTCGCCGTCGTTCCTCCTGAGCGACGATGACCTCTCCGATGCCGGCCGCTCGGCCCGAGGGGAGGAGCAGCAGGGCCCCGAGGCGCCACGCCTCGCCTGCGGGCGTGATGCGTTCGCGCCGGCCGATCCCGAAGCGCCGGGCCTCGGGCTGGTAGGTCCCGAGGGTCTCCGGCGCGATGCCCGCGGACTCCAACCGGGAGGCAGCCTGGGCGACGGCGGAGATCACCTCCTGCGGCTCCGGCACAGGTCCGTCAGGCACAGGTCCGTCAGGCACGGGTACTCAGGCATCCGTGCCGGAGATGCGCGTGAGCAGGGGGAGCAGGTGGACCTCCGTGAGCGGAGCCAGTGGGAGGCTGCGGGCCTCGGCCGGTTGCACCCAGACGGCCTCCTCGAGTTCCGCACGTGGCCGGAGGCGGTTGGCCACGGCGGCGCTCACCTCGGCGTGGAAGGCGTGGGCCTCGACCCGGTGCCCCGGCTCGTTGGCCGCCACCTCGCTGAACTCGCCCCAAGCGGCGAGATCGGCCTGTGTCAGATGCAGCCCGAGCTCCTCCGCGACCTCCCGGACCGCCGTCGCCGCGGGCGATTCCCCTGGCTCCTGCTTGCCCCCCGGCTGCATGAAGCGCTCGGTCCCGCGTTTGCGTACCAGCAGCAGGGCGCCGTCCGGGCGCGTGATCACGCAGGCGCTGATACGGATCGTGGTCACGGCTCGAGTCCGGCGATCAATCGCGTCGCCCCCGCACCAGGACGGTGACGAGCCCCGCCACCGCCAGTACGGCCAGGATGCCCAGCCCCCACCACACCAGGCGCCAGACGTCCGCGGAGAACAGCGGTGTGAAGGCCGCACCCTCCGCCTCCAGGGTGAGCGGCTCGTCGTACGGCGCCTGCCAGGTGACGGTGTTCCCCTCCACCAGCACGCTCGAGTGCTCGCCGGTGACCTCGCCCACCTCGTCGACCGGACCCGGGAACGTGACCGTCAGCCGGACGAGGGAGTCCGTGGCTCCTGCGCGACGGGGTGGCACGTCATCCTCGGAGTCCTCCTCCACCGCGGGGGCGGCGGGGATCCCCTCCGCATCGAGCGCGTTGATCGTGCCGGCCACCACGAACTCCTCGCCGTCCCGGGTGATCAGCGGCTCGCCGCCGGCGACCACCAGGTCCGAGATCGGTACCTCATCGAGCGTGAGGGTGGTGCCGAGCCAACCCGACTGCTCGAGCGGGGCGGAGGTGACCTCGGCGTGCTCGCGCAGGCCTGGTAGCGAGGTGTCCACGATCCGCAGGACGAGGTCGGCGGCCTCGGCGCGCGACTCCTCACTCTCCTCCTCCGGGTCGTAGGCAACGGCGAAGGCGATCGAGCCGGACGCGGTATCGGAGTCGCCGTCGAGGGTCAGATCGCCCTCCGCCCGCACGCACCCCGCCGTGACCAGCAGGACGAGTGTGAGCGCGATGAGCCGCAGTCCTCGAAGCATGGGGAGAGTTTGGCACAGTCTTTGCCGAGAGGGTGGTGCTCCGCGCTTGGAGCGCCAGCCGCCGACTGCGCGGGCGCGCAGGTGCTGGCGCCCGGCGACGGGAACGGGCCCGCGAAAGGTTTATCGGTTCGTAACCTGCGATCCATGGACCGGCACATGTCCCACGGATAGGTTGAAGGACTGTGAGCCAGATCTCAGAGAACACCAGACGCAGGCGATCCCTGCCCATCATTGCCGTCGCCGGACTCCTCGGAGCCGGTCTGACCGCCGTCCCGGCCCAAGCGGAGCCGATCGTCGAGACCGAGTTGGTGGGTCTGTTGAACATCAATGATTTCCATGGTCGTATTGATGGGAATACGGTGGCGTTTGCGGGGACGGTTGCTGAGCAGGAGAAGTTGATCTCCGATGCTGGTGGGTCGTTCTTGTTCTTGTCGGCGGGTGACAACATTGGTGCGTCGGTGTTCGCGTCGTCTTCGCAGGGTGATCAGCCCACGATTGATGTGTTGAACGCGCTGGGCCTTGCTGCGTCGGCGGTGGGGAATCATGAGTTCGATCAGGGGTTGGATGATCTGATCGATCGGGTGATGGAGGGTGGCGCGAACGCTGCCTGGCCGTATCTGGGTGCGAATGTGTATGACGCTGCTGGTGTTCCGGTGTTGCCGGAGTACGAGATCTTGGATGCTGGTGGGGTCTCGGTGGCGGTGATCGGGACGGTGACGGAGGAGACTCCGGCGTTGGTGTCCCCGGGTGGGATCGAGGGGTTGACCTTCGGTGATCCGGTGGAGGCGACCAACCGTGTGGCGGCGCAGCTCTCTGATGGTGATGAGGGCAATGGTGAGGCGGACATCATCGTGGCGGAGTTCCACGAGGGTGCTGGTGCGGGGACTCCGGATGGTTCCACCTTGGAGCAGGAGGTTGCTGCGGGTGGTGTGTTCGCGCAGATCGTGGAGGAGACCTCCCCGGTGGTGGATGCGATCTTCACGGGTCACACGCACAAGGAGTATGCGTGGATGGCTCCGGTGCCTGGTGAGCCGGGTCGGGGGCGTCCGATTGTGCAGACCGGTTCCTATGGGGAGTTCCTGGGGAAGGTGCTGTTGGAGTTCGATCCGGCCACGGGTGAGGTGGTCTCGGCCAGTGCGGAGAACATTGCGCGTTCCACCACGCCGGATGCGGAGTTGATCGCCGAGTTCCCGATGGTGGCTGAGGTCGATGAGATCGTGCAGGCCGCGTTGGAGGTTGCTGCGGAGATCGGTGATGAGCCGATCGGTGAGGTGACGGCGGACATCACCACGGCGAATGCTGCGGGGTCGTTCGTGGATGGGTTCTATGAGTGGGACCTGGTGGAGGGTGCGTTGCCGACCAAGGGTGATGACCGGGCCAGTGAGTCCACGCTGGGCGCGTTGGTGGGTGATGCGCTGTTGGCGTCCCTGTCGGATGAGTTGCGTGGTGGTGCGGATATCGGTGTGGTCAACCCGGGTGGGTTGCGCGCGGAGCTGTACTACGACCAGGACGGTGTGATCACCTACGCCGAGGCCAATGCGGTGCTGCCGTTCCTGAACAACCTGTGGACCACGACGTTGACGGGTGAGCAGGTGGTGGAGATGCTGGAGCAGCAGTGGCAGACCACCAGTGAGGGTGAGGTCCCCTCGCGGCCTTATCTGCAGTTGGGGTTGTCCTCCAATGTCACCTACACCTATGAGGTGGACCCTGATGGGGATGGTGTGCTGTTGGGTGACGCCGATGATCAGGGTCGGCACATCACCTCGGTGATGATCGATGGTGAGCCGCTGGACCCGGCTGGGTCCTACACGGTGGGGTCCTTCTCCTTCCTGCTGCAGGGTGGGGACAACTTCCGGGTGTTCACCGAGGGCAGCGATACGCGCGATACGGGTCTGGTGGACCGGGATGCGTGGATCGACTACCTCACCGAGGCCTCCCCGGTCTCCCCGGACTTCGCCCGCCAGGCCGTGGCCGTCCAGGACCAGCCGGAGGAGGTCACCCTGGGTGAGCAGGTGGTGTTCACGGCCTCGATGCTGAACCTCACGAGCCTGAACTCTCCGGAGAACACCACGGCCACGGTGTGGCTGGGTGAGACCGAGGTGGGTGAGGTGCCCGTGGTCGATGGTCAGGCCGTGGTGGACCTGGTCCTGCCGAGCACAGGCCAGGCGGGTGCCAGTGAGTTGGTGTTGGTGGCCCAGCCTTCGGGGACCACGGTCACGATGCCGGTGGAGGTGATCGGTTCGCCGTTCATCGATGTGGCGCCGAGCAACATGTTCTACGAGGAGATCCTGTGGCTGTATGAGCAGGGGATCTCCACGGGGTGGATGACGCCCCAGGGCGCGCAGTTCCGTCCGCTGGAGCCGATCAACCGTGATGCGATGGCGGCGTTCCTGTACCGGATGGCGGACGTGGAGGACTACACCCCGCCGGCCACGTCGCCGTTCGTGGACGTGTCCACCAGCAACATGTTCTACACCGAGATCGCGTGGCTGTATGAGGAGGGGATCTCCACCGGGTGGATGACCTCTGCTGGCCGCGAGTTCCGTCCGCTGGAGCCGATCGCGCGTGATGCGATGGCCGCGTTCCTGTACCGGATGGCCGATGAGCCGGAGTTCACCCCGCCCACGGTCTCCCCGTTCGTGGACGTGTCCACCAGCAACATGTTCTACACCGAGATCACCTGGATGCAGGCCACCGGAATCGCCACCGGCTGGGTCGGCAACAACGGCACCTCGGAGTACAAGCCACTCAACGACGTCGCCCGCGACGCCATGGCCGCCTTCCTCTACCGCTTCGACCACATGGAGTGAGGGCTGAGCGAGTGAGGGACCGGCCTTCCGGCCCTATCGAGTGACACCCGGCGCCCCCGGCCCCCGCGACAGCGGAGGCCGGGGGCGCCGTCGTCCCTCGTGCCTGAGTCGTTCACCCGACCGTCGCCCGGCGGTCACCCGGGTGCGACGCCACGGTCAGATCCGCTCCCTAGCGTTCAGGGTCGTGACTCCCTCACTCACCCCGAGGCGCACACGCGCCCTGTCCAGCCTCGCCGTCGGTGCGCTGGCGGCCGCCGGGTTCGCGGCCGCCCCGGCCGCAGCCGAGACCGCCACCTCCGCCGAGGACGCCGCGATCGGGCTCTCCGTTCTCGGCACCTACGCCTCCGGCGTGTTCGACGAGAGCGCCGCCGAGATCGTCGCCTTCCACGCCGCCACGCAGCGCGTGTTCACCGTGAACGCGGAGGCCGGCGTGGTCGACGTGATCGACGCCGCCGACCCCAGCGCCCCCACCAAGGTCGGCACCCTGGCCACCGCCGGAGTCGGCGACATCGTCGAGGGCGCCGTGGCCAACTCCATCGCCGTGCGCGAGGACGGCCTCCTCGTGGTCGCCGTGGAGCACCCGGACAAGGTCTCCGCCGGCTGGCTGGCGTTCTACGACGCCACCACGCTGGGCTCCCTCGGCGCCGTCCAGGTCGGCTCGCTGCCGGACATGGTGACGATCACCCCGGACGGAACCTGGGCTGTCGTGGCCAACGAGGGCGAGCCCGCGGACGACTACACCGTCGACCCCGAGGGCTCCATCGGCGTCGTGGGGCTGCCGGCCGGCCTCGCCGCGCCGGCGCAGGCAGCGGTGCGCATCGCCGACTTCCACGCCTACGAGGACGGCGCCCTGCCCGAGGGTGTGCGGGTCTTCGGGGAGTTCCCGCACGGCGAGGACCTGCCCGTCTCCCGCAACCTGGAGCCCGAGTACGTCACCACCGATGGCACCACCGCCTGGGTGAGTCTGCAGGAGAACAACGCGATCGCCGTCGTGGACATCGCCTCGGCCACCATCACCGACATCCTGCCCCTGGGCACGATCGACCACTCCCAGGCCGGCAGCGGCTTCGACCCGTCCGACCGGGACGAGGAGATCGCCATCCAGACGGTGCCCACCCGGGGGCTGCTCATGCCCGACTCGATCAGCACGATCGAGGTCGACGGCGAGACCTACCTCGTCACCGCGAACGAGGGCGACGCTCGCGAGTGGGGCGACTACGTCGAGGCCGCCCGTGTGAAGGACCTCGGCGAGGACGGGTTCCCGCCCCTGTGCGAGGGAGTGCTGACGGCGGACCAGCTCGAGGACGAGGTGCTCGGGCGCCTGGAGGTCTCCATCGCCTCCGGGCTCAGCGAGGCCGGCTGCATCGAGCAGCTCCACAGCTTCGGCACGCGCTCGTTCACGGTGCTGACCACCGACGGCGAGCTGGTCGCGAACTCGGGTGACGACTTCGAGCAGATCACCGCGGCGCTGATCCCCGAGTACTTCAACTCCAGCAACGACGAGACCGAGTTCGACTCGCGTTCGGACGCCAAGGGCCCCGAGCCGGAGGCGATCACGGTGGGCGAGGTCGACGGCGTGCCGTACGTGTTCGTGGGAGCCGAGCGGGTGGGCGGCATCTTCGTGTACGACCTGACCGACCCGAGCGCGCCCGCGTTCGTCACCTACCTCAACAACCGCGACTTCGAGGCCGACCCCACCACGGCGCAGGCCGGTGACCTGGGGCCGGAGGGCTTCGCCTTCGTGCCGGCCGAGGACTCGCCCACCGGCGAGGCCATGCTCGTGGTCGGCAACGAGGTCTCCGGGACCACCACCCTGTTCGAGGTGGCCTCGACGGCGCTGCCGTTCATCGACGTCAGCGCCGAGGACATGTTCGCCGACGAGATCCACTGGGCCTACGACGCCGGGATCACGACCGGCTGGCAGACCCCCGCCGGCGCCGAGTACCGGCCGCTGGCCGACATCAACCGCGACGCGATGGCGGCCTTCCTGTACCGACTGGCCGGGCCCGAGGACTACACGCCCCCGGCGGCCTCGCCGTTCGTGGACGTGAGCACGAGCAACCAGTTCTACATCGAGATCTCCTGGCTCGCCGAGCAGGGCATCTCCACGGGATGGCCGACCGCGGCGGGTGCCGAGTTCCGCCCGCTCGAGCCGATCAACCGTGACGCGATGGCGGCGTTCCTGTACCGACTGGCAGCACCGGAGGGCTTCACCGCGCCGGCCCTCAGCCCGTTCGAGGACGTGGCCCCCGCCGACCGCTACTACACGGAGATCTCCTGGCTCGCACAGGAGGGCATCTCCACCGGCTGGCAGGGCAACGACGGCACCGCGCTGTACCGCCCGCTGACCCCGATCGCCCGCGATGCGATGGCGGCGTTCCTCTACCGCTTCGCGCAGACCGAACTGCCCGCCTGATCGGACCTGATGGTTCGCGCCCCCGGGGGCGAGCCACCCACCGCCGAGAGCCCCGGAGCGCGACCGCTCCGGGGTTCTCGCGTGCTCCGGGAGCCTGCGTTCGGTCAGGTTGAGTGGAATACACTCAACTTTGGTCGCGTTGATCCAGTCAGACACTGACTCACGTACCGGAGGTCCGGATGAACGACAAGCTCACCACCAAGTCCCAGGAGGCGATCGCCGCGGCGCTGCAGAGCGCGACGCAGGCGGGTAACCCCCACCTGGAGCCCGTCCACCTGCTCGGTGCCCTGCTGCAGCAGGCGGACGGCATCGCCGTCGCGCTGCTGCGCGCCGTCGGCGCCGACCCGCAGGCCATCGCCCAGCGCACCGCCGGCGCCCTGGCCACCCTGCCGAGCGCCAGCGGCGGCACGACGGCGCAGCCCACCGCCTCGCGCGGGCTCAGCAACGCGCTGACCCAGGCGGGGGAGGAGGCGCGGGCGCTCGGCGACGACTACGTCTCCACCGAGCACCTGCTGCTGGCGTTGGCCGCCTCCAGCACCTCCACCGGGGAGATCCTCACCCACGCCGGCGCCAGCCGTGACGCGCTCGCGGCCGCGCTGCCGCAGGTGCGCGGCGGTCGCCGGGTCACCAGCCCCGACCCCGAGGGCACCTTCCAGTCCCTGGAGAAGTACGGGCAGGACCTCACCGCCCGGGCCCGCGAGGGCAAGATCGACCCGGTGATCGGCCGCGACTCCGAGATCCGCCGCGTGGTGCAGGTGCTCTCCCGGCGCACCAAGAACAACCCGGTGCTGATCGGGGAGCCCGGCGTCGGCAAGACCGCCGTGGTGGAGGGGCTCGCGCAGCGCATCGTGGACGGCGACGTGCCCGAGTCGCTGCGGGACAAGCGCCTCATCGCCCTGGACCTCGGCTCGATGATCGCGGGTGCGAAGTACCGCGGTGAGTTCGAGGAGCGTCTCAAGGCGGTGCTGGAGGAGATCACCCAGTCCGACGGCGAGGTCGTCACCTTCATCGACGAGCTGCACACCGTGGTGGGCGCCGGCGCGAGCGAGGGGGCGATGGACGCCTCCAACATGCTCAAGCCGATGCTCGCGCGCGGCGAACTGCGGATGATCGGCGCCACCACGCTGGATGAGTTCCGCGAGAACATCGAGAAGGACCCCGCCTTGGAACGGCGGTTCCAGCAGGTGTTCGTGGGTGAGCCGAGCGTGGAGGACACCGTGGCGATCCTGCGCGGCATCGCCCCGCGTTACGAGGCCCACCACAAGGTCACCATCTCCGACGGCGCCCTGGTGGCGGCCGCCACGCTCTCGGACCGCTACATCACGGCGCGGCAGCTCCCGGACAAGGCGATCGACCTGGTGGACGAGGCCGCCTCCCGGCTGCGCATGGAGCTGGACTCCTCGCCCACCGAGATCGATGTGCTGCGCCGGACCGTGGACAGGTTGACGATGGAGGAGGCCTACCTCGCGGATGGACCAGGCGGGGGCGCCGACGACGAGGCCACGGCCGAGCGCCTGGAGAAGTTGCGCCGCGACATCGCCGACCGCTCAGAGGAACTCGCCGCGCTCAACGCCCGCTGGGAGCAGGAGAAGGCCGGGCACAACCGGGTCGGTGACCTGCGGGTGCGGCTGGATGAGTTGCGTACCCAGTTCGAGATCGCGATGCGGGACGGCAACTACGAGACCGCCGGGCGCCTGGCGAACGGCGAGATCCCCGCGATCGAGCGGGAGATCGCCGAGGCGGAGCGCGCGGAGGCCGAAGGCAGCGAGTCGGCTGAGGGAGCCCTGCCGCACACCGCCCCGATGATCGCGGACAAGGTCGGTCCGGACGAGATCGCCGAGGTGGTCGCCGCCTGGACCGGCATCCCCGCCGGTCGCCTGCTGGAGGGCGAGACCGCCAAACTGCTGCGGATGGAGGAGGTGCTCGGCGAGCGGCTGATCGGCCAGGCGGGTGCCGTGGCCGCGGTCTCCGACGCCGTGCGGCGCTCCCGAGCCGGCATCGCCGACCCGGACCGCCCCACCGGCTCGTTCCTGTTCCTCGGACCCACCGGGGTCGGCAAGACCGAGCTCGCGAAGTCGCTCGCGGACTTCCTCTTCGACGACGAGCGGGCCATGGTGCGCATCGACATGTCGGAGTACGCCGAGAAGCATGCGGTCGCGCGCCTGGTCGGGGCGCCCCCGGGGTACGTGGGGTACGAGGAGGGCGGTCAGCTCACCGAGGCCGTGCGCCGCAGGCCCTACTCGGTGGTGCTCCTGGACGAGGTGGAGAAGGCCCACCCGGAGGTCTTCGACATCCTGCTGCAGGTGCTCGACGACGGCCGCCTCACCGACGGTCAGGGCCGCACCGTGGACTTCCGCAACGTGATCCTCGTGCTCACCAGCAACCTGGGCTCCCAGGCGTTGGTGGACCCGAACCTGGACGAGGCGACGAAGCGGGAGTCGGTGATGGCCGCCGTGCGTGCCGCGTTCCGCCCGGAGTTCCTCAACCGGCTCGACGACGTGGTGATCTTCGACGCTCTCAGCGTGGAGGAGTTGGGCAGCATCGTGGACCTGCAGGTGGAGCGGCTTGCTGCCAGGCTCGCCGACCGGCGCATCGCGCTGGAGGTCACGCCCGCGGCGCGTGAGTGGCTGGCGTTGGAGGGGTATGACCCCGCCTACGGTGCTCGGCCGTTGCGCCGGCTCGTGCAGCGGGAGATCGGTGACCGCCTGGCGCGCCGTCTCCTGGCGGGTGAGGTGGCCGACGGCTCCCGGGTGCTCGTGGACCGCGCCGAGGGTGAGGCGCCGGGCCTGGAGGTCCGCGGCGCCTGAGGTGGTGCCGCCCGACGCCGAGGGGCGGGTGGGGACCCCCACCCGCCCCTCGGCGTCGGTTCCCGGCCCGTGCTCAGCCGGCGTTCATCTCCGTCATGTCGACCACCTCGTCGGCCGGAGGCGCCTCGATCGTGACGGCCTCCCCGAAGTCGGAGAAGGTCATCGTGGTGCTGACTGCGGTCGGCTCCTGGATGTCGTAGGTCATCTGGACCGTGCGGCCCTCGGAGTCCAACCAGATGTCGTAGGTGATGGTGTCCGGCATCGCTCCGGCTGCCTGGCCCGCCGTTTCCGCGAGGCTCGCGCCATCCACGGTCACGTTGTAGTGGGTGGTCTCCACGCCGTCGACCTCCTCGGCGCCGATCTCCTCGACCGACTCCACGGCAGCGGTGAAGGACTCGAGCTGGGCGATCGGGTCCATCGTGGACTCCTCGAATGCGCCGTCCAGGCTCGGGTCATCGGCGGACATGAACACGTAGCCGCCGCCGGCCGCCTCGCCGAGGCCCATGTAGATGCCGCCGTCGAGCATGATCATCTCGATCTCGCCGGCACCCGGCACGGCCATGGTCATCTGCATCGTGTACGGGTCCTGGCTGTAGTCGATGACGCCGGAGGCGTCGGTGCTGCCGAGGTCGCCCATGTCCATCACCATGGTGAAGGACTGGGTGGTGGAAGACATCGCCTGGACGCCGTCGCCGTAGGCGGCGATGAACGCCTCGGTCGCATCGCCGCTCTCGGAGGCTGCGCCGTCCCCGGTGTCGGTCTCTGTCTCGCTGCTCGTCTCGCTGCTTGTCTCGGTGCCGGCTTCGGTGTCGGACTCGGTCTCGCTGCTGCTGCAGGCGGCGAGACCGGCCACGGCCAGCGTTGCGGTCGTTGTGACGAGGAACTTCCCCCACATGGTTCTCATACCCAGGACCCTATCCGGGGCGCCGAGGCCGGTGGGGGAATCAGCATGACGGCGGTCCCCGCCACCAACGAGGGGGGCCGGGGGTCGCGCCTCGACGGGAGCCTGGTCGTCGCTGGGCGCCGGGGGTAGCGTCGAGCCATGCGCGTGAGTACCTGTCTGCTGCCGATCTACCCCCGCCACCAGGCCCGTGAGGCGTGGCGCCGCGCCGAGGACCTGGGGTTCTTCGCTGCCTACACCTACGACCACCTCAGCTGGCGGGAGCCGTTCCGTGCCGGCCCCTGGTACGACGGCCTCCTCACGCTCGCCCAGGCCGCGGAGGTCACCTCACGGGTGCGACTGGGCACCCTGGTGACCTCGCCGAACTTCCGCCATCCCGTCACGCTGGCCTCCGAGGCCGTCACGCTCGACGACGTCGCCTCCGGTCGCCTCTTCCTCGGCATCGGCGCGGGTACCGACGGCGCAGACGCATCGGTGCTCGGGCAGGCGCCGCTCACCGCGCCACGCCGGCAGGACCGGTTCGAGGAGTTCGTGGACCACCTGGACGCGCTGCTGCGCACACCGGAGTCCACGCTGGAGGGGGAGTGGTTCACCGCGCGCGACGCGGTGACGCGCCCCGGCCCGATCACGGTGCCGCGGGTGCCGTTCGGGATCGCAGGGATCGGCCGCCGCGGGCTGGCGCTCGCGGCACGCCAGGGTCAGGCGTGGATCACCACGGGTGACCCGCGCACGTTCGACCCGGACGGCGGCTGCCACACCGCGGCGGACTCGCGCGCGGGGATCGCCACCCAGGTGGGCCGCCTCGAGGAGGCATGCCACGCCGTCGGGCGGGATCCCGCATCGATCGATCGCATCCTGCTGACCGGCTTCGTGCCGGAGCAGTTCGACTCGGCGGCCGCGGTGGAGGACATGGTGGCCGCACACACCGAGCTCGGGATCACCGAGGTCGTCATCCACGCGCCGATCCCCGGCACCGTCTTCGACCTGGAGCAGGGGGTCTACGAGGCGGCGGGTGCCCTCGCCGCCCGGCTCGAGGGCTGAGACCCAGCCGGCCAACAGCAGGCCAACAGCCGCCGAGCGGAGTGTTGCGCAGGGTTCGCGCGCGCCCAGCCTGCGCAAGCACACGCTCGGCGGGGTGGGGGCTGCGCAAGCACACGTTCGGCGGGGCCAGGCTCGTGCCGAGCGGTGGGTTGCGCGGGTCGTCAGTCGGCGAGGTCGACGATCACCGGCACGTGATCGCTCGCGCCCTTGCCCTTGCGCTCGTTGCGGTCGATCGCCGCACCCGTGACCCGCTCGGCGTAGGAGGATGAGCCGAGCTGGAAATCGATGCGCATCCCCTTGTTCTTCGGGAACCGCAACTGCGTGTAGTCCCAGTAGGTGTAGGCGTCCGGCGTGAACTCGCGGGTCACCTCCCGGAAGCCGGCGTCCTGGATCGCCTGGAAGGCGTCCCGCTCCGGCCGGCTCACGTGGGTGGCACCGGCGAACACCTCCATGTCCCAGACGTCACCGTCCAGGGGCGCGATGTTCCAGTCACCCACCAATGCGGTGGGCAGGTCCTGCTGCGCCCACTCGACGGCGTTGGCCCGCAGGGCCTCCAGCCACGCCAGCTTGTAGGTGTAGTGCGGGTCCGCGAGCGTGCGACCGTTCGGCACGTACAGGCTCCACACCCGCACCCCGCCGCACGTCGCGCCGAGCGCGCGGCCCTCCACCACGGCGGCCTCCCCCCACCCGGGCTGCCCGGTGAAGGAGGTCTCGACGTCGGCGATCCCCACCTTCGAGGCGATCGCCACTCCGTTCCACTGGTTCAGGCCGTGTACCGCCACCTCGTAGCCGAGCGCCTCGAACGCCTCCCGGGGGAACTGCTCGTCCTTGCACTTGGTCTCCTGCATCGCGAGCACGTCCGTGCCGGTGCGCTCCAACCAGGCGGTCACCCGATCGACGCGGGCACGGATGGAGTTCACGTTCCAGGTGGCGATCTGCATGCCACCAAACTACCCACCGAGACTGACATCCACCCCCGCCGAGCCCGTGCCTTCGGCGCCGACTCCGTGCCGTGCGGGCACGGCCTCGCCGCGGACGCCACGGTCTCGGCGGGCAGGAGCGACTACGCTCGGAGTCGATGACTGCCACGCCTGCCCACGATCGCACCTCCCGCCTCGCCGCCCTGGTGGCCGAGCTCGCCGTTGTGCACGGCCGGGTCACCCTGTCCTCGGGCCGCGAGGCCGACTACTACGTCGACATGCGGCGCGCCACCCTGCACCACGAGGCCGCGCCCCTGATCGGCCACCTCCTGCTCGACCGCCTCGAGGAGGAGGGCTTCGGACCCGCGGAGATCGACGCCGTCGGCGGACTGACGATGGGCGCCGACCCGGTCGCCGCCGCGATGCTGCACGCCGCGAACTCCCGCGGCCTGGACCTCGACGCGTTCGTGGTGCGCAAGGCCGCGAAGTCCCACGGCATGGGGCGCCAGGTCGAGGGCCCGGACGTCGCGGGCAAGCGCGTGGTCGCGCTGGACGACACCTCCACCACCGGCGGCAGCGTGCTCACCGCAGTCGAGGCGCTGCGCGCCGCCGGCGCCGAGGTGGTCGCGGCCGCCGTGGTGGTGGATCGGGACACCGGCGCCCGCGAGGCGATCGCGCAGGCGGGCCTGCCCTACTTCTGGGTGCTCGACGCCGCGGACCTCGGCCTGGCCTGAGCGACGTCGATCACTTCGGCCCGGCGGCGCGCGGCGCGCGGGTCCGCGCCGGATACCCTGGGCGCGTGACGCGACCTCGACACGCCGCCGAGCCCGGCGCCCCCGGGCCGAACGCTCAGGACCCCGCCCTCGCCGGCGATGAGGCGCCCGCCGCGCCCCGCGCCACCTGGAAGGACGCCCCGGGCCTGGCGGTGCGCGGCGGCCTGGTGGGCGCGGCGGAATCGGTCCCCGGCATCTCCGGCGGCACCATCGCCCTGGTGGTGGGCCTGTATGACCGCTTGATCGGTAGCGCCTCCGCCCTCATCCACGCCGCGCGGGAGGTCGTGACCGGACTGCGCCGCGGCGAGGGTCTCGGCCCCGCGAGGGCGGCCGTGCGCGCCGTCGACTGGCACTTCCTCGCGCCGGTCCTGGCCGGCATGGTCGTGGTGCTGCTCGCCTCGTTGATGACGATCGCGCCGCTCCTGGAGGAGCACCCCGTGCCGGTCCGCTCGGTGTTCTTCGGCATGATCCTGATCTCCATCTGGGTGCCGATCAGCCTCATGCCGCACCGCTTCCGCCCCCAGGACGGCCTCTACCTGCTGCTCGCGGCCGCGCTCGCGTTCTGGCTGACCGGTCTGCCCGAGGCCGAGGTGGGCGCCGAACCGCCCCTGTGGCTGGTGTTCATCGGGGCCGCGATCGCCATCAACGCGCTCGTGCTGCCGGGCGTGTCCGGGTCCTTCGTGCTGCTCGTGCTCGGCCTGTACCTGCCGGTGCGCAACGCGATCAGCGACCTCGACGTGGTGTTCGTGCTGGTCTTCGCGCTCGGCGCGCTGATCGGCCTGGCCTCGTTCGTGAAGGTCCTGAATTGGCTGCTGCACCACCGCCGGCAGGTCACGATGGCGGTGCTCGCCGGTCTGATGACCGGCTCGCTCCGCGCGCTGTGGCCATGGCAGGAGGGCGCGAGTCTCACCGGGCCGGACGCCCCCGGCGAGGCCGTCACGGCGGTGCTGCTGGCGCTCGCCGGCGCCGCTGTGGTCGCGGGCCTGCTGTGGTGGGAGCACCGCAGCGCCGTGCGCGCCGCCCGGCAGGCCTGATGCCCGAGCCCGACGGCGCGGCCCCGCCTCCCGCCGGGCCGGAGCCCGAGCGTGTGGTGGGCGTCGGCCCGTGGCCCGCGGGACCCGACGACTGGCCCGAGGACCCCCGCCTGGACCCGGAGCTCCTGGCGCACGGGGACCGCCGCAATGTGGTGGACGGCTATCGCTACTGGCGCCTGGAGGCGATCGTGGCGGACCTCGACACCCGCCGCACGCCCCTGCACGTGGCGATCGAGAACCTCGAGCACGACATGAACATCGGTTCCATCGTGCGCACCGCCAACGCCTTCAACCTCGCCGGAGTGCACGTGATCGGGCGGCGTCGGTGGAATCGGCGGGGTGCGATGGTTACCGACCGCTACCTGCACGTGCACCACCACCCGGACGCCGAGACCTTCGCGACCTGGGCGCACCAGGCGGGCCTCGCCGTCGTCGGCATCGACAACGTCCCAGGCTCCTCGCCGATCGAGCGCGGCACGCTGCCACACGAGGCGGTGCTCGTGTTCGGCTCCGAGGGCCCCGGGCTCAGCGCGGACCTGCTCGCCCGGTGCGCTCAGGTGCGCCACATCACCCAGTACGGCTCCACCCGCTCGATCAACGCCGGCGCCGCCGGGGCGATCGCCATGTACGAATGGATGCGGCAGCACACGGGTGAGCCGGCGGCTCAGTCGGCGGACAGTGCTGGCTCGGAGGCGAGGACGTAGGGCACGAGGTCGCCGATCCCCTCGTGCACCTCGGTGGGGCGATACGGGTGCGCGGCGATCTGCTCCCGCTTCGTGGAGCCGGTCAGCACGAGGAAGGTCCGCAGCCCCGCCTCCATCCCGGCCAGGACATCGGTGTCCATCCGGTCGCCGATCATGGCGGCGGACTCGGAGTGGGAATCGATGCGGTTCAGTGCGGCGCGGATCATCACGGGGTTCGGCTTGCCCACGAAGTAGGGCTGGTGGCCAGTGGCCGCGCTGATCAGGGCGGCGACGGCGCCGGTGGCCGGGATGGGTCCCTCGGCGCTGGGACCGGTGACATCCGGGTTGGTCGCGATGAACCGGGAGCCGCCGAGGATCAGACGCACCGCCGTGGTGATCTGCTCGAAGGAGAACCGGCGGGTCTCGCCGAGCACCACGAAGTCCGGGTCGGAGGTGGTCTGGGTGAAGCCGGCCTCGTACAGCGCGGTGGTGAGTCCGGTCTCCCCGATCGCGTACACGGTGCCGCCGCTCGCCTGATCGGCGGTCTGGTCGGCGAGGAACGTCGCTGTGGCCAGGGCCGAGGTCCAGATCGCGTGCTCCGGCAGGTCGATCCCGGCGCGCGCCAGGCGCGCGCTCAAGTCCCTGGGGGTGAAGATCGAGTTGTTGGTGAGGACCTGGAACGGCAGACCGCGATCGCGCAGCGCCGTGATGAACTCCGCGGCGCCCGGAAGCGCCTGCTCCTCGTGGACGAGCACACCGTCCATGTCCGTCAGCCATGCGGCGATGTTGTGCGTCATGACTTCACTGTAGGGGTCCGTGCCTGGGCGATCCATGGGAGCCCGGTGGGTGCTGTCCGGACACCTGGGACCCCGGTCCCCGCACCGGGTGGGGCACTCGTGCCAGACTTGGGGGGTCAATGGTGTGCCGAAACTCCGTTCGGCCGGTGTCAGCGCTTTCCCAAGGAGACCCATGCCCATCGCAACTCCCGAGTCCTACAACGAGATGATCGACCGCGCGAAGGCCGGTTCCTTCGCCTACCCCGCCGTGAACATCACCTCCTCCCAGACGGTGACCGCGGCGATCCAGGGCTTCGCCGAGGCGGAGAGTGACGGCATCATCCAGGTGTCCGTCGGTGGCGCCGAGTACGCCTCCGGGTCCACCATCAAGGACCGCGTGACCGGCACGATGGCGCTGGCCGCCTACGCCACCGAGGTCGCGAAGAACTACGGCGTGACCATCGCGCTGCACACCGACCACTGCGTGAAGAAGAACCTGGACTCCTGGGTCCGCCCGCTGCTGGCCATCGAGGCCGAGCAGGTCAAGAACGGCGGCCTGCCGACCTTCCAGTCCCACATGTACGACGGCTCCGACGTGCCGATCGAGGAGAACCTCTCCATCGCCGCCGAGCTGCTCGAACTCTCCCAGGCCGCCCGCACGATCCTGGAGATCGAGGTCGGTGTGGTCGGTGGTGAGGAGGACGGCCACGAGGCCGAGATCAACGAGAAGCTCTACACCACCACAGAGGACGGCCTGAAGACCGTCGAGGCGCTCGGCTCCGGCGAGAAGGGCCGCTACCTGACCGCCTTGACCTTCGGCAACGTGCACGGGGTGTACAAGCCCGGCGCGGTGAAGCTGCGCCCGGAGATCCTCAAGCAGATCCAGGAGGAGGTCGGGGCCAAGATCGGCAAGACCAACCCGTTCGACCTGGTCTTCCACGGTGGCTCCGGCTCCACGGCCGAGGAGATCTCCGCCGCGGTGGACTACGGCGTGATCAAGATGAACATCGACACCGACACCCAGTACGCCTTCACGCGCCCGGTGGCCGGTCACATGTTCGCCAACTACGACGGCGTGCTGAAGGTCGACGGCGAGGTCGGCAACAAGAAGACCTACGACCCCCGCGTGTGGGGCAAGCTCGCCGAGGCCGGCATGGCCGCGCGCGTGGTGGAGGCCTGCCAGCAGCTGCGCAGCGCCGGCCACAAGATGTGAGTCCGACCCGGTGAAGGTGCCGGGTCGCAGGCAGTGGGCGGGCTGAACGGCCCGCCCACTGCCGCGCGGGGGCGCCGCTCAGGTGGCCGAGTCGCCGCCTGCGACGATCTCCACCATGTCGCCGATCCTGGTCACCGACAGCAGGAACTGCACCACCTCGGGCGGGTCCACGAGGCGGAGCCGACCCGGGGTGCGGGTGGCCAGGCGGGCCAGGAGTGCGATGCCGGAGGAATCCATGAAGGTCACCGCACCGGCGTGCACCGTGGTGGGCCGCGCGGCCTGCTCCGCCGCCGTCACCGCGGCCGCGAAGTCCGGTGCGCTTGCCGCATCGATCTCCCCGCGCAGCGTGAGAATGGTGTGTGATGGGCTGGTGTGCACCTCGGCGCTCGGCGTGGGCCGCAGCGTCGCCAGGGGCGTGTCCATGCATCCTCCGAGGTGGAGTGGGTTCCGAGCCGCGGGGTGTTCGGCGCGGTGCCGCGCGGGAATGGCCGCTGCGGTCCCTAGCGAGCGTACGGGACCATGAGTTTTTTGTGAACGGGTGCAGACTGGTGATCTCCCCAACGTTTGCCACCGATTGACCGTAGAGGGTGCGGCCAGTGCCGATGCACCACCGGTGGGCGATTCGGTGGACGCGGTGCACGTGTGGTGGGGATGGGAGGATGGGGCTGTGAGCGAGGACACCCTGGGCGACCGGTTGCCGGTCGGCCCGCCGTCGACCCTGTTACCGGCCGACCACCCCGACCTGGCGGTGATCGCGCTCCTGGGTGAGGCCGGGACGAGCCTCGTGGCCACGGACCTCGATCCCGCGGCGCTGCGGCGTGCGGCTGCGCAGCACCCCGCATCCAGCCTTGCCTGGGCCCTGCTGGCCCGGGCGGAACTGGCCGACGGCGCAACAGGGGGTGACGCCGTCGCTGCCTACGCCTTCGCCCGGGTGGGCTACCACCGCGGCCTGGATGCGCTGCGGCGCGCCGGCTGGCGCGGACAGGGTCCGGTCCCGGTCACCCACCTGCCCAACCGGGGCTTCCTCGCCGCGCTGCTCGCTCTCGGCGAGGCGGCCGCGCGCATCGGTGAGGACGGCGAGGCCGCCCGCATCGAGGAGTTCCTGCAGCAGTCAGACCCCACGGCGGCCAGCGTGCTCGCCGCGGGGATCCCCCTCGGCGAGATCGCCGCGGGCTAGGTCGTCCGTTCCCGGTCGACACGAGATACCTAGGAGAGATGGTCCATGCCAGCAGTCGTCGTCGTCGGAGCCCAGTGGGGAGACGAGGGCAAGGGGAAGGCCACCGACCAGTTCGGTTCCGAGGTCGACTACGTGGTGAAGTTCAACGGCGGGAACAACGCCGGCCACACGGTCGTCATCGGTGAGGAGAAGTACGCCCTCCACCTGCTCCCCTCCGGCATCCTCAGCCCCGGCGTGACGCCGGTGATCGGCAACGGTGTGGTCGTGGACCTGGAGGTGCTCTTCGAGGAGCTGGACGACCTCAATGCCCGCGGCGTGGACACCTCCAGGCTGTTGGTGAGCGCGAATGCGCACGTCATCCCGCCCTACAACCGCACCCTGGACAAGGTCACCGAGCGCTTCCTCGGCAAGCGCCAGATCGGCACCACCGGGCGTGGCATCGGGCCCACGTACGCGGACAAGATGAACCGCGTCGGCATCCGCATCCAGGACCTCTACGACGAGAAGATCCTCGCGGAGAAGATCGAGGGCGCCCTGGACCTGAAGAACCAGATCCTGCTCAAGGTCTACAACCGCCGCGCCGTCTCCCTGGAGGAGACGATGGAGTCGCTGCTGACCTGGGCGGACCGGCTCAAGCCGATGGTCGCCGACACCACCCTGGTGCTCAACCAGGCGCTGGACGCCGGCAAGACCCTGCTGTTCGAGGCGGGCCAGGCGACGATGCTCGACGTGGACCACGGCACCTACCCGTTCGTCACCTCCTCCTCGGCCACCGCCGCGGGGGCGTGCACCGGCTCGGGCATCGGCCCCACCCGGATCGACTCGGTGGTCGGGGTCATCAAGGCCTACACCACACGCGTGGGGGAGGGGCCCTTCCCCACCGAGCTGTTCGACGACATGGGCGCCTACCTGCAGAAGACCGGCGGGGAGTTCGGCGTCACCACCGGCCGCGCCCGCCGCTGCGGGTGGTACGACGCGGTGATCGCCCGCTATGCCTCCCGCGTCAACGGGCTCACCGACCTCGTGCTGACCAAGTTGGACGTGCTGACCGGCCTGGAGAAGGTGCCGGTCTGCGTGGCCTACGAGGTGGACGGGGTGCGCTACGACGAGATGCCCGCCGATCAGTCCGCCTTCCACCACGCCACCCCGGTGTATGAGTACCTCGAGGGCTGGTGGGAGGACATCACCGGCGCCCGCACGTTCGAGGAGCTCCCCGTGAACGCGCGGCGGTACGTGGAGCACCTCGAGGCGATCTCCGGCACCCGGATCTCGGCCATCGGCGTGGGGCCGCAGCGTGAGGCGACGATCGCGCGGCACGCCATCCTCGGCTGACGCGAGGCATTCCTGCAGGTACCGCGAGGTGGTTGCGCAGGCGTGCGGTGTGACCTGGGCCCTTCAACCCACCACGTCGGGCCGATGTGCGCCACGATAGGGGCGTGCCCCCCACCTCCACGGCCACTGCCGCACGCCCCGGCCTGACCGGCGCCTTCGACCGCTACTTCTCCATCACCGAGCGTGGCTCCACGATCGGCCGCGAGGTCCGTGGCGGCCTCGTGACGTTCTTCGCGATGAGCTACATCATCGTGCTGAACCCGATCATCCTGGGGACCGTGCCGGACGGCACCGGCGCCTTCATCGGCGGCTCCGAGGCCGACGCCACCGCCCGGGTGGCGGCCGCCACCGCTCTCGTGGCAGGCGTGATGTCCGTCCTGGTCGGCGTCGTCGCCCGCTTCCCGCTGGCGATGGCCGCGGGTCTGGGCCTGAACGCCGTCGTGGCCTACTCGATCGCCGCCCTGCCGGAGGTGACCTGGGCCGATGCCATGGGCATCGTGGTGCTCGAGGGGCTGATCCTGCTCGTGCTGGTCGCCACCGGCTTCCGCCAGGCGGTGTTCTCCGCGGTGCCCCGGGAACTGAAGACCGCCATCAGCGTGGGCATCGGGCTGTTCATCGCCTTCATCGGTGTGGTCAACGCGGGCTTCGTGCGCCCCGGCGGCGGCACCCCGGTGACCCTGGGGATCGACGGTTCGCTCGCCAGTTGGCCGCTGCTGGTGTTCGTGGTCGGCCTGATGACGGCGATCGTGCTGTGGATCCGGCAGGTGCGCGGCGCGCTGCTGATCTCCATCGTGGCGGCCACCGTGCTCGCGTTCCTCATCGAGGCCTTCGGTCACGTGTCCGACGGCGACGCCACCGGCTGGGCGAGCAACCTCCCCGTCGTCCCGGCCTCCCTCGTGCAGGCGCCCGACCTGTCCCTGCTCGGCCAGTTCTCGCTGCTCGGCTCGGTGGAGAAGATCGGGTTCTTCACGGTGGTGCTGCTCGCGTTCACCCTTCTGCTCGCGGACTTCTTCGACACGATGGGCACGATGGTCGCGGTCGGGGCGCAGGGTGGACTGCTGGATGCCGAGGGGAACCCGCCCCGCACCAAGCAGATCCTCATCGTCGACTCCATCGGCGCGATCGCCGGTGGCGCCGGGTCGGTGAGCTCGAACACGGCCTACATCGAGTCCTCCGCGGGGGTCGGTGAGGGCGCGCGCACCGGCCTGGCCTCCGTGGTCACCGGGGCCGCGTTCCTGCTGGCCACGTTCTTCGCGCCGGTGGTGAACATGGTCCCCGCCGAGGCGGCCACACCGGTGCTCGTGCTCGTCGGGTTCATGATGATGTCGCAGATCAGCGGTATCGACTGGCGGAATCTGGAGGCCGCGATCCCGGCCTTCCTGGTGATCGTGATGATGCCGTTCACCTACTCCATCACCGACGGCATCGGTGCCGGCTTCGTGGCGTTCGTGCTCATCAAGGTCTTCATGGGCAAGGCCCGGCAGGTGCACCCGCTGATGTGGGTCGTCTCGATCCTGTTCATCGTGTACTTCCTGCGCGGGCCGATACAGTCGTTGGTGGGCTGAGGAGGCCACCGTGACCGATACCCCCCTGCATCCGGCCGTCCACCTCGAGCGTGAGGTGAAGGTACAGCTGCCGAACGACGCCGATCTCGCGCCCCGGCTGCATGCCCTGCTCGAGAGCGACGGATCGGCGCGCGAACTGCGATTCCGCGCGGGCAGCGACCTGGACCTGACGGCCGTCTACGTCGACACCCGCGACGCGCGCCTGGCGCGCTGGGGCGTCACGCTGCGCCGACGCACGGGGGGACCGGACACCGGGTGGCAACTGAAACTGCCAGCCTCCCTGGAGCCCTCCGCAGCGCGGTCCGGGGTCTCCGAGCGCCTGGAACTGCACGCCCCGCTGGAGGCGCCGGTTCCCGAGAGCGACCTGGAGGGTACCGCTGCCGACGTCCTGGCCCGGGTCGGCGGCGTTCCCCTGGCGCTCGGGGAGATCACCGCCGCGCTGCTGCGCGATGCGGACCTCGTGCCGATGGGCCTGGTCCGCACCCACCGTCGCCGCTGGGAGGTCACCCGCTCGCTGCCGGACGGTGGCGCCGAGGCCGTGGCCGAGCTCGTGCAGGACTCCGTGACGGCCTGGGATTCCCGCGGCGTCCTCACCGAGGCGTTCCGCGAGGTGGAGGTGGAGGCGCTCACCGACGACGACGGAGTTCCCCTCCCCGGGTCGCGCAAGGCACTGAAGCGGCTCACTCGGGCGTTCGCGGAACTCGGGGCGACTCCCAGCGCCAGCGGCAAGGGGGCGCGGGCGCTCGGCGAGGTGGCTACCGGGCCGGCCGATGTGGTGGTCCACGAGGTCACCCCGGACTCCCCGGCGCGGGAGGTGCTGGCTGCCGCCATCGCCACCCACGTGCGCGCCCTGCTGCTGGCCGATGTGGGCGTGCGGCGCGGCGAACGGGAGGCCGTGCATCGATTCCGGGTGTCCGAGCGGCGGCTGCGCAGTGTGCTGCGGACCTGGGCGCCGCTGCTGGAGGCGCAGTGGTGCGAGCACTTGGTCGCTGAACTCGTCTGGATCGGTGGGGAGTTCGGTCCCGCTCGGGACGGGCAGGTGCAGCGCGACCTGCTGGGCGCCGACCTCGAGCGCCTCGAGGAGACCGTGGCGTGGCCGCAGGCCGCCGGCGAGATCCGGGACGCGCTTGCTGCGCGCGAGTCGAGGGGACTGGAGCGGGGACTGCGCGCGATGCGCAGTGCCCGCTACACCGCTCTGCTGCACGCGCTGGTCGCCGCGGCCGCTGCACCCGCGCTCGACGACGACACGGCGCAGGCCGCGCAGTCAGATGGCGGGGTGCTCGTCCCGCTCGTGGAGGACCGGGTGTCGCAGCTGCGCTCCGCGCTGCGTGACCTCGATGCGGACAGCGGTGAGGGTTGGCACCGGGCCCGGATCCGCGCGAAGGGTGCTCGGTATGCCGTCGACGTGCTGGTGCAGGCCGGGGTCTCCCGGGCACGCAAGCCCGCCCGCCGCCTGGCGCGGATCACCGACGCGCTCGGTGACGTCCAGGACGATGCGGTCGGGCTCGAGGCGCTGCGGGAACTGGCGGGCGAGGTGACCAGCACGCAGGCGGGCTTCCTGCTCGGGCTGCTCGACGCCGTCGTGCGCACTCGGGCGAAGCGCCACCGGGCGAGGGTCCTCGCCAGGTGCGGGGCCTGGCGCCGCGAGCTGCGCCGTCGACTCCTCTGATCCCGCCTGATCCGGCTCGATTCGATCCGGTCAGGCGGCGCGTGCCACCGCGGCGGTCAGCGCCTCACGCACCGTGCTCGGCCGCACCCGCCAGGCCACCTGCGCGATCGCGAGCAGCGAGATCGCCACGGCCGCGAGGAACGTGGCGGGCAGCCCCCACAGTTCGGCGATGAGGCCGCCGAGGACGGCGCCGAGCGGCATCATCCCGAAGGCCAGGGTCCGGCCGGCGCCCCCCACGCGCCCCAGCAGCGAGCGCGGCACGAGGCGCTGGCGCAGGGACTGCGAGACGACGTTGCCGATCGCGTTCAGCGCGCCGATCGCGGCGAAGGCGACCAGCAGCGCCGGGAGTCCGGTCAGCACGATCGGGGTGAGAAGCAGCAGCGTGTTGACGGTCAGGGTGACCACGATCGTGCGGATCTCCCCGAGCGCATCCTGCACGCGCTGGGCGAGGAACGACCCCGCCACGGCGCCCGCCGCGAAGCCCAGCATCAGGAACGGGAACTGTGCCTCGCTCAGCCCGATGTGGGAGGCGGGGCCCACCGCCCAGAGCACGAACACGGCCATGTACCCCGTGGAGGCGGCGTTCAGCACCGCGGCGTTGATCGTCAGCGGGCGAAGCACCGGGTGGCGCCAGAGGAAGGCCAGGCCCTCGCGGACCTCGGCGCCGGCGGCCGCCATGCGGGTGGTGGCACTCGGGGTGGGGGAGCCAGCGTCGCCGCCTGTGGGGGCGGCGGGTGCCGCTGTGACGCTCCCGGGGGGCGCCCGGTGCGGGGTGGACGCGTGGCGGAAGGAGCCGCGCAGGCCGACGAGGAGGACGAGTGCCGCGAGCGCCGCGAGGGCGCCGGCCGCTCCCAGCCCCCACGCGGCGCCGACCACGAGCAGGGCCGCCGCCAGGGGTGCGCCGAGGAAGCCGTTGGTGACCTGCTGCACGGCGATGACGCGGCCGTTGGCGGCCGGCAGCCGCTCGGCCGGCACCAGGTCGGGCAGGATCGAGGTCGCGCCGAGGTCGGCGAGCACCTCCGTGGCGCCGTAGAGGAGGGCGACGATCAGCAGGATCGGCATCGTGAGGAGGTCCTGGGCCGCCAGCAGCGCGGCGGTGCCCAGCAGGGCGGCGCGGGCGAGCAGCGCGAACACCTGGATGCGGCGACGGTCCGCACGGTCCACCAGCACCCCCGCGGCGATCCCCAGCAGCAGCCACGGCAGCCAGGTCGCGGCGCTGAGCAGGGAGACCTGCGCGGGGGAGGTGGTCAACCCGATGGCGATGAGAGGAACCAGCGCCGCGAGCACCCCGTCGCCGAGGTTCGCGGCGCCGGTGGAGGTGAGCTGGGCGGCGAACGGGCGGCCCAGGGCGCGAGCGGGTGCCGGTGTCGCGGTCGGCGCTGGTGTCGGTGTCGGTGTGGGTGTCGAGGGCGAGACCGGGACGGGCCCGGGATCGGGCGTGGACGATCCGGGCGATGCGGCGAGGTGTGCAGACATGGGCGTCTCGGTTCTCTACGCTGGTGGTGCAGAGGGAACTCTGCAAAGAAACCTATGCAAAGGTAACTCTGCACATGACGGATGGCAAGGCTCCGACCTCGATCGGCCCCGCGGCTCTGAAGGCGTTCGCCCACCCGCTGCGGATGCGGCTGTATGGCGAACTGGTCAACCGCGGCGCCGCGACCGCGAGCCAGCTCGGCCGCGCCCTGGGGGAGAGCAGCGGTCAGACGAGCTACCACCTGCGGCAGCTCGAGAAGCACGGTTTCGTCGAGGACGACCCCGGCCACGGCGGCGGGCGTGAACGGTGGTGGCGGGCCCGGGGTTTCGCCCTCAGCGAGCCGGAACTGATCCGTGACCCGGCGACCTCGGCTGCGGCGCTCGCCGTGATGCATCAGGCCGTGGCGGACCGCACCTCCACGCTCGCTGCCTGGCTCGGCTCCATCGACCCCGCGCAGGTCAACGCGATGCCCGGCTTCCTCAGCTCCACCACCCTCTGGCTGACCGAACAGGAGGCCGAGACCCTGGCCGAGGAACTCTCGGCGGTCTTCGAGCGGGCGGTCTCTCCTTATCGCGGGCGTGAGGCTGCGCCACCGGCGGGCTCCGGCCGGGTGCGGCTGCACCTGGATGTGCTCCCGCTGCCCCGCACCGCCGAGTAGCGGCCTCGCCGAGCGTGCGGTTGCGCACGTCTCGACCCTCGCCGAGCGTGCGGTTGCGCAGGGGCCGAACGAGCGCAGCCTGCGTAGGCACCCGTTCGGCGAGGAGGGGGTAGCGCCGAGCGGGTCCTTGCGCAGAGGCTGTGCGCGGAAATCGTGCGCATCTCATCGTTCGGCGAGGGTGGGGTGAACGGTGGGGTGCTCGCTAGGCTGGTGACCCGTGAAGATCCTCCTGGTCGGCTCCGGCGCCCGTGAACACGCCCTCGCTCGCTCCCTGGCCCAGGCCGGCGCGGACCTCGTGGTCGCCCCCGGCAATCCCGGCACCGCCGCGATCGCCGAGAACCGCCCCGTCGCAGCCACCGACCCCGAGGCCGTGACAGCCCTCGCCCGCGAGGTCGGCGCGGCCCTGGTCGTGGTGGGGCCCGAGGCGCCCCTGGTGGCCGGTGTGGCCGACGCCGTGCGCGCCGCCGGCATCCCGGTCTTCGGCCCCGACGCCGACGCCGCGCACCTGGAGGGCTCCAAGGCGTTCGCCAAGGAGATCATGGCCGCCGCGCAGGTCCCCACCGCGAAGGCCCACGTCTGCGCCACCCGCGACGAGGTGGAGGCCGCCATCGACGACTTCGGCCCGCCCTACGTCATCAAGGACGACGGGCTGGCCGCCGGCAAGGGCGTCGTCGTCACCGAGGACCGCGAGGAGGCCCTGGCGCACGCCTCCTCCTGCCTGGCCAAGGTGGACGGCCGCGTTGTGGTCGAGGAGTTCCTCGACGGCCCCGAGGTGTCCCTGTTCTGCCTCTCCGACGGCGCCGCCGTGCTCCCGCTCGCGCCCGCCCAGGACTTCAAGCGCATCGGCGAGGGCGACACCGGCCTCAACACCGGCGGCATGGGCGCCTACTCGCCGCTGGAGTGGGCCCCGCAGGACCTGGTGCGCGACGTCGTCGCCCGCGTGGCCCAGCCCACTATCGACGAGCTCGCCCGCCGCGGCACCCCGTTCGTCGGGCTGCTGTACTGCGGTCTCGCGCTGACCAGCCGCGGGCTGCGCGTCATCGAGTTCAACGCGCGGTTCGGCGACCCGGAGACCCAGGTGGTGCTCGCCCGGCTGCGCACCCCGCTGGACGAGGTGCTGCTCGCCGCCGCCACCGGCACCCTGGCGGGCGTCGAGCTCGAGTGGGACGACGGCGCCGCCACCACCGTGGTGATCGCCGCCCCCGGCTACCCCGCCTCCGCGACGACCGGCGGCGAGATCGCCGGCATCGAGGACGCCGAGGCCGTGGACGGCGCCTGGGTGCTGCACGCCGGCACTGCGCTGGACGCCGAGGGTCGGCTCGTCAGTGCCGGCGGCCGGGTGCTCTCCGTGGTGGGCACAGGTCCCGACCTGGCCGCGGCCCGCGCCACCGCATACGCCGCCGCCGCCCGGATCTCCCTCGACGGTGCGCAACTGCGCACCGACATCGCCGCGGCGGCCGAGCGCGGCGAGGTCACCGTCCCGCCGCAGCGCTAGCGACTACGAACGTCGCCCCGCTCGCTCCGCGAAGTCGTCCAGTGCCTCGAGGACCTCGGGTGCATGCCACACGCGGTTGCGACGCCGACCCACCACGCTGGGCAGCAGGATCCCGGCCTCCGTCATGGTCTGGATCGCTCCGGCCGCCGAGGTGTAGGCCACCTGGAGGTGCTGCTGCAGGTAGGGAACGTCGAGCACTGGCTGCGCGATGACCAGGTCCAGCGCGCGCCACACGGAGGCGCCGGCCCTCGCCGTGACCCGAGCCTTCCAATCAGACCGGAGTCGGCGAAGGTCGTCCAGGAGCCTCCGACCGTTGCTGATCGCGGTTTCGGCCGACCTCACAAAGATTTCGACAATCGGCTCGATCCGGCCCTGGCGGAAGGCATCCAGGGCCGCGAAGTAGGCACCGGTGTCGGTGAGTATCCCGGCACTGATGGGGACCGTGACACGGCGAGTGATGCCCGACCGTCGCAGCATCGCGTGTGCCAGTGCGCGTCCCGTGCGCCCGTTGCCGTCGACGAATGGGTGGACGGTCTCGAACTGGGCGTGGGCGACGGCCACGTGGGTGAGGGCCGGCACGTCACGCCTCGCGCAGAAGGCGGCGAGGTCGTTCATGGCGAGGGGGACGTACTCGGGTGGCGGGGGGACGAACGCGGCCTCGGTCGGTGCCCGGCCGCCGACCCACACCTGCTCCTCCCGCCAGGCGCCCGGTCTGGCGTCACGGTGGCCGTCCAGGAGTGCCGCGTGCATGGCCAGGATCGCGCCGGAGTCGGGTCGTTCGGCCAGATCGAGCGCCGCACGCATGGCCGCCACATTGCCCGCGACCGTTCGAGCGTTCTTGCTTGCCTCGCTGCCGGCCCCGGGCAGCTCGGCGAGGGCCAGTTGGCGCGCGCCGGCGGTGAGGTGCTCGATCTGAGAGGACGCTGCCGACTCCGATCGGAGCAGGACCGAGGCCATGGGTGCGAACTCGGCGGTTCCCATGACGTCGGCGGCCTCGGCGTCGAAGTGCGCCATCTCCACGCTCGCCTGCTCAGCGTCCGCGGCGACACCTGCCGACACGTCCGGATCCAGGCCAGCGATCTGCGGTGGGATCCCGGCCTGGTACGGGCCGGTCAGTTGTTGCGTGGCCCGACGGGAGAGCGTGCCCTCCGCCGGGATCCACACGCACTCCTCGTGGCGCAGGCTCGGCCACGTGGAGCGGTTCGCTGGGGAGTGTCCCATCCTGGAATAGTACCGCGCGGTGTTTGCGGATAGTAACCTAAACACTAATAACGGCGGGCGTTGTTTGCGGTTGCGGCCCCGGGTGTGGACGGCCGAGGCAGCTGTCCGTGCCGCTCAGGTGCCGCTCGGGTGCCGCTCGACCCCGCTACGCGCTGGGGGCGTGTCGATCCAGGAACGCGTACAGCTCGGCGTCGTCCACGCCGGGGAACGTCCCCGACGGCAGCGGCCGCAGCACCTGGGCGTGCACCTGCGCGCTCGGCCAGGAGTGCTCCGCCCACCGCTGTGCCAGCTCGGTCGCGGGGCGGCGGCAGCAGGAGGCGTCCGGGCAGCGCGAGGTGGTCCGCACGTGCGTCTCCCGGCCCCGGAACCACTTGGCGTGGGCGAACGGCACGCCGACCGTGATCGAGAACTCCTTCCCAGCCGCCACTCGCGGGCCCGCCAGCGACCCGGTGCCCGCCCCCGGTCCCGAGCCCGTGCCGGTCTGGGTGGAGGTAAAGAACGTGCCCTCCGGGGTGTCGGTGTACTGGTGGTACTCCGTGGTGCGGTCCCGGCGGTCGAACGCCTGACGCGCCGCCCAGTACCGGCACACGACCTGCCCCTCGATCGCGCCGGTGGAGTCCTGGGGGAAGACGACGCCGTCGTTGCTCCAGCCGCGCACCAGAGCGCCGTCGCCGTCCGCCCACACGAGGTGGACCGGCAGGTCCAGGTGGCTGGTGGCGAGATTGGTGAAGCGCTGGGCGGCGAACTGGTGGGTCACCCCGAAGGCGTCGCGGAAGTCCTCGATCGCGAGGTCCTTCTCCCGTTTGGCGGTCTCCAGGAACGGCACCGCGGCCGAGCGCGGCACGAGGGCGGCGGCCGCGAAGTAGGTGATCTCGAGGCGCTGGCGCAGGAAGTCCGCGTACGAACTCGGCCGGGAATGGCCGAGTAGCCGGTGCGCCAGCGCCTGCAGCGCGAGTGAGCGCAACCCGTGCCCGCCGGGGATGGAGGCGGGTGGCAGGTAGATGCGGCCGTTGCGCAGGTCCGTCACGGTGCGGGTGGAGGCGGGCAGATCGGCGGTGTGGATGATCGTGAAGCCGAGCGAGGCCGCCAACTTCGCGACGGTCCGGTGGGTGACGGCGCCGTGGTCGTACCCGGCGTCACGGATGGCGCGTTCGGCGATCTCCTCCAGCTCGGGCACGTAGTTGTCGATGCGCTGCATGTGCAGCCGCAGCTCGGTGTTGGCGCGGCGCGCCTCCTCGGGGGTCGCCACGGACTCCCGGTCCCGCCGGTCCAGCTCGTCGTGCAGGGCGACGAGCGAGGCGAGGACGTCCGTGGGCACGGACTTGGTGGGGTGCACCTCGGGGGCACCCAGTGCCCGATAGGTGGAGGAGCGCTGGGCGCGCGCGAGCGCGATCTCGAGTTGCGCGCGCCGGTCCGGCGGCGGCTCGTCGGTCAGCAGGTCGCCGGCGCTCGTGCCGAGGGCACCGGCGATGGCCTGCAGCAGGGTGAGCCGCGGTTCGCGGCGCCCGTTCTCGATGTGGGAGAGCTGGGCCGCCGAGGTGCCGACCCGCTCCGCGAGCTGCGCCAGGGTCAGGTCCGCGCGCGTGCGCGCGTGCCGGATCCGCCGACCCAGGGTGAGGGAGTCCGGGCGCTCGGACTCCTCGGCGGCGCGGGACGGTGGGTCGATGTATCGGGCGGGCGAGGAGGCCATGGTGTGACCATACGGCAACTATGACCAAAGTTGCATGGCTATCTCGACGCAACTGTGAGTCATCCGGGTGCACGCTGGAGATACGCACCCGATCTGCTAGGAGACATCGTGGCCATTGCGCTCGAGCACCCGACCGACGTACCCGGCGACGACGCCGCGGCCCACACCGCCGCGGGCGCCGGTGAGATCCCCGTCCACGGCACCCCGTCCACCCGCGCCGACGTGGTCGGGTGGGTCGCCGAGACCGCCGAGCGCACCCGCCCCGACCGCATCGTGTGGGTCGATGGGAGCGAGGAGGAGAACACGGCGCTCCTGGAGGAGATGGTCGAGGCGGGGAACCTGATCCGGCTCAATCCACGGCTGCGCCCGAACTCCTATCTCGCACGGTCGGTGCCGAGCGACGTGGCTCGGGTGGAAGCACGCACCTTCGTGTGCACCCGCACCGAGGCGGAGGCCGGTCCCACGAACAACTGGCGCGCCCCCCACGAGTTGCGGGCCACCCTGGCCGAGTTGTTCACCGGGGCCATGAGCGGCCGCACCATGTACGTGGTGCCCTTCGCCATGGGCCCACTCGACTCGCCGCTGGCGCGGTTCGGTATCGAGATCACCGACTCCCCGTACGTGGTCGCCAGCATGCGCATCATGACCCGGATGGGGGCCGGCGCGTTGGCCCGGATCGACGACGGCGCCGAGTGGGTGCGTGCGCTGCACTCGGTGGGAGCGCCGCTGCGCCCGGGGCAGAGCGACGTGCCGTGGCCGTGCAGTTCGGAGAAGTACATCGCTCACTTCCCCCAGGACCGCGAGATCATCAGTTACGGCTCCGGCTACGGTGGCAATGCCCTGCTGGGCAAGAAGTGCTTCGCCCTGCGGATCGCCTCCGCGATCGGGCGGGACGAGGGCTGGCTGGCCGAGCACATGCTCCTGATCCGGGCCACCTCGCCGCAGGGCCGTGCCATGCACCTGGCGGCCGCCTTCCCCTCGGCGTGCGGGAAGACGAACCTCGCGATGCTGCAGCCCACGATCCCTGGCTGGCGGGTGGAGACCCTGGGGGACGACATCGTCTGGGCCGCCCCGCGCGAGGACGAGGCGGGCACCACGCGACTGTTCGCGATCAACCCCGAGGCGGGCTTCTTCGGCGTCGCCCCCGGTACCGGCTGGAAGACCAATCCGGCCGCGATGGAGACGATGCGCAGCAACACCATCTTCACCAACGTGGCCCTCACCGACGACGGCGACGTGTGGTGGGAGGGGATGACGGAGGAAACCCCCGCGCATCTGGTGGACTGGCAGGGCCGGGACTGGACTCCCGAGGCGGGTCGCCCGGCCGCCCACCCCAACGCCCGGTTCACGGTCGCCGCGGGGCAGTGCCCCACGATGGCGCCGGACTGGGAGGACCCCGGCGGCGTGCCCCTGGACGCCATCGTGTTCGGCGGCCGCCGCGCCACCACCGTGCCGCTCGTCCGCCAGGCCGAGTCCTGGACCGATGGGGTGCTGATGGGAGCCACCGTCTCCTCCGAGCGAACCGCCGCCGCGGAGGGCACAGTCGGGGAGTTGCGGCGCGATCCGTTCGCGATGCTCCCGTTCGGCGGCTACGCCCTGGGCGAGTACCTGCGGCACTGGATCCGCGTGGGGCAGGGACTCGGGGAGGGCGCACCGGCGGTCTTCGCCGTCAACTGGTTCCGCAAGGACGACCAGGGCCGATTCCTGTGGCCCGGCTTCGGGGAGAACTCCCGGGTGATCGCCTGGATCGCGCAGCGCGTGGCTGGGCGCGGCGGCGGTGCCTCGACGGCGATCGGCACCGTGCCGCGGGCCGCGGACCTGGAACTGGACGGCCTGGACCTGCCCGAGGAAGTCGTGACGCAGCTGCTCCGGGTGGACCCCGAGGCCTGGCGGATCGAGTTGGACAGGGCCGAGGGCTATCTCGAGGCAGTGGGGGCGCCGACCGCGGTGATGGCTGCGCTGCGGCGCGAGCGCGCCGCCCTCCGCGGTATCGACGGGTGAGGCGGCACCGACGGGTGAGGCGGTCCTGACGCGGTCGATGCGTCGATTCCCAGAGGCCTGCTGCGCCGTCGGGCAGTCGCGGCCTGACCGGGCCCGCTCCCGTGCAGCGGGCCGGGCATCCCATCATGTGGGACGCCCGGCTCGCTGCGGCGCCGCATTCGGCGGCTGATTAGCGTCGCGGTCAATCGCCCGACGGGGGCGCCGACGCCGCAAGGGAGCCAACCGTGTCCGAGTCCATCACCGGGTCCGCCGCCGGACCCACGGCCGGGACCCCCGGCCCGCAGTCCGTGCCCAGCCGCATCGTCCGGGAGCCGTTGAGGTTCGCCTACTGGGTGCCCAACGTCTCCGGGGGGCTGGTGGTCTCCACCGTGGAGCAGCGCACCGGGTGGGACCTGGACTACAACGTGCGCTTGGCCCGCAAGGCGGAGGAGGTCGGCTTCGAGTACGCCCTCAGCCAGGTGCGCTACCTCTCCTCCTACGGCGCCGCTCAGCAGCACGAGTCCACCTCCACCTCGCTCGCTCTGCTGCTGGCCACCGAGAAGCTCAAGGTGATCGCCGCCGTCCACCCGGGGCTGTGGGAGCCCGCGGTGCTGGCGAAGTTCATCAACACTGCCGACCAGTTCTCCGGTGGCCGGGCCGCGGTGAACGTGGTCTCCGGCTGGTTCAAGGACGAGTACACCCGCCTCGGCCTGCCGTGGCTGGAGCACGACGAGCGCTACCGTCGCTCCGCGGAGTTCATCGAGGTGCTCCGCGCGCTGTGGACGCAGGAGAACGTGCAGTTCCACGGGGACTTCTACCGGGTCAACGACTTCACCCTGCGGCCCGGCCCCGTGCCGGTGCCGGGCCGGCCGCATCCGGAGATCTTCCAGGGCGGCAACTCCACCGCGGCTCGGCGCAACGGCGGCGCGCACGCCGACTGGTACTTCTCCAACGGCAAGGACTTCGACGGGTTCACCGAGCAGTACGACGATGTCACTCGGGTGGCGCTGGAGCATGGCCGGACGGTGCGGTTCGGGCTCAACGGCTTCGCGATCGTCCGCGACACCCAGGCCGAGGCGGAGGACCAACTGCGCGAGATCGTCGCGAACGCCGACACTGCATCGGTGAAGGCGTTCCGCGACTCCGTGCAGCAGGCCGGCGCCTCCACTGCGGACAAGAAGGGAATGTGGGCGGACTCCACGCTGGAGGACCTGGTGCAGTACAACGACGGCTTCCGCACCCGTCTCATCGGCGACCCGGAGCAGGTGGCGCGCCGCATCATCGAGTACAAGAAGCGCGGCGTGAACCTGCTGCTCCTGGGCTTCCTGCACCTTCTGGAGGAGGTCGAGGCATTCGGCACCCGGGTGCTGCCGATCGTGCGCGACCTGGAGGCGGACCTCGAGCGGGACATCGCCCGCCGCGGGGAGCGGGAGGTGCTCACGGGCTCCTGATCGGGTGCCTGCCATGCGGCGGAGCGCTCCGCCGCACGGCCGAGGCGAGGTTCCGCCGCGCGGTGGAGGCGGCGCCGTCGGCCCGGTTCATAGGCTCCTACCAGGAGGGCTCGCCCGGAGCCCCGACCGCAGGAGGCCGCGATGACCAGCACCGTCAGCACCACCGCCAGCACTGCCAGCACCGCCGTTGCCAAGGCGGCGGTGAGCCGCGCATGGCAGACGCGCATCCTCATCGTCGGCGGCACGCTCGGCCTGCTCGCCATGGTGGCGCTGTTCGTGGCGGGGATCCTCACCTCCACCCCCGGGATGACGGTCGCCAGTTCCTCCGGGTTCGCGGCGCTCGCCGGCTCGCTGACCACGGCGTTCGTGGTGGTGCGGCGACAGGCCGCGGCCGCAGGCGCGGCCTGAGAGGGCGATTGCCGCGCGGCCGTGACGCACGAACGCCCCCGGGAGGCCTCCCGGGGGCGTTCTGCTGCGCGAGGGTGCGCGAGGGTGCTCAGTCCTGCTGGGTCTCGCTGCGGTCGTCGCTCCACTCGGTGTGGAACACGCCCTCCTTGTCCACGCGGTGGTAGGTGTGCGCACCGAAGAAGTCGCGCTGCGCCTGCACCAGGGCGGCGGGCAGGCGCTCGGCCCGCACACCGTCGTAGTAGGCCAGCGAGCTGGCGAACGCCGGCGCGGGGATGCCGTTCAGCGCAGCGCCCGCGACCACCCGGCGCCAGGACTCCACACCCTCGCCGATCGCGTGCGCGAAGTAGGGGTCGGAGATCAGCAGCGCCAGATCGGCGTCGCGCTCGTAGGCCTCGGTGATGCGGTCCAGGAAGCGGGCGCGGATGATGCAGCCGCCGCGCCAGATGCGTGCGCAGGCGCCGCGGTCGATGTCCCAGCCGTACTCCGCCGACGCAGCGGCGATCTGGTCGAAGCCCTGGCTGTAGGCGACCACCTTGGAGGCGTACAGGGCACGGCGCACGTCCTCGATGAACGCGGCCTTGTCCGCCACCTCCCAGCCCGCGGTGGCGGCCGTGAGGTTCGCGGCGCGTGCGGCCTCGCGCTGCGGCACGCCGCCGGAGAGGGCGCGGGCGAAGGTCGCCTCGGCGATCCCGGTGATCGGCACCCCGAGGTCGAGCGCGGACTGCACGGTCCAGCGGCCGGTGCCCTTCTGCTCGGCCTGGTCCAGGATGATGTCGACGAATGCCTTACCGGTCTCGGCGTCGGTGTGCTGCAGCACGTCGGCGGTGATCTCGATGAGGAAGGACTCCAGGTCCCCGGTGTTCCACTCCTCGAAGATCGTCCCGATCTCCTGGGCGGACAGGCCCAGGGCGGAGCGCAGCAGGTCGTAGGCTTCGGCGATGAGTTGCATGTCGGCGTACTCGATGCCGTTGTGCACCATCTTGACGTAGTGGCCGGCGCCATCGGGGCCGATGTAGGTGCAGCACGGGGTGCCGTCCACCTTGGCGGAGATCTTCTCCAGCATCGGGCCGAGGGTGGCGTAGGCCTCGGTGGTGCCGCCGGGCATGATGCTCGGCCCGTTCAGCGCACCCTCCTCGCCGCCGGAGATGCCGGCACCCACGAAGTTCAACCCGCGCTCGCGCATCGCGGCCTCGCGGCGGCGGGTGTCGGGGAAGTGGGCGTTGCCGCCGTCCACGATGATGTCGCCCGGCTCCATGTGAGCAGCCAGGTCCTCGATGACGGCGTCCGTCGGCGCACCAGCCTTCACCATGATGATCACGGTGCGCGGGGCCTTCAGCGAGGCGACGAACTCGGCGGTGGTCTCGCTCGGCACGAACTCGCCGTCGTCGCCGTGGTCGTCCAGGAGCGCCTGGGTCTTGGCGTAGGAGCGGTTGTGGATGGCGACGGTGTGGCCGTTGCGCGCGAGATTACGGGCCAGGTTGGAGCCCATCACCGCGAGTCCGGTCACACCGATGTCTGCAGTTCCCGTGGAGGTCATGGGGCCAGTCTGCCTGCGCAGAGCGCGTGCCGGAAGGAACGTCCCGATGCTGGACGCGCCGTGTCCGGTGCCGCCGGGTGGGAGACTGGGTGCGTGACGCACCATCCCGCCGCCACCGCCGTACCCGCATCGCTGCCCGGCTGGCGCCACATCGCTGCCGGCAAGGTCCGCGATCTCTATGAGCCCACCGCCGAGAACCCCGACTGGGACAGCGACGTGGTGCTCGTGGTGGCCAGCGACCGGATCAGCGCCTACGACCACGTGCTTGCCACGCCGATCCCGGACAAGGGCCGCATCTTGACCGCGCTCAGCGTCTGGTGGTTCGAGCAGCTCGCCGACATCGTGCCGCACCACCTCCTGTCCCTCGAGGTGCCGCCGGCCGTGGCCGGGCGCGCGATGATCTGCCGCCGCCTGGAGATGTACCCCGTGGAGTGCGTGGCCCGCGGCTACCTCACGGGCTCCGGCCTGGTGGAGTACCGCGAGGACCGGTCGGTGTGCGGGGTCCCCCTGCCCGAGGGCCTGGTGGACGGCAGCCGGCTCCCGGAGGCGATCTTCACACCCGCGGCCAAGGCCGCCGTGGGTGAGCACGACGCGAACATCACCTACGAGCGGGTCGCCGAGATGGTGGGCGACGGCGCGGCCCACCGCCTGCGGGAGGTCACCCTTGCCCTGTACTCCCGGGCGGAGCGGATCGCGCGCGAACGGGGCGTGATCCTCGCCGACACGAAGGTCGAACTGGGTGCCGATCCCCGCGGCGACGCCTTTGTGCTGGGTGATGAGGTCCTCACCCCCGACTCCTCCCGGTTCTGGGACGCCGAACTCTGGGAGCCCGGGGGAGCCCAGCCCAGTTTCGACAAGCAGTTCGTGCGCGACTGGCTCACCTCGACCGACTCCGGTTGGGACCGCGCGAGCGATGCTCCGCCGCCCCCGTTGCCGGCAACCGTGGTCCAGCGCACCCGTGCTCGATACGTCGAGGCGTACGAGCGATTGACCGGTCGCGTCTTCGAGTGAGCAGGTGGCGGCCGCCCCGTGCCGCGACGGGGCGCCGGTTCAGGCGCCCACGGTCACCTCGAGCAGGCTGCCGGCGAGGATGAGTTGGCGCACGCCTACGCCGTCGGCGGCGATGCGGAACCGCAGCGCACCTCCGGGCTGGCCGAACCACGGGCGCACGATCTCCACCTCCACCTCCAAGGGCGCGGCGGTCAGGACCTGGTAGAGGCGGGCATCGGGGCTCTCGGCCGGCAGCGCTCGGAGCGGTACCGGCGTGCCCCAGGGGAAGAGGTACACACCGTCGATGGCGCCGATCCTGTCCAGCGCAACCCCCGGCGGCAGCGTGGCCAGGTGCGGCCCGCCGGCGTGCCGCACCTGCTCGTAGAAGGCGGCAAGGGTGGGGCGGTAGGCATCGACACGCTGGTGCAGGTCGGTGCGTGGCACGGGGCGGGCGGCGGGCAGCGGCAGGGAGAGGTACTCCCACAGCCAGGTGTAGGCGGCGGGTTCATCGACGGCTCGGTGCACGATCTCGAGTTCGCCGTAGTCCCGGATGCCCACCGTGACTTCGCGACCGATCGTGCTGACCTCCATCGCGCCCTCGAGCGGCGGGTGGTCCGCGGTATCCCCGGGCAGGATGACGGCGTCGGCCGGGTAGCCGACCTCTGCGAGCCTCGCTCGGAACTGCGCCGCGAGAGGAAGATGGGGGTCGGGGCTCGCTGCGATCCCCGGCTCGGCGTGCCCGCCCCGGTCACCGGGCTCCTCGGGAGCCGCCGGCGCGGTGTCCGGCGCGGTGGCCGGCATGGCGAGGGTGGGCGCCGGTTCCGCGGGGATGATCTGCGTGGCCGTGGCCGTGGCCGTGGCGTCCTCGGCGGCAGGCAGCGGCATCGGGTCGGTCCCCTCGCCCGCGGCCAGCACGAGCCACGCGGGCACCTGATCCACGGCTCGTGGGTGACGGCGCAGGTCCTCCAGCCACTCCTGGTCGGAGGGGACGGCGGGGGAGGGCTGCTCCTGGTCGGCCGGCAGCAGCATCCGCAGCATCGGCGCGTTCCAGTAGGGCCGCTCCTGGTGGTTGACCTCGACACCGAGCTGGTCCGTCTCCGCGCCGATCGAGAGGATGAGGGAGAGCCAGGCACCGCGCTCGGGGGTGGCCTGGAGCTCCCGCAGTTCCGCGAGCGACTCGACCGCCTGCTGCGGGGTCTCGAGGCGAACGGGGGCGGATCCCGGGGGCATCAGGTAGGCGCGCGAGGAGTAGGAGTCCGCGGCCTGCGAGAACTCCAGGTGCGCCGTGACCCACGGGTTCGGATGAGCGGCGGCCTGGCCGCGCAACGCATGTGCGGCACGGGCGAGCAGGCTCTGCTCCCGCGAGGTGTCAGGGATCGAACTCATGGCCCCATCCTCGCACCGACGGCTAGGATCGGGGGGCGCGGGCGAGCAGGCTCGGCCGTGCCCGCCCGCCGTATCCCCTCAGTCGGAAAGCGAACCATGCCGCGCATCGTCGTCGAGGTCATGCCCAAGCCCGAGATCCTGGACCCGCAAGGGAAGGCCGTCAACGGCGCCCTCCCACGGCTGGGCTTCCACGGCATCAGCCAGGTCCGCCAGGGCAAGCGCTTCGAGCTCACCGTCCCCGGCGAGGTGACCGAGGAGATGCTGGCGCAGGTGCGCGAGGCAGCGACCACCCTGCTCTCGAATCCCGTGATCGAAGACGTCGTGCGCGTCGAGGTGGAGGAGTCGTGACCCTCGCCGGAGCCCGGATCGGGGTCGTCACCTTCCCCGGCACGCTGGATGATCGGGACGCCGCGCGCGCCGTTCGCCTCGCGGGTGGCTCCGCGGTGCCGCTGTGGCACGGCGAGGAGGATCTGCACGGGGTCGACGCGATCGTGCTGCCCGGCGGCTTCTCCTACGGCGACTACCTGCGGGCCGGGGCGATCGCGCGCTTCTCCCCGGTCATGACGGCGCTCGTGGAGGCCGCGAACGCCGGCATGCCGGTGCTCGGCATCTGCAACGGGTTCCAGATGCTCACCGAGGCGCACCTGCTGCCCGGTTCGATGATCAAGAACGACCACCTGCACTTCGTGTGCCGCGACCAGGTGCTGCGCGTGGAGAACGCGAGCACCGCGTGGAGCAGCGACTTCCGCGCCGGCCAGGAGATCACCATCCCCCTGAAGAACCAGGACGGGCAGTACGTGGCCGACGAGCGCACGCTGGACGAGCTCGAGGGGTCAGGGCGCGTGGTGTTCCGCTACGTGGGCTGGAACCCGAACGGGTCGCGCCGCGACATCGCTGGGATCACCAATGCCCGCGGGAACGTGGTGGGCCTGATGCCGCACCCGGAGCACGCCGTGGAGCCCGGGTTCGGGCCGGACGGCGCCGCGGGCCCGCGCACCGGCACGGACGGCCTGGGGTTCTTCACCTCCGCGCTGCGCTCCGTGCTCGCCACCGCCTGACACCGCGAGGTGGTTCTGCAGGTACCGCGAGGCGGTTCTGCAGGTACCGCGAGGCGGTTCTGCAGGTACCGCGAGGCGATTCTGCAGGGGCATGAAACCTACGGCACCGTAGGTTAACGTAGTGGTGTGAACGCGACTTCCGGCTCCACCTCGTTCCGCATCCCCGAGCTGACCGTTCCCGAGGAGACGGTCAGCGACCAGCTCGACGCCGCTGCACGAGCCTTCCCCGACCGCATCGCCGTGGACTTCCTGCGCCAGACGCGCACCTTCGCGCAGCTCGAACGGGACGTCTCGCGCGCCGCTCGTGCGCTCCTGGATGTGGGGGTACGGCGCGGTGACCGGGTCGCGATCGCGATGCCGAACTGCACCACGCACGTCGCGGTGTTCTACGCCGTGCTGCGGCTCGGCGCGATCGTGGTGGAGCACAACCCCACCTACACCGCGGACCAGATGCGCCACCAGCTCGCGGACTCCGGTGCGCACGTGGCCGTCGTCTGGGAGCCCGCCGCGCAGGCCGCGGTGGACGCCAAGTCCGGCACGGGTCTTCGGGTGGTCATCGCGGTGGACCTCACCCGCGATCTCCCGCGCAGCTCCCGGGCCGCGCTGCGACTGCCGGTGCGCGCCGCGCGCGAGGGCCGCCGCTCGATGCGCGCCCCCGTCCCCGCCGGTGCGTTGCGCTGGCACCGGCTGCTCTCCCACCGCAGCCTGCCGCACAACCACCCGGGACCCAGCCCCGAGGACGTCGCGCTGCTGCAGTACACCGGTGGCACCACCGGCACCCCCAAGGGCGCGGTGCTGACGCATCGCAACCTCGTCACCAATGCCGTGCAGGGGGAACTGTGGACCTCCATCCGCCCCGGCACCGAGGTCTTCTACGCCCCGCTACCGTTCTTCCACGCGTTCGGGTTGACCCTGTGCATGGTGCTGGCGGTGCGCACCGCCTCCACGATGGTCGCCTTCCCGCGCTTCGACCCAGCCGCCATGGTCGCCGCCCAGAAGCGACGACCCGGCACCTTCTTCCCCGCCGTGCCGCCCATGATCGACCGGTTCGTGAGCGCTGCCCGCGAGGCGGGGGTGGGCCTCGACTCCTTCTCCTTCGCCTTCTCCGGCGCCATGCCCCTGGCCGCCGAGACCGCCGCGGCCTGGGAGGAGGCCACCGGCGGGTACGCGATCGAGGGCTACGGCATGACGGAGACCTCCCCGGTGGCGCTCGGCAATCCCCTCACGCCGGAGCGGCGGCCCGGCACCCTCGGCCTGCCCTTCCCGGGCACCGAGATCCGCGTGGTCGACGCCGAGACCCTCACCGACCAGCCCACCGGCGAGCGCGGCGAACTGCTGATCCGCGGCCCGCAGGTCTTCTCCGGCTACTGGAACCGCCCCGAGGAGACCGCCCACCAGCTGCTGCCGGACGGCTGGCTGCGCACCGGCGACGTCGTGGTGCGCGACGAGTCCGGCTGGGTCACCCTGGTGGACCGCATCAAGGAGATGATCGTCTCCGGCGGTTTCAAGGTGTACCCCTCCCAGGTGGAGGACCGCCTGCGAGAGATGCCTGGGGTGGCGGACGTCGCCGTCGTGGGCATGCCGGCCGGGGACCTGGGGGAGAAGGTGGTGGCTGCGATCGTGCTGGACGGCACCGTGCCCACCCTCTCCCTCGCCGAGGTGAAGGAGTGGGCCGCGACGCACCTCTCACACTACGCGGTCCCCAAGGACATGGCCGTGGTCAGCGAGCTGCCGCGCTCCCTCATCGGTAAGGTCCTGCGCCGCGAGGTCCGGGAGGACCTGGCCGAACAGGTCAAGACCCTCGCCGCGCAGAACCTGCAACGACTGGCGGACCTGCCGCGCCCCAGCATGCCGGCGATGCCCTCGCTGCCGAAGCTCCTGAAGAGGGACGACGGCGCAGCCCCCTCACAGGAGGAGGTCCCCGTGGAGGGGGACGAGCAGGGCGAGGGTGAGGCCCGCGAGGGCTGAGCCGCTGGTCACTCGGTGGCGAGCGTGAAGTGCAGCGAGGTGTCGGCGGTGCCCGTCTCGGTGTCGGGGCCACTCAGCCACATCTCCCGGCCGTCCCAGCGCACCTGGGTGACGGCGGCGAGCGCGCCGGCGTAGATCGCTTCGAGCCCGTCGGTGTCCGCTGCGCAGGCCGTGGCGGTCAGATCGATCTCGGTGATCGCCGGTGCCTCGGGCCAGCCGGTGACCTCGGCGCCGTAGCCGTTGCAGAAGGCGGTGCCGGTGAACCGCGTGGGCTCCCGGGGGTCGTCCACGGTGAGGGTGAACATCCCCGCGCCCTCGTCCGCGAGTCGGAACGGCGCGACCTCCTCCTCGCCATGCCTGGCGCTCAGGAGCCTCCACTCGGTGCCGGGCAGGCCCTGCGCGAGCACCCACTCCTCGGTGCGGTACGTGAGTTCATAGGTGGGGCCGGTCAGCACCAGGGTGTCGACGTCCCAGGCCGCGGAGGTGAACTCCATGAGGGCGTCGGACACCTCGGGGCGCGGCTCGGATGGTCCGCATCCGGCCAGGGTCATGGAGCGGTCGGGGGCGTGCTTAACCTCGTCCGGCCATCCGGTGATGGTGCCCCGCCAGCTGTTGCAGATCTCGACGCCCGCGAGGGTGCCGGCCTCGTCGGGGTCGATCTCGGCGTCACCGCGGTCATCCAACGGATCGAACTCCTCCAGGAGTGAGAGGTCCAGGGTGTAGTCGTGCCCGTCGAGCTCGGTGAGTCCGTCCGGGCCCACGATCGCGGTGAGCCCCCAGTCGGTGCTGGGCAGGGGCTGGTCGGTGCCGAGGCTGGGCACGGACTCAGAGGCTGGGTCGCTCGGGCTGTCCGTGTCGGCTGCGGTGGTCCCGGTCCCCGTCGCGCAACCCGCCACCAGCAGGGCGGCGCTCGCGGCGCCCAGCGCGGGCACGAGGAGACGTCGGGTTCGGCGCACGTATGAGGTGTCCATGCCCTGTGTGTGTCGTCCGGGAGCCGCTTCTTGCAGCATGGCGTGAAGCCGTGCGGGGACGACGTCAGTCGGTCAGTGCTCGGGCGACGGCGGCCACGGCCGCGGCGCTCCACGCCTGCGGGAGGCAGGTGGTCGGGTACCCCACGGGCGCACCGGTGGCGGCGGCGTCCTGCCCGCCGTAGAGCTCCGGCATCCGCCCGCCCAGGGCGGAGGCTGCGGCCACGAGCTCGCTCGCCAGCACCCGTGCGTGCTCCGGCAGGCCGACCCGGAGCATGCCGTCGATGACGATCGCCGTGTCATGCGCCCACACACTGCCGCAGTGGTAGGACAACGGCCAGTACCCGGCGCTGGTGGTCGAGAGTGTGCGCAACCCGAATCCTGACCGCATGTCCGGCGCGACCATGAGGTCGGCCACCGCACGCTCCTCGGCGGCCGAGAGGAGACCCGTGCCCAGCAGGTGCCCGGGGTTGGAGGTGAGCGCATCCACCGGCGCGCCCTCGGCGTCCAGCGCGAGCGCGGGATAGCGACGGCCGTCCACCTCGACCCAGAACGCCTTGCGGAAGGCCGCGGCGAGATCGTCTGCCACGGTGCGCAACGCCGTCGGCTCACCCTCTCCCAGGATCTCCAGGAGCTCCGCTCCCGCGAGCAGCGCCCGGTGGGCGTACCCCTGCGCCTCGCACAGGGCCACGGGTCCTGACGCCTGGCGGCCGTCGTGGAACTGCACGGCGTCGCTGGAGTCCTTCCAGCCCTGGTTCGCCAGCCCGGTGCCCGCGGCGTCGAGGTACCGCAGGAATCGCGCG
Source organism: Serinibacter salmoneus (assembly GCF_002563925.1). Classification (NCBI taxonomy): domain Bacteria; kingdom Bacillati; phylum Actinomycetota; class Actinomycetes; order Micrococcales; family Beutenbergiaceae; genus Serinibacter; species Serinibacter salmoneus. The sequence continues at coordinate 2,670,583 of NZ_PDJD01000001.1, read as the reverse complement.
TTCCCCTCGGCCCCTCGCAGCTCCCCGGTCAGCCAGGCCAGCGCGGCGTGCAGGGCGGGGCCGAGGTCGCGCAGCGACTGCCGGTCCGGATCGGCACGGAACGCCTCGCGCACCAGCACGATCCACAGCGCCGTCGCGTCCACGCTCCCGTAGTACACCGGGGGGAACCTCAGGCCCTCCCGCGGCACCTCGTGTCCTTCGGCGCGCAGTTCGTGGAGGATCTTCCCGGGTGCCTGACACGAGACCGGCTCGTGTGCCCTCCCCTGGTGCCGGGCCAGGGCCCGTGCGGTGCCCCAGGCGAGCCGCGGGTCGTGGGGCAGCAGAAGCAGCGCGGTCCACAGCGAGTCCCGCCCGAACAGCGTGAGGTACCAGGGGGCGCCCGCGGCCGCGAACACCGTGTCGGGCGCACCCGTCAGGCGTAGCAACAGGGCGTCGAGGTCCGCGACGGCGGTGCTCGCCCAGGCGTCGAGCCCCGCCTGCCCGGTGGTCGGCAGGGGAGCGAGGGTGTGCTCGGCGGGTGCGATGACGGCGTCCTCGTCACGCACCCGGATCTCCAGCCGTACGGTTCGCGACTCGCCGGGTGCCAGGATGACCTGCCAGTGCGCCGCGAGGTCGACCTCGTGCGCGCCCGGTCCCACCCCGGTGGCGTCCTTCGCGACCGAGCCCCGGGTGATCCCGAGGTCGCCACCGGGCGCGCGGACCCCGACACCGCGCGGACCCGCGGTGAGGTCGACGCCATGCTCGACGTGGCGCAGGTGGCCGGCCTCGGCTACGGGCAGGCCGGAGCGCACCCGGTGCAGGGCGGTGACGGCGATGGTCAGGTCGGCACGCACCGATACGGTGACGGGGGTGTTGCCGGCGTTGTGCACGGTCACGGTCTCGCCGAGTGTGCCCGGGCTCAGCGCCCGCTCGTGGAGCACGGTGTGGCGGGGGTCCTTGGTGGCGTCGAGGTTCCGCAGCGCCCACAGGTGCCGGGCGGCGCGGGCGGTGACGTGCCCAGAGAGGCGCTCGCCCTCGTCCTGGAAGGACCAGCGCAGCCGGGGCAGATACCGCCAGTCCGCGTGGTGCAGGCCCTGGACGCGGGTGCTGGATGTGCCTGCCGCATCGATGCTCCCGTCGTGCGCCGCCCACACCTGAGTGGGTGCGGCGAGGAGCACGTCGCTGCCCAGGGTGCTGGGGCTGGGCGGGGCGGCGGTCGCAGCCACGGGAGCCGCAGCGTCCGGCTGGTTCGCGGGGTGGGGGGAGGGGGTGGCGGCGGTGCCGGCCGGGTGTGTCATGGTGCTCGACGTCTCTCAGGTCTCGTTCTCCAGGCGGGCGTCCACGGCGGCCGGCGCGTACTCGCCGTCGAAGGCGACGCGCGCGAGCCCCACGGGGGCGCAGTCCCGGTGCAGGGTGTCGGTGGTGATCTCGAGGTGGCGGGTGGCTCGGGGGAGTGCGGTGGCATAGACCGCGGAGCGGATCGCGGCCACGAGGGTGACCGACTGCAGTGTCCCGGCGATGACGATCATCGCGGGGTTCATCACCGCGGCCACGCTGCCCAGCACGCGGCCGATCTGCTCCCCGGCGTGGCGGAGGGTGGCGGCCACGGCCGCGTCCCCCGCCTCGGCTCGTGCGGCGAGCTCGGTGAGGTCCGTGAGGTCGGCCTCGTCCAGCCCCTGCTCGGCGAGGCGGTCGAGCACGGCGCGTCCACTTGCCTCGCTCGCGAGGCATCCGGTGCGGCCACACCGACACAGGCGATGCCCACCGATCGGCACGTGACCGATGTCCCCGGCGCCGCCGTCCAGTCCGCGGTAGATCTTCCCGTCGATCACCAGACCGGCGCCGATGTACTCGGACGCCTTGACCAGCACGAGCGGCCGGCCGGGGAGCGCCCGCCCGCGCGACCATTCGCCGTAGGCCATCGCGTCGGCATCGTTCTCCACGTAGACGGGAACGTCCAGGAACTCCTGAAGGGTCTCGGTGATGGGCCAACCGCCCCAGCCGGGCATGATCGGCGGCTCCTCCAGGCGCCCCGTGGTCGGGTCGATCGGGCCGGGCACCGAGACCCCCATGGCGATGACCCGCTCGGCGGGCACGTCGTGCTCCGCCATCAACCGGGAGAACCCGTCGGCCACCCGGCGCAGGGTGGCCTCGGGGCCGTCGGCGACGTGGGTGTCCAGGTCCAGGCGGGCGTGGACGATGCCGTGTGCGTCCACCACGGCCAGCAGCCCGGAGTCGACCTCCAGGGCGGCGACCAATGCCACGGTCGCCGGCTCGAAGACGAAACGGACCGAGCGCCGTCCCCCCGTGGCGCCCCCATCACCGGCGGGTCGGATGACCCCGGCGGCCAGGAGCGCGTCCACCCGCTGGGCCACCGAGATGCGGGACATCCCGGTGGCCGCGAGCAGTTCCCCGCGGGTCGTGGCCTCGCCCGATCGAATGAGGCGAAGGAACTCGCCCGGTCCTTGACTCATCTCACCCCTTGCTGGCCCCGGCGGTCAGACCCTCGGTCAGGTACCGCTCCGCGATTGCATACAGCGCGACGATAGGCACGGTCAGCAGCACGCTGCCAGCCATGAGGATGGTCTTGGGGACCTCCTGGCCGTCGGAGAGCAGGTTCAGCCCGAGGGAGACCGTCCACAGGTCCTTCTTCGCGGTGAGGAACAGCAGTGCGAAGAGGAACTCGTTCCAGGCGATCATGAAGGCGAACAGCGCGGTCGACATCAGGGTCGGCATGGTCAGCGGCACGGTGATGCGCGTCATGATCTGCCAGCGGTTCGCGCCGTCCATGTAGGCCGCCTCGTCGATCGCCTCGGGGATGGACTGCATGTAGGAGCGCAGCATGTGCACGCAGACGGGCACGGTGAGCGCGATGTAGGCGATCGTCAGCCCCGGGAGGCTGGAGCCCAGCCCGATGACCTGGAAGCCCACGAAGATCGGTACCGCGATGATGATCGTGGGGAACATGTACACCGCGAGGAACAGCGCGGAGACCTGCCGGCGGCCTGCGAACCGCAGCCGGGTCATCGCGTAGGAGGCCGGAATGGCCAGCAGCATCGTCAAGACGGTGGCCCCGGTCGCCACGATCGCCGAGTTGCGCATGAATCGGCTGAAGCCGAAGCCGCCCTCGTCCTCCGGCGCGAGCACCCGCCGATAGGTCTCGGTGGTGATCGTGGCCAGGTCGGGGAAGAGTTGCAGCGGGTTGCGCAGCAGGTCCTCGATCCGCACGAAGCTCATGACGATCATGTAGTAGAAGGGGAAGACCGCCGCGATCACCAGGAGCGCGATGACAACCCACTTGCCCACGCTGATCGCGCGGGTCTGCAGCTGGTAGGAGCTCACTTCGCCTCCTGACGTGCGGTGAACCGGGTGTAGGCGAGCAGCCCGATCGCGAGGATGATCGCGAGGACGACGGCGTTGGCACTGGCTGCACCGATGTTGCCGGAGCCCACGAGTTGGTCGTAGACCCGCACCGCCGCGACCTGGGTGTCCGCGGCGCCGCCGGTGAGCAGGTAGATGTCGTCGAACTTGTTGAAGGTCATCACCAGGCGCAGCAGCGAGAGCAGTGCGATGACGGGGAGCATCTGCGGCAGGATCACGTACCAGAACTTCTGCAGCGGGCTGGCACCGTCCACGAGCGCCGCCTCCTCGATCTCGCGGTTGAGACCCGTCAGGGCCGCGGCGAAGAACATGAAGGCGAACGGGAAGTAGCGCCAGATCTCGAAGACGATCACGGTGATCAGCGCGCTGGGTGCGCTGCCGAGGAAGTTGATCGGCTCGTCCCACCCCAGGAACCGGGTGCCGACGGCGTTGATCACCCCGTACTGCGGGTCCAGGATCACGGTCCACACGTAGGCGGCGGCAACCACCGGTGCCACGTAGGGCAGGAGCATGGCCGCGCGGATGGCTCCGCGCCCCGGGAACGCGTCGCGCAGGGCGAGCGCGGCGATGAAGCCCACGATGATCGAACCGGCGGTCGTGGCCACGGTGTAGATGACCGTGGTCATGATCGAGGACCAGAACCCCGGTGCGGTGAGGGTGTCGATGTAGTTGTCGAAGGTGAACGGGTTGAACAGCCCGTTGCGGGCGACATCGCTGTAGCGGGCCTCCTGGAAGGAGAGGACCACGGTCCACAGGATCGGGATGATGATGATGGCGACCACGATGATCGTGATCGGTGCCGACATCATCAGCCCGTCGCGGTTCTCGATCCGCTGCCGGACCGAGCGGCGGGGGCGGGAAGCCGCCCCCGCCTTCGGTGGGGTTGCCGTGGTCGTCATCAGTTGGATGCGGCCTCGGCGACGGCGTCCTGCATCTGCTGCTGCGCGGTGGCCACGTCGATCGACCCCGTGGAGAGGTCGGCCAGGGCCTTGGCGAACGGCAGTTCGGCGGTCAGCGGTCCCAGGAGTTCACCCTGCCCCTGGGGCAGCGCCCAGCGCCCGATGTTGCTGGCGGTGGAGGTGATCTGGTCGATCGTCTCGGCGCTGTAGACCTCCGCGAGCGGGAGCTTGGTGTCCACACCGGCCGGCAGGGTGGTCCAGGTGTCGACGTACTCGGTCGGGTTCTCGGCGGTCCCGTTGCGCACGGGGAACTTGCCCTCCGGTGCCATCCCGAACCACCCCGCGTACCCGTCGCTCAGCATGAACTCCACGAAGCCCACGGCGTCCTCCTGCGGGGCGCTGGAGGTGATCACCCAGGAGGTCATCTCGCCGTATGCGGAGGCATTCCCGTCCGCGTCCGGTCCGGTGATTAGCGGCACGATGCCGGTGTTCTGCGCCAGGTAGTCGCTCTCGGTGCACTCCTCGCAGGAGGGTGCGGCGTCGTCGCGCAGGCCGGCCATCTCGTCCAGCAGGAAGGTGGACCAGATCGTCATGGCCGCCTGGCCGGAGAAGTAGGAGGCGCGGGTGGACTCCACGGTCTGGGTGCCGGACGGCGAGAAGTCCTGGCTGAGCTGGGCGTACAGCTCGATGGCCGCGGTGCACTCCGGGCTGTCCAGGGTGGCCTCGCCGGCGTCGTTCACCATCTGGCAGTCGTTCCCGAGGGCGAGCGCCTCGAAGGTCTGCTGGGTGAAGGGGTTGGAGGCGTCGGTGGCCAGCGAGATGCCGTAGTTGCCGTCGCCGGTGAGTTCCTGTGCCGCCGTCAGCAGCGCCTCGTAGGTGTCGGGGGCCGCCAGGCCCGCCTCCTCGAAGACGTCGGTGCGGTAGGCCAGGATCTGGGCCCAGGCATCGCTGGGGACGCTGAGCTGCTCGCCGTCGTCCTGGGTGAGCTCGAGCGCGGAGGCATTCCAGGTGCTCGCATCGAGGTTCTCGATCACCTCGGCCGCGGCATCGCCGTTGAGGTAGTCGTCCAGGGCGAAGGAGCGCACCAGGCCGAGGCTGACCGAGCCCACGACGTCGGGCAGTTCTCCCGAGAGCGCGGCTGCGGACATGAGCTGGGAGACCTGGTCCTCCTGGACCGGAACGAGCTCGACCTCGATACCGGTGGCGGCGGTGTACTCCGCGATGACGGCCTCGGTGGCGGCGACCCGGTCGGGTTGCACCTCGAGGCTCCACACCAACAGGGAGCCGTCGGACTCCCGGCCTGCGATCTCCCCCGATCCGCAGGCGGTCAGGCCGAGCGCCCCGATGGCGGCGACGGCGACGAGTGATCGATAACGACGTGGATTCACGGCGAATCTCTCTTCCTTGAGTGATCTGGTGGAACAGTGAAGATATGTATACCATCCATACACAAGATGCTCAACGACGAGAGTGAAGGAGCGCGGTGAGCCACACAGATGCACGCCCGAGTGCCCTGGACCAACTGACGAGGAGACTGACCGAGCACGCCGAGGTGCTCTTCGCCGACGACGGCGAACGCACGGCGCGGCTGGTGGCGGGGCTGATCGAACTCGCCGAGCGCTACCGACCGCTCCTGGCGGGGCCGCGGCCCGCGATGGATCAGGCCACCGCGTACCTGATCGCCTACGGTGACTCCTTCCGCCGCCCGGGGCAGCGGCCCTTGGTCACGCTCGCCGACGTCGTGCGGCACCATCTCGCCGACACCGTCTCGGACGTGCACCTGCTGCCGATCTTCCCGTGGACGTCCGACGACGGATTCGCCGTGGTGGACTACCGCCGGATCGATCCCGATCTCGGGGACTGGGAGGACGTGGCCGCGCTCGGACGCGGGTACGCCGTCATGCTCGACTTCGTGGCCAACCACACCTCCGCGTCCAGCACCTGGTTCACCGGATGGCTGGCAGGTGAGGAGCGGTATCGCGACTACTACGTGACCCCCGGGGGCATGGACCTCACTCGCGTGGTGCGCCCCCGCACGACTCCACTGCTCACGCCCTTCACCCGCGCCGACGGCGAGGAGGTGGCCGTGTGGACCACCTTCGGCCCCGACCAGGTGGACGTGAACGCGGCGAACGTCCCCACGCTCCTCGACCTCACCGACGTGCTGCTCGGCTATCTCGCGGCGGGTGCCACCACGATCCGGCTGGACGCGATCGGCTTCCTGTGGAAGGCGAGCGGCACCACCTGCCTGCACCATCCCGCGACCCACGCCATCATCAAGATGTGGCGCGCGCTCGTGGACGAGGTCGCCCCCGGCGCCCGGCTGCTGACCGAGACCAACGTGCCGCACGCTGACAACGTGACCTACCTCGGCAACGGCAGCGACGAGGCGCACATGGTCTATCAGTTCGCGCTCCCGCCCCTGGTCCTGCACACCTTCCTCGCGGGCTCGAGCGAGCGACTGAGCCGGTGGGCCGCCTCCCTGGAGGACCTGGGCGGCCAGGCCACCTGGTTCAACTTCCTCGCCAGCCACGACGGCATCGGCATGCGTCCGGTCCAGGGGATCCTGGAGCCGTCGCAGGCTCAGGCGCTCGCCGATCGAGCGCTGGAACGGGGCGGTCGCGCCAACTACGCCACCGGCCCCGATGGTGAGCAGTCGGTCTACGAGCTCAACATCGCCTACATCGACGCCCTCGTGGACCCGCGCGAGGCCGAGGACACCGCACTGGTGGTGCGGCGCGCACTGGCCGCGCACGCCATCCTGGTGAGCATGGTGGGCGTCCCCGCGATCTACTATCACTCGATGTTCGGGTCCGGGAGCGATATCGAGGGCATGCGGGAGTCCGGGATCAACCGCCGCATCAACCGGGAGCGGCTCGATGCCGATGCGTTGGCGCACGAGGTCGAAACCGACCCTCGACGGCGCGGCATCCTCGAGGGGATCCGCCACCTCCTGAGGGTCCGGGCGCGCAACGCCGCGTTCTCGCCCTACTCGCCACAGGAGGTCCTGGACCTGGGCGAGGAGGTCTTCGCGCTGCGGCGAGGAAGCGGGAAGGATGCTGTGACGGTGCTCGTCAACGTCTCGCGCCGGGACGTCGCGCTGCCCGCCCTCGGCGGCCGCGACCTCCTCACGGGCGAGCAGGTCGACTCCCTCGTGCTTGCCCCCGATCAGGTGGTGTGGCTGCGATGAGAGTCGTCGTGGCGATGGACTCCTTCAAGGGCTCGCTGTCCGCCGAGCAGGCCTGTGAGGCGGTGCGCACCGGCGTGCTCGCGGCCGACTCTGCCGCCCAGGTCGTGCTCGCGCCGATGGCCGACGGCGGTGAGGGCACCGTGGCAGCCATCGTCGCCGCACGCGGAGGCCGGACCCTCCTGGAACCTGCCGTGGACGCGATCGGCCGCGAGACCATGGCGGCGTGGGGTCTCCTCCCTGGCGGCACGGCGGTGCTCGAGGCGGCCGCCACGCTCGGACTCGCCGACCAGCACGCCGATTCCGCGCTCCCTGCCCGCGCCTCCTCCGCGGGTCTGGGGGGACAGCTCGAGCAGGTCCGCGCCTCGGGAGCCCGCAGGGTCCTGGTCGGCCTGGGCGGCAGCGCGTGCACCGACGGGGGCACGGGGATGCTGCTCGCCCTCGGCGCGCGGCTGTGGGACGCCTCGGGTGCACAGATCCTGCCGCGTCCGGGGCACAACCCCCTCCTTCGCCGACCGGTGCGGGTCGAACTCCCGGCGCACCTGGGCATCGAGGTCGAGGTCCTCAGCGACGTCACCAGCCCGCTGCTCGGTGCGCATGGCGCCGCCCGGATGTTCGGGCCGCAGAAGGGAGCGGACCCGGCTCAGGTGGAGTTGCTGGAGGAGGCGATGACCGCCTGGGCGCAGGCCCTTGCCGAGGCCGGCCACGCCGTCGCCGATCTCCCGGGCGCGGGTGCGGCCGGAGGCCTCGGCGCGGCGCTCGCGGCCCTCGGGGCCTGCCTGGTGGGCGGCATCGAACGGGTTGCCGCCGAGGTCGACCTCCCGGCTGCGCTGGTCGGCGCCGACCTGGTGATCACGGGGGAGGGGCGGCTGGATGCACAGTCGGCCCTGGGCAAGGTGCCCGACGGCGTCGCTCGCCTGGCGCGAGCGGCCGGTGTCGCGCGCGTGATCGCCCTGGCGGGCGCCGTCGAGACGGGACCGGAACGGGTTGAGCCGTTCGACGCGGTCCTGGCGATCCAGCCCGGGCCGCGCCCGCTCGCGGAGGCGATGCGCCCGGAGGCTGCGGCGGCGGACCTCGCGCGGGTCACCGGCCAGGTGGTGCGCCTGGCGCGGTGAGCGCGGCTACTGGCCGGCGGGGACCACGAGGCCGCCCCAGGTCTCCAGCTGGTACTCGGCCATCTCCTCGCTCACCAGGAGGTCGTACAGCGCGGTCACGCGCTCGTCCTCGGCCAGGTCAGGCGTGGTGGCCAGCACGTTGAAGTACGGGGAGTCCGAGGGCTCCAGCAGGATCGCGTCGTCCCCCGTGAGCCCCGCGGGCAGCGCGAAGGTGATCGTCACGAACGCGGTGTCCACATCCGGCACGGCCTGCGGGAGCGTGGCGTTCTCGATCTCCACGAACTCCAGGTTGCGCGGGTTGGAGGTGATGTCGGCCGGGGTGGTGGCGCCGTCGGCGATCTCGATGATCCCCTCGGTGGACAGCAGCCACAGCGCGCGACCCTCGTTGGTCGGGTCGTTCGGGATCGCGACCGTGGCGCCGTCCGGCAGGTCGGCGATGTCGGTGAGGCTCTCGGAGTAGAACGCCGAGCTCGGCAGGTACGCCTCGCCCACACTGACCAGCTCGTTGCCGGTCTCGGTGTTGAAGGTCTCCATGAAGGTGGCGTTCTGGAACAGGTTCGCCTCGATCGAGCCGTCCGCGAGCGCCTGGTTGGGGGTGTTGTAGTCGGTGAAGGCGACGAACTCGATCTCCAACCCGGCCTCGGCGGCGGCGGGCTCGAGGAACTCCAGCATGTCCCCGGCGGGGGTCTGCAGGGCACCCACGCGCAGCGTGCCGAGGCCCTCCTCGCCGGATCCGGACTCCGCGTCGGTGCTGCTGTCGCTACCGCACGCGGCGAGGACGAGGGCGGTGGCGGCGGCGGTCGCGGTCAGGGCGGCGCGGCGCAGGGTCGTGGTCATGGGTGTCTCCAGGTGGTCGGCCCGTCGCGCGGACGGGTGGGGTGGCGAGAGGGGGTGGGAGGTGGGTCAGGCGGTGCGTGCCGCGACCCGGGGCCCGCGGGCGTACCGCCGGGCCAGCGCCGTCGCGATCCCCTGCAGGATCATCACGATGGCGAAGATGATGACGATGACGGCGACCATGTAGATCGTGTCGTAGCGCTGGTAGCCGTACCGGATGGCGACATCCCCGAGGCCGCCGCCGGAGACGACACCGACCATGGCCGAGAAGTTGATGATCGAGGTCACGGTGGTGGACAGGCCCAGGATCATCGGGGACAGGGACTCCGGGATGAGCACCTTGGTCACCACCTGCCAGCGGGTGGCCCCGAGGGACTCGGCGGCCTCGACCTTGCCGGGATCGACCTCCTTGATCGCGATCTCCACCATCCGCGCGAAGAACGGGATGGCGACCACCGCGAGCGGCACGATCGCGGCCGTGGTGCCGATGAAGGAGCCCACCAGCCATCGGGTGAAGGGGATGAGGGCGATCATGAGGATGACGAACGGCACCGAGCGGCCGATGTTGACCAGCAGTTCCAGCACGGCGTGGATCACCGCGGACAGGCGCCGGGAACCGGCGATCCGGTCCAGGTAGCGCCCCGGTTCGGTCCCCACCAGGACCACCCCGAGGGGGAGCCCGACGACGATCGTCGCCACGAGCGCGACGCCCACCATGTAGAGGGTCTGCCCGGTGCCGAGCAGGAGGATGGAGAACAGGTCGCCCCAGTAGCCGGGGTCCTGGGTGCCGGTCATGCGCGGGCCTCCTGCGTCGTCGTGCCCGTCCCTCGCGGCTCCGCATCCTCCACGATGACGCCCCGGGCACGCAGATCGGCCAGGACGGCCGCGTTGCGCTCGCCGTCCCCGAGCAGCTCCACCCGGATCCGCCCGGCACGGGTGCCGCCGACGGCGCCGGCCGAGGCCGCGGAGATCGCGATGTCGATGTCGTGCCGGCGGGCGAGCTGGGTGATGACCGGCTGCGCACCGATGGGTCCGGGGAAGGTGAGGTCGAGGACCGGGTGCTCGCTCGCCGTCGCCGGTCCGAGGGGGAAGAGGTCGTGCGTCAGGGGTGAGCCGGGCGCCGCCACCAGGTCGGCGAGCCTGCCCTGCTCCACCACGCGGCCGTGCTGCAGCAGTGTGGCGGAGTCGCACACCGTGCGCACCACGTCCATCTCGTGCGTGATGAGCATGACCGTGAGGCCGAGCTCATCGCGCAACCGGCGCAGCAGCGCGAGGATGGAGCGCGTGGTCTCCGGGTCCAGCGCCGAGGTGGCCTCGTCCAGCAGCAGCACCTCCGGCTGGGTGGCCAGGGCGCGGGCGATGCCCACGCGCTGCTTCTGCCCGCCGGAGAGCTGGGAGGGGTAGTGGGTGGCGCGGTCGGTGAGCCCCACGAGGTCCAGGACCTCCTCGGCGCGCGCGGTGCGGCGGCGCCGCTCGGTGCCGGCGATCTCCAGCGCGAGCTCCACGTTCCCGCGCACGGTGCGCCCGGCCAGCAGGTTGAAGTGCTGGAAGACCATCCCGGCGTGGCGGCGGGAGCGGCGCAGCGCGGCGTCGTCGAGTTCGGTGATGCGGTGCCCCGCCACGGTCACGGTCCCGGCGTCGGGGCGCTCCAGGGCGTTCACGGTGCGGATCAGGGTCGACTTGCCGGCGCCGGAGGTGCCGACCACGCCGTAGATCTCACCGCGTTCGACGTGCAGGGACACCGCGTCCAGCGCCGTGGTGGTGCCGAAGCGCTTGGTGACGGACTCGAGAGTGATCACCGGGCGGCGCCGCGGGGGAGAAGGTGCTGGGTCACGTGGCCACGCTAGGAAGTGGCGGGGCCGTCCTGCGAATCGTGACCAGGATCGTCCGCACTGTGAGAACGTGGCGACCCTCGCACGGCGGACAGCGTTTGCGGGACGTGGAGGGCTAAGGCACGCTATGAGGCGTCAGGGGGCACCTGATTGACGCTCGCGATGTGGCAGCCGGTCGCGATCCACGTGCCCGGTACCGTGCGGGCGACCTACCCCTGACGATGGATGGTGCCATGCGGAACCCGGCGGTCGGTCTTCTCGAGTCCCCCACCTACTCGGCGGTGCGCGCATGGGTGGATCGCACGGGTCGAGGAGAGCTCTCCGCCTCGCCGGCGGTGCTGTTCCGGGAGGAGCACCTCGACAACGGCGATGACGTGCGATTCCGCTGGTCGATGGGCCGGACCGTCAATTGGTTCGGCTGCTGTGCCGTCGCCCCGCTTCAGGAGTGGCCGCGCCGAGCGGACGGGGTGGCGCTGCACCATGTGCTCGCCCTCGACCTACGACTCCTCGCAGGGCTGGCGTGCGGTGGCGCCATGGCGACCTGGCCCGGCTTCTCCGATCCGCTGCCCCAGACGGGAATGCTGGAGGTGTTCCACGATCTGATCACCCCCGGGACTTCCCCCGCCGATGCCCACCGGGGCGCATGGCGGGTGAGGTGGGTCCCTCAGGTGGAGACCGGCGCACTGATCCCACCGCCCGGTGATCTGACCACCGCGGCACTGTGCCGGCGGTTCGTGCCGCAGGCGGGGTTCACCACACCGCCCGAGGCGGACGTGCGCGCGCGCCGAGTCCCCTCAGCGCGACGGCTCTCCCGGGGGGCTCGCAGGTTACGCGACTCGCTGCGATCCGCCTGGCAGGGCAAGAAGGCGAGCGGATTCAGCCACGCCTTCGGCTACCCCGAGATGGGGGAGACGACCTCGCGTCCACTGGTGCGTGATGTGCTCCCGGTGTCCGCCGGGGACGACCACACACTCCTGCTCGACCTGGACCTGGGTGCGCTTCCCGGTGTCTGCCCCCGGGGGACGAGGCTGGAGGTCTGGATGCGCGACACCGATCTCGCGACCGCGCGGTTCGAGCGGGCCTGGTGCCTGTTGCGCCACGACACGTAACGGCACTCGACCGGTGGCGTGACTCACGGGCGCCGGCTCGCTCGCGTGCCGCCCGGGTTCACGGCGGACGCCCGAGCGAGCGCTCCTCAGGCGGAGGTCGTGGACACCAGGTGCACGCGCCCGTCCTTCGGCCGCCACACGGTGGTGCGTGAGCCGGTCGCGTCTCGCTCGACCCGCACCGCCACTCGCGCCGGCACGAGGATCGGTGCCGCGAACTGGACGTCCCACGCGAGCCGGTCGCCCCGAGCGGGGCCGAGGGCCGCGAGGGCACGGGCCGCGGAGTCCATGCCGTGCGCGATGGTGCGGCGGAACCCCATCGCCTTGGCGGCCAGGGTGTGCAGGTGGATCGGGTTGCGATCCCCGGAGACCGCCGCGTAGGCGCGGGTGTCGGCCTTGGCGGTGTGCCAGCCCCCGGTGGGGACCAGGTCGGTCGCATCGGCGGGACGCTCGGGGCGCTGCACGACCTCCAGGCCCGCAAGTGCGGTGCGAGCGGCGAGGTAGGTGGAGGTGCCGCGCCAGACCAGCTCCCCGGCGGAGTCGTGCACCCGTGTCACCAGGTCCACCTGGGTGCCGGTCCCCGCGGAGCCCACCGGGCGTGCCAGCAGGTTCGTGGCGTGCGTGGTGACCTCGAGTGCTTCATCCACCCGCGCTGCGCGGACCTGCTCGATCCGGTTGGCGATGTGCACCATGCCGAGCATGGGCAGCGGGAAGTCGGTGCGGGCCATGAGGGCCAACTGCATCCCGAACACACTGATGTGCACGAACCCGGGAGGCGCAGTGTCACCCGCGCGCTCGCCCACGAGGTGGGCGTAGGCGTCCAGGCGCTCGCGGTCCAGGCGCAGGTCCGCCACGTGCAAGGCGACCCCCGGCAGAGTGGTGGCCTCCGGGGTCGACATCATCGCGGCCCGCCCGGTCTCCACGACCGCCTTGCGGTAGACGGACGACGGTGCGGGTACCGCCGGGAGAGTGCGCACCTCGGACGGGCTCGGGGAGGGGTGGTGGGCGGACGGTGTGACGAACTGATCGAGCCAGTCGCCACCCGGCTCACCCGCCACCGGGCCCCGGTCTGGCGCCGTCATCAGCGGCCCACCAGGTTCTGCCCGCACACCCGCAGCACCTGGCCGTTGACGCCGCCGGCCTGCGGGGAGGCGAGGTAGGCGATGGCCTCGGCCACGTCCACCGGCTGCCCGCCCTGCCCGAGCGAGGCCACCCGGCGGGAGATCTCCCGCTGGGCCCGGGGGATGGAGGCGGTCATCTCGGTCTCGATGAACCCGGGCGCCACCGCGTTCGCACGGCCGCCGCCGGCGGCGAGGATCGGCGCCCAGGCGCGGGTGGCGCCGATGACGCCGGCCTTGGAGTAGCCGTAGTTCGTCTGGCCGCGGTTCCCGGCGATACCGGAGGTGGAGGCGAGGGAGATCTGCACCAGGTGCGGCAACTCGAGGGCGAGGGCCGTGGTGATGCGTAGCTGCGCGGCAAGGTTCACCGCGATCACCGAGTCCCACTTCTGCTCGGTCATGTTCGCCAGCAGCTTGTCGCGCAGGATCCCGGCGTTGTGCACGAGCACGTCCAGGCCGCCGAAGGCGGAGGTGGCGCGCTGCAGGATCGTGGCGGCGGCCTCCGGCGCGGTGATGTCCAGTTGCAGCGCCACGCCGCCGACCTCGTTCATCACCGCCGCGAGGCTCTGCCCCGCCGCGGGCACGTCCACCCCGAGCACGCGGGCGCCGTCACGCGCCAGGGTCCGCACGGTCTGCGCGCCGATGCCGCGGGCGGCGCCGGTGACCACGGCCACCAGCCCCTCCAGCGGGCGGCGCCAGTCCTCGGGCGCGGTGCCGGGGCCGGTGACGGGCAGCAGTTGCCCGTCCACGAAGGCCGAGCGGGCCGAGATCAGGAAGCGCAGCGCCCCGGTGACGGCCGGGCTCTCCAGCGCCACGCCGTCGGCCACCAGGATCCCGTTCGCGGTGGCGCCTGCCCGCAGCTCCTTGCCCAGGGATCGCACCAGCCCCTCCACCGCCTCCCGGGCGGCGGCCAGGGCCGGGTCGGCCACGCCGTCGGCGCTGCGGGAGATCGTGATGATGCGCGCGCAGCGCGCGAGTTCGCGCAGCGTGCCGGCCAGCGCCAGGATCCGCTCGGACTCCTCGCCCGGCTCGGTGATGTCGGTGAGGTCGAGGACCACCGCGCCCCAGCGCTGCTCGGCGGGGCCGTCCTCGGCGGCGTGCCGCCGCACGTCGAGGTCCCAGCCACGCAGGGTCGCCGCGAGGGCGTCGGTGCCGGGTCCCTCGCCGATCACCAGGACGGGTCCGGCGGTGAGGGGATCATCCACCCGGGTGGGGTCGGTGCGGCGCAGCGCCACCGGCTCGGTGAGTCCGAGGGCGCCGGTGAGGGTGCGGGAGATCTGCTTCTGCACGCCGCGCAGGGGTGCCGGGACGGTCGCCATCTCAGGCCTCCAGCAGCATCGCGACGGCCTGGCCACCGGCGGCGCACACGGAGATGAGCCCGCGGATCGGGCCGCCGTCGGAGTCCTGCGCGCGGCGCTCGGCGAGCAGGGTGGCCAGAGTGGCCACGATCCGGGCGCCGGTGGCGGCGAACGGGTGCCCCGCCGCGAGGGAGGAGCCGGTCACGTTCAGGCGCTCGGGGTCGACCTGGCCCAGGGCAGGCAGGCCGAGCTTGGTCTGGCAGAACTCCTCGTCCGCCCACGCGGTGGTGGTGGCCACGACCACGCCGGCGAAGGCCTCGTGGATCTCCACCAGGTCGATGTCCTCCAGGCGCAGGCCCTGACGTGCCAGTAGGCGGGGTACGGCGTAGGCGCCGCCCATCAGTAGCCCCTCCTCGCCGTGCACGAAGTCCACGGCGGCGGCCTCGGCGTCCACGATCCGCGCCAGGGCCGGCAGGTTGCGCTCGGCGGCCCAGTCCGGGGAGGAGATGAGCACGGCGGCCGCGCCGTCGGACAGCGGGGTGGAGTTCCCGGCCGTCATCGTGGGGTTCGGGTGGCCGTTGCCGAACACGGTGCGCAGCCCGGCGAGGGTCTCGGTGGTGGTGTCGGGGCGCAGCGTGGCGTCGCGGGTGAGTCCACGGAACGGGGTGACGAGGTCGTCGAAGTAGCCCGCGTCCCAGGCCGCAGCCAGATTCTGGTGACTGGCCGCGGCGATGGCGTCCTGCGCCTCGCGGGTGACCTGCCACTGCAGGTTGGTCAGGGCCTGGTGCTCACCCATCGACAGCCCGGTGCGGGGCTCGTTGACGTTCGGGGCCACGGGGGCCAGGTCGCTGGGGCGGATCTGCCCGACGAGCTTGAGCTTGTCCAGCGGCTTCTTCGCGGCGTTCATCTTCAGCAGCACGCGGCGCAGCCGGTCGCTGACCACGATCGGGGCGTCCGAGGTGGAGTCGGCGCCCGCGGCGATGCCCGAGTCGATCTGCCCGAGGGTGATCTTGTTGGCGATGTCCCAGGCGGCCTCGATGCTGGTGGCGCAGGCGCGCTGGATCGTCACGGCGTTGGTGTGCGGGTCCAGCGGGGTGCCGAGTACCGCCTCGCGGGCGAGGTTGAAGTCCTTGCTGTGGTTCAGCACGGCGCCGGCGCGGACCTCACCGAGCGTGACGCCGGACAGGCCGAAGCGCGCGACCAGCGCCTCCAGGGTGGCCGTGAGCATGTCGAGGTTGCTGGCACCGGCGAACTGCTTGCCGGCCTTGGCGAACGGGGTGCGGTTGCCGCCGACCACGACGGCGGTGCCGTTGGGGCGGGTGGTCTCGGCCGTGGTGTCCGTGGTGTCCGTGGTGTCGGTGGGGCTGGTCGTGGCGGTCGTGCGGGCCATCGTGTCTCCTTGTGAGGGACGCGGTGAGCGCGTCGTTGCGATCGGATGTCTAGTACTCAGCGTACCGGATACTTCACACCGCTGGGTCGATCGCGCGCGAGAGGGTTCTGCAGGTACCGCGAGAGGGTTCTGCAGGTCACGCCCCGACGTCGTGGAGATGGTGGTGCGCGTCGTGCCAGAAGTACTGGCCCAGCGTCCGCACCGTGAACTCCGACCCGTTGGAGCGCAGGCCGCGGCGCGCGTGATCCGCCTCGGTCACCGACTCGAAGGCCGCCGCGAGCGTGAGGCCCGCGTCGGCCAACTCCTCAGCCACGACTGGTCCAGTCCTTGGTGTCCGGTTCGATCGAGTTCGTCATGACCCGATCGTGGCAGAAGGCCTGCAGAACCCTCTCGCGGTGCCTGCAGAACCCTCTCGCGAAGGGGTCAGTCGGTGGTGCGCTCGTAGCGGCGCATGTGCTCACCCATGCCGGCGAACCGGAACGGTCCGGTGGTCTCGGCGGCCGTACGGTACTCGCGGCCGTCCTCCGGAAGGGTGGTCTTGTGCAGCACCTCGTAGGCCGTGTGGTCCAGGGGGATCCGCCGCTCGATGATCGAGCGGTGCTCCTGCACCCGCAGCAGGTCGCGGTACCCGGGTTGGATGACGCCGCCGAAGAACTCCGCCACCGAGCCCGACCCGTAGCTCGCCAGGCCGACCCGTGCGCCGGTGAGATCGCCGTCGTGGGTGTCCAGCAGCGAGGCCAGGGCCACGTACACCGAGGCGGTGTAGGAGTTCCCGATCAGCCGGTTGTAGCGCATCGTGTCGGCGAGGTAGTCCGCGACCTCGGCCGGAGCGGGGTTCTGGCCGGCCATCACGGCGAGGTGGCGATGCGCCTTGCTCGCCATCTTGGTGAACGGCTGGTGGTAGCAGATCGAGGCGAAGGACTCGAACGGGGCGCCGCCCTGGTTCAGGTAGTCCGTCCAGGCGCCGCCGATGGCATTGAGGTAGGCCTTGATCGAGCCCTTGCCGTCCACCAGCGCGGTGGAGCGGTAGTTCGGGCGCCAGAAGTCCATGACGTCCTGGGTGAAGACGCCCGCAGGGTTCGCCACTGCCATGAGGCCCGGGTTGGCCTGGACGAGCATCGCGGCGGCCGCGGCGCCCTGGGTGGATTCCCCGGAGGAGCCCAGGTCGTAGCGCGCGACGTCGGAGGCGACCACGAGCACCTTCTGCGAAGGGTCGCGGGCGATGAGGCCGATGGCGAACTGCAGCGCCGCCGTGGCGGAGTAGCAGGCCTGCTTCAACTCGACCACACGAACGGTCTCGGGCAGGCCCACCAGTTGGTGCACGTACACGCCGGCGGACTTCGACTGGTCGATGCCACTCTCCGTGGCGAACAGCAGGGTGCGGATGCCGTCCATCCCGTTGCGCTCGAGGATCCGGGCGGTGGCCTCGGCGGCCATCGTGACGATGTCCTCGTCCGGGGCGAGCACGCTCATCACGTCCTGGCCGATGCCGACCGAGTACTTCGCGGGATCGATCCCCTGGTGGTCGGCGAGCGCACCGAGGTCGAGCCGGTAGTGCGAGGTCGCCAGTGCGAGATCGTGGATGCCGATCGACGCCGGCGTCACCGACTCGGGCTGGGACATGGTGGCGTTGGCTCCTTCTCGCGTGCGCCTCGGGGGCTGCCGGGGCGGGGCACCGGCGATGCCCACCCATGATTATGGACCTACTTCACTTGGTGAACGACCCGACCAGCCTACCTGGACGGACCCTCCACGTGATCTCCACGTCTTGTGAGAGCCCGGTACCCGGCGTGGCCCCGCTCGTGTGGACGGTCATGGGGTTGGGCGGGAACCGCGTTCCAGCACCACATGTGACCGCATCAGTTCACCTGGATTGGTCTGGGCCGCCATGAGCGAGAGCTCCCCGCACCACACTGCGGCGGCCGCCAAGACGGCCAGTCGTCGCGCGTTCTCGCCCGCAGGGCGATCCTCGCGGCACCCCAGGCGCGTGAGTGCCTCCTCGACCTGCGGCAGGCCCTTGCCGTTGCCCACGGACCCCACGATCAGGTGCGGCAGGGTGCAGGAGAAGTAGAGGTCGCCGTCGCGGTCCTCGGCCCGGGTGATGCCCTGCGACCCCTCGACGATATTGGCCGCGTCCTGGCCGGTGGCGAGGTAGAAGGCAAGCAGCATGTTCGCGTAGTGCGCGTTCGCGCTGCGCAGCGACCCGGCCACGAGGGAGCCGAGGAGGTTCTTGCGGGTGTTGAGCGTGGCCATCCGCTCGGCGGTAGTGCGCAGCCGCTTGGTCACCAGCTCGCGCGGGATGAGGGCCTCGGTGACCACGTTCTTGCCGCGCCCGAGGATGCCGTTGACAGCCGAGGTCTTCTTGTCCGTGCAGTAGTTGCCCGAGATCGAGCCGTACCGCAGCCCGGGTTCGACGCTGAGGATGTGGTCCATCAACCGCTCGGCCGCCAGTGTCACCATGTTGTGCCCGGAGGCGTCCCCGGTCGTCAACTCGAAGCGCAGGAAGAGCAGGTCGCCCACGATCTGCACGTGCAGATCGATCAACCGGGCGAATCTGCTCGTCGCGGAGATCACCGACTGCAGTTCCTCGCGGGAGGATTCCAGGCGCCGCCAGGCAGCCAGGGCGGTGGCGGCGTCGTCCGCCTCGAAGACGACCGACCGGCTCATCCGCTCATCGACCACGACGGCACGGATGCCCCCGTCGATCAGGGAGGAGATCCGTGCGCCACGACCGACAGACGGCCACAGCGGGGTCTCGTAGGTGGCCAGCGGGACGCTGATCTCGTCGGTGACGTCGCCGCTGATGCGCAGCGGGCCGACCCACTTCAGCGGGATCGGGGTGTGTGCCTGTTCGCTCATCACCGCCTGACGGTACTACTGGTACCCGCCATCGGCCCCGGTGGGCACTCCCGGGTCAGTGGGCGAAACTCCAAGTACCTGATACTCTGAGTTTCATGAGTGAGGTGGCCGAGGTCAGTGGCGATGGTCGCTCCCGCCGCTGGGAGCAGCATCGCGCCCAGCGGCGCGCTGAGTTGACGCACGCCGCTCGCCGCGCCATCCACCATGGCGGCTCGGACCTGTCGATGGACGAGATCGCGGGTGCCATCGGCACCTCGAAGTCCATCGTCTACCGGTACTTCACCGACCGCACCGGCCTGCAGACGGCGATCGGTGAAGCCGTGCTGGTCGATCTGGGCGACGCCCTCGCCCGCGCGACCAGTGGTGCCCGGGAACCGCACGACGTCATCGCGAGCATGGTGCGCGTCTACCTGGAGATGATCTCCCGCTCCCCCTCGGTCTACGCGTTCGTCACGCGCGGGGAGGCCGACTCCGGGACCGGTCCGATGCGCACGCTCGCCGATGACGCCGCTGCCCTCCTGGTGCCCGTGCTCGCCGAGGTCCTGGCCGCCTCGGGTAGGCCACCCGGGCTCGCCGACACGTGGGCGGGCGGCGTGATCGGGTTCGTGCGCGGCGCAGCCGAGGTGTGGCTGCAGCAGACCTCCCACGACGCGGACTCCCGAGCCGGCGCTCTGGAGGACCTCACCGACACCATCACCGAGTGGGTGTGCCACGGCACGAGCCCCTCACCCGTTCCAGTCTCGCAGGACCACCGCGGGCGCTGACCGCGCCCGAAGAACACCGCCGCCCGCGGCACGACGAAGGAGTCACCATGGAGTTCACCGAGCAGAGCGCCACCGACAAGGACGGCACCGCGACCACGGCCGGGACGGCCCCCGGCCTGACCACGCCGACCGACCACGCCACGCCCCTGACCGAGGCCGCGATCCGGGAGCTGGGTGACCTGCTCGACGGGCGTTGGGCCGAGCTGCGCCGCCACTCCCGCACCGTGGCCACCGACCCGGACCTGGTGCACGTCCCCGGCCTGCCGGTCCCCGAGCACCGCGATCGGGTGCTCGCGGCGCTGCAGAAGCTCGCCGACGCGAGCGAGGTCCAGCGCGCCTTC
Organism: Serinibacter salmoneus; assembly: GCF_002563925.1. Taxonomy (NCBI): domain Bacteria; kingdom Bacillati; phylum Actinomycetota; class Actinomycetes; order Micrococcales; family Beutenbergiaceae; genus Serinibacter; species Serinibacter salmoneus. The sequence continues at coordinate 2,650,480 of NZ_PDJD01000001.1, read as the reverse complement.
CCCACGCGGATGGGCGGCGAGGACAACCCCGGCGGGAACATCGCCAGCTTCGAGGAACTCGTGGTCGCCGACCCGTCCGTGCAGATCAAGGCCGGCGTGCAGTGGGGTCTGTTCGGTGCCGCCGTGCTGCACCTGGGCACCGAGCACAACCACGAGGAGTTCCTCCCCGGCATCATGACCCTGGAGGTGCCCGGCGCCTTCGCGATGACGGAGATCGGACACGGTAGCGACGTCGCCTCGATCGGCACCACGGCCACCTACGACCCCGAGACCGAGGAATTCGTCATCCACACCCCCTTCCGGGCGGCGTGGAAGGACTACCTCGGCAACGCCGCCCTGCACGGGGTCGCGGCGGTCGTGTTCGCCCAACTGATCTCCCGGGGCGTGAACCACGGCGTGCACGCCTTCTACGTGCCGATCCGGGACACCACCGCCCCCAAGGACGAGCGTGGCGCCTACCCGATGCTCCCGGGCATCCAGTCCGAGGACGACGGCGTCAAGGGTGGCCTGAACGGCATCGACAACGGTCGTCTGGCCTTCGATCACGTGCGCATCCCGCGCACCAACCTGTTGGACCGCTACGGCCAGGTGGCGCCCGACGGCGAGTACTCCTCTCCCATCGCCTCGCCCGGGCGGCGCTTCTTCACGATGCTCTCGACTCTCGTGCAGGGGCGCGTCTCGCTGGACGGCGCGGCGGCGGTCGTCTCCAAGATGGCCCTGGCCATCGCCATCCGGTACGGCACGGAGCGCCGCCAGTTCACCGGCGCCGACCCCGACGTCGAGACGGTGCTGATGGACTACGGCACCCACCGGCGGCGCCTGATCCCCCGTCTCGCACGCACGCTCGCGGTGCAGTTCCTGCACAACGACCTGCTCGAGCGCTTCCACGGCGTCTTCTCCGGTGAACACGACACCGACGAGGACCGCCAGGACCTGGAGACCCTCGCGGCGGCCGCCAAGTCCCTGTCCACCTGGCACGCACTGGACACCCTGCAGACCGCGCGGGAGGCGTGCGGTGGGCAGGGCTTCCTTGCCGCGAACCGTCTAGTCAGCCTGCGCGCCGACATGGACGTCTACGCCACCTTCGAGGGCGACAACACGGTGCTGCTCCAGTTGGTCGGCAAGCGCCTGCTGACGGACTACGGGCGCTCGACGGCGCAGATGGACGTGGCCGGTCAGGTGCGCTGGGTCGCGGACCGCGCCGGCGACATGGCCCTGCACCGTACGCCGCTGCGCCGGGCCTCCCAGTCCATCCGGGACTGGGGTTCGCGCGCCCGCTCTGCGGAGGAACTGCGTGACCCGGCCGTGCAGCGCGAGCTGCTGGAGGACCGCGTGGAGTCCATGGTCGAGGAGATCGCGCTGCGGCTGCGCGCGAGCCAGAAGGGCAGCCCGGTGGAGAAGGCCGCCGCGTTCGACGAGAACCAGGTCGAGCTGATCGAGGCCGCTCGCGCGCACGGCGAACTCATGCAGTGGGAGGCGTTCACCGGGGCGCTGGAGGCCATCACCGACCCGCAGGCGAAGCGTGTGATGACCTGGCTGCGGGACGTGTTCGCGCTCACCACGATCGAGGACCACATGGCCTGGTACGTGGTCAACGGGCGCCTGTCCGCACAGCGTGCCCGCACGGTGACCTCCTACGTGGAGCGTCTGCTGAAGCGGCTGCGCCCGCACCTGCGCAGCATCGTGGACTCCTTCGGGTACGGCGACGAGCACCTGCGTGCCGACATCGCCACCGGCGCGGAGGCGGCGCGGCAGGCCGAGGCGATGGCGTACCACAGTCAGGAACGGGCCACGGGTCGGGCCCCGGTCTCGGAGAAGGACACGGCCAAGGGGCGCGCGAAGGGCGCCGGGCGAGTCGGGGGACAGCGCGCGAGCGCCTGACCTCCCGCGACAGGACGCCGAGCCCCGACCGGGGCTCGGCGTCCTGTTGCGTGCTGGGCCGCAGCGGCGCGGATGCCCCGGGTCCAGGCGTGCGCGGGTGGAGTGGTATTCCCTGATGCGCACAGTAGTCTGATCGCTTCAGGTTCGATGTGCCCGGCGGTCGTCATCGGCTCGGGCGCATCGAACTCGGCAGGGGGTCATCAGGGGGTGTTCCGTGGCGTCGCCGTGGTACTACGCGAAGGGCGAGTGGTTTGCCATCGCCTGCGGCCCCATGCTGGCATGCGTGCCCCCGACCACGCCGGATGAGGCCGTTGTGCAGTGGTGGCGTCTGCTGAACGGGGCGTCGGCCACCGGGGGGGCGGCACGGCTCGCCGCGCTGCGCCTGGTCGGGGAGCGCACGGGCGACGCGGTTCTGGTGCTCGACGCGACCAGCGACGGCGAGGCGACCCTGCTCGCCCGCGGAGACCGTGCCGCGCTCGAGGCCACCGGTGGCGATGCGAGCGCGACCACCTGGACCGAGGAGGTTCTGGAGGCGGCCGACGAGCTCGAGGTGCGGGTCGCGGGCCACGCGGGCGGCGAGCCGTGGATGCCGCTGCTGGCCGGTGTGGCGCGCGTGGGCGCGTTGGTGCGCGGGGAGGTCACCGCAGTCCCCGGCACCGGTGCTCCGGGCGCCGCCTCCGGGCAACCATTCGCCCCCCGGGACCAGGAGGACGCCGCGCACCAGGCCCTGGAGGCCCCGGCGGCCGCGCCGGTGCGGGTGCGCCTGCACCTGTCCTCCGGGGAGAGCCTCGACGTCGAGGGGCCGGTACTGATCGGACGCGCCCCCACGGCTCCGGCGGGGCAGGCGGCGCGACTGGTCTGCGTCGCGAGCCCGCGCGGCGGGATCGCCCGCACCCACACCCGGGTGGAGGTGCGCGGCGCGAGGGTCCTGGTGACCGACCTGGCCACCACCAACGGCGTACTGGTGAGACATCCGCGCCGTCTCCCGTTCCGTCCCCAGGCGGGGGTCGCGACCGAGGTCGGGCACGGCGCCGTCGTCGAACTCGCGGACGGCGTGAGCTTCCGGGTCGAGGTGGGGCAACGATGAGACGCCCGGGGGCGCCCGCCATCGAGGGTCTGGAACCCCTTGACCTCATCGGCCGTGGTGGCTCGGCGGACGTGTACACCTACCGCCAGGTGATGCCGCCGCGGACCGTCGCGGTGAAGGTGCTGCACGGCACCGGTGAGGGGCACACGCTGGCACCCACCGAGGCGGTGGTGATGGCGGCGCTCTCCCACCATCCCGCGATCGTGACCATCCACCAGGCCGGGGTGAGCGAGGACGGCCGTCGTTACCTCGTGATGGAGTACTGCTCGCGCCCCAATCTGGCGCGTCGCTACCGCAGTGAGCCGATGGGGGTGCCCGAGGCGCTGAGCCTGGGTGTGCGGTTGTCGGCCGCGGTCGAGACGGCGCACCGCAGCGGCGTGCTGCACCGGGACATCAAGCCCGCGAACGTCCTGGTGACGGACTACGGGTGGCCGGCGCTCGCGGACTTCGGGATCGCCTCGAGCCACGGTGGGTCCACGGGGGGGATGTCCTTGCTGTGGGCCGCGCCCGAGGCCGTGGAGGATCCCGATGCCTTCGATGCCCGCTCGGATGTGTACTCCTTGGCGGCCACGATCTACACGTTGCTTGCCGGGCATGCGCCGCACGAACGCGGGTCGGAGCGGCTGGAGGCCTCCACGCTGGTCGACAGGACCTTGCGCGAGTCGGTGCCGCCCTTGGGGCGCTCCGACGTCCCGACCTCGCTGGAGGCCGTGCTGGCGCGCGCGATGGCTCGTGACCCGCAGGACCGCTTCGACGCGGCGGTGGACCTGGGCCACGCGCTCCAGGACATCGAGCGAGAACTCGGCCTACCCGTGACCGAGTTGACGCTCTCGCTGCCCGAAACGACGACCGGCGACCCGAGTCTGGTCGACCTGACGGACTGGGACACGGCGGCCACGGGCGCCACCACGCGTCGGCTCGCCGCCCCGGCGCCGGCGGTACCCGGGGGTGAACGGGGGCGCAGCACCCCCCGCTCCCTCGGTGGCGTGGGCGGCGTCGGTGAGCCGGGGAGCCCCGCGCCTGCCACTGCGGGTTCGACCGTGCCGGCTGCGGGCCGCGTGGCCGTGCGGCGCCTCGCGTTGGCCCTCTGCGCCGCGATCGTCGCGACGATCATCATCGCCTGGGCCCTGTCCCGAGCGGCGCAGGTGGAGACTCCTGACGAACCGACTCCCGCTCCCGAGCCGGCGTTCACCGCGGGGGTCCCCGCCCCGAGCGACCTGGTCCTGCGCCGCGAAGGGGAGGACGTCGTGGCCACCTGGGTGAACCCGTCCCCGCAACCGGGGGACCGGTTCTCCTGGCAGGCGGAGCTCGACGGCGTACCGACCGCGCGCGAGTCGACAACCCGGACGCAGGTGCGGGTACCGGCAGGGGGCGTGACCGAGGTCTGCCTACAGGTGGCCGTGGTCCGCCAGGACGGTGCGTTGAGCGATCCCGAGGAGCAGTGTGTTCCCTAGGGTTCCGGCGTGGCTCGCGCGTGTGGCTGCCTGGCTGACACCGGCGCGGCTGCGCTGGGGTCTGCTCGCGCTCGGCGTGGTGGTCGCGACCACCCTGGTCTGGGGTCATCCCGGACTCCGTGTCCAGGACGTCACCCTCGACGACGGCGGTGTGTGGGTCACCCACCCCCAGGAGCACGCCCTCGCGCGCTTCAACACCGGCATCCGAGAACTGACCGGTGAACTCGACACGGGGGTGGAGTCCTTCGACGTCGTGCAGGACGAGGCCACGGTGCTGCTGGTGGAGGCGACGCGCCTGACCGTGGTGGACGTGCGGACCGTGACGCGCTCCACCAGCGTGACGCTGCCGGCCGGCGCGGAGGTGGACCTCGCGGGCGACATGGTGATGATCTGGGACGCAGCGGCCGGTGAGACGTGGTTGCGGCCGGTGGCGCTCCTGGGCTCCTTCGACGCGTTGCGGGACGTCCCGGATGCCGAGCCCGGACCGGGCGGCGTGAGCGCGCTGCGCCGCGACGGCAGCGTGGCCACGATGACGGCGGCAGGCCAGGAGTTCCTCACGACCTGGCGGAGCGAGGAGGGTGCGGCCGAGGAGGGTGCCGGCCAGGCCCGCACCGACCCGACGCGCCGCCGGGAGGCGTCCCCGCAGGGTGGCTGGGAGCAGGCAACGGTGGCGGGAGAGTCCCTCGTGGCGCTCGCGGGCACCACCCTGTCGATGCCACACGGGGTGGTGCAGGTGCCCGACGACGCCCGGCTGCAGGAGCCGGCCGCGCCCGGTGACTCACTCGCTGTGGCGACCCCGGGCTCGCTGCTGCGCGTGGACCTCGGCTCGGGTGCGGTGACCGAGGATGTGGTGCACGAGGGGGCAGTGGCTTCCGAGGCGACCGCGGCCCCGGTGCGGATCGGCGAGTGCGTGCACGCCGCGTGGGCGCGGGCGACGGACTCCTACGCGCTGCGCTGCGGGGGCGAGGACGACATGACGCTGGATGTCCCCGCCCTGGCGGGGGCCGTGGAACCCATTCTGCGTAGCAACCGGGGGCGAGTGGTGCTCAACGACGCCGCGAGCGGCGCGGTGTGGGTGCCCCAGGTGACGGCGGAACGGCTCGACGCGGTGTGGGCCTCGCTCGAGGCGCGCACCGAGGAGAGCTCCGTGGCGCCGCAGGACCGGGAGTCGACCGCGACAGCGGGCGCCGAGTGCGGGACCGAGGCCTCGGATCTCACCGCCGTCGACGACGAGTTCGGGGTGCGCCCCGGTGGGGTCGTCGTGCTCGACGTCCTGCGCAACGACTCCTCCGCTGGTTGCGGGGTGCTGACGGTCACGGCCGTGGAGGACGTGCCTGCCGAGATCGGGCACGTCACCGTGGTCAACGGCGGCCGGTCGGTGCAGCTGACCGCGGCGGCGCAGGCGCAGGGCGAGGTGACGTTCGCGTACTCCGCGACCGACGGATCGGGAAGCACCACGCCCCAGCGTGCCGCCGTGACGGTGCACGTGATCCAGCCGGGCACCCAGCGTGCGCCGGAACACCATGTCTCCCCCCACCTGCACGTGGAGCAGGGGGGATACCTCGTCTACGACGCGCTGGCGGACTTCCGCGATCCGGACGGTGACACGCTGGAGCTCGTCAGTGCGCACCCCACCGCCGGGCAGGTGCAGCTGGATTCCCGAGGACTGCTCACCTTCTGGCCCGGAGGCACCGAGCCCGGACAGGTCCGGCTCGAGGTGGTCGTCACGGACGGCGAGCACGAGGTCACCGCATCGGTTCCGGTGAGTGTGCACGAACCCGCCTCCCTCCCACCCGGCCTCGGCGTCGTGCACGCGCAGGCCGCGGTCGGTGAGGTGGTCACCGTGCAGCCGCTGGAGGCCGTGGTGGCGGGTGGCGCGAGCACCATGCGGCTCACGGGCGTGGAGGAGGTGGAGGGCCTGGAGATCGTCCCCGACCTGGCCGAGGGGACCATCCGGGTCAGCGGCGCGGTCCCCGGTACCTACGAGGTCCCGTACTCGGTGGCGTCCGGTGGCCAGGTCGCGAGCGGCATCGTGCGCCTGGACGTGCGCTCGGGGGAGTCGACCGCGATCGTGACCACGAGTGACGTGGTCCACCTTCCGGCCGCGGGGGACGTCACGATCCGGCCCCTGGCCAACGACCTGCCACCCGCGAACAGCGTGCTCGTGCTGAGCGAGGTCGAGGTGGTGCAGGGGGAGGGCCTGGAACTGTCGGTGCGCGGCCACGACACGCTCACGCTGAGTCGGGTCGCCGACGTCTCGGGCGACGTGCAGTTGCGCTACACCGCCACCGACGGGCGGGTGAGTGCCACGGAGACGATCACCGTGCTCGCGCAGGGGCATGCGCAGGAGCAGCTCGCGCCGAGCCTCGCCGATATCGACGTGTCGGTCAAGGCGGGTGGGGTGGTGACGGTGCCGGTCCTGGAGCACGCCACCGCCGCGGAGGGCGAGCAGTTGAACATCATGGCCGACGGCGTGACCCAGCCGGATGCGGGCCTCGTCATGGTCTCGGGTGACAGTGTGCGCTTCCTTGCGCCGCAGGAGCCGTCGACCCAGCGGTTCACGGTCGCGGTCACCGGGGAGGGGGGCACCGCCAGCGCGGCGGTGACGGTCGCGGTGCACGAGCCGGATCCCGCGAGTAAGGAGCCCTCGCTGCCCACGGACATCACCGCGCGGGTGTTCGCGGGCGAGGAGGTCAGCATCCCGATCCCGCTCATCGGGATCGACCCCGATGGTGACGGCGTGCTCCTGCTCGGCCAGGCATCCGCGCCGAGTCTGGGACGGGTGACGGAGTGGCGCTCGCGCACCGTGGTGTACGAGGCGTACCCGGATGCCGCCGGGACCGACACGTTCACCTACGCGGTGGAGGACTGGGCGGGCCAGCGCAGTACCGCCACGATCCGGGTCGCGGTGATCCCGCGGCCCACGGACGCCGGATCCGTCACCGCGGTGGACGACCTCATCGAGGTGCGGCCCGGCACGACCGTCAGTTATCCGGTGCTGCGCAACGACGCCGATGCCGCAGGTGGGGCATTGGCGCTCCTCCCCTCGCTCGACGTGGGAACCCCGGGGGTGAGTGCGCGGGTCGTGGGCGAGGAGATCCATGTGACCGTGCCGGCCTCCCCACCGGATGCCTCCGGCGCGCTGCACATCGTCTACACCGCCTCCTCCGTCACCTCGCGGGACTCGGCGGTGCTCACCGTGTTGGTCGCCGACGACGCCGAGGTCGAGGCGCCGGAGGCGGCGGACGTGGTCGTGCGCCCGGTGGACACCGTGGGGCGCGCCGAGGTCGAGGTCGACGTGCGTGCGCTGGCACACAACTCCCTCGGCGGCGTGGAGGATCTCCAGCCGGTGGTGCCGGAGGGTGTCGAGGGCGTGGACGTCTCATCGCTCGGCGTCCTCACGGTGACGCTGACGGACACCACCCGGGTGGTGCCGTACGGGCTGGAGGTCGCGGGGCCGGACGGCGAGAGTCTCATCGGCTACGCCACGATCACTGTCCCCGCACTCGGCAACTTCCCGCCGGTGCTGCGACCCCGAACCGAAGCGCTGACGGTGCGCTCGGGAGAGAGCCTCGTGGTGGACCTGACGGAGTACGTACAGGTGGCGCCGGGCAAGGAGGTGGTGCTCGCCGACGCCGATGCCGTCAGCGCCACGCAGGCGCAGGAGGTCCGCGTGGTCGATTCCCAGACCGTCGAGTTCGTGGCGGGCGCCGGGTACGCCGGCCCGGCCTCGCTCACCGTGACCGTGGCCGACGGCCCACCCGGCGGCATCGGAACGCGCGAGTCGGTGCTCAGCCTCCCGGTGACCATCCTCGCGACCGAGGACTACCCGCCGAGGTTCGCCGGTGCGCGCCTCGACATCGCCCCGGGGGAGGAGCCTCTGACCGTGGACCTCGCGGACCTGACCTCCTCCGTCGCGGCGCTCGGCGAGGACGGCTCGGGCTACCGCTACCGCCTCACCGGCTCCCCGCCGCAGGGCGTGGAGGCGGCGCTGTCCGGGACACTGCTGACGGTCTCGGCGGCGGTCGACACGCCGAGCGGAACCCAGGGTGCGATCGGTATCGCCATCGACTACGGCGGCCAGGAGGAGGTCCTGGGCCGGGTGGAGGTGGATGTGGTCGCCTCGACCCGGCCGCTGGCCCGGCTCCTGGATCATCGCCTGACAGCCGAGGCCGGTAGCGAGGTGGTCGTGGACGTTCTCGAGGGCGCCTTCAACCCGTTCCCGGCCCGCTCGCTCAGCGTGGTGGGCACGCAGATCACCGGCGACGCCACCGCCAGCAGCACCGGTGGCCAGGTCACCGTGGCACTCTCCGAGGCGGCTCGCGGGCGGGTCCGGCTGGTCGTGACGGTTGCGGACGCCACCGGCGAGCGCAGCCGCGTGGTGCAGTCGGAGGTGATCATCACCGTCCTGGCGCCACCGCAGCAGCCGGCGCCGCCATCGGTGCTGTCGGTGGGCGACGGGTCGGTCGAGCTGTCCTGGAGTGCCCCCGCCGCCAACGGTGCGGCGATCTCCGGTTATCTCCTCACGGCGAGCGATGGCCGGACGGCGGAGTGCGCCACGACCTCCTGCACCTTCGAGGGCCTCCCGAACGCCGTCCCCGTCGCGTTCACCGTCACCGCACGCAACACCGTCGGTTCCTCCGAACCCAGCCTGCCCAGCGAGACGGTGACCCCGGACGTGGTGCCGGACGCCCCGCCGACCCCCACCCTCGAACGCGGGGACGGCATCCTCACCGCCCGCTGGGCGCCCGCGACCTCCCGAGGAACCGCGGTGATCGGCTACGACCTCGAACTGGCCCCCGGCGGGGAGCGCGTCAGCCTCGGCGCCGAGGACCTGGAACACGTCCTGCAGGACCTGGATCTCGGCGAGAGCTACCGGGTCCGCATCCGTGCGCACAATCAGATGGCGCAGCCGGGGGCGTGGAGTGAGTACTCGACACCGCAGGTCGCCGCCGCAGCCCCGGGGGTGCCCACCGGACTGCGTGCACCGAGCGGGCTGAGCGACGGCTCAGGTGTGCTGTCGGCCTCCTGGGAGGCCCCGGCGCCCAGCGGCGACCCGGTGACCTACCAGGTTCGTGTGACCGGGCCGGTGGCCGACGGCTCACAGGCTGCGCGAGGTGTGCTGGAGACGAGCGGTACGTCACTGACCGTCCGCGGCGTGGTCCCGGGGGAGCAGTACTCCCTCGAGGTCCGGGCCCGCAACGCGGTGGGCGAGTCGGCGTGGAGTCAACCGCTCCGGACCCGGGTGTGGAACGCACCCGGCACGCCCACCGCGCTGACCCTGGAGGGCACCTCCTCCCCGGGCACGACGACGGTCTCACCGACCCTGCGATGGACGGCGCCGACCGCGACCGGTGGTCGAGGCATCACCATCGCGCGGTACGACGTGCAGTACCGGCTCGACGGTGCTGAGCAGACGCTCACCGCCACCGGCCCGGCGCTGACCCTGAACGACCTGCCCGCAGGCGCGAGCCTGTCCTTCCGGGTCCGCGCGGTCAACAGCGAGGGCGCGCTCGGGGAGTTCTCCCCCTGGTCGGCTGCGACGACCCTCACCGCTAGACCCCTGGTCACCGGTGCCTCGGCCGAGGTCGCCACGGACGGCACCGTGACCCTGACCTGGCAGGTGCGTGACGGGGGGTCACCGGTCTCGGCCACGGAGATTGCGATCGACGGGCTGGGCATCTACGCCGCGGGGACACAGACCACGTGGCTGAGTGAGGCGCCCGTGCCTGCCGGGGAGTACCAGGTGAGGATCCGCGTGACCACCGCGATCGCGACCTCCGAACCGGCGGCCCTGACCGTGGTGGTGCCGCCGCCGCAGGACGCGGGGGACAGGATCAACCGAGGGAGTGGGGGACCACGATGACGATGACGGCTGCCGGAGCCCAGGAGTTCGCCACGGCGCTCCAGGCCCTGACGGACAACGTGGCACACGTGCTGCTGGGCAAGCGGCGGGTGATCCGGCTGGCCCTGACCACCATGCTGGCGGGTGGGCACCTGCTGCTGGAGGACGCCCCCGGAACCGGGAAGACGTCCCTGGCACGGGCGATCGCCGCCTCGGTGCAAGGCAGTCACAGCCGGATCCAGTTCACTCCGGATCTGTTGCCCACCGATGTGACCGGTGTGTCGGTGTACGACCAGTCGACCGGGTCCTTCACCTTCCAACCGGGACCGGTGCTCGCCTCCATCGTGCTCGCTGACGAGATCAACCGGGCATCCCCGAAGACCCAGTCCGCCCTCCTGGAGGTGATGGAGGAGGGGCACGTCACGGTGGACGGCACCGTGCACACGGTCGGTGATCCGTTCATGGTCATCGCCACCCAGAACCCGGTGGAGCAGGCCGGGACGTACCGGTTGCCGGAGGCGCAACTCGACCGGTTCCTGATGAAGACCAGGATCGGCTACCCGGACACCGAGTCGGCGATCGCGGTCCTGGAGGGCTCGGCCCTGCGTGACCGCGCTGCGGAGATCGGACCGGTGATGAGTGCCGAGGAGGTGGTCGCGCTCGGCCAGGCCGCGAGCGATGTCCACGCCGACCGCCGGATCCTCGCCTACGTGAACGCGCTCGTGGAGACGACACGGTCGGACCCGCGTACGGTCCTGGGCTCCTCGATGCGCGGCGGGATCGCCCTGGTGCGGGCAGGAAAGGTGTGGGCCGCCGGGCAGGGCCGGCACTACCTGTTGCCCGACGACGTGAAGGACCTGGCCCTGGTGGTGCTCGCGCACCGCCTCGTGATGGACCCGGACGCGGAGTTCGCCGGGGCGACACCCGACGCGGTCGTCGAGGATGCGCTCGCACTCGTCCCCGCGCCCAGCGCCGATGAGGAGTGACCACACACTCACCCGTCTCGGCTACGGGGTGGCGATCACCGGGCCGATCGGGGTCGTGCTCGGCGTGCTCACCGGGTGGGTGGAGGCACTCGCGGCCGGGGTGTCACTGATCACAGCACTGGTGGTGGCAGAGCTGCAGGCCCGGGGCGTGGCGAGTTACCACGTCGAGATCACCGCGAGCACGCTGCGGGTGGCGCTCGGCGAGGCGACCTCGGCCCGAGTGAGCGTCGTCTCACGCTCACGGCGACGAGTCTCCGCCTCCATCGTCGAGGTCATGGTGGGGGACCGACTCTCGGCATTCGAGGTGCCCGCGCTGCGCCCCGGTGCCGGGCATGTGGCAGAACTCGAGGTCCCCACCCATCACCGTGCTGTGGTGACCGTGGGTCCGGCGACCACGGTGCGCACCGATGCCCTGGGCCTGGTGCGTCGTCGACGGGTATGGAGCGGTCGCACGTCCATCTTCGTGCACCCCCGGACGGTGTCCGCTCCGGCCGCGGTGAGTGGACAGGTGCGGGACCTGGAAGGTCGTGCGCTGAGCGCCTTTGCCGAGGCGAACCTTGCCTTTCACGCCCTGCGCGCCTACACCCCCGGTGACGACGTGCGGCGTATCCACTGGCGCTCCACCGCGCGCACCGGTCGGGTGGTGGTGCGCCAGGACGAGGACGTGCGCCGCACCCGCACCGCGCTCGTCCTGGCCATGGACGAGCAGGAGTACCGCGGGCGCCGCGACATCGAGCTCGCGGTCAGCGTATTCGCCTCCATCGCCGCGATGGAGGTGCGGGAGGGCCGTGGTGTGGTGGCGGTCGCGGGCCGAGAGCTGCCCGTGCAGACCCCGACCGCCCTCCTGGACGCCTTGTGCGCTGTGGATCCGCGAGCGGGCGGGGAGTCCTCGCAGCGGGCTGCGAGCGTGGTCCGGCGGATCGTTCCCGACGCCTCCCTCGTGGTGGTGGTGACCGGCGCGGCCGCGCCCCCCGCACAGGTGCGCGCGGCGCTGTCGCACATCCCGGGGTCGTCGCGTCGGGTGGCGATCGTGTGCAGACCCGGGGCGGGGGTGACCGTGCGCTCCTGGGGAGCCGACGTCATGGTGCGACTCGGTGACCTCAGCGAGTTGCCCGGTCTCACCCGGCGGATCTCGGCTGCGAGCGTGGAGTAGCGCGATGACCCGACCGTCCTCCGCATCGAGGCTCGTGCGGCGCTCCGTGGGGTCGCGTGCACTGGCTCCCCTGGCGTGCCTGCTGGCGATGGCGCCCCTGATCCCGGCGTACCGCTCGGCCACCGTCGTGCTGATCGCGGTCGCCGGCGTCACCGCCGGGTCGGTGCTCGCTGCCGTGTGCGAGCGGCGCGGGTGGGGGATCGCGAGATTCGGTCTCGCGCTCGTGGCCTGCTACGCCGCGGGGTACGTCCTGGTCGTGGCGCCACCGATCGCAGGGCGCACCTGGTGGCAGTCCCTGACCGGTGCCGCTACCGGGTGGTACCAGGGGTGGAAGGATGCACTCACCCTGCAGGCGCCGCTCGGGTCCGCTCCCCAGGTCGCGGTCGTGCCGTGGGTGATCGGCCTGACCACCAGCGCCGTCGCGGGACTGGTCGTGGCACGGTCGCGTGGCTCGGCCCGCCGACTGGCGGTCCTGCTGCCGGTCGGTGCCATGCTGCTCAGCCTGGTGCTCACGGACCGGTCCCCGCTGGCCCCTGCCGTGGTCGGGTCCCTCCTGATCCTGCTGGTGGTGCTGTGGGCCCGCACCATCGCACGTCCCGGACGATTGCACGCGCACCGGCCGCGCGCCATGACAGCCGCCCTTGTGATCCCGCTGGCACTCGGCGTCGGCGTGGCGCTGCTGGTGCCGCTCCAGCCGCGTCTGGTGATCCGAGATCATGTGGCCCCGCCGGTCGACATCTCGGCCTGGCAGAGCCCGCTGGCGCAGTTCCGGTCCTACGTGGGCGAGCGTGCGGAGGATCACCTCTTCACCGCGACCGGACTCCCCGCAGGGACCCGGATGAGGATCGCGGTCATGGACACCTACGACGGCGTGACCTGGAGGAGTTCCCCGGCGGCCGCGCTCTTCCGGCACTGGGGTGGCCGCGACGAGTCGGCGCTGGGTGCTGCGGGACCGGTGGCCGCCGCCGAGGTGGTCGAGGTCGAGGTCGTGCTGGAGGCTCTGGAGACACCGTGGCTACCGACCGTGGGCGACCCGGTCGACCTGGACGCCACCGAGGCGCTGGCCCCCACGATCCGGTACAACGCCCTCACCGGGACGGCTCTGAGCCTGACCGGGATGGCGCCGGGGGAGCGCCTGTACCTGGAGACGGTCCTGCCACCCAGCCTCGAGGACGCCGATCTCGAGGGACTCGACGTGCGAGGCGACGCGCTGGAGGACCTCGCGGAGATCCCCGAGGTGGTGGGCGTGGTCGCCCGGGAGTGGACTGCGGCCGCCACGACGCCGGCGCAGGCGGCACGCGAGCTCGAGACGCGGCTGTCCGGGACCGGGTACTACTCCGATGGTGCCTCGGCGCTGGACTCGCCCGCCGGGCACGGACTGAACCGCATGCTGGCGTTGCTGGGGGCGGACTCCATGGTCGGCAACGACGAGCAGTACGCGTCGCTGATGGCCCTGATGGCACGGGAACTGGGGCTGCCCTCGCGGGTGGTGATGGGCTTCACCGTGGTCGACGGTGAGGTACGAGGGCAGGACGTGACAGCGTGGGTCGAGATCGCCTACGAATCCGCCGGCTGGGTCGCGTACGACCCGACACCGCCGCGCTCGCGGACGCCCGCCGAACAGCAGGAGCAGGTGGAGCCCGATCCGGAGCCGCGTAACACACCGGCGGCGCCGACGGCTCCTGAACCCGCCCAGCCACCGACGCAGGAGCCGGTGGAGGTACCCCCGGAGGACTCCGAGCAGGACCTCCTCGGGGCATCGGGCTGGCTGGCCGTGACCGTGCGCATCGCGGCGGTTCTGGGAGTCCTGCTGCTGGTGAGCCTGCCACTCCTGGTGATCCTCGCGCTCAAGGCGCGTCGGGAACGACGCCGTCGGCGCGCCGCCGACCCTGACACCCGCGCGCTGGGGGCATGGCAACAGGCGCTGGACCTGGCACGGGACCTGGGGGTGCGCCCCGGGCCGGCGATGACCCGGCGGGAGCGGGCTCACCGGGTGGCGCGGGAACTGGACCTGGCGGATACGCCGTCGACGGCGCACCGGGGGCAGCCGGTGGTGTGGCACGCGCCGGCCCCGGGTGAGGTCTCTCCCCTGGAGGAGGACCTCGATCTCCTGGCGCGAACCGCGGATGCGGCCTCGTTCGCGCCCGACGCGTTGGCGCCGGGCCGTGACGTCGATGCCTGGGACGCGCTGGAGCGGGTGCGCGCCGGGGCGCTGCGGGAGCGGTCCGCGATACGGCGCTGGCGAGCTCGGCTCTCCCGCGCGTCGCTGCGGGCGATACGCTGAGGCACGCCCATTCCCGCTCGCGACAGGATGACATGAGCGCCGCCTCCCAGCTCCCCGACACCGTCGACCACGCTGCCGCCACACCCGATGTCACACTCCCCTTCGCCGAACTCGGCCTGAAGGCGAACGAGTACGCCGAGATCGTCTCGCTGTTGGGCCGCCGGCCCACCGCGGCCGAACTCGCCATGTACTCGGTGATGTGGAGTGAGCACTGCTCCTACAAGTCCAGCAAGAAGCACCTGCGTCAGTTCGGGGAGAAGACCACCCCAGCGATGCGTGAGCACCTGCTGGTCGGCATCGGGGAGAACGCCGGTGTGGTCGACATCGGCGAGGGATGGGCGGTCACCTTCAAGGTGGAGTCCCACAACCACCCCAGTTATGTGGAGCCCTATCAGGGCGCCGCCACCGGGGTCGGCGGCATCGTGCGTGACATCATCTCGATGGGCGCGCGCCCGGTCGCCGTGATGGACCAGCTGCGATTCGGTGCGATCGACCATCCCGACACCGCGCGGGTGGTGCACGGTGTGGTGAGCGGGGTCGGAGGGTACGCGAACAGCCTCGGCCTGCCGAACATCGGCGGGGAGACCGAGTTCGACACCTGCTACCAGGGCAACCCGCTGGTCAATGCGCTGTGTGTCGGGGTGTTGCGGCACGAGGACGTGCACCTCGCCAACGCCTCCGGCGCCGGCAACAAGGTGGTCCTGTTCGGGGCCCGCACCGGCGGCGACGGGATCGGTGGCGCCTCGATCCTGGCGAGTGAGACCTTCGAGGACGGCGTGCCCGCGAAGCGCCCCAGCGTGCAGGTGGGTGACCCCTTCATGGAGAAGGTCCTCATCGAGTGCTGCCTGGAGTTGTACGCGGGGGGCCTCGTGGAGGGCATCCAGGACCTGGGCGCGGCCGGCATCTCCTGCGCCACGAGCGAGCTCGCCTCCAACGGTGACGGCGGCATGCACGTGGACCTGGACGACGTGCCGCTGCGCGACCCGAGCCTGACCGCCGGCGAGATCCTGATGTCGGAGTCGCAGGAGCGGATGATGGCGGTGGTCACGCCCGAGAAGCTCGAGGCGTTCCTCGCCGTGACCGGCAAGTGGGACGTGGAGACCGCTGTGATCGGCGAGGTCAACGACTCCGGCCGTCTGACCATCGATCACCAGGGGCACCGCATCGTGGACGTGGATCCCCGCACCGTCGCGCACGAGGGGCCGGTCTACGACCGGCCCTATGCCCGCCCGGCGTGGCAGGACGCGCTGAACGCCGACTCCGCCGCCGCCCTTGCTCTGCCCACCACCCCGGAGGCGCTGCGTGCGCAGGTGATGGCGCTGGTGGCGAGCCCCAACCTGGCCTCGGCCGCCTGGGTGACCGACCAGTACGACCGGTACGTGCAGGGGAACACCGCGCAGGCCATGCCCGATGACGCCGGGGTGATCCGGGTGGACGAGAGCAGCGGCCTCGGAGTGGCCATCGCCACCGACGCCAATGGCAGGTTCGCGAAACTGGATCCCTACCTGGGCGCGCAGCACGCGCTCGCGGAGTCCTACCGCAACGTCGCCACGGTCGGCGCTCGACCCCTGGCGGTCACCGACTGCCTGAACTTCGGCAGCCCCGAGGACCCGGACTCGATGTGGCAGCTCGTCCAGGCCATCACCGGGCTCGCCGATGCCTGCCAGGTCCTCGAGGTGCCGGTCACCGGCGGGAATGTCTCGCTGTACAACGGCACCGGCGCCCCCGGCCGCATCGACTCCTCCATCAACCCCACCCCGGTCGTCGGGGTGCTCGGTGTGCTCGACGACGTCGCTCACGCCACGCCGTCGGGTTGGCGTCACGAGGGCGAGAGCCTGTATCTCCTGGGGACCACGCGCGCGGAGCTCGACGGTTCGGCGTGGGCCAGGACGGTGCACCAGCACCTCGGCGGCACACCGCCGCACCTCGACCTGCGCGCGGAGCGAGCCCTGGCGGCTGTCCTGGTCAATGCCTCGCGTGACGAACTGGTCACCGCAGCCCACGACCTGTCCGCCGGGGGACTCGTGCAGGCGCTGGTGGAGGGAACCCTGCGGTTCGGTGTGGGCGCCCACCTCGATCTCGCCGCACTGCTCGAGCGCGACGGCGTGGAGACGGCCGTGGCGCTGTTCTCCGAGTCCGCCGGGCGCGCCGTGGTGAGCGTTCCGCGCGGTGCGGACGTCGCCTTCGCGGACCTGTGCACTGCGCGCGGGGTCCCGGTGCTGCGACTGGGCGAGACCAGCGACGACGGCGAACTCGTGCTCGAGGGCCCCCTCCCGCTGACCCTGTCCCTGGATGAGTTGCGAGAGGCTCACCGAGGAACGCTGCCCCGGTACTTCGGGGCGGGGGCGTGAGCGCCGACCTCGAGGCGCAGCGTGGCGCGGCCTGGTGGGTCTACGCCCTGATCGGTCTCGGTGCCGGGTACCTCTCGGGCCTGTTCGGCGTGGGAGGGGGCACGGTCATCGTGCCCGCCCTGGTGGCCTTCGCCGTGTTCGACCGCAAGCTCGCCTCCGGGACGTCCCTGCTGGCGATCGTGCCGACCTCCCTGGTGGGCGCCATCACCTACGGGATCGACGGGAACGTGCACGTCCTGACCGCGGCGATCCTCGCCGTCGGCACCGTGATCGGGGCGCAGATCGGCACCTGGCTGCTGTCGAGGCTGTCGAACCAGACCCTGCGTTGGGCCTTCATCGCGTTCCTCGTGGTCGTCGCTGTCCAGCTCGCCTTCACGGTTCCCGTGCGCGACGCCGAGGTGGAGATGACCGTGGGCCTGGTACTCGGACTGATCGCGGTGGGACTGGCCACCGGTGTGCTGTCCGGGCTGCTGGGTGTGGGCGGCGGCGTGATCGTGGTGCCGGCGATGATCCTGCTGTTCGGGTACTCCGACCTGTTGGCCCGTGGCACCTCGCTGCTGATGATGCTGCCGACCGCCGTGTCCGGGACGATCGGGAACCTACGGCGGCGCAATGTGGACCTCCGTGCCGGCGCGATCATCGGCGTCAGCGCCTGCGTGACCGTGGCACTGGGCACCCTCACGGCGGGCGCCATCGCGCCCCAGGTCGCGAACCTGCTGTTCGTGGCGTTCCTGGTCTTCCTGATCCTCAAGACCCTGCAGGAGGCGTTGAAGAACCGACGGCGGCCCGCCGGAGCGTGAGGTCCCGGGCGGCTCAGGCTCCGGCGGTGGAGACGCCGAGATCGGCGAACGCTGTGCAGCCTTCCAGGCCCACGAGCGGTTGAGACCCGTCGACGGCATCGCCATCGCCCACACCGCCGAACTCGGCCCCCAGCACCACGTCGACCACCGCGTCCTGCTTGGTGGCGTCGTAGACGATCTCGGCCTCGGGGAGCACCAGGGCCAGCGTGTAGGCGTCGTCGATCCCGGCGGTGCCCGTCACGAGGCGGGTCGCTCCGGCGTAACTGCCCTGCGGGTAGTTCGCCTCGGTGCCGATGACCACGCCGAGTCCCTCCAGGCTCTCACCCGTCTGGGCGGCAAGCCCGCCGATCTCCGTGCCGTTGTAGACGTTCGCGGTGATCGCACCCCAGGAGACCGGGGTGGCGTCGGGCGCCGGGCACGGCGTGGTCTCCACCACCGAGTCCTCGGGATTCGCGTCGTACCACTCCTCGTCGAACGGCGGCGGGATCTGACCGGAGTACACGGCGAGTGCCGCGAGAGCCAGGACGATGAGCGCCACGATCAGAGTGCCGAAGATGATGGTCTGGCGCTGCAGCAGGTGACGGCGGCGCAGCGCCCGGCGCCGGGTTGCCGGGTCGGGAGAGTGCACGGTCACGGCACTACCGTACTGCCCGGTCCGCCGGCCTCGCCGTCGAGCTCCAGCACGCGGGCATGGATCACCAGGCGCTGGTGGAGCGCGGAGCGCAGCGCTCGCTGCAGACCGTCCTCGAGGTAGAGATCCCCACGCCATGCCACCACGTGCGGGAAGAGGTCGCCGAAGAACGTGGAGTCCTGAGTCAGCAGTTGATGCAGATCCAACTGCGAACGCACCGTGGTGAGCTGGTCGAGGCGGACCTGGCGTGGCGGTATGCGCGACCAGTCGCGCGTGGTGACCAGGCCATGATCGGGGTAGGGGCGCGAGTCGCCGATGGCCTTGAAGATCACGAGGCGAGCGTAGTTCGCGTGCGGACGCCCGGGGTGCGCGCCCGGTCCGGAGCGCGAGTGAGTCCCGTCACAGCGTGCCGGGCAGCCGAGCGCGAGAAGGAACCTGCGTCTCGATGGGTGAGACGCAAAGCTGGTTCACCAGTGGCGGCCCGCGGGTCACTAGCCTCGCGGTGCACGACCTCAGCACGAGGCTCGACCCAGCATGACCTCGTCATCCGATCGAAGGAGCCCATTCATGTCACGACGTGTTCTGGCGGCGGCCACGGCCGCCCTCGTCGCCGTGGGACTTGCCGCCTGCTCGCCCGAGGAGTCCGCCACCGAGACCTCCGGGAGCGAGGGCGCGGACGCCCAGGTGGGCGCCGACCTCGATGTGGCTGCCTACGACGCGGTGATCGCCTCCGGCCCGGTGGCCGATGACGCCACGGTCGAGGCGAACGCCTGGGCCAGCGCGGTGCGTGAGGCCGGGGTGCTGGAGGTCGGGGGCACGGAGACCTCCAACCTGTTCTCGCTCCTGGACCCGACCGCCGACGGCACGGTCCGCGGGTTCGACGCGGGCCTGTCCCAACTGCTCTCGCAGTACATCCTCGGCGAGGTGAGCACCGAGCTCACCCAGGTCTCGGTCGACACACGCGAGGAACTGCTGGTCAACGGCGACGTGGACACGGTCTTCGCGACGTACTCGATCACGCCCGAGCGTGCCGAGCGGGTCGGTTTCGCCGGCCCCTACTACTCCTCCCAGGCCGGGATCCTGGTGAACGCGGACAACGAGGAGATCACCTCCCTGGAGGACCTCGCGGGCAAGACCGTGGCGACCCAGGCGGGCTCCACCGGGGAGACGCTGCTTGAGTCCGAGGCGCCGGAGGCGGAGATCCTCGCCCTGCCGGACCACGCCCAGGCGCTGGAGGCCGTGATCAACGGCAACGCCGATGCCTACGTCATCGACGAGACCCTGCTGCTGAACGCGGTGCTCGCCCAGGGCGGCACCGTCAAGATCGTCGGGGACTCCTTCGGGCCGGAGGACCTCTACGGGATCGGCGTGCCGTTGGAGAGCGACGCGGTGGAGTTCATCAACGCCTTCCTCGAGCAGATCGAGGCCGACGGCGTGTGGGAGGAGCTGTGGCAGGTCACCATCGGGGACCGCACCGGGGTGGACACCGCGCCCGACGCGCCCACCCCCGGAGAGACCGGTCTCTGACCCGCTCGAGCACCGCCGAAACCGTGGCGTGCGCGCCGGGGACGTGGCCCTCGGCCACGTCCCCGGCGCGTAGCCCACGGACTCGGCGCGAGACGGCGCACCGGACGGCGAAGGGAGGCACCACGTGGACGTCCTGTTCCGCGACTATCTCGGCACGTTCGCCGAAGGGTTGTGGCTCACCGTGCAACTCACGGCGATCGGCTTCACCGCCGCCCTGATCCTCGGCACGATCCTTGCGGTCTTCCGCGTCTCCCCGATCCCGCCGCTGCGGGTGTTCGGCGCCGTGTACGTGGAGTTCTTCCGCAATGTGCCCCTGGTGGCACTCCTGCTGCTCGTGGTCTACGGGCTGCCCTACGCCGGGGTGAACCTGGGCTACTACTGGTCGGTGATCCTCGCGCTGACCGCCGTCGGCACCGCCTTCGCCTGCGAGACGATCCGCAGCGGGATCAACGCCGTCTCCGCCGGCCAGGTCGAGGCGGCTCGCGCGATCGGGCTGCCGTTCTGGGGGATCGCGCGCGAACTGGTGATCCCGCAGGCGGTGCGCACCGTCATCAGCCCGCTGGTGACGCTCTTCATCGGCATCCTGCTGTCCACCTCGCTCGCGGCGGTGGTCGGGATGCGGGAGCTCACCTCGACCGTGAGTTACATCAACAACCAGGAGGCGCTGGGGTTGACGACCTTCCTCGTGGCTGCCGCCGTCTACGTGATCATCTCGCTGACCGCCGCCGGGATCGGCTCGCGGCTGGAGACCAGGTACCGGGTGCTGCGATGAGCGCCCACGCCCTCTTCGATGCCCAGGGTCCCCGCGGCCGCGCCACGGTGCGGGTCATCACCGTCGCCTCCGTGCTCGCGCTGCTCGGGGTGGCGGCGCTGGTGTACTGGCAGTTGTACCGCACCGGGCAGTTGGCGCCCTCGAAGTGGTTGACCTTCACCGAGCCGGGGACGATCCGCTACCTCCTGACGGGCTTGGGCAACACCGCGCTCGCGGCCCTGGGGGCCGGGGCGATCGGTCTGCCGCTCGGTCTCGTCCTCGCGCTGGGGAGGCTCTCGCGGCGGCGCTGGCTCAGTTGGCCGGCCACGGCCGTGATCGAGGTGTTGCGCGCCGTGCCGGTGCTGCTGCTGATCTACATCTTCATGTTCGCGCTGCCGCAGTACGGCATCAACCTGTCCACCTACGGCAAACTCGTTGTCCCCATCGGCCTGGGCGCGGCCGCCGTGATGGCCGAGGTCTTCCGTGCCGGGGTGCTGGCCGTGCCGCGCGGGCAGACCGAGGCGGGGCTCGCCGTCGGGCTGCCCGACGGCGTCACCATGCGCCTGGTGGTCTTCCCGCAGGCGCTGCGGATCGTGATCCCGGCCCTGGTGGCCCAAGCGGTCGTGGTGGTCAAGGACACCGCGTTCGGGTACGTGGTGTCCTACCCCGAGCTCATGCAGTCCGGCCGCGTGCTGGTGGCCAACACCAACGACCTGGTGCAGACCTACCTGGTGATCACCGTGGTGTACGTGCTGGTCAACATGGTGATCTCGGCGCTCGCGCAGCGGATGGAGGCCCGCATGAACGCCTCGCGCGGACTCGGCCGCATCTCGCTGCTGGGCCGCGCCCGCCGCTCCACCCTCGCCTGACACCCCCTCCGCGAGGTGGTTCTGCAGGCACTTCGAGGTGGTTCTGCAGGCTCAGTGGTACTTGCTGCGCACCTGCGGGGCGAGTCGCAGCCGTGCCACGTCCCACACCCGCAGGTAGGCGAGCGCGGCGGGGGAGCGAGGCGCGACGGCGAATACCGGCGCCCGCTGCGTCCCCATCCGCTCGACGGCGACGCTCGAGGGCACCACGACGTCCGCCATCTCCGGGATGCTCCGGGGCAACTCCGCCACCGCCTCGCGATGCTCCGCCTTGCGCCGGTCCACCATGGTGAGGAAGGCGAGCAGGGCGGGCGGGTGCTTCGACTCCTCCAGGAGCATTCGCACCTGCTCCACCGAGCGCAGCGCGAGCCCCGCCGGCGGCACGGGCAGCACCACGAGGTCCGCGGCGCGGATCACGCTCGCGGCGAGCGCAGAGGAACTCGGAGGGGAGTCCAGCACCACCAGGTCGTAGTGCTTCGCGAGCGGTGACACCGCCTCGGCGAGCCGCTTGCGGGTTCGCTTGGCGGCGGCGAGCGCCACCTCCAGATGCCGGTTGCTGGCATCGGCCGGCAGCACGTCGAAGCCGTGCTCGGTGGCCACCACGGCACGCCTGGCCTCGCCCTCGCCGATGACCACCTCGCGCACGGGCGGGCGCTGCGCACCCTTCTTGCCCTTGCGCAGGTCCTTCGGGTTGGCGCTCGACGGCGTGGGGTCCCCGTCCGCGCCCAGCAGCCACGTGGCCCCCGCCTGGGGGTCGAGGTCCCACAGCAGCACGCGGGAGTCGTCCCGCGCCGCGGCGGCCGCGAGGTTGGTGGCGGTCGTGGTCTTCCCGACGCCGCCCTTGACGCTGTGCACGGCGACGATCTTCATGCATTCGCACACTACGGCGGATGTCCGCTGTGCGCAGAATGCCCCGCCGAACGTCCGCCACGCGAGCTTAGGGTGGGCTCACCTACCTCGAGGAGAGTGCATGCCCAAGGGAACCGTCACTGCGATGCAGGTGGTGGGCAAGTCGTGGATCACGCCGCACCTGGTGCGCCTGGAACTCGCCGGGCCCGACGGCGCAGCCCTGGCCGACTTCCCCATGTCGCCCCACGCGGATGCGTACGTCAAGCTGGTGCTGCCGCCCCGGGGCGTCAGCCTGCCGTGGCCGTACGACGCCGAGGCGCTAAAGCAGGCGCTACCGCCCGAGCAGTGGCCCGTGCTGCGGACCTACACGATCCGTGACTTCACCCCGCAGCGCATGATGATCGACGTCGTCGTGCACGGTGACGACGGCGTGGCCGGCCCCTGGGCGCGGGACGTGGAACCCTGCGGGCCGGGCAGCCTCCTGCAGGTGCGCGGGCCGGGCGGCGCCTACTCACCCGACCCGAGCGCCCGGCACCACCTCCTGGTGGGTGACGCCTCCGCCCTGCCGGCGATCGCCGTCGCCCTGGAGCGGCTGAGGCCGGGCGCCACGGCCGACGTGGTGATCGGGGTGGCGAGCGCCGCCGACGAGATCCCGTTGGATACGCGCGCGACGGCGCAGATCACCTGGGTGCATGAAGGGGCCGCAGCCGCCGGGCCGGGGGAGGCCCTCGTGGCCGCCGTCCACGCCTTGGATCTCCCGGAGGGCGAGGGAATCGACGCGTTCGTGCACGGCGAGGCCGGCTGGGTGAAGGCGCTGCGCCGTCACCTGCGCTTCGAGCGAGGCATCCCGCGCGAGCGGCTCTCGATCTCGGGCTACTGGCGGCTGGGCAGCACCGATGAGCAGTGGCGCACCGGGAAGGCCCAGTGGCGGGCCGAGGTGGAGGCGGACGAGGCTGCCGCGGGCCTTCGCTGAGGCCCGCATCCGGTGTCCGACGACGAAGCCCCGGAGCCAGGTGGCTCCGGGGCTTCCCAGCGGAGGATGGGGGATTCGAACCCCCGAGGGCGTTAACCCAACACGCTTTCCAAGCGTGCGCCATAGGCCACTAGGCGAATCCTCCAGGAGCGATCTCGACACCGACCGTGCCGGGCCGAACAACCGCGCAGGCGAGTCTACCCCACGCGAACGGGTGACCCTGACCGCCCCCAGATCGGCCCAGCACCCCGCGGGAGCAGGTACGCTGGTCTACGACCCCTCGTACGGCGTTATCCCGCTGAACCCCCCCAGGGCCGGAAGGCAGCAAGGGTAGGTGGGCCCTGACGGGTGTGCGGGGGGTCCTTTCATGCCCGCACGTCGACCCGATCGGCCTGCGCCGGTCCGCAGTCGTTCGTTCGACGCCGCTCGGCCTGCATGTCGGTGTCCCCGGCTACCCTGAAGCGGTGACCACAGCCCTGTACCGGCGCTACCGGCCCGACTCGTTCGTGGACGTGATCGGGCAGGAGCACGTGACCGACCCGCTCCGCGCTGCGTTGCGCAACGACCGCGTGACGCACGCCTACCTCTTCTCCGGGCCCCGCGGGTGCGGGAAGACCACCAGCGCCCGCATCCTCGCGCGTTGCCTGAACTGTGCGCAGGGACCCACCGATGTGCCGTGCGGCCAGTGCCCCAGCTGCGTGGACCTGGCGCGCGGGGGACCCGGCAGCCTGGACGTCGTCGAGATCGACGCCGCCAGCCACGGTGGTGTGGACGACGCCCGCGACCTGCGTGAACGCGCCGTGTTCGCGCCGGCCCGCGACCGCTACAAGGTGTTCATCATCGATGAGGCGCACATGGTCACGGCGCAGGGCTTCAACGCGCTGCTCAAGCTCGTGGAGGAGCCGCCCGAGCACGTGAAGTTCGTGTTCGCGACGACGGAGCCGGAGAAGGTCATCGGCACCATCCGCTCCCGCACGCATCACTATCCCTTCCGCCTGGTGCCCCCGGTGGAACTGCAGACCTACCTCGCGCGTCTGTGTGAGCAGGAGTCGATCGAGGTGGAGTCCGGCGTGCTGCCGCTCGTGGTGCGCGCCGGTGGTGGCTCCGTGCGTGACTCGCTCTCCGTGTTGGACCAGTTGATGGCGGGCGCCGAGGGCGGGCGGATCACCTACCCGCTGGCCTCCGCTCTCCTCGGATTCACCCCCGCCACCTTGCTGGATGACGCCGTCGCCGCGTTCGCGGCGCAGGACGGCGCGAGCCTGTTCCTGGTGGTGGACCGTGTCGTGGAGTCGGGGCGTGACCCGCGCCGGTTCACCGAGGACCTGCTGGATCGGCTGCGGGACCTCATGGTGCTGGCCACCAGCGGGGGTGAGGCCGATGCGGTGCTCCGGGCCCTGCCGAGCGAGGAACTGGAGCGGATGCGCCCGCAGGCGCAGCGCATGGGGGCACGCCGCCTGGGCGTCCTCGCGGAGCACATCAACGACGGTCTGACGGAGATGGTCGGAGCGACCTCGCCCCGACTGTTGCTCGAGTTGACCCTGATCAAGGCTCTGCTGGCCACCGGCGGTGAGGGCGCCGGTGCCGGCCAGATGGACGACGCCGCCGCTCCCAGCGCCGCCGCCGGCTCGCCCGCCCCGAGTCCGTTGCAGCGGGTCGCGCTCCCGGCGACACCACCGGGAGGGTCGGCGACACCACCGGGCGATCCCGCCACGAGGAGCGAATCCGAGCCGGCGGCCCCCGCCCCGGCCGCGCCGGCCCCCGCCCCGACCGCGCCGGCTCTCGCTCCGGCCGCGCCGGCCCCCGAGGCCGCTCCGCGCACACCTGCGGGACCATCCACGCCGGCGACGCCGCGCGAACCGGCGGCGTCCGCAGACCGGACGGTGCCGCCGCCCGAGCAGATCGAGCCCGCCTCGCCGTCGCGGCCGAGGGGATCCGCTGGCGACGAGCCGTCTGGGGCTCCGCGCGGCGGTGACGGCCAGTCGGCATCGGTGCCCGATCCCGCAGTGCACGCTGAGGAGGGCAGTGAGCTGCGCCGACGATGGCCGGAGGTGCTCAGCACACTCGCGCCGATGAACCGTGTGGTCTGGACTCTCGCGAAGGACAATGCGACGCCGGGCGCCGTGGTCGGCGAGGTGTTCACCCTCTACATGCAGTCACCGGGCCTCGCGCAGACCTTGGCGTCCAGGGGTGGTGCCGAGATGGTGGCCCGCGCGATCTACGAGACGGTGGGCATGACGCTCCAGGTGCGTATCGACGTCGGCGACCCCGGTGGTGGGGGAGGGGGAGCCTCCGCGGCGCCACCGCGTCACAATGGCCCGACGGGTGGTCCCAGTGCCGCTCATGCCGCTGCGCGTCGGGCTGCTCCGGGGGGGCCGGGGGCACCGCGTGCGCGAATCGAGGCTCCCGCCGAGCCCGATACCGATACCGAGCCCGATACCGGGCCCGAGCGCGAGCCCGCCGCTCCCAGGAACACCGCTCCCGAGAACACCGGCCCGCAGTCGTCCACCGAGCCACCGCCGCATGCCGAGCCACCGCCGCATGCCGAGCCGCAGGCCGGAGGTGACCAGCCGTTCGGCGCCGCGCCCTCGCCGGATGAGTTCGCGCCGGCCGAGTCCTCGTCCGGCGGGCCGTCAGCGCCGTCCCCAGCCGACGGGCCATCGCCCTCGCCCCCGGCCGAGACGCCACCGCGCACCGTGAGCGACGCCGTACGCCGGGCCATGGCCGATTGGGGAGCCCAGAGCGCTACCCCCGGACCGACCGACCCGGCCGATGCGCGGCCGGCCGGCGGGCAGGGCGCGGGTCCTGACGTACCCGCAGACGTACCCGCAGACGGAGCCGCGCGGGGTCGGGCGTCCGTTGGCGCGCCCGACGGCGAGCCCGTGGTCGGCGCCGGGACGAGCGCCGACGCCACGCAGGAGAACCAGGCCGCCGGTCGCGATGACCTCCCGCCGGTGATACGGCTCGCGGAGCACTCGGCGCGCCGACCGCCTGAGCATTCTGGCGGCGAGTCGGCCACCCGAACGGATCCGGGGGCGACGGGCCGGACCGCAGAGCGCGAGTCCGCCGGCCCTGGGCCTTCGATGCCTGAGGCACGCACGCAGTCCACTCATCCTACGCCGCGTCCATCTCAGGTCCCGGTCTCCGAGCCCCCGCCGTGGGAGGACGATCCGTACAACTCCTACGACGATGCCGGCACGGGTGAGGTGACCGATGGTCCGGGCATGGTCGGTGTGCCCCTGGTGGCCAAGATGCTCGGCGGCGTGGTGATCGACGAGATCATCGAGGACGGCGCACGATGAGCGGCCCGTACGACGGCGCCGTGGCCGATCTGATCGCCGAGCTCGGGCGCCTGCCCGGGATCGGACCGAAGGGCGCGCAGCGGATCGCCTTCCACGTGCTCTCCACCGACTCGGGTGAGATCCAGCGACTCGCGGACGCGTTGGTCCAGGTCAAGGCGCGCGTCCGCTTCTGCGTGGTCTGCGGGAACGTGGCCGAGGCCGAGAAGTGCCGCATCTGCCTGGATCCCCGACGCAATGACGCGCAGATCTGCGTGGTCGAGGAACCACGGGACGTGGTCGCGATCGAGCGCACCCGCGAGTTCCGCGGCCGCTACCACGTGCTGGGCGGCGCCATCAATCCGCTCGACGGCGTGGGGCCGGACGATCTGCGGATCCGTGAACTCCTCACCCGACTAGGGAACGGAGCGGTGACCGAGGTGATCATCGCCACGGATCCCAACGTCGAGGGTGAGGCCACCGCGGTCTACCTCTCCAGGCTCGTGGGGACGCTCGGCATCGATGTCTCACGACTGGCCTCGGGGCTCCCCGTCGGAGGCGATCTCGAGTACGCCGACGAGGTCACGCTGGGCCGCGCCTTCGAGGGTCGCGTGCGCGTACCGGCCGCGCGGCCGCCCGCGAGCACCCCGGACCCGGCTGCTGCGGTCATCGATCCGTGAGACCATGAGCGTGGCGGGCTAGTCTTCAGGAAGGGACACATCGTGTTTCGCAATATCGGACCGACCGAGATCATCGTCATCGTGGTGATCCTCGTGCTCATCTTCGGCGCCGCCAAACTCCCCAACATCGCCCGCAACGTCGGCAAGTCGATGAAGGTGATGAAGGAGGAGATCAAGGACCTGCGGGAGGACGACAAGCAGGACTCCTCCACGAGCGGTGCTCAGGACGCCCCCACCAACGACGCCCCGACGAGCGAGAAGCCACCGTCGCAGCCGTCGGATCAGTCCTCGGCGCGGCCGACGGACTGGCCCCCGCGAAACTCCTGACATGGGCGGCATCCGCCGGGGGTCGGCGTGGTAGCCCTCCCGCGACGCCGGAACCCCAATTCACGCCGCAACAACCCCGAGGGCCGCATGGCCCTCGGGGATCATCTTCGCGAGTTGCGCACACGTGTGCTCATCTCGGCGGTGGCGATCGTCGTCGGCGCTATCGGCGCGTGGTTCCTGTACGACCCGGTGTTCGCTCTGCTGCAACAGCCGGTGGAGCAGATCATCGGGGGCGGTGCGCAGACCCAGTTGAACTTCACCACCACCACGGGGGCGTTCGACACCAAGGTGCGCGTCACGATCATCCTCGGGACGTTCCTCGCCTGCCCGGTCTGGCTGTATGAGATCTGGGCGTTCCTGGCCCCCGGGCTGACACGCAAGGAGAAGTGGGGAGGCGCCGCCTTCGTCCTCACCGGCATCCCGCTGTTCCTCGGCGGGGCCTACGTGGCGTGGCTCGTGCTTCCCGCGGCAGTGAGGATCCTCACCGATGTGACCCCGGATGGTGTGTGGAACCTGCTGAGCGCGAACGAGTACCTGATGTTCGTGATGCAGCTCATGCTGATCTTCGGCATCGCGTTCCTCCTCCCACTGATCATGGTCGCGCTCACCGCCCTCGGCCTCGTGCGCTCCCGCACCTGGGCGAAGGGGTGGCGGTGGGCGGTCGTGGTGATCTTCGTGTTCGCCGCCGTGGCGACCCCCTCGCCCGACGTCGCCTCGATGATCTTCATGGCTGTGCCGATGCTCGGGCTGTACGGCCTGGCGCTCCTCATCAGCCTGATCCTGGACCGCCGCCGCGACAAGCGGATCGCGGCCGAGGAGGCGGAACTCGGCATCGCCGACTGAGGACGCGGTGATCACCTCGCCGTTCCGGCGCCGGGCGGTGCGAGAATCGCCCGGTGCCGGAAGTCGAACTCACCACCCTGCTCCTGCTGATCCTGGCCGGGTTCGCTGCCGGCTGGATCGACGCCGTCGTGGGCGGCGGGGGCCTCATCCAGTTGCCAGCGCTCGTCCTCACGCCGGGCGTGAGCACCGTGGAGGCGTTGGCCACGAACAAACTGGCGTCGATCATGGGCACCTCGGTCAGTTCGGTGACCTTCTACCGTCGGGTCCACCCGGACCTCACCACCGCCGCACCCGCGGCACTGGCGGCGCTCGCCGGGGCTTTCGGGGGCGCGAGCCTCGCGCCCCTCATCCCCGCCGAGGTCCTGCAACCGGTCATCGTGGTGGCGCTCGTGCTCGTGCTGGTGCTCGTGGTCGCGAGGCCGCAGTTGGGGGCGACGACGCAGCTGCGGTGGGAGGGGAACCGGCACCGCTGGGTGGCCGCCGGGATCGGCCTGGTGATCGGTGCCTACGACGGGCTCCTTGGCCCCGGCACGGGAACGTTCCTCGTGCTCGCGCTGGTCGGGGTGCTCGGCTACGCGTTCCTGCCGGCCTCAGCGATCGCGAAGATCATCAACTTCGCCACCAACCTCGGCGCGCTGCTCTTCTTCATCCCGCACGGCTCGGTGCTGTGGGGTCTCGGCCTGATCGTGGGGACCGCGAACCTCCTCGGGGGCTACCTGGGTGCCCGGATGGCGGTGGCGCGCGGCAGCGGCTTCGTGCGCATCATCCTCGTGGTGGTGGTCTCCGCGCTCATCGTGCGGATGGTGTGGGGCCTGGTGTCCTGAGGGCCCACACCATCCGCGGGTGCCCGCGAGGCCTCAGCCCAGGGGGCGCAGTGCCAGCACGACTCCGCTGGTGGCGCTGCCCGTCATCGACCAGGTGATCGTCGTGACGCCAGGATGATCGTGGGCCAGGTGTGCCTGGGCGATGCTGTTCTCCCCGCGCTGTGCCCACGCCGTGGTCCACGGGGCGAGCGCGGCGGGTGCGGTGGTGCTCCCAACCACCGACGCTGAGGAGACCAGGAGCCCACCGGGCGGGGCGGGCGGAGCCTCGAGCGTGAGGGTGCTCCCATCCGAGGCGATCGCCACCGGGGCGCCGACCAGGGGGTCGGTCGGTGACACGCCCCGGTAGGCCGTGACACCCGCGACCCACGCCGTCTCGACGTCCGTGTCGAACACGACCCGGGCGCGGTTCACGTCCGCCCGGGTGGCCACCTTCATCAGCGAGACCGATCGGCCCACCGGTGCTGCGCCGTCGCTCATCTCCCCCTCGGCCAGCACCTGCCAACCGTCCAGGCGCCCGAACAACTGCGCGGCCGGGTCGTCCAGGGTCACGCTCGCGATCATCACATCGCCCAGGGCGAGGCCGCCCGGTGTGTCCATGCGGACCACGCTGTTGCCGCGCACGTGG
Source organism: Serinibacter salmoneus (assembly GCF_002563925.1). Taxonomy (NCBI): domain Bacteria; kingdom Bacillati; phylum Actinomycetota; class Actinomycetes; order Micrococcales; family Beutenbergiaceae; genus Serinibacter; species Serinibacter salmoneus. Next base: position 2,620,468 of record NZ_PDJD01000001.1, on the reverse strand, counting down.
CGGTTGCTGGAGGAGGAGACGACCTCCACCGCGGTGGCCACCGGGAGCGAGACGGAGATCTCACGCGAGGTGCTGGTGGAGCCACCCTCATTGCTCACCGTGAGCGTCACCGGGTAGGTGCCCGCCCGGGAATAGGTGTGCTGCGGGCTCTGCTGGGTGCTCGTGGTGCCGTCCCCGAAGTCCCAGTGCCAGGACGTGGGGTCCGGCGCGGAGGTGTCGTGGAACTGCACCACCGCACCCTCGATCACCTCCTCGAAGGAGGCGACCGGCGCCGCCGCGGCAATGGTCACCTGGCGCTGCGCCGTGTCGACCGCGGCACCCTGCCGGTAGACCGACAGGGTGATCGTGTAGGTCCCCGGCTCGGTGTAGGTGTGCGCGGTGTGCTGGTCGGTCGAGGTCGCGCCATCCCCGAAGTCCCACAGCCACGCCGCGGGGTCCCCGCGCGAGATGTCCGCCACGCTCACCGTGGTGCGCTCCACATGGCTGCGGAAGGCCGCCTCGAGCGGACTGGCGGGCTCCTGGCCTCCGGTCTGGCCGAGGACGGCGTTGCCGCTCCAGTACAGCCCGGCCGGGTCGTCCGAGGCGAGCGCCACGAGGTCCGTGCCCACCGGGATCGTCTGCTTGGGCAGGGTCACGTTGTTGAGCGACCCGCGTTGACCGTTGCGTAGGAGGAGTTCGCTCTCGCCGAAGGAGAGACTTCCCAACGGTGCGCTGCGCGCCACGATCACGCCGGGAACGCCGCTCCACGGGCAGGCGCCATCCGCGGCGGTGACGGCGACAACCCACCGTGGGCCGTCCTCGTCCACGGCGATCTGCGGACGGGTCACGCACTCCGAGGCTGTGAACACCCCGCCGGTGCGCCAGGAACCGTCCGGCTCCCGGACCGCCGCCATGATCTCCGGTTCCGCGCCCCGTGCGAGGCTGGTCTTGAACGCGGCGTACACCCGAGGATCGCCGGGCGCAGAACGCAGGCTGATGTGGTCATCGGCCAGCAAGGACATCCTCGGCGTCACCGCGACCGGATCACCCCACTCGGCCACGGGGTCGGCATCGAACCTCGAGGCGAACCACATCTGCTCGTCCGCCTCGTCGCTCCACATCACCCCGATCTGGTCATCGAAGGCGACGATGCTGGCCACATCGTCGGCGTCCAGGTCTGCGGCATGACTGTCCGGCACGATCGCGTGCGGCGCGAAGGTCCCGTCCGGACGTTGGTGGCTGTAGCGCACCATCCATTCCCAGGTCCACGTGGCCCAGACCCGGCCCAGGGAGTCCACCGCGATCGTCAGCGACTCGGTGGAGTCGTCCATGATCCGCGAGCGGCCGGTGAGGGTGAACTCCTCCCGCTCGCCGGCCTGGAAGGTCAGGAGGTATGCGGGATTCCCGGGCTGCGTCGTCGCGCTCGACGGCGCCACCACATGCGTGGCGATCCGCAAGGTCTGCCCGTCCCAGTGCACATCGGCTCGTGCGTTCTCCCGGGTGTCGACCAGGGCATCCGTGCTCACCCACCCCGATGCGTCGTGCCGGAAGATCTCCCACGCCCCGCTCGCCTCGTTGTACAGCACCGCGTACCAGAGGTCGTCGTGTACCCAGGTCTTGCTCTGCTGTTTGTCCGCGGTCGGCGCCGTCACCGAGGAGTAGGAGGGACCGGCGGCCCCGGCACTCCCGGTCCACGCGGTCGCCGGTGCCGGCGCAAGCATGGCCAGGGGCACCGCCACCAGCGCCGAGGTGATGGCAGCAGTCAGTCGTCCACGTGTCATGTTTCCCCCGTTGGCTCCCGGCCGCCCCCGCGACCGGGAGTAGTCTGGCAGCATCCCGCCGCCGGAGGGCAACCCGAGATTGTCCGAGGCGTGACCGCACCGGCGCGCCAGGCTGCACCCGGTTCTATACTCACGACGACCCGCCCCCGCACTACGGATTGATCTCGTGTCGCTCATCGTCAGCAAGTTCGGCGGCTCGTCGGTCTCCGACGCCGCCAGCATCAACCGCGTCGCCGACCGCATCGTCGCCATGAAGACCCAGGGCCACGACGTGGTCGTGGTCGTCTCCGCCATGGGTGACACCACCGACGAGCTCATCGACCTCGCCGAGCAGGTGGTGGGCAGCAGCGAGCCGCCGCAGCGGGAGATGGACATCCTGCTCACCGCCGGCGAGCGCATCTCGATGGCGCTGCTGGCGATGGCGATCGACTCCCGCGGCGTGCCCGCGCAGGCCTTCACCGGGCAGCAGGCCGGGCTGATCACCGACGCCTCGCACGGCAACGCCCGCATCATCGACGTGACCCCCGGGCGCATCACCGAGTGCCTCGGCACCGGCTCGGTCGCGATCGTGGCCGGCTTCCAGGGCGTGAACCCGGACGCGAACGACGTCACCACCCTGGGCCGAGGCGGCTCCGACACCACCGCGGTGGCGCTCGCCGCGGGCCTGGGCGCGGATGTCTGCGAGATCTACACCGACGTGGACGGCGTGTTCACCGCCGACCCGCGGATCGTGCCCACGGCGCGGCGGATCGAGCGCATCACGAGCGACGAGATGCTGGAGATGGCCGCCCACGGCGCCAAGATCCTGCACCTGCGCAGCGTGGAGTACGCGCGCCGCTTCGGCGTGGAGATCCACGTCCGCTCCTCCTTCTCGATGAAGGAGGGCACCCACGTCATCACCCCGAGCGAGGAAGAGGAAGGCGAGATGGAAGCCCCGATCATCTCCGGCGTCGCACACGACCGCAGTCAGGCGAAGGTCACCTGCGTCGGTGTGCCCGACGTGCCCGGCGCCGCGGCGCGGCTGTTCGAGACCGTGGCAGGCGCCGGCGTGAACATCGACATGATCGTGCAGAACGTCTCGGTGGCCGCCACCGGCAAGACCGACATCTCCTTCACCCTGCCGGCCAGCGACGTCGCCCTCGTGCGGGCGGCGCTGTCGCTGCTGGCGGACGAGCTGGGGTACGACGACGTGCTCTACCAGGACGACATCGGCAAGCTCTCCCTGGTGGGGGCGGGCATGCGCTCGCACCCCGGGGTCTCGGCGAAGCTGTTCGGTTCGCTGCGCGACGCCGGCGTCAACATCGAGATGATCTCGACCTCCGAGATCCGGATCTCGGTGGTGACCGCCGCGGACCAGCTCGACACCGCCGTGCGCGCCGTGCACACGGCGTTCGGGCTGGACGCCGCCGAGGTGGAAGCCGTGGTCTACGGAGGGAGCGGACGATGAGCGAGTCAGGTCTGACGATCGCGGTGGTGGGCGCCACCGGGCAGGTCGGCGGCGTGATGCGCACGCTGCTCGCGGAGCGCGACTTCCCCGCCGCGCGGGTGCGGTTCTTCTCCTCCGCGCGGTCGGCGGGCACCACCCTGCCCTTCCGCGGGCAGGACATCGTGGTGGAGGACGCCGCCGCGGCGAGCGTGGCGGACCTGCGCGGCATCGACATCGCGCTGTTCTCCGCCGGTGGTGCGACCTCAAAGGCCCTCGCGCCGCGGTTCGCCGAGGCCGGCGCCGTGGTGGTGGACAACTCCTCCGCCTGGCGGCGCGACCCCGAGGTACCGCTGGTCGTCTCCGAGGTGAACCCCGAGGCGGCGCGGGTGCGCCCGAAGGGCATCATCGCGAACCCGAACTGCACCACGATGGCGATCATGCCGATCCTGCGGGTGCTCGACGGCGAGGCCGGGCTGGAGCGACTGAAGGTCGCCACCTACCAGGCCGTCTCGGGCGGTGGACTCGCCGGGGTGCGCGAGCTCGGCTCCCAGGTGCGGGCGCTGAACGAGGCCGGAGCGGAGATCGAGTCGCTCACCTACGCGGGCGACGCGGTGGACTTCCCCGCGCCCTCGCTCTACCCCGAGCCGATCGCGTTCAACGTGCTGGCCCTGGCCGGCTCGTTCGTGGACGACGGCACGGGGGAGACCGACGAGGAGCAGAAGCTGCGGAACGAGTCGCGCAAGATCCTCGGGCTGCCGGACCTGCTGGTCGCGGGCACCTGCGTGCGGGTGCCGGTCTTCACCGGGCACTCCCTCGCGGTGCACGCGGAGTTCGCCCGGGATATCACCCCGGAGCGGGCGCGGGAGCTGCTCGCGACGGCGCCCGGTGTGGCGCTGGAGGATGTGCCGACGCCGCTGAAGGCCGCCGGGGTGGACCCCACGTTCGTGGGTCGCATCCGCGCCGACCAGTCCGCGCCGGAGGGCAAGGGCCTGGTGTTCTTCGCGTCCAACGACAACCTGCGCAAGGGCGCGGCCCTCAACACCGTGCAGATCGCGGAGCTCTTGGTCGACGAACTCGCCTAACCCCGCTCGTCTCCATCTCCGCGAGGCATCCCTGAACCCTTCGCGAGGTAGTTCTGCGACCACCGCGAGGTAGTTCTGCAGGCGCCTCGTGGTACCTGCAGAACCACCTCGCGGAGGGTGGGTCAGTGGGCGGCGACGGCGGTGGCCATGGCCGCCACGGCCTCCCGCATCAAGGGGCGCGGCAGCGCGAGGTTGAACCGCACGAAGCCGGGGGCGCCGCAGCCGGCGCCGTCCTGGAGCGCGACCCCGGCGGAGCGGAAGAAGGCTCCCAGGTCCGCCGGTAGCGCCTGCCCGGAGGTGCCACCGACCACCTCACGCAGGTCCACCCACGCCAGGTAGGTCCCCTCGGGCGGCGTGTGCCGAGTCCCGGGGATCGCGGCCACGGCCTCGGCGAACGCCGCGCGGTTCCCGGTGAGGTACGCCACCGCACCGACGCGCCAGGGCTCCCCGTCCCGGTAGGCGGCGGCGTTCGCGATCGCCCCGATCGTCGCCGGCTCCAGGCCGGCGAACGTCTCCGGGCGGCGAAGCGCGGCCAGCAGCTCGGGGTCGGCCGCCACGATCTGTGCGCACTTCAGCCCGGGTAGGTTCCAGGTCTTCGACGCCGAGAGGGCCGTGATCGTGTGGCGCGCCGTGGCCTCATTCAGGCTCGCGTACGGCAGGTGCGTGGCGTCGTCGTAGGTGAGCGGGGCGTGGATCTCGTCGGAGAACAACACCGCGCCCGTGCGCTCGACCACCTCGGCGATCTCGAGCATCTCCTCGCGCCCCAGCACCCGGCCGACCGGGTTCCACGGGTTGCACAGCACCAGGACCGGCCGCACCCCGGTCTCCGAGCGCGCCCGGGTCAGGGCGTCCTCGAGTGCGGCGGGGTCGTGCCGCCACACGCCCTCCTCGTCCTGCGTGCCGGCCACCTGGAGCACCGGGTGACCCACCTGCTCGGGGCGAAACAGGAAGGGCATGTAGGCGGGGGTGGTGACCACCGCGGCGCTGCCGGGGCCGGCCACGTGGTCCAGGGTGACCCGCAGGGCCGTCAGCACGTCCGGCACGAGGAACACCTGGTCCTCGGTCACCTCCCACCCGGTCGTGCGGCGGTACCAGGCGGCGCACTCCGCCTTGGTGTCGGCGACGACGGCGGGTGGCAGGTACCCCAGGCGGGGAGCGGTGACGGCCTCCTGCAGGGCGTCCGCCACGGGCGCGGCGAGCGGGAAGTCCATCTCCGCGACCCAGGCGC